>NZ_JBFUBA010000003.1:0-345280 GCF_056405995.1 Polaromonas sp. P1_E11
CACGAGAAGTGGGTACTGAAGGCAAGTTGGGCGGGCAAGCCGATGTGCAGGGCGTTGCCGGTACCTGGAAGGATCTGACCGACAACGTCAACTTCATGGCCGGTAACCTGACATCACAGGTGCGAAACATTGCCGACGTGACCAAGGCCGTGGCAGCCGGCGACCTCTCCAAGAAGATCACGGTGGACGTGAAGGGCGAGATTCTGGAGCTCAAGAACACCATCAACACCATGGTGGACCAGCTCTCGTCTTTTGCATCCGAAGTAACGCGAGTCGCACGCGAGGTGGGCACCGAGGGCAAGCTGGGCGGGCAGGCCGATGTGCAAGGTGTAGCCGGCACCTGGAAGGATTTGACCGATTCGGTCAACTCCATGGGATCTAACCTGACCGGCCAGGTGCGCAACATTGCCGAGGTGACGACGGCCGTGGCGGCCGGTGACCTGTCCAAAAAGATCACGGTGGACGTGAAGGGCGAGATTCTGGAGCTCAAGAACACCATCAACACCATGGTGGACCAGCTCTCGTCTTTTGCATCCGAAGTAACGCGAGTCGCACGAGAAGTGGGTACTGAGGGCAAACTGGGCGGGCAGGCCGATGTGCAGGGCGTAGCCGGTACCTGGAAGGACTTGACCGATTCGGTCAACTCCATGGGCTCCAACCTGACCGGCCAGGTGCGCAACATTGCCGAGGTGACCAAGGCCGTGGCGGCCGGTGACCTGTCCAAAAAGATCACGGTGGACGTGAAGGGCGAGATTCTGGAGCTCAAGAACACCATCAATACCATGGTCGACCAGCTGCGGTCCTTTGCCTCTGAAGTGACGCGGGTGGCACGAGAAGTGGGCACCGAGGGCAAGCTGGGCGGGCAGGCCGACGTGCAGGGCGTGGCCGGTACCTGGAAGGACTTGACCGATTCGGTCAACTCCATGGGATCTAACCTGACCGGCCAGGTGCGCAACATTGCCGAGGTGACGACGGCTGTGGCGGCCGGTGACCTGTCCAAAAAGATCACGGTGGACGTGAAGGGCGAGATTCTGGAGCTCAAGAACACCATCAACACCATGGTGGACCAGCTGCGGTCCTTTGCCTCTGAAGTGACGCGTGTGGCGCGCGAGGTGGGTACCGAAGGCAAGCTGGGCGGGCAGGCCGATGTGCAGGGCGTGGCTGGCACCTGGAAGGACTTGACCGATTCGGTCAACTCCATGGGCTCCAACCTGACGGCGCAGGTGCGTAATATTGCCGAAGTGACGACGGCTGTGGCGGCCGGTGACCTTTCGAAGAAGATCACGGTGGACGTGAAGGGCGAGATTCTGGAGCTCAAGAACACCATCAACACCATGGTGGACCAGCTGCGGTCCTTTGCCTCTGAGGTGACGCGGGTGGCACGAGAAGTGGGTACTGAAGGCAAGTTGGGCGGGCAAGCCGATGTGCAGGGCGTTGCCGGTACCTGGAAGGATCTGACCGACAACGTCAACTTCATGGCCGGTAACCTGACATCACAGGTGCGAAACATTGCCGACGTGACCAAGGCCGTGGCAGCCGGCGACCTCTCCAAGAAGATCACGGTGGACGTGAAGGGCGAGATTCTGGAGCTCAAGAATACCATCAACACCATGGTGGACCAGCTTCGGTCCTTTGCCTCTGAGGTGACGCGGGTGGCCCGCGAGGTGGGTACCGAAGGCAAACTGGGCGGGCAAGCCGATGTGCAAGGTGTAGCCGGTACCTGGAAGGATTTGACTGACAACGTCAACTTCATGGCTGGCAATCTGACCAGCCAGGTGCGAGGCATTGCGCGCGTGGTGACGGCCGTGGCCAACGGCGACCTGGAGCGCAAGCTGACCGTGGAAGCCAAGGGCGAGATCGCCGCGCTGGCCGATACCATCAACGGCATGACTGACACCCTGGCCACCTTCGCTGATCAGGTAACCACGGTGGCGCGCGAGGTCGGCGTGGAAGGCAAGCTGGGCGGCCAGGCCAAGGTTCCCGGAGCCGCCGGCACCTGGAAAGGCCTGACGGAGAACGTAAACCAGCTGGCTGCCAACCTGACGACCCAGGTGCGCGCCATCGCCGAGGTGGCCACCGCCGTGACCCAAGGTGACTTGACGCGGTCGATCACGGTCGAGGCACTCGGTGAGGTGGCGGCGTTGAAAGACACGATCAATGAAATGATCCGCAACCTCAAGGACACGACCCAGGTCAATACCGAGCAGGACTGGCTCAAAACCAATCTCGCCAAATTCAGCCGGATGCTGCAGGGCCAGAAAGACCTGGTGGCCGTAGGGCATCTGATTCTCTCGGAGCTGGCACCGGTGGTTGGCGCGCAGCAGGCGGAGTTTTATGTGCTGAGCTACACGCACGAGAGGCCGCGCCTGCGCCTCATGGCCAGCTACGCGTCTGACGGGCAGGGCGCTTACGGCAAGGAAATTGACCTGGGACAGGGGCTGGTGGGGCAGTGCGCTTACGACAAACAAAAGATATTGTTGACCTCCTCCATGCCGCAGGGGCTCAAGATATCTTCGGGCCTGACCGAAATTGCGCCCATGGACATCCTGGTGCTGCCCATCATCTTCGAAGGCCAGGTTCGCGGTGTGGTGGAACTCGCCTCGGTCGAGCGATTCAACCCGACTCACCAGGCTTTCCTGGACCAGCTCACGGAGAGTATCGGCATCGTGATCAACACGATTGAAGCGAATATGCGCACCGAGGACTTGCTGACCCAGTCGCAGTCCCTGGCACAGGAGCTGCAAAGCCGGCAGGAAGAACTGCAGCAGACCAACGAGGAGCTGCAGGAAAAGGCCCATCTGCTGGTCCAGCAGAACGACGAGGTGGAGCGAAAGAACCAGGAGGTCGAGCAGGCCCGTCAGGCGCTCGAGGAAAAGGCCAAGCAGCTTTCGCTCACGTCCAAGTACAAGTCGGAGTTTCTGGCCAATATGTCGCATGAGCTGCGCACGCCGCTCAACAGCCTGCTGATCCTGTCCGATCAGCTGTGCAAGAACTCGGAAGGCAACCTGACCAACAAGCAGGTGGAGTTTTCCAAGACCATTCATTCCTCCGGCAACGACCTGCTGATGCTGATCAACGACATCCTGGACTTGTCGAAGATCGAGTCGGGCACGGTGGTCGTGGATGTGAACGAGCTGCGGCTGTCCGACCTGCAGATGTATGTGGAGCGCACTTTCCGCCATGTGGCCGAAGCCAAGAATGTGGATTTCCTGATCACCACCGGGTTGCAGCTGCCGGTTTCCATGGTGACCGACGTCAAGCGCCTGCAGCAGATTCTCAAAAACCTGTTGTCCAACGCCTTCAAATTTACGCACCAGGGTCATGTGGCCCTGGCGATAGAAGAAGCCTTTACCGGCTGGAGCCCGGACAACGAGGAACTCAACCGCGCGCAGCAGGTGCTGGCGTTTTCCGTCACTGATACAGGTATCGGTATCTCCGCCGACAAGCAGCAGATCATCTTTGAAGCCTTCCAGCAGGCTGACGGCAGTACCAGCCGAAAGTACGGCGGTACCGGTCTGGGTTTGGCTATCAGTCGCGAACTCTCGCGCCTGCTGGGCGGCGAAATACGCCTGTCCAGCGCGCCGGGAGAAGGCAGCAGCTTTGTGCTCTACCTGCCGCTGGTCTACGCTTCGACGCGCGGAGCGCGCAAGCCGGGCAGCAGCGCCGAGCAGCGCTTCGAGCCGACCGCGCCGATCAGCCGCCTGGGTTTCGAGAAGCTGGAAGTCGCCTTCGATGATTCCGTGCTGTCTCTGGACACGCACTCAGCGGCCGATGAGGCTGCGGACGACCGGCACACCATTCAGCCTGGCGACTTTGTGCTCCTGATTGTGGAAAATGACCTGGCCTTTGCCAGCTTTTTGCTCGATGCCGCAAGGGCCAAGGGGTTCAAGGGCCTGGTGACGCCGCTGGGGGCCCGCGCCCTCACGCTTGCCGCCGAGTACAAGCCTTCGGCCATCACGCTGGACATGCATCTTCCCGACATGGAGGGCTGGCGCGTGCTCGAGCGCATCAAGCAGGACTTCAGCGTCAGGCATATTCCGGTTTGCGTGATCTCCACCGACGATTCCAAGGAGCGCGCCTATCGATCCGGTGCCATGGCATTCATCGAGAAACCGATCCCGGCCAAGGAGGTTCTCGACGAAATGCTGGATCAGCTGCACCGTTATGTGTCGCGCCCGGTGCGGCACGTGCTTGTTGCGCTAAAGGATGAAGCCTTGCGTGCCGAGGTCACCAGCTTGCTGAGCGGCAGCTATGTTCAGTGCCTGGCGGTGCCGTCACTGGCGGACGTGAAATCTGAAGATTTTGCCCGCCTGGAATGCGCCGTGATTGATGAGGCGTCACTGGCAAACGGGTTCGACCGCTTGCGAAATGCCTCGCCCGCAGCCCCGGTGCTCGGGCCGCTGCAGATGGTGGTCTGGCGTGAAGGCATGATCGATGCGCAGCTTCAGCCTGCCTGGCAGTCACACGACGGCTATTTTTTCCGCGAAGCCAGGTCTGTCCCCCGGGTAATAGATCTGGCCTTGCATGCCCTGCATGTAAGCGAGGCGCGCATGACGGACAGGCAGCGCAGCACCTTGAGAAACTTCCACGATGCCAACAAGTCACTCGCGGGGAAAAGGGTACTGATTGTCGACGATGACATGCGCAATATCTTCGCTCTGGCCACCGTGCTGGAGGGGGAGGGCATGGACATCGTCTGGGCTGACAACGGCCACGATGCCATCGCCAAAGTCGCCTCCGATCCGCAGCTTAGCGTGGTACTGATGGACATCATGATGCCTGTGATGGACGGACTGGTCACCATGCAGGAGATTCGCAAGCTGCCGGCCGGCAAGACCTTGCCCATGATCGCTGTCACGGCCAAGGCCATGAAGGGGGACCGCGAGAAATGCATAGAGGCCGGCGCCTGGGACTACCTCTCCAAGCCCGTCAATACGGAAAACCTGCTGGCCGTGCTGCGTGCCTGGTTGCCCCGGTGAGCGCCGTCCTCATGCCGCAGGAGCCGGCAAACATGCTGAATCCGGACCTGGTCAACATCCTGATCGTCGACGACCTGCCGGAAAAGCATGTCGTCATGCGTAGCATCCTGGAAGAACTGGGGCAAAACATCGTCAGTGCCCGCTCGGGCCGGGAGGCTCTGCGCCTCATCCTGCAGATGGAGTTTGCGGTCATCCTGCTGGACGTCAACATGCCCGACATCGATGGGCTGGAAACCGCCAGCATGATCCGGCAGTACAAGAAGACGGCGCAAACGCCCATTGTTTTCATCACGGCCTATGTGGACGAGGACCAGGCCGCCAAGGGTTACGCGCTGGGCGCTGTGGACTACATCTCGTCGCCTGTCGTGCCAGGGGTGTTGCGCTCCAAGGTCAAGGTTTTCGTCGACCTTCACCGCATGAACCGGCAGCTTCAGCAGCAGGCCGTCGAGCGCGAGGCGCTGGCGCGGTCCGAGGCGGCACGCACCGCGGCCGAGGATGCCACGCGCCGCGCCGCCTTCCTGTCGGATGCCAGCCAACGCCTGTCCATGTCCCTCAATATCGATGCCACTGCCCAAGCGCTGGCGGATATCGCCGTACCGGACCTGGGCGCCATGGCGGCCGTCGCCCTGCTGGACAGCCATGGCGAGCTGCACTGCCGCTGCCTCAAGATTGCGGGTGGCCCGGACCCCTCGGCGGGCCCTGTCGTACTCGAATGCCATCGCGAGTTGAGCGCCCCCATGGCGGCGACGGTCCGCAGCGCCATGCTCTCGCGGAAAATAGCGTTTCTGCCCTCAACGGAGTTGTGCGCGGCGTCGACGGCCTCCGCGGCAGCCCAGCAGCCTGCCTGGCCGGAGTTGCCGGCGGACCATGAGGAGATGGCGATTTGTCCGCTGGTCGCGCGTGAGCAGATGCTGGGCGCACTCATCCTGTTCGGCAAGGCCGGTGGTTTTGAGCAGGCGGATGCCGCCCTGCTCAGCGAGGTGGTGGGCCGTGCCTCTATTGCCATGGAAAACGCCAGACTCTATACGCTGGTTCAGGAAGCGGATCGCCGCAAGAACGAATTCCTTGCCATGCTGGCGCACGAGCTCAGGAATCCGCTGGCACCGATCAGGAACGCAGTGCACATCATTCACAGTTCCCATGTAGTTAACCCGAAGGTTGCATGGGCGCGTGATGTCATTGCACGGCAGGTCGATCACATGTCGCGAATGATCGATGATCTTCTGGACGTCTCGCGGATCGTCAGGGGCAAGGTGACGGTTCATATGGAGCCGGTCCTGCTCTCGACATTGTGCGAGCATGCAGTGGAGGCCAGCAGCCCGCTGCTGACAGCCAGGAATCAGGAATTGACTGTCCGTCTTCCAGCTGAAGCCGTGGTGCTCCAGGGCGACTTGGTGCGCTTGTCGCAAGTACTTTCAAACCTGCTGAACAATGCCTCCAAATTCACGGATCAGCATGGAAAGATCGAGCTGAACGCCTCGCTGCAGGAAGAGGGCGTCACCCTGTTCGTGTCAGACAACGGTCAGGGCATAGAGCCCGACTTCCTGCCGCACGTATTCGACCTTTTTGCCCAGGGCGACCAGGCCCTGGACCGCGCGCAAGGCGGCCTGGGTATCGGTTTGACACTGGTCAAGCATTTGGTCGAGTTGCACAGCGGCAAAGTGGAGGCTTATAGCGAAGGCAAAGGCATGGGAAGTCGGATATCCCTTTATTTTCCGGCGAGGATTTCAGGCAACGATGCCGGTCTCCCTGTGGTGGCTGCGCCGCCGGCCGTCAAACCGGCGCCTGCTGCTCCCCGAAAAATCCTTGTAGTCGACGATTTATGCGCTTCCGCAGAAACGCTGCAAGTGTTGCTGGAACTGGAAGGTTTTAATGTGAGGATCGCGAATGATGGTGCGTCAGCGCTCGATATCGCCCGGGAATTTGTGCCGGACGTAGTCATCCTCGACATCGGCTTGCCCGGCCTGGACGGCTTTGAAGTTGCCCGCCAGCTGCGCAGTCGCCCCGAATCGAAAACAACGCTGCTGATTGCCTTGACCGGCTACGGCGAAGCCGAAAGCCGGCTCCGCTCCCAACAAGCGGGTTTTGACCACCATGTGGTGAAACCCGCAGACATCGAATCTCTCCTGGCTATGGTGAGCCAGCCGCGAGTGGAAGCAAAAGCCATGGATGAACAATAGCTCGAGAGGCAGGTCGAAGAGGGATGGGGCGAAAAGCGTGCTTTAGCCAAAGGTAGCTACCACTCTGATCGGCTGTATTTATTACTTAACATAATATACATCGTGGAATATGAAGGTTTCCGCGGCTAGCTCAGGAACAACCACACCTCGCACGAGATGCTTTGCCGTCGCTGTGAGCTTTCGCAGTTGATTCCATGTCGACGCTACAAGCAGGCGTCTTGTGGAAGCGATACCAGCGCCACACCCCTGCAGCAAATATCGACGCAACCAGTCCGACGGATACCGCCAGTATTACGCCGTTTTGTGTGAGCGCTCCCCAAGTAAGCAGCGAGGTTATGCCTGCTGCAGAGAGTCCGGCTATCAATGGAGTTGCCAAAGGTATTGCGCAGCACACTGCGCAGGCACCAGCAACACCAATTGCAGCGAGGACCGGTTTTTTTAAGTTCATGTTTTCTCCGTGAATGTATTGCCGGGTTGATTCCCGTACACTCAATGTAAAACCTCAAGTAACTTGAGATGCAAGAGAAATCGATGAATAATCCACCGGCTCACAGGGAAATAACTATCGGCGAACTTGCCGAACGCACCGGGCTTGCGGTCTCTGCAATCCGCTATTACGAGCAGGTCGGACTCATCGCTCCTGCCGCCAGGCGTCCCAGCGGCCATCGTATCTATCCAGAGCCGGTGCAGCACGTCCTAACCTTGATCCGGCACTGTAGAGATTTTGGATTTTCAATTGAAAGCACAAAGGCGTTGGTTGTGCTTTCGACCAGCGATACAAGTGATTGCGTTGAGGCTCGGGATATCGCCCAGGTTCATCTCTCCGCTGTTCAGGCCAAGCTGGCCGAGCTTCAAAATATGGAAAGAAGCTTGTCTAAGTTTGTGCGGGCCTGCTCAACCGGATGTGTCGGTGGACCGGCACCGAAGTGCACGATTCTCAAGGACTTAAGCAACGGCAAGCCAAGTTCATCTGAAGCGCGCGGCTGCTGCGGCTAGAGTGCTTTAGGCTGGAAGGCGATGACAGCCATACCGGTCAGACTGATCGCGACGCCGGCAAAATCCCACGTCGTCGGACGGACCCCATCTACGCCCCACAACCAAGCCAGTGCAACGGCTATGTACACGCCTCCGTAGGCGGCATACACACGCCCAGCCGCCGCAGGATGCAGTGTCAGCAACCAAGCAAATAGGGCTAGGCTCAGCGCAGCTGGAACCAATAGCCAAATGGAACCACCTCGGGACAGCCAAACGTACGGAAGATAGCACCCAACGATTTCGGCAAGCGCGGTCAGCATAAAGAGGGCTATCGTCTTCATTCATCAACTCCAAGGATAAATAATCTTACAGGTGTCGTCGGCGAGGTGATGCACGTGCACGCGATCCCATCCCCCGTTAGACTTCCCTGCTCTGCCCTTCCGATTTACTCATCGGATAAAAACGATTGGGCGTAAAAAAACCCTCCGATTAGGGGAGGGTTTGCTTAACATCACAAAGATCGTGGTGTGATTTCAACAGCGATTATGAGACAGAGTATTCATAACGAGCTCGTTTTACTGATCGTGGAATATCAATCGCCAACTAAATTGGTGATTCCTGCGGAGTCAATCCGGCAGAGCCACTTAACGTGTGACCAGGTGCCGGTTGTATTGGCCTCAACAATTCCTCGGGCAAAGAGTATTTCGTGGAGGCCGTCGTTATATAGATTTTCCTCTTGAATTTCGACTTGTAGCCCTTGCACGAGGGCAACGGATATACCCGTCACGTCCGCCCTGTCATCAGTTTGGGACAGCATCACGAGGTCGTGTTCTATGAGTTCGTTGAAATCAACAGAAAAAAAGCGAGATGTCATGTCGAAGGTCCGCTTCTGGCCGATAGCTGCCGTTGGCTATTCCGACGCGCCTTGGTAGTCGTATTTATCAAGCCAAACAAGCAACAATCCGGTTCCCCCTATGCCAATGATCATCCCAAGGCTAAAAGGCAGGAATGTCCGCATCGCGTTGCGCTTATGCCCTCCATCACTCCAGAACAATTCGCTGGCAAAGGACTGAAGCAACAAATCAACTCCTGCAGCAGTTCCGATCGCAAGTCCAGTGCCCAATACTGCCCAGACAAGCCCTATGACGGGTCGCCCGGCTAGTGCAAGACCTACTAGCAGCATAAGAGCACTACCGATGATCATGGTAAGCCCGATAATCCAGTCTACGGAATCGAAAGAGAGAGTCATATGCGCAGGAGTATCGCGCATGCAGTCGTAAAAAAACCCTCCAATTAGGGGAGGGTTTGCTTAACATCACAAAGATCGTGGCTCGCTAGGCGAGAACGATGCGGATGTATTGGAAGGCTAAGAGTTGTAGGGATCGCGGCTGCAACAAGCCCATACAGACACCCAGGCAAGATAAGCCACCTTCGAGCCGCTAGGGCAGAAAGTGGGTGGCTCGTCGGGTTGCGCGGGCGGCATGGTGCAGAACGGTGGGAGCCCTACCGGCGCGGGTTTGACGGCTTCGTTCTTGCCGCCCGTTTTAGGGGCGGCGATGGCCTGCGTTGTTGTTAACAGCGCGGCCAATGTGAGGGTAAGGGCGGTGAGCACGCGATGCAGGGTTTTGTGCGACATATTTTCTCCAAGGGTGAAGGGAAAACTCGCAGTCTTGATCCAGTGGTAATCTGGGCGAGTCAGTGGGCCAAATGTAGGTCAGCCAAGACGAAAAAAAACCCTCCGATTAGGGGAGGGTTTGCTTAAGAGGCCTGTGAAGTGAAGCGCATCGCACACCCTCGATGGTTGATGTTTTCCAGCCATTCGCTGCGTGGCTTGCAGATAGGCTCAGTGGTCGCTGTGCTGCAGATTCGAACTGCGCTGCGTCAATGGCGTTGGGTGTGGGAACCAGTCCAACCCGACCGCGACGCAAGCAGTTGATATCCACGCGGAATTCAAACTAAAGCGGCATACCGCTCGTGCTCATTTCGTCAGGGAATCGAGCGCGCGTTCGCGCTGGGCGCGCGTCATCTGACGTTCTCGTCTGGACGCTGGTGCGGCCGTTACAAGCGCGACATTGGTGAGTTGCGGTACGGCACGGCGCACGTCTACCGACGGGCAATTGGTGCTCATGTCAAAAATCAGATGGCCACTGGGAAAGACTGCGGGCAGTTTTTCGTGGATCTGGTAGCTCATGTCTATGGGCGGCGCCTCACCGGAATAAACGATCTGGTTGCCGGGGCTAAAAACGGTGTAGCACGCCATGGCCGGTGCGACCAAGGCCGTTAAGGACAGTGCCACTGCGCATTTCAATGAGGTCATGATTTTCTCCCTGCACGCTCCGGATCAGAGACGCAGTTGAAAGCATATGTCATATGTGGGCTGCGTCAAGTCAGACGGCGCCGCCACATCACACCACAACCTTCCCATGCGCCTGGCAGGTCGACTCACCAGGTTCCGGCAGGCTTTTTTGCGCGAAGGGCTGCTGTGATCGCTGCTGCGGCGTCGGGCCGGTTGCCTTGCTGGGCAAACTGCAGGGCAGTCAAACCCAGCTGGTTTTTGAGTTGCGGGTCGGCGCCCTCCTCCAGCAGAAGACGCACTGCTTCCGTGGTGCCATACATGGCTGCCATCATCAGCGGCGTGGTGCCGTTGGGAGACTCGGCATCGATATAGGCGCTGTTTTCCAGCAGCAGGCTGATGATGCCCAGGTGCCCGCCGCTGGCGGCGTAATGCAGCGGCGTCCAGCCGGTCTTGTTGACGTCGGCGCCCTGCTTGACCAGCTTCTCAGCCAGGCCCTGATGGT
This sequence comes from Polaromonas sp. P1_E11, assembly GCF_056405995.1. Taxonomy (NCBI): domain Bacteria; kingdom Pseudomonadati; phylum Pseudomonadota; class Betaproteobacteria; order Burkholderiales; family Comamonadaceae; genus Polaromonas; species Polaromonas sp. P1_E11. The sequence goes on from NZ_JBFUBA010000003.1 coordinate 10,933, forward strand.
TTTTGAGGGCGGCCAGCATGAGTGCGCTTTCCCCTTTGTCGTTGAGGGTGTTGACGTCGGTCTTGGGCCAGTCAACCAGTACCTGCGCTACTCTGAGCGATGGCTCCTTCAGCGCGAGAAAGAGCCCACGCTCGCCTTTTGGGTCAGGTGTGTTGGGGTCAAACCCCCGCTGCAGCAGTGCCTGAATAGTGCGAGGATCGTCGCGCTTGACGGCGATGAAAAAATCATCGTACGACCCCGCATTTGCCGAAGAAAGTCCATAAAAAACAAAGGCAATGATTGCTTTCTTAAAGTAACTTATGAAGTTGTTTTTCATGTTTTAACCCCGCTGAAAAGCTGCTCGAAGTTTCGGCTGGTGGCCTCTGCAATGGCCTGGATGGGTTGTTGGGTGAGTTCCGCGATCTGCTTGGCCACCAGGGGAACATACGAAGGATTATTGGTTTTGCCGCGGTACGGCATGGGCGCAAGGTAGGGGCTGTCGGTCTCAATCAGCATGCGGTCCAGTGGGACAAATCGGGCCACCTCCCGCAAATCCGCCGCGTTCTTGAAGGTCAGGATGCCGGAAAAAGAGATGTAAAACCCGAGGTCAAGCGCGGCGCGGGCCACCGCCTGGGTTTCGGTAAAGCAGTGAAAAACTCCAGTGGCTCGGCCCGCTTCTCCAGCACTACCGCCCTCTTCCTTCAACAAGGCGATGGTGTCGTCGGAAGCACTGCGGGTATGAATCACCAGGGGCTTGCCGGTCTGGCGAGCCGCCCGGATGTGCACGCGAAACCGCTCCCGCTGCCATTCCATGTCCGCCACGGTCCGGTCACCCAGCCGGTAATAGTCGAGCCCGGTCTCGCCAATGCCGACCACTCTGGGCAGGCTGGCGCGCGTCAGCAGGTCGTCCAGGCTGGGTTCCCGGACATCTTCGTTGTCGGGATGCACGCCGACGGTTGCCCAGAAATTGTCGTAGGCCGTGGCCAGCCCGTGAACAGTTTCGAACTCTTCCAGGGTGGTGCAGATGCACAGCGCCCGGTCAACCTGGGCGGCCTGCATGGCCTGGCGGATTTGCGGCAACTGGGCCTGAAGCTCCGGAAAGCTCAAATGGCAATGGGAGTCAGTAAACATTGCGGTACAGGGTTAGGTATCAAAACAGGCTGCAAGCCTTTTTGGCCGTGCGCGAGCAGCTATAAATACCATAGCAGCCACGGCGCTTGCCGGTGTGGCAGGCTGCGTTCGGCAAGGCCTAAATGGTCTGTGTGGGGCGGTCGGACGCCAGATGGGCGCCGAGGATTTCTTCAATCTTGAGCTTGAGAAGACGGGATTTTTCGTCTGACGGGAACCGGACGCCGACGCCTTGCGTGCGGTTGCCGGCCGCCCTTGCGGGTGTGACCCAGGCCACTTTGCCGGCCACCGGATAGCGCTGCGTATCTTCAGGGAGTGTCAGCAGGACATAAACATCGTCGCCCAGCTTGTAGTCGCGCGCAGTCGGAATGAAAACACCGCCTTCCGTGAACAAGGGAATGTAGGCGGCGTAAAGCGCTGCTTTTTCCTTGATCGCCAACTGGACAACGCTGGGTCGGGCGGTGGCGGCTGCGGGTGAACTGGCGGGCGGTGGTGTGCTCATGGCGCTAGTTTATCGGTTTGACTGCTGCGGCGTCTGCAATTGCAGCATAAAAGAAACGGTTTGGGTCTATTTCGCATTCAGCGCTGTGCGGGCCCGGCTTACCAGCGATTCGAGCATCAGGCCCGGGTTGTAGGGGTGTTCAACCGTGCGGGCAATAGCCGCCAGCTCTTTGGACCAGCTTGCCAGGGCGTAAACCCCGTTCCCCGTCTTGCCGGCCGCAGCGGGAAGGGCCGCCGGAAGGTCGCCTGCGTGAAAAAACCGCGGTGCCGCACCCATGCGCACAGCCAGTACATCGTGGCAAAGCTTTTGCAGTGCATCCACCGCCTGCGCTGGCGCCCAGTCCGACAGCGCGCTAACGTCGCCGCGCGCCATGGCTTTGGGCAGGGCCTGCCAATGCTGGGCGGCTTCCGCGGGCGGATTGCTTTGTGCCCAGCTCAGCGCGTCGGCGGGTCGCCCGCCCGCGGCCACCAGCAAGGTTTGCAATTCAGCGGCTTTTGGCGCTGCCGCGGCTTTTTTGGTGCTACCGGCGCTGTCACCTGCCAGCGTGATTTCCTGCTGGAGCCAGCCCAGTGCCTGGCCAAAGTCGGGCCAGACCATGGTGTGGCCCAGGCACCGGCTGCGGATGGTGGGCAGCAACTGGTGCGCTGCCTCGGTGGCCAGGACGAACTTGACAGCGCCTGGAGGCTCTTCGAGTGTCTTGAGCAGGGTATTGGCCGTGACGTTGTTCATGCGCTCGGCCGGGAACACCAGCACCACCTTGGTGGTGCCGCGTGACCGTGTGAACTGGGTGAAAGAAACGGCTTCGCGCGCCGCATCGACCTTGATTTCCTTGCTGGGTTTGCGTTTCTTGCTGTCCAGGTCGTCCTGCGTTTTTTCGTCAAGCGGCCAGCCGAGCGCCAGCGACAGGGTTTCGGGCATCAGCATGCAAAGGTCTGCATGCGTGTGCACATCTACTGCGTGGCAACTGCCGCAGTGTCCGCAGGCCCCCTGCGGCGTGGCTTCTTCGCAAAGCCAGGCCCGCGCCAGTGCCAGCGCCAGTTCAAACTGCCCTAAACCCGACGGTCCGCTCAGGAGCCACGCATGGCCGCGCTGGGCCAGCAGGCTTTCAAGCTGGGCCTGGAGCCACGGCGCAAGGCGCGGGTTGCTGGACCCGGCCGTCGCCGGCAAAGTATCCAGAACGCTCATGACAACCAGCCTTTGGCGATAAACACCTGCTGCACGGCCTGCCAGACTTCGTCGCGGCTTTTTGATGCGTCAATGCGGGCGAAACGCTCCGGGTGATTTTTCTGGCGGTCCGCGTAGCCTTGCGCGACACGGCGAAAAAACGCCACCGGCTGCGCCTCGAACTTGTCCGGCAGGCGCGCACCGGCCAGCCGCCGGGCCGCTTCTTCCGGCGCCAGGTCAAACCACACCGTCAAATGCGGCTCGATCACGGTTTCCACCTCAGGCTTCATGGGAGAGTTGCCCGCGGGGTCGCCCAGCAGCCCTTCGTCGGATTGCACCCAACGCTCCAGGGTTGAGAGCAGCTTCAGGTCAAAACCGCGCCCTGCCCCCTGGTAGGCAAAGGTTGCGTCGGTAAAACGGTCGCACAGCACCACGTCACCGCGCAGCAGCGCCGGCGCAATCACATTGACGATGTGGTCGCGCCGTGCGGCAAAAATCAGCAAGGCTTCGGTCAGCGGATCCATGGCGTCATTGAGGACCATGGCGCGCAGTTTTTCGGCCAGCGGCGTACCACCCGGTTCGCGTGTCAGCGTCACCGCCCTGCCTTCGGCCTTGAAGGCATCGGCCAGGCTGGCGATGTGCGTGGATTTTCCAGCGCCGTCTATGCCTTCGAAGCTGATAAAGAGGCCGCTCAGAGGTCTATTGCTCATGATGTCGTTCGCGTAACGCCAGGCCACCAACTGAGCGAAAGTGACATGCAAGCCAGGGCCGCGGAACCGGCTTTGCCGGGCCGCAGGCGCAGCGCCCCCTCGGGGGGCAGCGTAGTACGCGAAGCGACAAGCGTGGGGGCCATAGTTATTACTGACCGCGGATGTATTTATTGACCGCGCGGTTGTGCTCATCCAGGCTGCTGCTGAAATGGCTGGTGCCGTCGCCGCGCGCCACAAAATAAATGGCCTTGGTCGGTGCCGGCTGCACGGCAGCCAGGAGGGCAGCCTTGCCCGGCATGGCGATGGGGGTGGGCGGCAACCCGGTGCGGGTGTAGGTGTTGTAAGGCGTATCGGCCAGCAGGTCACGTTTTCGCAGGTTGCCGTCGAACTTGTCGCCGAGCCCGTAAATCACGGTGGGGTCGGTCTGCAGCAGCATGCCCAGGCGCAGCCGGTTGGTGAAAACGCCGCCGATCTGGGCCCGGTCCGACGGCTTGCCGGTTTCCTTTTCGACGATGCTGGCCAGGATCAGGGCCTCGTCAGGGGTTTTCAGCGGTGTGTCGGCGCTTCGCAGTGCCCAGGCCGCGTCCAGCCGCTTGTCCATGGCCCGTGCCGCGCGCTTGAGCACGGCCAGGTCGCTGGAACCCTTGGCGTAGGTGTAGGTGTCGGGGAAGAACCGGCCTTCGGGGTGCACACCCGGCCTGCCCAGCTTTTGCATGATGATTTCGGGCGCCAGGCCAAGCGTGTCGGGCGCAAGCTGCTCCGCTTTTTGTAGCGCTGCGCGCACCTGGCTGAAGGTCCAGCCTTCGACGAGCGTGATGCTTTTCAGGGCCTGATCACCACGTACCAGCATGCTGAGCAGCTTTTGCGGGTTGGTGCCGGGTGCCAGCTCGTAGCTGCCGGCCTTGATCAACCGGCCCTGGCCGGAAAGGCGGAACCAGGCGTGAAGAAAAATCGCAGGCACATCGGCGCCGCTGGCCACGATGACGTCGGCCACACCGCTGGCAGGGGTGCCGGGTTCGATTTCCAGGTCCACCACCTGGCTGCCGGGCGCCAGCCGCAGCGGAATCGGCTCGTTCAGCCACCACAAAGCCGCACCAAACGACAACAGGGCGCCGAGAAATATCAGTATCAACAGACTTGTAAAGACACGACGCACAACCCAGCTACCTTTTCTGTACAGAACGCAAAACCTCGAGCCTATGATAATTCAGCCCATCTCCCCATCGAATGTGAACGCCCCATGACCCTGCCTTCTGCCGCTCACCTGATTTCCGGCATCACCGAACTTGCGCACCTGGGTGTCATCCGTGCCTCCGGTGAAGATGCCGTCACGTTTTTGCAGGGCCAGCTGACCCAGGACGTGGCCCTGATGGGGGCCGGCGAAGCGCGCCTGGCGGCTTTTTGCAATGCCAAGGGCCGGATGCAGGCCAGTTTTGTGGTGTTCAAGCGCAGCAGCGATGCCGGCCAGGACGTGCTGCTGCTGTGCAGCCGCGACATCCTGCCCGCCACACTCAAGCGCCTGTCGATGTTTGTGCTGCGTGCCAAGGCCAGACTGACCGACGCCAGCGCAGAATTTGCGCTCTACGGCGTCACTGGAAATGCTATCGATTCAATAGCTGCCGGTGCCCGTCCTGTATGGTCAAAAACCGATATAGGTGATGCAAATATGGTGTTTTTGCACTCCGGCGCAGGCCAGCCGCGTGCAATCTGGTGCGCACCTGCCGCTTCGCCCGCGCCCGAAGGCGCGCGCATCGACAGCGCCTTGTGGCACTGGCTGGATGTGCAGTCCGGTATTGCGATGATCACGCAGCCCGTTTTTGAGGCCTTTGTGCCGCAAATGCTGAATTACGAATCCGTCGGAGGGGTGAACTTCAAAAAGGGTTGCTACCCGGGCCAGGAAATCGTTGCGCGCAGCCAGTTCCGCGGCACGCTCAAACGGCGCGCATACCTTGTTCATACCGCCGGAACTCCGGCAACAGGCCAGGAGATATTTCACGCCTCCGACGCAGGGCAGCCTTGCGGGCTGGTCGCCGCGGCGGCCGCCAATCCTGCTGGCGGCTTTGACGCCATCGTGTCGATGCAGACCTCTGCCGCCGCCGATGCCGGCGACGGCCGGTTGACGCTGGGAAGCGCCACAGGCGAAGCCCTGAGCCTGCTTCCCCTGCCCTACCCGCTGCTCGAAGACATCTGATGCGCGGCACAGGGGGCGCGGGGCTCATGACATGTGCCTGATTGCATTTGCCATTGGCGTATCGGAGCGTTGGCCGCTCCTGATTGCCGCCAACCGCGATGAATTCCTGGACCGGCCGACGCTGCCGCTCGCCCGCTGGCAAACCGATTCAGGGCAAGAAGTCCTTTCAGGCCGCGACTTGCGTGCCGGCGGCACCTGGATGGGCATGACACCGGACGGCAGGATTGCTTTTCTGACCAATGTGCGCGGCGCCCGAGCAGATGCCGGGGCCCGCTCGCGGGGGGAACTGGTGACGCGTTGGCTGGAAAGCCACGACGATGCGACCGGTTTTGTTTCAGCCCTGGAAGAAGAAGGCCCGGACTACGCAGGCTTTAACCTGGTAGTGGGTGACTTCCAGCGGAACAACTGGATGTGGGCCACCAACCGGCCAGGGGATCCGGGCGCGGCCAGCTGGCAAGCAAAGCACCTGTCCTCTGGCGTTTATGGTTTGTCAAATGCCGCGCTGGACACGCCCTGGCCCAAGACCATAGAACTCAAGCGTGTGTTGGCTACAGCGCTCGATTCCGGGAGTGACGAAGCGTTACGGGCATCGCTATGGACCGCGCTCGCCAACCGCCAGCGTGCACCGCGCGAACATTTGCCATCGACAGGCGTGCCGCTGATGCGGGAAGAGGCGCTGTCCAGCGCTTTTGTGGATTTTCCGGAATATGCCTACGGAACGCGTTGCAGCACTGTGCTGCTGGCAAAGGCCCAAAACGAGTCCGAAGGTTCCCGATGCTGGAGCGTGTGGCTGGAAGAGCAAACCCATCCGCCGGGCCGAATGACAACTCCGGGGGGTAAGCCACTTGCCGCCGCGTCAATTCACAGTTATGTGACTTCGTGGCGGCAAACAGCGCTCTAGGGCCTGGGCCGATACGTTGGCGGAATCATCTGGAGAGTGGAGTCCTTCGCTCTTTCAGGGGTTGCGGCCAGGGCAGCCTGGTAAGCAGCCTGCGCCCTCGCCTCGTCCTTCTTCTGAAAAGCATAGATGTACCCAAGCTTGAGCATGCCGTCTACTTCCAGGGCCGGCCAGCCCTTGTTTCGCAATTCCATTCCCTGAATTGCCAGATCAAAGTCCCCGCTCCGTCCGCCGAGCGCCCACGCGGCATTGAGGAGGTCATAGTCATAAATGCCTTCCGCCAGGGATTGCTTGACCAGCCGGAGTGCCTCGGGCTCCTTGCCGGTACGGCTCAGCAAAATGACCTCCAGGGATCGAACCGAAGGGGCCTTGGGCTGCAGTTTTTTACAGCGTTCCAGAAACTCAAACGCCTTGTCGGTATTTCCCATTTGGGCATAACCACGGGCGATATTGGACATTACCGCTACCAGATAAGGACGGGAACGAACCACCGACTCCCAGACCCAGACGGCGTTTTTCCAGTCGCCCCAACGCGCCAGTTCGTCCGCCACCAGCGGAGTAAGTTTTCTGTAGTGAGGATTGATGGCTATCCCGTCGTTCAAGAGGTTTAATATTTCGCGCTTGATCTTGTTCCACTTCGGGTCGCGGTAGTCCTGCGACTGGCTAACGCTGAGGGCCAGCCTCACGGCCCTGACAATCTTGCCTTCCGCCGCCGCGGCTTGCTGAAAAATATGCACCGCGAGAAACAGGCACAACAGCATGACACCGGCAAATACCCGGGAATAGATGGGCTTCCAGCCCACACTCTGTGCAAAAGTCAGAGGCCCAAGCCCGAGTCCCAATCGGGCATCGGACGCCGCCAGTATGGCAAGGGCCAGCGCAAATATCGCAACTGTACTGGCCAGCCGCCAGGGAAACCCGATGTTGCTCACGATCAGCAATGCGAGAAGGCTGGATAAAGCTATTGCGCGCAAGGGGGCTTCGCTCAGCCCCTCTGCTGAGCGATTTCTCAGTGTTTTCCAGGCTGAAGCCAGCAGATAAAGCAGCAGGCAGGCTAAAAACGCCCAACCCACCAGGCCGTATTCCGCCAACAACTGCAGTATCTCGTTATGGACGTAGTAGTCGGTTTCAAGCTGGGAGCCTTCAACCTGGTAGAGCGGAATGTCCACCTCCCAGGCGCCCGCGCCGACCCCGGTGAGCGGCGTGGCTTTGATCATTCGCGAAGTTGCCTTCCACATGATCAGGCGCACACCCAACGAACTGTCATTGACGGAAATAGTCGCCGTGCGGTTGAAAGCGCGCTCAAAGGCTGTGGTGCCGCGCTCTTCCTGGGCGATCTGCATGTTGCCCGTGTGAATCAGCCCCAGCGCAAGAACGGTTCCCCCAAGCACGCAACAAGCCAGTAGTTTTTGCCAGATGTTCCAGGCAGAAAACGCAAACTGCTTGCGGTACAAAATGGCAATTACCGGAAGAACCAGTAACAACAGGACCCACAGCGCAACGAGTGCTCCCCGGGTGCCGGTCATCATCAGCGCCACGGCTATGAAGCCGCTGCTCAATGACATCAGTGTGATTTTTGACGAGGTTTTAGCCTGAGCCAGAAGATACGCCGAAAACGGCACGGCACACACAGCGAATTCCGCAAAAAAATTGCGGTTGACAAAGGTGGATGCAGGGTTCGGGCCTTGCGGAAAGTAGGTGAAATCAAACCAGAACTGAAGCGCCGTCCAGAGCGACGCCGTAAGGGCACCCAGATGAATTCCCAAGGCCAGATAAGGCAGGCGCTCCTTCGAGAGGGTATTTAATCCCAGCCACAGCAGCAGGCTGAAAATGAACCACCTTATCGCCTCCACACCGCCCAGATAGGCGTGTGACCAGAGCATGCTGGCCAAGGCATAAAACATCAGTGACAAGGGCAGCCACATGAGCGCATGCCAGCGCAAGGGTTCCCTGCGATGGCGTTGCTGCCAGAAGAAAACAAGAGCTGTACCAACGGCTGAAAACGACACCACCATGGATTTCAGGGTGTCCTGCAGCATCTCCTCATGAGGCACGCCGATCGCTGGCGTGAGAAACATCATGAACGCAAGAAACGCAACGATCCAGTGACCTTGAGCGACTTCCGCAGGCAAGCTGGCCCGAGGCCCAAAACCCGTCTGCATCGAGGGCGTCGCCAAGGCCTCCCCGCCTTGTGACGGACGAGACGCTTCGGCACGGGATGACCCAGCGATCCTGTTGGTGGCTGCGGAATTACCCTGGGGGCCAGGACGGTTCTTTTTCTTGACCATGAAATCGATCGGCTTTCTCAATCTTTGAATCCGGTTGGATGCGCGTGCAAAACCGGCGAAGCCGTGATTGTCGCCTTTGCAAAGGGAAAGGCCCGCACCCGCTCCTCTCGAGACGTTGTTTTACAGCATCTTGACCATCTCAAGATGCGGGATGCCGGCTTCTTCGAAAGGCTCACCCCGGGCCTCAAAGCCAAGGCGCCGGTAAAAGCCCTCCGCACTGCGCTGCGCATGCAGCATGGCCTCATGGTCTCCACGATCCCGGGCGGCGTCCATCAACGCGTTCAAAAGATTCTGGCCAAGGTGAGCTCCGCGCAGCGCCTTGTGCACCGCCATGCGCCCGATCTTCGCCGTGCCATCGGCTTGCCGCACCAGCCGCCCGGTCGCAATGCCCTCTCCCAACGCGTTATAGGCCACGGCGTGCACGGCCGAGTTGTCCGCTTCGTCGCATGCCATCTCCATCGGAATGCCCTGCTCCTGCACAAACACGGCCGTGCGGACCCTGGCAGCGTCGGCGCCCAGGGTGGCCCAATCACCCGTCCTGATGTCCACCATGGCCTCACCGGCTTCAAAGCCCATGAGCAGATTGCGCAGCGCGTCCGGCACGGGCCGGGACGTCTGCGTCAGGGGATCGGCAAACACATAGATGAGTTCACAGGTAATGAGCAATTCATCGGCCCTGAACATCGCGCCTGTGAATGTCATCGATGAATTACCGATGCGCACGCACTTGAGCGCTGCATCGAGCCGGTCATCGAAGCGTGCCGAGCCGTGGTATTCCACCGTAGCTTTTTTTACGTACAAGTCACCGCCCAGCTTGTGCATGGTTTCCTCATACGGCAGTGCCAGCGCGCGCCAGTAGTCGGTGATGGCAGTGTCGAAGTACATCAGGTAATGCGCGTTGAACACGATTTTCTGCATGTCCACTTCGGCCCAGCGAACCCGCAGCGGGTGAAAAAATCGGAATTCCTGTCGCTTCATGGCTTGTTGTCCGAAAGATTGAATGCCTGGCGCAGCGCCCGGGCCGCGTCCGCATGGGCTTGCCGTGCTTCGGGAATGATGCGCCCCATCTTGATGAACTCGTGCGTGACCCCGCGGTAGATTTCCAGGTCGACCGGCACGCCGGCCGCGCGCAGCTTGTCGGCATACATCACCCCTTCGTCGACCAGGGGATCACACTCTGCCAACCCCAGCCAGGCAGGGGCCACACCGTCCACATCCGTCGCGTTGAGCGGTGCAAAGCGCCAGTCCTCGCGGTCGGCAGGGCTTCGCACATAGTGGTTGAAAAACCAGGTGATGTCAGCCGCCTCCAGCACAAAACCACCGGCAAAAAGCCGGTGCGACGGGGTGTCCTGATGGGCGGCGCAACCAGGGTAAAACAGCAGCTGCAGCACCAGCGGCAGGCCGGCATCGCGGGCCAGGATGGCGCACATGGTTGCCAGCGTGCCGCCCGCGCTGTCGCCGCCGACCGCCACACGGGTTTCGTCAAGACCGAGGCTGGTTGAGCATGCCGCCAGCCATTCCAGGGCATCCCAGGCATCATGGGCAGCTACAGGAAATTTGTACTCCGGTGCCAGCCGGTAGTCCACGGAAATAACCGCGCAACCCGCCAGGTGGCTGAGTTGCCGGCATAAAACGTCATGCGTTGCCACACTGCCGATGTTGAAGCCGCCGCCATGAAAGTAAAGCAGTACCGGCAGGTGGCCAGTTGAGGGCGCGTAGAGGCGCGCAGGCAGGCTGTAGCCATCCCTGGCGGGAATGAGCAGGTCTTCGACCCGCGCCAGGGCCGGCTTGGGAATTTCCAGTACGCCCGCACCCGCCTCGTAGGCCGCTTTGGCTCCTGCGGGTGTGAGCGTATGAAACGGCGGGCGCCTGGCCCGTGCCATGCGGCTGAGTACATCCCGCATCGCGGGGGTCAGCAAGTCTTCAGGGGAAGTGCGGCGCATTTATTTGAATGTGACCGACACAGGCTGCGCTCCGGCCAGCCCCTGGTAAGTTGCTGTGGCGGTCAGCCCTGCCTTGGGCGGCAGCAGCGGTGAAAACGAGCCCAGGCTGATCAAATCGCCTGGCTTCATGGCAAGACCTTCTTTGGCCAGGGCGCCGGCCAGCCAGACGACTGCGTTGAGCGGATGACCGAGGATGTCGCCGCCCTTGCCTCTTCCCAGTTCTGCACCACTGCCGTCTGCAAGCACAACGGTCATGTTTTCCAGCATGACCAGCATGGCGTGACGCTCCGCCCTTGTCGCCGGCACGGCCAAAGGCGTACCGGCCACACCGAACCGGGCACCGACATTGATGGCGCTGACCGCCGGGCCGTTGAGCTTCGGCGGCGCCTGCACGACCAGGTCGGGCAATTCAATGAAGGGAATCACCTGGTCAACGGCTTCAAGCACATCCATCGGTGTCCGGGCCTGGTTGACGGCTGCACTTTTGACGCGTACGAGCATGTCGGCCTCAAAAAGTGGCCGCGCGCCGAACGCCGCATCAACCACGGACCCGCCGGGCAGCACCATGCCTTCATACAGCTTGCCCCACACGGGTTGGTCGTAGTTGAAGCGTTTTTGTACCGCCGGGTTGGTAAGGCCTGCCTTGTAGCCGATCACTTTGCCGTGGCGCTTTTGCAGCAGCGCATTGAGTTTGGCGCGGGTACAGGCGCCATCGGCCTCGTTGAGACCTTCCGGGTTGGCCGCAGGCTGTCTGGCATCGATCTTTTCGGCCAGGTCGCCGACTTGCGCATCGCTCAGACATTCGGCCCCAGCCTGAAGAGCCGCTATCGCCAAGGCGACCAGCATCAGGGTTTGCTTGCAATTCATGGGCATCTCCAGCTATTAAAGTAAGGCCAAGCCGATTGGGGCAAGATGGGCGGCACGGGAAAACCGCCCAGCATCGTACAACGCGAAAGACAGCAAAACCATGGCCTTTATCTATTACGTCACCCAGATCCAGTTTGAATTCGGCGCGATCAAATTGCTCAAGCAGGAATGTGAGCGTGTCGGCATCACCCGCCCGCTTATCGTCACCGACCCCGGTGTCAAGGCCGCAGGTATTTTGCAAAAAGCGCTTGACGCGCTGCCCGGTATGCAGGTGACGGTGTTTGACCAGACCCCTTCGAATCCCACCGAAGCAGCCGTTCGCGCAGCTGCGGCGCTGTACAGGTCCGCTGGCTGCGACGGCCTGATCGCGGTGGGAGGCGGCTCAGCCATTGATTGCGCCAAAGGCGTGGCGATTGCCGCCACCCATGAAGGCCCGCTCACAACTTACGCCACCATCGAAGGTGGCTCCCCGAAAATCACGGACCGCGCAGCCCCGCTGATTGCTGTACCCACCACCAGCGGCACCGGCAGCGAAGTCGCCCGCGGAGCCATCATCATCGTGGACGACCATCGCAAGCTCGGCTTTCATTCCTGGCACCTGGTACCCAAAACGGCGATTTGCGACCCGGAGCTCACGTTGGGCCTGCCGGCCAAACTGACAGCGGCCACCGGCATGGATGCGATTGCGCATTGCATGGAGACCTTCATGTCAGCTGCCTTCAACCCGCCGGCCGACGGCATCGCGCTGGACGGCCTGGAACGCGGCTGGGCTCATATCGAACGGGCCACGCGCGATGGCAGTGACCGGGACGCCCGCTTCAACCTGATGAGCGCGTCCATGCAGGGTGCCATGGCTTTCCAGAAGGGGCTGGGCTGCGTGCATTCGCTGAGCCATAGCCTGGGCGGTGTCGATCCGCGCCTTCACCATGGCACGCTGAACGCGATGTTTTTACCTGCCGTGGTCCTCTTTAATGCACAGGCCGAATCAGTTCAGAAGGACAACCGGCTCAACCGCATGGCCCGCGCCATGGGGCTGGCTTCGGGCAGCGACATTCCCGACGCCATCCGGGACATGAACGCCCGGCTGGGCCTTCCCGCGGGCCTGGCGGCCATGGGGGTACAGCGCCAGCAGTTCAGTCAGATCATCACCGGCGCGCTGGCAGACCATTGCCACAAAACGAATCCGCGGATTGCCAGTGCGGCGGAATATGAAGAGCTCCTCGGCACGTCGCTCTAGGCCTCCTCGCCCTTGGCGGCCAATGTGCCGCTTTCCCCGCTGCAATTGTGGTTGGCGGCAAACCATCGGCTCCGTGAGGATGCGGCCCTGTCCCGCGATGGCGCAATGGTGTGCCCCGGCGCAACCGGGGCCGCCTGCGCCGGTTGGCCATCCATGGCAAGACTGCCGCAGGCCAGGCTCATCCATGCCTGTAAAAGTTATTTAATTACTTTTTATAACCATAAATGTCTTTGCTGGCAAGAGACTATTTACTTATTTTTTATAACTAAAAACCCATTAACCTCATGCAGTGATTAGCGATTTCACGCGGTGTTTGCTGTCCGCAAACAACAGTGCATGGGACCTGCAGGGTTGCGTCGAATCGATAAGCACGCTTATATCAACAACATTAGGAGACCTGATGAAGACCAAACTATTTGCACTTTCCGTGCTGTCCGCTGCCAGTTGCGCCGCTCAGGCCCAAAGCTCCGTCACGCTGTACGGCGTGGTTGATACCTTCGTGGAAGTCGCATCCGCCGGCAACGGCAATGTGACACGCGTCTCCAGCGGCGGTGCCATGGGTTCGCGGTTCGGGTTTCGCGGCACGGAAGACCTTGGCGGCGGTTTGAAGGCAAATTTCGTGCTGGAAGCCGGGGTGCTTGTGGACACCGGCGTCGGCACCGGCACCGCCTTCAGCCCGACCAGCACGGTGCCCACGGGCGGTACTTACATGTTTCAGCGCCTGGCCACGGTGGGTTTGAGCGGTGACTTCGGTGCCGTCAACATCGGCCGCCAGTACACGCCGCATTTTGGAACCATGGCGGCATTCGATCCGGCCGGATTCACCATGTCGGGGGCCTTGAACTATTACGCCGGTCCCGGCGTGGGCATCAACGGCGGCTCGCCCGCCGACGCCACCACGCGCCGCGACAATTCCATCCAGTACACCACGCCGACCTGGGGTGGCTTCAAGGCCAATGTGTTTTATGCAATGGGCGAATCGACCGGCGTGGGCCAGCCTAAATCCACCGGCAACACGCTCAACCTCGCAGCCGGCTACAGCAGCAGCACGCTGTCGGCGCAAATCAGCTACCTGACGGAAAAAACCATCTACATAGTCGGCAATACCGATAAATACACTGACGTCGCCGTCTCCTACGATTTCGGGGTCATCAAGCCGTCTGCCATCTTTGTGCGCCGCCGCGGCGACGCGGCCGGCGCTCCGGCCCTGGATGCCTACCAGATCGGCGCATCGGCCCCTATCGGCGTTGGCAAGCTGATCGCGACCTACGGCCAGCTCAAAAACAAGACCACGGCGAATGCGGATTCCAAGGCGATAGGCCTGCGCTACGACTACCCGCTGTCCAAGCGGACCACGATCTACGGCGGCGCGACCAGGATCAGCAACCAGGCCAACGCCGGCTATACCATCAGCGGCGGCGGCGGCAGTTCGGCCGGCCTGGCGCTCTCGGCGGTCGGCCAAAGCCCGAAGTCGGTGTACGCGGGTATTGCACACGTGTTTTGATGCTTCCGCTCCAGGCTGATGTGCCTGGCAGCGATCTGGAATTGCCGTATGACGTGCCACGTCATGCGGCTTTTTTTATGAGCGCCTCGCCGGAGGAACACCGCATCGAGGCGCGCATTCCGGCCGGCTCATGGCCGGTTCATAAATGATGGACCAGCTTCATGTCCGGGCGGTCCAGCCAGCGGGCATATTCCTCCGCAAGCTGCCCGGCTTTCGACGTGGCCTGCGACCATGCGCGTATGCGTGCCTGGATATCGGGGCCGTAGCGCATGAAGTCCGCGCGGTCCGGAAGCTTGCCGCCGGGCAAGGTCTTGATCCAGTCCGGGTTGGGGGCGAGCAGCACCATATTGTCCAGAAAATGTGTGGCTCCGTGCCGCCACTTCAGGCCCTTGTCGAGCCAGCCAGGCACCACGGCCCTCTGGAAATGCGGGTACAGCACCAATCCCGGCGATGACCCCGCCTCCCCTGCCGGGGCCCCGCGGTGATAGTTCAGGTGCAGGTGGTAGTCGGTGATGCCACCGTCCCAGTAGGCGCCGGGCGGCGCGCCGGGGATGTTGCGCACGGAGCGCAGCACAAAGGGGATGGAACAGCTGGCCTGAAGCGCCGGCTGAAAATTGGCTTCGTCCATCGGCACCTGGCGGGTCCGGTAGTCGGCAGTTGAAAACGGCAAGGAAGCGTTCTGCGTGGAAAACACCACGCGCTCCAGCCACGCGCCCATGGCCTTGCGGTGCAGGCTGTTGGTGAGGAATGCGCCAAAGTAGCCCAGCGGCGTGGCCACCTTGTGCTCACGGCCCAGCATGTGGCGGCCACGCGAGGTGACGATGTGCAGCCGATAGCGGGGATGCCCAATCACTTCCTGCACCCGGCCCCCGTAGAAAACCTTCAGGCTCTGGCCGAACTGCTCACTGACGGCGTCGGCGGTCGGGCGCTTCTGGCCGGGCTTGAGTTCGTAATGCTGGTGGATGTAATCGGTTTCGAGGCGCTGGAATGCGGCCGCAGGGTTGTCCAGGCAGGCCGTGGCCATGCGCCACGCGCCTATGGACGCACCCACCAGGTCCACCGGATGGCTGCTTTGCGCCAGCCAGTCACCAAAGATGAAGCGGTCCAGTGCGCCAAGGATCAAACCCTTGGGCCCGCCCGCCGCCCCGGGTACAACGGCAATGTCTGCCGGCTTGAGGCCGTTTAGCTCGATATGCCGGCGTGCCTTGGGACCGGCGTAAATGCGGAGGGCTTGCATGGGGGGGTGATTGCTATTGTTTTGATAGCTGGTTGCGCCCGTCAGTCAAGCGCCAGGGCCCGATTTAACTCTAAAAACGGGTCGATTCATGTCTTTCTGGCGACCTGGCGGCGTGCGCGTTGCTATTTCTTCAGTGCCGCCAGCTTGCTGAAGGCCGACTCCATGGCGGTCGCGGCGGCCGGTTGTGGCGCGCCTGGGCGGCTTCCATAGTTGCCGCCGCGGTTTTGCCCGCCCGGCGGCCGTGCGCTTTCAAAGCGGTTGTCACGCGGGCCGTCACGGCGGGCCGGTGCGGCGTCGAGTTTCATGGTGAGGCCAATGCGTTTGCGCGCCACATCGACTTCGGTGACGCGCACTTTGACGATGTCGCCGGTTTTTACGACCTCACGTGCGTCGGTCACGAACTTGTTGGAAAGCTGGCTCACGTGGACCAGGCCGTCCTGGTGTACACCGATGTCAATGAAGGCCCCGAAGGCGGCCACGTTGCTGACCGTGCCTTCCAGCGTCATGCCTTCCTTCAAATCCTTGATGTCTTCCACACCGTCGTTGAAGCGGGCCACCTTGAAGTCAGGGCGCGGGTCACGGCCGGGTTTTTCAAGTTCGGCAATGATGTCCTTGACGGTGATCACGCCGAACTGCTCGTTGGCAAACAGCTCCGGCTTCAGGGTCTTGAGCATCTCGGCCCGGCCCATGAGCTCGGCCACCGGTTTGCCGGTGTGGGCCATGATTTTTTCGACCACCGGGTAGGTTTCGGGGTGCACGCCGGTCATGTCCAGCGGGTTGCTGCTGCTGCGCAGGCGCAAGAAGCCGGCACTCTGTTCAAAAGTCTTGGCGCCCAGGCCGGTCACCTTGAGCAAATCGGCACGGCTGGCAAACGCGCCATTGGCATCACGCCAGCGCACCACCGACTTGGCCACTGTTTGCGAAAGGCCCGACACGCGCGCCAGCAGCGGCACGCTGGCGGTGTTCAGATCCACGCCGACGCTGTTCACGCAGTCTTCGACCACGGTGTCCAGGCTGCGCGCCAGGTCGCTCTGGTTCACGTCGTGCTGGTACTGTCCAACGCCGATCGATTTCGGGTCGATCTTGACCAGTTCCGCCAGCGGGTCTTGCAGGCGGCGCGCAATACTGGCCGCACCGCGCAGGCTCACGTCCACGTCGGGCATTTCCTGGCTGGCAAATTCACTGGCGGAATAGATGGAGGCACCGGCCTCGCTGACCACGACTTTTTCAATCACCTGTTCCACCTTGGCCATTCCCTTGATCAGGTCGGCGGCGAGTTTGTCGGTTTCGCGGCTGGCGGTGCCGTTGCCGATGGCGATCAGGTTGACACCGTGCTTTTCGCAGAGCCTGGCCAGCGTGTGCAGGGATCCGTCCCAGTCCTTGCGCGGCTCATGCGGGTAGACGGTAGAGGTCTCCACCAGCTTGCCGGTGGCGTCGACCACGGCGACCTTCACGCCGGTGCGAATACCCGGGTCCAGCCCCATCACCACACGCGGGCCGGCGGGCGCTGCCAGCAGCAGGTCGCGCAGGTTGTCGGCAAACACCTTGATGGCGACCTTCTCGGCCTCTTCGCGTAAACGGGTAAAGAGGTCTCGCTCGAGCGAGAGGCTGAGCTTGACGCGCCAGGTCCAGGCCACCGCCTTGCGGATCAGGTCATCGGACGGGCGGGCCTTGTGGCTCCAGCCCAGGTGTAGCGCGATCTTGCCTTCGGCGATGCTGGGCTTGCCGGGCTCGGCCTGCTCGGGCAGCACCAGCTTGGCATCCAGAATCTCAAGCCCGCGGCCGCGAAAGACCGCCAGCGCACGGTGCGAAGGCACGCGGCCAATCGGTTCGTCGTAGTCGAAGTAGTCGCGGAACTTGCTGTTGTCGGCGTTGTTCTCGTCTTTGCCGGTGACCAGCTTGGAGCTGAAGAGGCCTTCGCTCCAAAGCCAGTTGCGCAGCGACTGCACCAAACCGGCATCTTCGGCCCAGCGTTCGCTGAGGATGTCGCGCACGCCGTCGAGCACGGCTTGCACGGTGGTGAAGTCGTCACCGCTTTCGTTCTTTTCGGCCTTCACAAAGGCCACGGCTTCGTCGGCAGGTACCAGCGACGGGTCGGCAAACAGCTTGTCGGCCAGCGGCTCGATGCCGGCTTCACGCGCAATCTGGCCCTTGGTGCGGCGCCTGGGCTTGAAGGGCAGGTACAAGTCTTCCAGGTCCTGCTTGGTGGCGGCAAACTCAATGGCTGCACGCAACTCGGGCGTGAGCTTGCCCTGCTCTTCAATGCTTTTGAGCACGGCTTCGCGGCGCTCTTCCAGCTCGCGCAGGTAGCCCAGCCGGTATTCCAGCTCGCGCAACTGTATGTCGTCCAGCCCGCCGGTGGCTTCCTTGCGATAGCGCGCAATAAAGGGCACTGTGGCGCCGCCGTCAAGCAGCTCTACGGCTGCCTTGATCTGATGTTCCTGGACTTTGATTTCTGCCGCGATCTGGCGGATGATTTTCTGCATATTGAAAGAGATGTTCGAAAAAGCTCGGAAAGAGAAGCAAAAGAAGTCAAGAAAAGGGCAAATGCCCTCCCGGCGATGCGGCCTGCCCTAACGGAAAGCCGTTATCGGTGCGCCGAGTACAAACTGACGCCAAGGGTCGGCATTGTCCCACAGCGCCAGCGCTGTTTTGCTTCTGATAATGACCATGGGCTTAAAGCAATTTCTTACATTTTCAGGGGAGAGACACATGCGGACTCGCACTATTTTTTTGGTGGTGGCCATGCTGCTGCTGGCGGGCTTTGTGGCCCTCAATGTCGATGAATTCAGCCGCGTGAGCATGCTCAGCCTGGGCTTTACCACCGTGGAGGTGTCGCTGGGCTTCGTGATGCTGCTCTTGCTGGTGGTTGCCACAGTGGTGTTTCTGGCCTCCACGCTCTACATGCAAAGCACCAACCTGCTGGAAACCCGGCGCTACGCACGCGAGCTGAACACGCAGCGTGAGCTGGCTGACAAGGCCGAGGCATCGCGTTTTACCGAACTGCGGAGCTACCTGGAGGTGCAGGCCCTGGCCGCACAGCACCGGGAAGCCGCTGCCGCCACTGTGCTGGCCGAGCGCTTCTCGCAGCAGCAACAGGCATTGCTGGCGCGGCTGGAGCAGTCGGACAACACCATGGCCGCCCACATGGGCCAGCTCCAGGACCGGCTTGAGCGGCGTGGCGGCATTGCGCACCTGGAAAAAGACTCGGAGACCATGCCGCTGGTTTAAGCGCCTGAATCCCGGTCGTTGCCGCGTCGTTGTTAACCAGGTGTAAGAACCGGCGAAGTCCATCGACCAATGGGGGTCTGCAATCCACGGAGACCCTCATGCTGCACACCGCGTCCCCACGGCCTTCCGGCCGCAATGCCCCACTGATCATCGCGACCGCCCTGATGGCATTGACGTCCAGTGCGTTGTCTGCACAAAACGCTTGTGCCATCAGCTCAGGGCCGACCATCACGCCGGTCGTTGAGCTGTATACCTCTGAGGGCTGCAGTTCCTGCCCGCCCGCTGACAAATGGGCTTCGTCACTGAAAGGCAGTGGGGCCGTGGTGCAAGCCTTTCATGTCGGCTACTGGGACTACATCGGCTGGGTTGACCGTTTTGCCGCGCCCGCCTACACCAGCCGGCAACGCGAAATAGCGTCCAGGAACAATCTGCGCAGCATCTATACACCGCAGGCTGTACTCAACGGCAAAGACTGGCCTCGCTGGGGTGGCAGGCCTGCCGACAGCAAGGAACCCGCGCGCGCCAGCATCGTGCTCAGGCAACTCGGGCCGGACCAGTTTGAAGCCAGCGTCACCCCGATGCCCGCACCGCAGGTGTCACCGTCCTGGTCAGCCTACTGGACCGTCACCGAGCATGGGCACAACTCCAAAGTGAAAGCCGGTGAAAACGCCGGCGAGGTTCTCAAACACGACTTCGTGGTGCGCCAGTACACCCAGGCCGGGGAATACAAAAGCAGCGAAACCGGGCCGCAAAAACTGGCCTTTCGCAGCATTGCCGCAACCCAGGGCCATGAGCGCCAGGTGAACTTGGTGGTGTTCGACCCTGAAACCGGCAAAACCCTGCAAGCCGTCAGCCTTCAATGTGCCGCGTGAAGCCCTGGCATTGAAGGAACACACTGCCTTGCGCACCTGGTGGGCGCGTAACGCGAGGCCTCGGGCTTGCCGCACAATGGCGCCATGGATTCCCCGCAATCACCGCCCCGCGCTCCTTCGCTGGCCTTGCGGCCACCCGGGGCCGCCGACTATGCGGCGCTGGGCACCTGGGTCCAGGACGCCGGCACCTGTTTGCGCTGGGCCGGCCCCAAGCTGAAGTTTCCGTTTGAGCCCGAACGGCTCCCGGTACTGCTGGCTGAACCCGGCGCTTTCAGCTTTGTCGTGAGCCGGGGCCCGGCAGAGGCGCTGGGCTTTGGGCAGTTCTGGGTGCGTGAGGCAGGTGTTGCCCATCTGGCCCGCATCATCCTGGCGCCCCACGCGCGCGGCCAGGGCCTGGGTTCAACGCTGTGCAGGCTGCTGATGGCCCAGGCGGCCCGTGATACCGGTGCCACGGCTTTCACACTGCGCGTGTACCGTGACAACCATCCTGCGCTGACCACCTACGAAGGTCTCGGCTTTGCCGTGGTGCCTGAGCTTTCAAACGACAGCATCTTTTCCATGCGCAAGAAAGCGCAGAACGGCATGCCGGCGATACAGGCCGAAGGGCGCCGATAGTGCCCTTCGATAAACTGCTGATCGGTGCTGCTACCGCGTCTTCGCATTCCTTCTTCTTCTCCATCCATGCTTTCACTTTTTCTTAAATGCCTGCTGGGTGCGCTTGCCGTGCTGGTCATTGCCCTTCTTTCCCGGTCGCGCAGCTTTTTCATTGCCGGGCTGGTGCCGCTGTTTCCCACCTTTGCCCTGATTGCGCACTACATCGTGGGCAGCGAACGCTCCGCGGCTGACCTTCGCACCACGGCGCTGTTTGGCCTGTGGTCCCTCATCCCCTACGCGGTTTATCTGCTGGTGGTGTACTGGCTCAGCGTGCGCGCGACACTGCCCGTTACGCTCGCCTGCGCCACACTGGCCTGGGCGCTTGCAGCGGGCGTGCTGCTGCTCGGCTGGAGCCGTGCCTACCCTTCGGCGCTTTGAGGAAAAGGATATGGGCAAATTCAAAAAAGTGTTGCGGGCCGTTTTGCTTGCGCCTGTTGCGCTGTTTTTGCTGTTTGAAGAATGGGGCTGGGAGCCGCTGGCCGCCGGCTTTGCAGCACTGGGGCGCCTGCCCTGGTGGGGGCGGCTGGAGCGCTGGATCACCCGCTTGCCGCCCTGGGCTGCGCTGCTCGCCTTCGGCGTGCCGGTTCTGGCGCTGATCCCGCTGAAGCTGCTGGCGCTTTACCTGTTTGGCCTGGGGCATGTGACTGTCGGCCTGGCGCTGATACTGGCGGCCAAGCTCACCGGAACCGCGCTGGCGGCACGCCTCTTTCAGCTGACCCAGCCTGCACTCATGCAAATGCCGTGGTTCGCGCGGCTCTACACCCCCTGGAAAGCCTGGAAGGACAAAATCATGGCCCAAGCCAGGGCGTCGTTGCCATGGCGCATGGCCCGCCGTTTCAAGACGCGGGTCAAGCTGGCAGCTGCACGGCTCCTGGCCGCACTGAAAGCCGTGTTGTCATGAGCGCCAGGCTCACTGAATTCAACCGCCGTCCTTGACCATGTTCGACTTCATCAAGCCACCTTTGTACATCCGCCTGTCGCCTTACCGGCTGACGGTGCGCAATGTGAAAACGGGTGCTTTCATTTCCGAAGTGCCCGAAATTGCGATTTCCCGCAGCCCCAAGCCCAAAGTGCTGGGTGCGGGCAATGACGCTGCCCTGCATAAATCGAGCAAGTCGGCAGAGGTCATCAATCCTTTCAGCCACCCGCGCTCCATGGTGTCCGACTTCACCCGCGGCGAGCAGGTACTGAAGGCATTCGTCCGGAAACTCCAGGCCACTCATATATTGGCTCCCGCGCCCCGCATGGTTTTCCATCCTCTGGGCGAGCCCGCAGGTGGTTTCACCCAGGTGGAAATACGGGCCCTCCATGAGATGGCCCTGGGGGCCGGCGCTTCAGAAGTCACCATGTGGCAGGGCCCGGAATTGACAGACGAACAGGTGCTGTCGCGCAGCTACCCTTCCACGGGACAGGTACTGGAATGACAGCCACCGCCGGCACGGGCATCAGTGACCTGCGCACGCTCACGCGGCAATTCCCCCACCAAGGGCGGCTTGAACAAATTTTGCTGAGGCCCGCCCGCCGCAGCCCGGTGCTCAGCGTTGCTACCGTAACGGCGCTGGCCGGCCGTGGGCTGGAAGGCGACCGGAGCGCGGCGGCGCCTGCCATTCGCCCGGAAAGCAACAAACGCCAGGTCACGTTGATCCAGGCCGAGCACCTTCCCGCGCTGGCGGCGTTGGTACGGCTTGGCACAGTGGATGCCGCGAGCTTGCGGCGCAATCTGGTGGTGTCAGGCCTGAACCTGCTGGCGGCCAAAACGCTCTTCAAAGACCAGCCCATGGTGCTGCGCATCGGCGATGTGGTGCTGGAGATCACTGGCCCCTGTGAGCCCTGTTCGCGCATGGAGGAAGTGTTGGGCAGGGGCGGCTACAACGCAATGCGCGGCCACGGAGGGCTGACGGCACGGGTGCTGGCGGGCGGCGAACTGCGCGTGAGGGATGCTGTGACGTGCGACCCCGCGCCACCAGGTGTCCCGCAAATGCTATTGAATTTATAGCTGCTGGCGCCCGTGCCTCTTTTCCTTCAGGTCCTTTTGATATGAAAAAAGGGCCGTCAAAACGCCTCACCTCAACCGATCACCTGACCCAACCCTTCAGCATCAACACCTGAGAGAGCCGCTGATAGAAGGTGGTGGTCAAAAGCCCCAGCAGGATGAAAACAATACCGAGCGTCTGCCCCGGCGTCGCCACCACGCCGAACAGCAGCCATGCAAACACCACGGCAAAGATCGGCACCAGCAGCGCTACTGGTGACACCTCAGCCGCGCTGTAGCGCGCCATGAGCGAGTTCCAGACCCAGTAGCCAAACAGCGTGGTGGGGTAAACCTGAAACGCCAATGAGGCCCACGCGATGGCGTTGAACTGCTGGGGCAAGGCGGCGAACGCAGCAGCGCCAGTACTGGCATAAGCCAGCGCAAACAAGGGCAAAGGCGCAAAAAGGCATGACCACGCCACAAAGCCCAGTATCTGGGCCGGCCTGGCGCCCGAACGCTTGACCACCAGATTGGCAACGCTCAGCGAGACGGCGGCTGTCAGCACGAGTGCGATGCCCATGGCCGAGGTCGCGCCATCCGTGGCCGTGACAACCAGGACAAAACCCACCAATGCGATGGCGCTGCCGAGTTTCTGGGCCCTTGAAAGCGCTTCTCCAAGCCACAGCAAACCCAGCATCGGGGTGAGGAAAGCGCTGCTCTGCAGCAACCATGCCGCCAGGCCAGGTGACAGCCCCGCCCGCACGGCCAAAGTGACGAGGCCCCAGGTACCGACACCAAAGGCAAAGCCATACACCACCAGCCAGCGCCAGGCCACGGCCGGGCGCGGCAGCCAGAAGACCAGGGGCAACGCGGTCAGTGTGAAGCGCAACCCAGCCAGCACAAACGGGTCAATATGCGCAACGCCCAGCTTGATGAAGGAGAAATTCACTCCCCAGATCGCGGCAACGGCAATGGCAAGGCACAAATCTCTGGCGTTCATAAGTCATGGCTAGGGTTGAGAAGCGGCCATTTTCATATTTGCCAAAAACCGGGAAAAGCGATTTATAGAGTTGGTTATTGTGCGTATATTGCACAATGAACCCCCGTTCTTGCCATGCCGCCCGCCATGAAAACACGTGCCCTGCCTTCCTTGCCCGCCCTTCAGTCGTTTGAATCTGCTGCGCGTCTGGGCAGCTTCACCAGGGCGGCGTCAGAGCGTCATCTCACCCACAGTGCCATCAGCCGGAACATCCAGTCTGTTGAAGACTGGTGCGGCGAATCCCTGTTTGAACGCCATGGCCCCAAGATCACCTTGAATGAGGCCGGAAAGCGGTTGAGCCAGCGTTTGGGCGATCCGCTGCAGGCCTTGCATGCGGCACTCAAGCTGGATGGACTGCCTGCGGTGCAGCGGCAGCTGAAGGTTCTCGTGCTGTCGTCGATGGCGAGCACATGGCTTGTCCCGCGCCTGCGAGCATTCGGTGTGGCTTGCCCCAACGTCTGCCTGTCGGTAGAGGCCGGCTACGACATGGTGAGCCTGCCGCCCCAAGTGCCCTTGGTGGCGATCCGGTTTGGCCAATTCTCGAGGGAGGGCT
Organism: Polaromonas sp. P1_E11; assembly: GCF_056405995.1. Lineage (NCBI taxonomy): Bacteria > Pseudomonadati > Pseudomonadota > Betaproteobacteria > Burkholderiales > Comamonadaceae > Polaromonas > Polaromonas sp. P1_E11. The sequence continues at coordinate 34,902 of NZ_JBFUBA010000003.1, forward strand.
TGCATTGCCACAGGCTGTGGTTCGATCACATGGTTGCCGTGGCGGCACCCGATTGGGTTGCGCAACATGGGAAGTTGCCTGCACATTGGCCGCCTGACCAGTTGCTGCGCCACACCCACGAACCCTGGCCGCAGCGCTTGCCGAAAGCCGCAACGGCGGGCGGCACAAAGATGCCGCAGGCGTGCGGACACCAATTCAACGACGCGCTGGTGCTGGTCGAGGCGGCGGCCCAGGGTTGCGGCGTCGCCTGGGTCAGGGCATCCATGGCCACAAACCTGATCGCCGGCGGCCGTTTGAGCGTCCTCGCTCAGAGCGAGCAGGTGTCCGACAAGTCAGCCTGGCTGGTGTGCAGGGAAGATGTGGCCGAGTTGGCGCAGGTACGGGATTTTTTCACCTGGGCGACGGGGGCAACGACTGGAGGCCATCACCCATCCATACAGGTGCAAGGTGCAAGCCGGATGCTATTGAATTTATAGCTGGTGGCGCTTGTCCCTATTGGCCTTCAGGCATTTTTGATAGTCAAAACAGGCGGAAATACGCTCTGAAAGGCGTTTTGGGCCGTCTTCGCCAACGACGCCCTGCCCGGCCCTTGCAAAAACCGGGTTTTGACTTTGCTTCATACTTGATTTCCAACCAACTCTGCACGCCAACCCCCGCCTTCCATGAACAAAACAACCTCGGTCGACAAGCAAAAAATCAAATTCCTGCTGCTGGAAGGCATTCATCCTTCTGCGGTAGAGGTTCTCAAGGCCGCGGGTTACTCCAACATCGAAAGCCTCGCCGGCGCGCTGCCTGACGACGAGCTCAAAGCCAAAATCGCCGACGCGCACTTTGTCGGTATTCGCTCCCGCACCCAGCTCACAGCCGAGGTGTTTGCCGGAGCGGGCAAGCTGGCGGCTGTTGGCTGCTTTTGCATTGGCACCAACCAGGTCGACCTGAACGCCGCCCGCGAACGCGGCATTGCGGTGTTCAACGCGCCTTTTTCCAACACACGCTCCGTAGCTGAGCTTGTATTGGCCGAGGCCATTTTGCTGCTGCGCGGCGTGCCCGAGAAAAGCGCGGTCGCACACCGCGGCGGCTGGCTCAAGTCGGCCGAAAACGCCTACGAAATCCGCGGTAAAACGCTGGGCATCGTCGGCTACGGCTCCATCGGCACGCAGCTGTCGGTGCTGGCCGAGGCGCTGGGCATGCACGTCGTGTTTTTTGACGTGGTGACCAAGTTGCCGCTGGGCAACGCCCGGCAGGTGGCCCAGCTCAAGGACCTGCTGGCCCAGTCCGACGTGGTGAGCCTGCACGTGCCCGAAACCAAAGCCACCCAATGGATGGTGGGCGCAGCAGAGATCGCCGCGATGAAGCCTGGCAGCGTGCTGATCAATGCCTCACGCGGCACGGTGGTGGAAATTGAGCCGCTGGCCGAAGCCCTGAAGGAGAAAAGGCTGCTGGGCGCCGCAATCGACGTGTTTCCGGTCGAGCCGCGCAGCAACAAGGACATGTTTGAGTCACCCCTGCGCGGCCTGGACAACGTGATCCTGACCCCGCATGTGGGCGGCTCGACCATGGAAGCGCAGGAAAACATCGGCATCGAGGTAGCCGAAAAACTGGTGAAGTACAGCGACAACGGCACCTCGACGTCTTCCGTCAACTTCCCCGAAGTGGCGCTGCCGGCCCACCCAGGCAAGCACCGCCTCCTGCACATTCACCGCAATGTGCCGGGCGTGCTGTCGGAAATCAACAAGGTGTTTGCGGCCAACGGCATCAACATCGCGTCGCAGTATCTGCAGACCAACGAGGCTGTGGGCTACGTGGTGATCGACATCGACGCAGCGCACTCCGACATCGCGCTGGCCAAGCTGGCCGAGGTGCCGGGAACGATCCGCAGCCGGGTCCTGTTCTGAATCCGGGGGGCAGTCCGGATCGTATCCGGGGCGTGGATTGCTATTAAATATATAGCAACTTGCGCCCACCCTTTCTGGGCCGCTGGCTATTTTCTTTCAAAAAATCGGCCCTGATGACGGCGCAGGTTCGCCTGTGAGCCTTACGGCACCTGTAAACCCAACAGGGTGGCAAGCGCAGGAGTGGACAGCGAACCCTCCTGCGACACTGTGGCGCCAGTCTGGGCATGGGTTCCCACGATGGTCGGGACAGAGGCCAGCCCAAGCCGCTTCATCAGTTCGGTATTTTTGGCGACGGCTTCCTTCTGGGCGTCGATGTTGTTTGCCGCGCTGATACCGCCGCGCCTGGCCAGCAAGGACGTCTCATGCTCATCCATGGCTGCCACCGGGTCGCCGGCCGCCAGCAACGTAGCTCCCTGGGCAGTGCTGGCGGCATTGAGAAGGCTGACAGGAATCCAGACAAACTTGGCCTGGGACTTCAGCGGCTTTGCCGCTTCCCACAGCGCGCCGCAGTGCGGACATTGCGCATCAAAAAACACATACACCGTGCGCCTGCTCATCAGCGCACCGGACGCAAAGCCTTTGGCGCCGGTTTCAATGGCCGCCGCGGATAGCGGTTCGCTGGTCTTTGCCGATGAGCTGTCGGACGCATCGTTGCAGCCGGCAAGCAGCAAGCCGGCGGCCAGAACGGCTGCCAGGGAAAGTCGGTTCAGGAGTTTGGACATCATCAAAAGCGTTGAATGAAGGAGCGGCAAGGATAGCGCAGAGGCACTATTTCGACAGCCTGTCGGTCAATTCCCCGGCCAGCATGAAGAACTCCGGCGTGCGCTGCACCGACACGTGGGTGGCGTTCATCGCATACGTGACCCGGGTTTTGACGCCGCGCGCCTGCAGCGCCCTGGCATAGGCCTCGCTGAACTGGGGCAAGGTGTTTTCGTCCTTGTTGCCCACCACCACGCTGATCAGCGTACCGGGGCCGATTTTTTCCGCTTCGGCCAGCGGGGAAAGGCTGCGGCTCCAGGTGCCGGCCTTGCCCGCAGTGCTGCTGCGCCATTGCCGCCATGCCGGCACATCACAGGGGCAGGCAGCCAGCAAGTAGGCATCAGCACTGCCTGGGAAACGGCTGGCCAGCAAGGCCGCCATGGCCGCGCCGCCCGAGTGGCCCACCAGCAAAATCTTCTTGCCGGGATTAAGGTTGCGCAGGCTGCCCAGTGCGGCAGCAATGATTTCAGCATTACGGAATGTGTAGTCGTCGTCCCCGGGGCCGGACTCGCCGTCCGATACGCCCAGATCGCTGCGGTAACCGGGGCGCTGCATGGCCACGGTGACGGCCTGGAGCTTTTCGGCCAGCAAGGCTGCTGTGCCGCTGTCCGCATTCAACTCCGTGCGCCCGCCGTTGTCGCCGTGCAGAAAGACGACCAGTACCTTGGGTGTGATGCCGGACGTCTGGCCAGGCGCCAGCTTGCGGATGACCAGGCATTGCCGGGCGTCCCCTGCCCGTTCAATGCCGTCGGCAAGTTTTCCGTCGGGGCACTTCACCGGTTGTGCCAACGCGCCTGCTCCCGCCAGCCCAAGCAGCAGGCCGGCCCAAGCAAGGCGGCCGCGGCCCATCAGGCCCCGCGAAGCGCGGCTTTCAGTTGCTGGCCAATTTCAGGCTTGTCGGCAAACGGATCCGTCGGGTTGCGCGCCTGCAGCACGTCTTCAAGCCGTGTCTGCACAGAGTTGATGGCTTTGGGGTGGCTGTAGATATAGAACTGGTTCTTTGCGATGGCGTCAAACACCAGTTTCGCCACATCGGCGGCGCTCACCTTGCCGGAGCCGACTGCCTTGCCCGTCATGGCCTGCTGGATCATCTGGCTCCTGGTGGGCTTTTCCGCACCAAGTTCGGCCGGGCGGTTGCGGTGGCTCATGCCGATGCCGGTGGCTACAAAGAAGGGGCACAGCACCGAAGCGCCGATCTGGTCGGTCACAAGGCCTAAATCCTGGTACAAGGTTTCGCTGAGAGCCACCACGGCGTGCTTGCTGACGTTGTAGACGCCCATGTTGGGCGGGTTCAGCAGGCCGGCCATGCTGGCGGTGTTGACGATGTGGCCCTGCCAGGATGGGTCTTTGGCGGCGGCTTCCAGCATCATCGGCGTGAAAATGCGCACGCCGTGGACCACGCCCATGACGTTGACGCCCAGCACCCATTCCCAGTCCTTGACGCTGTTTTCCCAGATCAGGCCGCCCGACCCGACACCGGCGTTGTTAAAAACGAAATGCGGCGCGCCGAAGCGCTCGAACACGGCCTTGCCCATGGCTTCCATCTGCGTTGCGCTGGAGACGTCAAGCTTGAACGAAAGCACCTGGGCACCGGAAGCCTTCATCTCTTCGGTGGCTTTGTCCAGCGCATCCTGCTGCACGTCAACCAGCACGAGGTTCATGCCCAGTTGGGCCCCCAGGCGTGCGCATTCCAGGCCAAAGCCCGAGCCCGCGCCGGTCAGCACTGCCGTTTTACCTTTGAAATCCGTGATCATGGTTCGCTTTCCTTGAATATCTTGGTGTCTTGAAGAACAGGAAAATTGTCCGTGCACCCTGTCGCCGCAGCTGTCGCTCAGGTAACTATTCAGGCAACCCGAAGCATCTCGATGTGCGGTATGCCGTCCTCGATGTAGGGCTGGCCGGTATTGGCAAAACCGTGCTGCAGGTAGAACTGCTCAAGCCGTGCCTGTGCACCTATGCGGATGGGTTGCGGGCCCCAGTGCTGCTGCAAACGGCCAACGGCCTCTTTCATCAGCACATGGCCAATGCCGCCGCCGCGTGCTGAAGCATGCGTGACCACGCGGCCTATGCTGGCCTCCGCAAACTTCACGCCCGCAGCAAAGCAGCGTGCGTAGGCTACCAGCCGCCCTTCCCTTATGCCCAGCAAATGCATGGCCTCCATGTCGGCGCCGTCCATGTCCTGGAAGCTGCAGGCCTGTTCGACCACAAACACTTCGCTGCGAAGCTGCAAGATCTCATAAAGCTCAAGGGCGGTCAGCGCGCCAAAGGGAAGAAAGCGCCAGGAAATACCGGTGTTGCTGCTCATGCTGGGTTTGCGGCCTTCAGGGTGTAACCGATGCGCGGGAAGTGCACATGCACGGTACCGGCACGCGCATCGGTACGGCGCAGCGTGTAGTGCATGCGGGTGGCGGCGATCAGCTCGCCCTCGGTAGGCTCCGGGCCAAAACTCTCGCCGCTGACCAGCACCTGGCTGCCCAGCGCAATGCCGTGCTCGTCCTGGAACAGGTCATCGTGCAACGGCGCCGGCGTTGACGCGGCGGCCAGCGCCACAGCTTCGGCCGAACTGAACTTTTCAATGCCGCCATGGCCAATGGCTGCCATGCGGTCCATCCACTCCAGCACGGCCGGCGTGAGGTTCAGGATGCCCGCGAGCACCGGTGTGCGGGTGCGCGTGAACCACAGCGGGTGGTACATCGCAAAATCGGCGACGCAGGGCACGTCGCCCAGCAGAAAAGGCCGGTCGTCGAGCATGTCGGAAATGCGGCGCAAATAGGATTTATAGGCTGCGGCGGCATCGCTGGCGCGCAGGCGCGGCATGCCGATGCTCATGGCCTTGCGGTCTTCGCCGAAAGCCCGGGCGGCTTCGGGTGGCGCTTTTTCAAAAATCTGGGCCACGCCCTTGGGCTGCGTGTTGTAGGCCATGGAGGTCCAGAACAGCGTGTTGTCGGCCCAGTGCGCGAGCGTGCGCGCCAGGCCCTTGCTGGGTTCCGGGTACACGGAAGGCTCGGGCTGCAGGTGTTCCAGTACGTCGCTGATCAAGGCGGTGTCGCAATAAATGTCGGCACCGATTTGCAGGATGGGCGTCTTGCGGTAGCCGCCGGTAAGTGCCACCACGTCGGGCTTGGGCATGATCATCGGGATGATCACGGACTTCCAGGGCAGGTTTTTGTAGCCCAGCATCAGCCGGGTTTTTTCGGCAAATGGCGATGTGGGGTAGTGGTGAAGGATCAGCTCGCTCATGGTGTCTCCGGGGTGTTCTGGGTGTCTGGAAATTCAGCGGGGCATGGCCCGCGCGATGAGGGTGTCGAAATCGGTGCCAGCGCCCAGTGTGCCGAAGGCATGGCCCCAGTTGCCCGCAATGCGTGAGTCGCAAAAAGCGCTGAAGACGGCAGCGGGCGCGGTCTGGTACAGCAAGGCGGCCTGCACCGCCAGCGCGACGTCCTGCGCGAGCCGCCGTGCCTCCACTTCAGTCGCCATTTCTTCCACACGCGTTGGCAAGGCAGCGGCCAGCCGGTCCAGCGCAGGGTGCGCGCCTTTTGCGGCGACAAGCTCCTGGTTCAGGGCCGCCACGGCGTCGGCTTTGCGCAGCGCGCGCAAAAGGTCCAGCGCCATGATGTTGCCCGCGCCTTCCCAAATCGAATTGAGCGGCATCTCGCGGTAAACGCGGGCCATGACGCCCTCACCACCCTCCTCCACATAACCGTTGCCGCCCAGGCATTCCATCGCCTCCTGGGCGAAATGGCTGCCGCGCTTGCAGATCCAGAACTTGGCGACGGGTGTCAACAGGCGCGCCATGGCAGCCTCGTGGGCATCGACAGTGTGGTCGAAAGCCCGGGCCAGGCGCATTGCCAGCGCGGTCGCGGCTTCGGATTCAAGCGCGAGGTCGGCCAGCACGTTGCGCATCAGCGGCTGGTCGATGAGCAGCTTGCCAAAAGCTTTGCGTTGCGAGGTGTGGTTCAGCGCCAGGGCCAGCGCCTGCCGCATCAACCCGCTGGTGCCCAGCGCGCAGTCCAGCCGGGTCATGGTGCCCATTTCGAGGATCTGCGTAATGCCGCGGCCTTCTCCCCCGACCAGCCAGGCCTGGGCGTTTTCAAATTCCACTTCGGAACTTGCGTTGGCCTTGTTGCCCAGCTTGTCTTTGAGGCGCTGGATGCGGATGGCGTTGAGGCCGCCATCGGGCAGCACGCGTGGCAGGAAAAAGCAGGAAAGGCCGCTTGGGGTTTGGGCCAGCACCAGAAAGGCGTCGCACATGGGCGCCGAGAAAAACCATTTATGGCCGGTGATGGCATAACGTTCGCCCCAGCCATCGCGGCCTGCGGGCTCAGCGCGCGTGGTGTTGGCCCGCACGTCGGAGCCGCCCTGTTTTTCCGTCATGCCCATGCCCATGGTGAGGCCGGCCTTGGCCTGCCATAGCTTGAGTTCGGGGTCATAGGCGCGGCTCGCCAGCTTGGGGCCCCAGTCGGCGTAGATGGCCGTGTTGCCGCGCAGCGCGGGCGTGGCCGCGTAGCTCATGGAGATGGGGCACAGGATGGAGGGCTCGAGCTCGGTGAAGAGCATGAAACCCGCCGCGCGCTGGACATGGGGAGATGGATTTTCTTCAGACCAGGGAGAGCCATGCAGGCCCGAGCCCGCCGCGAGCTTCATGAGCTCGTGATAGCCGGGATGAAACTCCACCTGGTCCACACGACGGCCAAAACGATCATGGCTGTGCAACACAGGGCCATGAATGTTGGCCAGGCGCGCATGGGTCTGCATGGCCGTGCTGCCCAGCTTCGCACCGAGCTGGCTCAGCTCGTACGTATCCAGCGCTGGCGCATTGAATTTCAGCGCATCACGCAGCGGGCGGTTGGTGTCAAACAGGTTGTAGTCCGACAGCGGTGCGGGCTGGTTGAAGACTTCATGCGTGGGGTTCATCGCAAACCTCCTGGTGTGCAAGGCTTAAATGAGCTTGACCAATTGCTTGCCGAAGTTCTTGCCTTTGAGCAGACCCAGAAATGCCTCGGGTGCCGCTTCAATGCCCTCTGCCACGCTTTCACGCGGGCGCAGCTTGCCGGTGCCCACCAGGGTGCCGAGTTCCTTGAGCGCTTCGGGCCAGACTTCCATGTGCTCGGCCACGATAAAGCCCTGCAGCTTGAGGCGGCTGGTCAAAATCAGCGCCGGGTAGGCCAACGGCATGGGCCGGCCGTCGTAACCGGCGATCATGCCGCACAGCGCGATGCGGCCGAAAGCGTTCATGCGCGGCAGCACGGCGTCCAGCACCATGCCGCCCACGTTTTCAAAGTAGCCATCAATGCCGTCCGGGCAGGCGTCCTTGAGAGCCTTGGTCAGCGAAGCGGCATCGGCGTGCACTTTGTAGTCAATGCAGGCGTCGAAGCCGAGTTCATCGACGGCATATTTGCATTTGTCGGGGCCGCCGGCAATGCCGACGGCGCGGCAGCCGCGTGCCTTGGCGAGTGCACCGAACGCGCTCCCCACGGCGCCGGTAGCGGCGCTGACCACCATGGTCTGCCCGGCTTGGGGTTCAATGATTTTCACCAGGCCGTACCAGGCGGTGACACCGGGCATACCGACCGCACCCAGGTAGTGCGACAGCGGTACGTGCGTGGTGTCCACCTTGCGCAGCGCGCCGGGTTGGTCGGCATTGACCACGCTGTATTCCTGCCAGCCGCCCATGCCGACCACCTTGTCGCCGGGCTGGAATTTGGGTGAGCGGCTTTCCACCACCTCGCCTGCCGTACCGCCCAGCATGACCTGGCCGAGCGGGTGCGGCGCGGCGTAGCTCTTGGCATCGCTCATGCGGCCACGCATGTAAGGGTCCAGGCTCAGGTAATGGTGGCGCACCAGCACCTGGCCATCCTGCAAAGGCGGCGTGTCGCTGGAGACCAGCATGAAGTTGCTGGCGACGGCTTCGCCGGTGGGACGGTTGTCGAGGAGGATTTGCTGGTTGATGGGCATGGAAGTCTCCTGTGTGTTGTCGGGAAAGGCAGATGATTTGCTATTGATTTGATAGCTGCTTGCGCCGGTTTTTATTGGGCTGGGCTGTGACTTAACCAATTATTCAGTTCAATCGGTTGATATGCCGCCGCCGGGTAAATCCGGTGCGCCGGTGTTTTGGGCGGCGTTGGCAACCCGCCGCACGTACTTGAAGGTGCCCGTGGAGTGTGCACAGGCGCGGCCTTCCGCGTCATACAGCGTGGCCTCGGTAAACGCCATGGTGGTGCTGCGATGCATGAGCCGCCCCTTGGCTGTGAGCCGGCTGCCGTCACCGGGCGCCGGCCGCATGAAGCTGGTCTTCATCTCGATGGTGACCACGCCCATGTCTTTTTGCACACTGCGCGCGGCGGTCGCCATGGTCACGTCCAGCAGCGTCATGATGGCGCCGCCGTGCGTCACGGCAAATGAGTTGAGGTGCTCGGGCCTGGGCGCATAACCAATGGCCGAGGCGCCGCCCTCAAACAGCTCGAGCTCAAAGCCGAGATGATTGACGAAAGGAATGTCCGCGCCGAAGTTCATTAACTGTTCCCAGCCCATTTCTTGCTCACCCCCCGGTTACGACCGAAACGCCACCATCGACGGCCAGCCACTGGCCCGTGATGTGTTTGCCGGCATCCGACGCGTACAGCACGCACAAGCCCTTCAGATCCTCGTCGTCGCCCAGGCGGCCGAGCGGTGCATGCGAGGCGAGTTTTTCCTCGCCCAGGGCTTTCAGCGTGCCCACAGTCATCCGGCTCGGGAAAAAGCCAGGGCAAATCGCGTTGACGGTGATGTTGTACTTGCCCCATTCGCAGCCCAGTGCGCGCGTGAAGTTGATGACGGCACCCTTGGAGGTGTTGTAAGCCACCGTGGTCATCTCGCGCGGGTTGCCGCCCAGGCCGGCGATGGAGGCCACGTTGATAATGCGGCCGGACTTGCGGGCGATCATGCTGTGCTTGGCGATGTGCTGGCTCAGGATGAAATAGCCGCGGATGTTGAGGTTCATGACCTTGTCCCAGGCCTCAACCGGGTGGTCTTCGGCGGGCGCGCCCCAGGCGGCGCCGGCGTTGTTGACCAGGATGTCGACATGGCCCAGGCGCTTGATGGCCTCGTCGGCCAGCGCCCGGATGTCTTCTTCTTTCGAACAGTCGGCGGCGATCCAGTCAACGTCGATACCGGCGGCTTTCAACTCGGCAGCGGACTCGATCAGGTCTTCGGCCTTGCGCGAGCTCAAAATGACTTTGGCGCCCGCCTCACCCAGCGCCTGGGCCAGTTGCAGGCCCAGGCCGCGCGAGCCGCCGGTCACGAGTGCGGTTTTGCCTTTGAGGTCAAACAGTTGCTGGATGGTACGGGTCATAAAAAGCGGTCTCCTGAAGGGTGTCATCGGGCTTGCCGGGCGCCGCATCGGGACTTCCGGCAAGGATGGGGTTGCGAATAATCGGTCGGGTCTGGCCGTGGGTTCAATGCCGGGTGCGACGGTCTGCCATATTGGCACAACATCGGGGGCCCTGCAGGCTGCGCTGTCGTCGTGGCGACTTCAGGCCGCTACGAGCCGACGTTGATGCGGGAGCGCACGTAAACCAGCGCCGCGCCAGCCGCCGCCACAATGCCGCCCAGCACCACCATGGACCAGCCGATGGCATCGTCCAGGCGCTGAACCGACAAGCCCAGTACCAGCGTCAGCAGCCCGCCGTAGATCAGGACCCAGATCAGGGTCTGCAAGCGAGCCACGGCCTTGTTGGAAACAGGGTCAGCGGACGGTTTGAAAAAAGCCATTAAAACGCCTCCTCGGGCAAATCGGCACAGGTCAGGTCACGGGTTTCAACGACCTTGAGCCAGGCGCCGATTTTGGGTAATTCGTAATGATAAAAATAGCGTGTAGCGCCCATCCGGCCTGCGTGAGCAGCTATCGAATTGATAGCGGATTGCTGTGTTGCAAGACTGGCCAGTGCCACATCCAGCCAGACCCATGCCAGCACGGTATGGCCAAACGCCTGCATGTAGGGTACCGCATTGGCCAGCGCCTGGCCGGGCTCACCGGTGGCCCACGCCGCCTTGGTGGCGCTACCCACATGTTGCAATGCCTTGGCCAGTGCGTTGGCATGGGCGGCGAGTTCGGGCACCTGAATGGCTTGTTCAACCGTGGCGTTGATGCGTGCCGCCAGCAATTGCAACCCCCTGCCCCCTTCCATCAGCACCTTGCGGCCCAGCAAATCCATGGCCTGGATGCCGTGCGTGCCTTCATGGATCATGTTCAGGCGGTTGTCCCGCCAGTACTGCTCCACCGGGAAGTCGCGCGTGTAGCCGTAGCCGCCATGCACCTGGATGGCCAGCGAATTGGCCTCCAGGCACCATTCGCTGGGCCAGCTTTTAGCGATGGGTGTCAGAACTTCGAGCAGCAGGCGAGCGTCGTCGGCGGCCTGCGCGTCGGCCGTGTGGTGTTCATCAACCAGGCGGGCGCAATACAACTCCAGGGCCAGTGCGCCTTCGCAATACGCTTTTTGCGCCAGCAGCATGCGCTTGACGTCGGCGTGCTCGATGATGCGGATCTGCGGCTGGGAAGCGTCTTTTCCCACGGCACCGGTGCCGTTTTTAGATCCTCCGCCGACGGGCCGGCCCTGCGGCCGGTTTTTGGCGTAATCGAGGCTGGCGTAATAACCCGCCATGCCCAGCATGGTGGCGGCCGTGCCCACACCGATGCGCGCCTCGTTCATCATGTGGAACATGCAGCGCAGGCCTTCATGAGGCTTGCCGACCAGGTAGCCGACCGCGCCGGCCTGGCCGTCCACCGGGTATTTGCCTTCGCCGAAGTTGAGCAGCGTGTTGGTGGTGCCGCGCCAGCCCAGCTTGTGGTTCAGGCCCGCCAGCGCCACGTCGTTGCGCACGCCGGTGAGCTCGCCTTGGGTATCGACCATTTTCTTGGGTACGATGAAGAGCGAAATGCCGCGTGTGCCGGCAATCAGCTTGCCGTCCGGCCCCGGAATCTTGGCCAGCACCAGGTGGATGATGTTGTCGGTCAGCTCGTGCTCGCCGGCCGAGATCCACATCTTGTTGCCCTTGAGGCGATAGCGTGGGCCCAGCGGGTCGGCCTCAAAGCCGTCGCCATCGGGAACGGCGCGTGTCGTCACGTCGCTGAGCGACGAGCCGGCCTGCGGCTCGGACAAACACATGGTGCCGGAAAAGCGGCCGGAAAATTCATTTTTGGCAAAGACTTCCTTCTGCATGTCGGTGCCGTGCACCATCAGCAGGTTGGCGTTGCCGGTGGTCAGCAGGCCCGAGCCAATGCTGACCGAGGCCATGGCGAAGAAGGCATTGGCCGCTGCTTCCACCGTGTAAGGCAGTTGCATGCCGCCGACTTCATAGTCCTGCGCGGCGCTGAGCATGCCCGAGGCCGCGTAGGCCTTTTGCGCGTCGTGCGTGGCCTGCGGCAGGATGACTTTTTCGCCGTCGAAGTGCGGCTCCTGCGTGTCCACTATGCGGTTGAAAGGCGCGTATTTCTCGCGCGCGATGCGCTCGCAGGTGTCGAACACCGCGTCAAAGGTCTCGCGCGAATGGTCAGAAAACCGCGCCCGCTGGTTTAGCGACTCGGCGCCCAGCCATTGGTAAAGCAGAAAGTCCAGCGTGGGCCGAAGGCTCATGACGGGCTCCCCGTCACAAGAGCGGGCGGCAAGGCAGGAAACACCTGCCCTTTCTGAAGGAGCAGGGTTTCATTCATCGTGATTCCCGGTTCAGAGAACTTCGTAAATGCCGGCTGCGCCCATGCCGCCGCCAATGCACATGGTCACGCAGACGCGCTTGGCGCCTCGGCGCTTGCCTTCGATCAACGCGTGGCCCGTCAGGCGCTGACCGGTCACGCCGTAAGGGTGGCCGACCGCGATCGCGCCGCCGTTGACGTTGAGCTTGTCCATCGGGATGCCCAGCTTGTCGGCGCAGTAAAGCACCTGCACGGCAAAGGCTTCATTCAGCTCCCACAAATCGATGTCGCTGATCTTCAGGCCCAGCTTGGCCAGCACCTTCGGGATCGCGAAGACGGGGCCAATGCCCATCTCGTCAGGCTCGCAACCGGCAACCGCGAAGCCAAGAAAGCGGCCCAGAGGCTTGAGGCCTTTCTTTTCGGCCAGGGTTTCGTTCATCACAACCACGGCGCCGCCGCCGTCGGAGAACTGGCTGGCGTTGCCGGCCGCAATCACACCGCCAGGAATGGCCGGTTTGATGCCGCTGATGCCTTCCTTGGTCGTGCCCTCGCGGATACCCTCGTCCTTGCTGACGGTGACTTGCTTGGTGGAGAGGCCCATGACCTTGTCGGCCACGCCGGCCGTCACGGTAATCGGTGCGATCTCGGCTTCAAAGAGACCCGCAGCCAGCGCGGCCGTGGCCTTTTGCTGGCTCAGTGCACCGTACTCGTCCATGCGGTCGCGCGAGATGTTGTAGCGTTTGGCGACCTGTTCGGCCGTCTGCAGCATGTTCCAGTAGATTTCAGGCTTGTTCTTGGCGAGCCAGGTTTCCTGCAACATGTGGGTGTTCATTTCCTGCTGTACGCAGGAAATGCTTTCGACGCCGCCGGCCACGTAGATGTCGGCTTCGCCGGCGATCACGCGCTGGGCCGCCAGCGCGATGGTCTGCAGGCCGGACGAACAGAAACGGTTGACTGTCATTCCCGATACCGTCACCGGGCAGCCGGCGCGCAGCGCAATCTGGCGCGCGATGTTGGCGCCGGTGGCGCCTTCGGGCGTGGCGCAGCCGATGATCACGTCATCGACTTCGGCGGCCTCGATACCGGCGCGCTTGAGCGCGTGCTCAACGGCGTGGCCGCCCAGGGTGGCGCCGTGCGTCATGTTGAAGGAGCCCTTCCAGCTTTTGGCCAGGGGGGTGCGTGCGGTGGAAACGATTACTGCTGAAGTCATGGAATTCTCCGGATTCTGGGGCGTTGATCTGTGCGGTCTGCTGGGCTTAGGTGGACAGGTTGAAGGTCTTGCCTTCGGCTGCAAGCTTGGCCAGCAGGGGCGCGGGCTTCCAGAATTTGGCGTCGTCCAGCGGGTTCTGCGCGAAGCGGTTCATGCTTTGCACCACATTGAAGAGGCCGACCTGGTCGGCGTACAGCATGGGGCCGCCGCGGTAGACCGGGAAGCCATATCCCATGATGTAGACCATGTCGATGTCACTGGCCTTTGAGGCAATGCCCTCTTCCAGTATGTGCGCGGCTTCATTGACCAGTGAATACACCAGGCGCTGCACGATTTCTTCGTCGGAAATCTTGCGTGGCGTGATGCCCAGCGACTTGCGGTGGTCTTCAATCATCTTGACGACTTCAGCGTTCGGGATCGCGTCGCGCTTGCCGGGCACGTAGTCGTACCAGCCGGCGCCGGTCTTCTGGCCAAAGCGGCCTTTCTCGCAGAGCAGGTCAGCCGTCTTGCTGTACTTCATGTCCGGCTTTTCGGTGTAGCGGCGCTTGCGAATCGCCCAGCCGATGTCGTTGCCGGCCAGGTCGCCCATGCGGAACGGGCCCATGGCAAAGCCGAATTTTTCAATCGCCTTGTCGACCTGCTCAGGCGTGCAGCCTTCGTCCAGCAGGAAACCGCCCTGGCGGCCGTACTGCTCGATCATGCGGTTGCCGATAAAGCCATCGCACACGCCAGAGACCACGGCTGTCTTCTTGATCTTCTTGCCCATCGCCATCACGGTGGCCAGCACGTCCTTGCCGGTTTTGGCGCCGCGCACCACTTCCAGCAGCTTCATCACATTGGCAGGGCTGAAGAAATGCAGGCCCACCACGTCTTGCGGACGCTTGGTGAAGGCAGCGATCTTGTCGACGTCCAGCGTTGAGGTGTTGGAGGCCAGAATGGCGCCCGGCTTCATCACGCGGTCCAGCTCCTTGAAGACCTTCTCCTTGACGCCCATCTCTTCAAACACAGCCTCGATCACCAGGTCGGCATCTTTGAGGTCGTCGTAGCTCAGTGTGGTGCTGAGCAGGCCCATGCGCTGGTCGTATTTGTCCTGCTTGAGCTTGCCCTTCTTGACCTGGGCCTCGTAGTTCTTGCTGATGATGCCAAGGCCTTTGTCCAGGGCCTCCTGCTTCATCTCGAGAATCTTGACCGGGATGCCGGCGTTCAGGAAATTCATGGCGATACCGCCGCCCATGGTGCCGGCGCCGATCACGGCCACCGAATTGATCTCGCGCTTGGGCGTGTCTTCCGGCACGTCGGGGATCTTGGAGGCCGCACGCTCAGCCATGAAAATATGACGCAGCGCGCGGCTTTCAGGTGTCCACATCAGGTTGATGAAGCACTCGCGCTCAAAAGTCATGCCGTCTTCGAATTTTTTCCTGGTTGCGGCTTCGACTGCATCCACGCACTTCAGCGGCGCGGGAAAATTCTTGGCCATGCCCTTCACCATGTTGCGGGCGAACTGGAAATAAGCGTCGCCATTGGGGTGCCTGGCGCGCAGGTCACGCACCAGCGGAAGCGGCCGGGTGTCGGAAATCGATTGGGCAAAGGCCAGGGCTTCCTGGGCCAGCGATTCGGGCGAGGCAGCAAGCTTGTCAAACAGTTTCTGACCGGGGATTTGCGCGAGCAGTTCGCTCTTGACGGGTTCGCCGCTCACGATCATGTTCAGGGCCGGCTCCACGCCCAGCACGCGCGGCAGGCGCTGCGTGCCGCCGGCGCCGGGCAACAGGCCGAGCTTGACTTCAGGCAAGGCCACGTTGGTGCCGGGCGCGGCGATGCGGTAGTGGCAGCCCAGGGCCAGTTCCAGGCCACCGCCCATGCAGACGGAGTGGATCGCGGCGACGATGGGCTTGCCGGAGTTCTCGACCGCGCGGATCACGCTCAGCAAATTGGGTTCGATCAGCGCCTTGGGCGTGCCGAACTCCTTGATGTCGGCGCCGCCCGAAAAGGCTTTGCCTGCGCCGGTGATCACGATGGACTTGATGGCGGCGTCGGCGTTGGCCTTCTCGATGTTGTCGGTCAGGCTCAGGCGCGTGGCATGGCCCAGGCCGTTGACGGGGGGATTGCTCAGCGTGATGACTGCGACGGGGCCGTGAACTTCGTAAAGGGTGGTCATTGCGATGCTTCTTTCCTTGATGGGAGTTTCAGTTTTCAGTTGTCTCGGCTGGCGCTGCGGCCCGGCACGCGCTGGTCGGGCGTACAAAAAAGTACGACCGTTCTTTTTCCATTGTAGGGGGCGTTTGTGACGGCACAAGTCCCTGTGTGGGCTGTTCAGTCTATTTTTGTCCCGGCGGTGACATAACCGGGGCAATTAACACAGGGTTTTACACCTCGAGCCACTCTTTGCGGATGTACGCATCGGCCCGCAGGCTATCGGGTGTGCCGTCAAACACGATGCTGCCGTGACCCATGACCAGCGCGCGATCGGAAATCGCCATGGCAATCGTCAGTTTCTGCTCGATCAGCAGCACCGAAATACCTTTGGCCTTGAGCGTTTGTAAATACTGTCCCACCAGTTCGACGATTTTGGGCGCCAGGCCTTCGGTGGGCTCGTCAATGATGATGAGATCCGGGTCGCCCATCAGTGTGCGGCACAGCGTGAGCATCTGCTGCTCGCCGCCCGAGAGCACGCCGGCCTCGGTGTGCTGGCGTTCGCGCAGCCGGGGGAACATCTGGTACATGTCTTCAAACGACCAGCGCGAGCCCTTGCCAGAGCCCTTTTGGCCGAGCAACAGATTCTGGTGCACCGTGAGCTTGGGAAAGATGTCGCGGTTTTCCGGCACATAGCCTATGCCGAGGTGGGCAATCTGGTAGGCCTTCTTGCCGACGATCTCCTGCTTCTTCCAGAGGATGGAGCCCTGGCAGTCGACCAGGCCCATGATGGCCTTGGCCGTGGTGGAGCGCCCCGAGCCGTTGCGGCCCAACAGCGCAACAATCTGGCCGGGCTGCACGTCGAAATGCACACCGTGCAGCACGTGGCTTTTGCCGTAGAAGGCGTGGAGGTTCTGGATATGGAGCATTAGTGGCCTCCTGCCTGGGCATCTGCGACCGGAGAGCCGAGGTAAGCCTCTTGAACCCGTTGATCAGCGCGCACGGCCTCCG
This sequence comes from Polaromonas sp. P1_E11, assembly GCF_056405995.1. Classification (NCBI taxonomy): domain Bacteria; kingdom Pseudomonadati; phylum Pseudomonadota; class Betaproteobacteria; order Burkholderiales; family Comamonadaceae; genus Polaromonas; species Polaromonas sp. P1_E11. Next base: position 51,574 of record NZ_JBFUBA010000003.1, read on the forward strand.
GCGTGTCGTAGGCAATGATCTCGCCATAAACCACCACCGCAATCTTGTCGGCCAGACCAAACACCACGCCCATGTCGTGCTCCACCGTCAGCAGGGTCTTGCCGACGGTGACTTCCTTGATCAGGTTGATAAAGCGGCTGGTCTCTGACCGGCTCATGCCTGCTGTGGGTTCGTCGAGCAGGATGACGTTGGCGCCACCGGCAATCGTGATGCCGATTTCCAGCGCGCGCTGCTCGGCATACGTCAGGTTGGTGGCCAGCACGTCGCGCTTTTTGTCGAGCTTGATCATTGCCATCAACTCGTCGGCGCGCTGGTTGGCGTCATCCAGGTCGGCCAGGAAGCGAAAAAAGGTGTACTTGTAGCCCAGGCTCCACAGCACCCCACAGCGCAGGTTTTCAAACACGCTGAGCTTGGGGAAGATGTTGGTGATCTGGAAGCTGCGCGACAGACCCAGCCGGTTGATTTCAAACGGCTTTTTACCGTCGATGCGCTGGCCATTGAGCAGCACTTCGCCGCTGGTGGGCTCAAAACGGCCGCTGATGAGGTTGAACAGCGTGGACTTGCCGGCGCCGTTGGGCCCGATGATGGCGACGCGCTCGCCGGCCTGTACCTTCAGGTTGGCGCCGCGAATGATTTCGGTCTTGCCGAAGCTTTTGCGCAGGTCTTTGAGTTCAAGCGAACAGGTGATTGCACTCACAACAGTTCCCTCCGCTTGATTTCTTTCTCGATGTCATTTTGTATCTGGCCCCATTGCGTCAAGAACTGACGGCGCGTGAGCTCAAACAGGCCCAGTCCGGTGATCAGCACGAAGCCGGCGCCCAACCAGCTGTTGAGGTTGGTGGCGTTCAGCCGCACCCCCATGAAGCCCAGTTCGGCGCCCAGTGCCGCATTGAGCTGCAGGTGGTAAAGCATCTCTACCATGGCTGCGGCGCCCACCAGCGCCACCAGCGCCGTGACCGCCAGGCCCAGGTAACCCACCCACAATTCCCTGAGCCTGCCGAAAGACGCGATGCGCAAATTCATCATGATCAGGCTGGCAATGCCGCCCGGTGCATACATCACCATGAAGAGGAAGATCAGGCCCACATACAGCAACCAGGCCATGGACAGCTCGGACAGCAGGATCAGCGCCAGTACCAGCAGGCCGGCGCCGATGATGGGGCCGAAGAAGAAGGTGGCGCCGCCCAGGAAAGTGAAGAGCAGCAAGCTACCTGAACGCACACCGCTCACCACTTCCGCCGTGACGATTTCCGAATTGATCGCCGCCAGCCCACCCCCGATGCCGGCAAAAAAACCCGCAATGATGAAGGCGTAGTAGCGCACGCGTTGGGTGTTGTAGCCGATGAACTCCACGCGTTCGGGGTTGTCGCGCACCGCATTCAGGATGCGGCCCAGTGGCGTGCGGGTAAAGGCAAACATGGCCGCCGTGCAGATGAAGCAATAAAAGGCGATCAGGTAATAGACCTGGATCTGCGGGCCGAAGCTGATGCCGAAGACCGGCTTGCCGTAGGCCCGGTTGGTGGTGATGCCGCCCTCGCCGCCGAAGAACTCGGGGAACATCAGCGACATGGCGAACACCAGCTCACCCACGCCCAGGGTGATCATGGCAAAGGTGGTACCGGCTTTTTTGGTGGTGACGTAGCCGAACAGCACGGCAAAGAATAAGCCCGAGAGCCCACCCACCAAAGGAATCAGCGGCAGCGGGATGTAGAACGTACCCTTGGCGGCCAGGTTCATCGCATGCACGGCCAGGAAAGAGCCCAGCCCGGCATAGACCGCATGGCCGAAGCTGAGCATGCCGCCCTGCCCCAGCAGAATGTTGTAGCTCAGGCAGATGATGACCAGGTAACCGGCCTGTGACAGCATGGTGAGCGCCAGGCTGCTTTTGAACATCAGCGGCGCGACGATGAGCAGCAGCGCGTACAGCGACCACAGCAGCCAGCGGCCGACGTTATAGGGTTTGAATTGGTGGTAAGCGGTAGACATGTGGCGACTCATCCTTCCCGTGTACCAAGCAAGCCCTTGGGCCTGAAGATAAGAATGAGCACCAGAAACAGGAACGGCAGGATGGGCGCCACCTGCGAAATGGTGAGCTTGAGCAAGGGGTAGCCGAAAGTTTCAGGCGTCACGGTGTAGCTGAATTTGGCGAGCAGGGTCATCAACGACTGGTCCATCGCGACTGCAAAGGTCTGAATCAGGCCGATGAGCAGTGAAGCCAGAAAAGCGCCGCTGAGCGAACCCATCCCACCCACCACCACGACCACAAAGATGATGGCGCCGACCGAGCCGGCCATGGCGGGTTCCGTCACGAAGGTATTGCCGCCGATCACGCCGGCCAGGCCCGCCAGCGCCGCGCCGCCTCCAAAGACCAGCATGAAGACGCGCGGCACGTTGTGGCCCAGCGCCTCTACCGTTTCCGGATGGGTGAGCGCGGCCTGTATGACCAGGCCGATGCGTGTGCGCGTGAGCAGCAACCAGATGCCGGCCAGCATGGCCAGCGAAATAAACATGATGAAGGCGCGCGATTTGGGAAAGTTGGTGCCGAACACCGTGAACAGCGGGCCCTGCAAACCCTCCGGCAACACATAGTTGACGGCCGAGCGGCCCCATACCAGTTGCACCAGTTCCAGCAACAGGTAGGACAGCCCAAAGGTGACCAGCAGCTCGGGGACATGGCCGAACTTGTGCACCTTGCGCAGGCAAAAGCGCTCAAAGGCCGCGCCCATCACAAACACCAAAAGCGGTGCCACCAGCAGCGACCACCAGAACCCGATGACCTGCGAGGTGCTGTAGGCAATGTAGGCGCCGACCATGTAGAAGGAGGCGTGCGCAAAATTGAGCACGCCCATCATGCTGAAGATCAGCGTCAGGCCGGAGCTCAGCATGAACAGCAGCAGCCCGTAGCTGAGGCCGTTAAGCAGGGAGATGGTGAAAAATTCCAAATTCATCAATGACCGCCTGAAGCTGGAAGGTAAAACAGATACGGGCAGGAAACCTGCCGGGATAAAGAAAAAGGCCCGAGTGGGTCGGGCCTTCGCCGGTCAAGCGGCCGCCAGGGCCTTAGCCCGGACGCTTCATCTGGCAAGAGGTAGGCGTGCTGGCCACATAGGGCTCATAGTATTTGACCGGCACAAAGGTGTAGCCGGTGTTCTCGGCATCGTAAGGGTATTTGCCGCCGGCTTTTTCCCACTTGTCGATGTAAAGGCCCTGCTGCAGCTGGTGGTCGGTCTTGCGCATCTCGACATCGCCGTTGAAGCTCTTGAAGCGCATGCCTTCCATGGCTTTGGCCACGACGGCCGGTTCAGTCGATTTTGTCTGCGCCATGGCTTCGGTCAGGATGGTGAAGGCATGGAATATCGCGCCGGTGTAGAAGTCGTCGTTGAACTTCTTCTTGTAGTCAGCCTGGACCTGCTGGATCTCGCCGCCCATGTTGAGGTGGTTGTAGGACACCATATAAACCCGCCCGGCCGAGGCCGCGCCCAGGGCGGTCGGCGTGCCGGTGACGCCGGCGTAGTAGGTGTAGAACTTGACGTTGTTGAGACCCGCTTCGTTGGCGGCCTTCACCAGCAGCGAGAGATCGGAACCCCAGTTGCCGGTGATCACGGTGTCGGCACCCGACTGTTTGATCTTGGCGATGTAGGGTGCGAAGTCGCGCACCTGCGCCAGCGGGTGCAGGTCTTCGCCGACGATCTGGATGTCGGGGCGTTTGCTGGCCAGGTTGGCTTTGGCGAACTTGGCGACCTGTTGACCGTGCGAATAGTTCTGGTTGATCAGGTAGACCTTCTTGATGTCCTGCTGGTCCTTCATGAAGGCCGTCAGGGCTTCCATCTTCATGGAGGTGTCGGCATCGAGCCGGAAGTGCCAGTAGTCGCACTTGCTGTTGGTCAGATCCGGGTCTACCGCGGCGTAGTTGAGGTAGACGACTTCCTTGCCGGGATTGCGTTCGTTGTACTTGGACAGCGCGTCCATGATGGCGAGCGCCGGGCCGGAGCCGTTGCCTTGCACCACGTAGCGCGCGCCCTGGTCGATTGCGGACTTTAGTGCGTTGGTGGTTTCCTGGGGACTGAGCTTGTTGTCGATGCCGATGATCTCGAACTTCACGCCGGCCTTGTTCTTCTTGCTGAACTGTTCGGCCAGAAACTGGAAGCCCTTGAGCTGGTTGGTGCCCACGGCCGCCATCAAGCCAGACAGCGGATCAAGCCAGGCGATCTTGACAGTCTGGTTCAGGTTGACGGCGCCGGTGACCGGTGCTGCAACTGCAGCTTTGGCCGGCGCTGCGGCCTTGGCCGGCGCCTGGGCCAGCGCCATGCCGCTGTAAAGCATGGAAGACACCGCCAGGGCGATGCCTGCATGCCGTGCGAAAAATCGGTTCTGGGTTGTCATCCCTTGTCTCCTGGAAATTGTATGAATGCGCGGTGAATCCGCAGAGGGAACCGGCAAAGGTTAGGTCAAATGATGTTGCACTGCGTCAGGGAATGCCCTAGCGCCATGTCACGGATGTGACCCCCACGCTTCTCGCTTCGCGTAGTGCGCTGCCCCCCGAGGGGGCCGCTGCGCCTGCGGCCCGGCAAAGCCGGTTCCGCGGCCCCTGCTTGATTGAATACCGGCCCCACCTTTTGGCCGTGCTTAGGTCTGAGGCAGTTTGTAATCCTTGAGCAGTTCGCGCAGTTTGGTTTTGAGCATCTTGCCGGTGGCGCCCAGGGGGATGGCGTCGACGAAGACGACGTCGTCGGGGATTTGCCACTTCGCGGTCTTGCCTTCGTAGAAGCGCAGCAACTCGTCGCGCGTGACTTCCATGCCGGGCTTTTTCACGACCGCGATGATGGGGCGCTCATCCCACTTGGGATGGGCCACGCCTATGCAGGCAGCCATGGCGACGGCCGGGTGCGCCACGGCGATGTTCTCGATTTCGATGGAGCTGATCCATTCGCCGCCGGACTTGATCACGTCCTTGCTGCGGTCTGTAATTTGCAGATAACCGTCGGCGTCTATGGTGCCGACATCGCCCGTCGGGAACCAGCCGTCCACCAGCGGGTCACCGCCCTCACCCTTGAAGTATTCGCGCACAATCCACGGCCCCTTGACGTAAAGGTCGCCAAAGACCTTGCCGTCCCAGGGCAGTTCCTTGCCGTCGGCATTGACGATCTTCATGTCGACGCCGTAGATGGCGCGCCCCTGCTTGAGGCGTATCTTCATTCTTTCTGCTTCCGGCAATGCGTCGTGCTTGTTCTTGAGCGAGCACAGCGTGCCCAGCGGGCTCATCTCGGTCATGCCCCAGGCGTGCAGCACTTCCACACCGTAGTCTTCGCGGAAGGCATTGATCATGGCGGGGGGACAAGCAGAGCCGCCAATGACGGTGCGACGCAGGCTTGAAAATTTCAGCCCGGCAGGCTTCATGTGGGTCAGCAGCATCTGCCAAACGGTGGGCACGCCGGCGGCGTAAGTGACCTTCTCGGCCTCAATCAGATCGTAAATCGATTTGCCGTCCAGGGCCGGTCCGGGGAACACCAGCTTGGCGCCGGTGAGCGCGGCCGAGTACGGAATGCCCCACGCATTGACGTGGAACATGGGCACAACCGGCAGGATGGCGTCGCGAGCGGAGATGCTCATGACATCGGGCAGCGCTGCCGCATAGGCGTGCAGCGTGCTGGAGCGGTGGCTGTAGAGCGCGGCTTTGGGATTGCCCGTGGTGCCGCTGGTGTAGCACATGCTGGAGGCGGTGTTTTCGTCAAAACTGGGCCAGGCGTAGTCGGCAGTCTGGGCGCCTATCCAGCTTTCGTAGCTTTGCAGGTTGGGCACGCCGGAATCCACCGGCAGCTTGTCGGCGTCGCACAGCGCGATGTAGTGCCTGATGGTTGGGCAGCGGGCGTGCACGGCTTGCACCAGTGGCAGGAAACTCAGGTCAAAGCACAGCACCTGGTCTTCGGCGTGGTTGGCGATCCAGGCGATCTGGTCCGGGTGCAGGCGCGGGTTGATGGTATGCAGCACCCGGCCAGATCCGCTCACGCCGTAATAAAGCTCCAGGTGCCGGTAGCCGTTCCAGGCCAGCGTGGCAACGCGGTCGCTGAATGCGAGCTTCAGGCCGTCCAGCGCATTGGCAACCCGGCGCGCCCGATGGGCGACATCCTTGTAGGTGTAGCGATGCAGGTCGCCCTCCACGCGGCGCGACACGATTTCGGCGTCGCCATGGTGGCGCTCTGCGAATTCGATCAGGCCGGAAATCAGCAGCGGCTGGCTTTGCATTAACCCAAGCATCGGGAAGTCTCCATTGGTTAAATAGTGCGGTTGGCAAGCGGTCATCATGCCGCAGCGCAACATGACGGTCATGCGGGATTGCCCGTGAAATCACGGGTTCATGTCAGGTAGGGGACAATTTGCCGATGACTTCTGCAAACCTTCCGGCGCCCGACACTGCGGACCCTTCTGCCGGCACCTCGCTGACCTGGAGCAACAGCTTCGCCCAATTGGGTGGCGACTTCTACACCCGCTTGCGGCCGCAGTCACTGCCGGACCCTTATTGGGTTGGCCGCAGCCGCAGCCTGGCGCATGAGCTGGGACTGGGCGCAGAATGGCTTGAATCTCAGGCTGCCCTGGAAGCCTTGACCGGCAATAGCGTCTTGCCCGGCTCCGAGCCGCTGGCCAGCGTCTACAGCGGTCACCAGTTTGGCGTCTGGGCCGGGCAGCTCGGTGACGGCCGTGCCTTGTTGCTGGGCGAAATCAATACTCCGCGTGGGCCACAGGAAATCCAGCTCAAGGGCGCCGGCAAAACACCCTACTCCCGCATGGGCGATGGCCGGGCTGTACTGCGCAGCTCGATTCGCGAATTTTTGTGCTCGGAAGCGATGCATGGCCTGGGCATTCCGACCACGCGGGCGCTGTGCGTTACCGGCTCCGACGCGGCCGTACGGCGCGAGGAGATCGAGACCGCCGCCGTGGTGACCCGCACCGCGCCAAGCTTCATCCGCTTCGGCCACTTCGAGCATTTCAGCTACAACGACCAGCATGCGCAGCTCAAGGTGCTGGCCGACTACGTCATCGACCGGTTTTACCCTGCCTGCCGCGAGGCAAAACAACCTTATGCGGCGCTGCTGGAGGCCGTCAGCGAAAAGACCGCACATCTTATGGCTGCGTGGCAGGCTGCAGGCTTTTGCCATGGCGTCATGAACACCGACAACATGAGCATCCTGGGGCTGACCATTGACTATGGCCCGTTCCAGTTTCTCGATGCGTTTGATCCCGGCCACATCTGCAACCATTCAGACACCCAGGGCCGTTACGCCTATAACAAGCAGCCGAACATGGCCTACTGGAACCTGTTCTGCCTGGGACAGGCGTTGCTGCCGCTGATTGAAGACCAGGAGCAGGCGCTTGCAGCCCTGGAACCCTACAAAACCGTGTTCCCCGAGGCATTGCAGGCCCGAATGCGCAGCAAACTTGGCCTGGCGAACGAGCAGCCCGAGGACAAGGCCCTGGTGGACAACACCTTCAAATTGTTGGCCGCCAACAAGGTGGACTACACCATCTTCTGGCGGCGCCTGAATGGTTTCACAGCACAAAGCGGCCATGAACCCCTGCGTGACCTGTTCTTTGACCGGGAATCCTTCAACGCCTGGGCGCTACAGTATTCAGAGCGCCTTGCGCACGTGGATCAAGGGTTTCGGGCCGATTTGATGCTGAAAAATAACCCCAAATTCGTGCTGCGCAACCATTTGGGCGAACAAGCCATACGCGCTGCGAAACTAAAAGACTTTTCCGGGGTCGATACCTTGCTTGCCTTGCTGCAGGCCCCATTTGATGAGCATCCGGGGCACGAGAGCTTTGCGGATTTTCCCCCAGACTGGGCCTCGTCCATTGAAATCAGTTGCAGTTCGTAACACCTCCGCCAACTCACGCCAGGAACAGAACATGAGCACGAAGATCCAGAAAACCGACGCCGAGTGGAAAGCCCTGCTGGCTGAAAAAGGAGCCGAACCCGCGGCCTTTGAAGTCACGCGCCACGCTGCCACTGAACGCCCCTACACCGGCAAATATGAAGCGGTATGGGCTGACGGCAGCTACCACTGCATCTGCTGCGGTGCCAAGCTGTTCGAGTCGGAAACCAAATTTGATGCCGGCTGCGGCTGGCCCAGCTTTTCGGAGGAAGCCGTGCCGGGTGCGATCGAGGAAATCGTGGACCGCAAGCACGGCATGGTGCGCACCGAAACCGTGTGCGCCAGCTGCGGTGCGCATCTGGGCCATGTGTTCCCCGATGGCCCGTCGCCGACGGGCTTGCGGTATTGCATGAACTCGGCAGCGCTTGATTTCAAGAAGAAGTGAAGCCCCCACGGTCGCTCGCTGCGCGTAGCTTCCTGCCCCCCGAGGGGCCGCCCGCCTGCGGCCCGGCAAAGCCGGTTCCGCGGCTCATGCTTGCTAATTCGGGACCCAACGCCAGTGAGCTCTTTCGCCTCTTTTACCCCGCGATAATCTGTTTATGAAAATTCTTTTCGACTTTTTGCCGATCGCCCTTTTCTTCGGCATGTTCAAGTACGCCGAAGGCAACAAGGATTGGGCTGCCGCTACGGCGACCGAGTGGCTGGGTTTTATGGTTTCCGGGGGGGTGGTGGGCGCGGCAGAAGCGCCGGTGCTGCTGGCCACCGTGGTTGTGATCGTTGCCACGCTGGCCCAGATCCTCTGGCTCAAGGTAAGCGGCAAGAAAGTCGACACCATGCTGTGGATCAGCCTGGGGCTGGTGACGGTGCTTGGCGGCGCCACCATCTATTTCCACAGCGAGAGCTTCATCAAATGGAAACCCACGGTCTTGTACTGGGTGATGGGCGGCGCGCTGCTGCTGGGACAACTGGTGTGGAAGAAAAACGGTATCAAGTCCCTGATGGGCGCGCAGATGACCTTGCCTGACCCGATCTGGCGCGTGGTCAATTTCAGCTGGGTTGGTTTTTTTGCCGTGATGGGCCTGCTCAATCTGTGGGTGGCTTTCACGTTTTCCACCAGCACCTGGGTCAACTTCAAGCTGTTTGGCGGCCTCGGTCTGATGGTGGTGTTTGTGCTGGCGCAGGCGGTGTACCTGAACAAGCACATCAAACCAGGTGCCACACCATGAACGCCAGCGTTTCCAGCGCCCTGCCCGTGCGCACCCACGAGATCGAGCAGCAGCTCAAGGCGCGGCTTCAACCCACCTGGCTGGAAGTGCTGGACGAGAGCGCTGCCCACGCCGGACATTCGGGCGCCAACGCGGAAGGCTACGGCACCCACTTTCGCATCCGCATTGCCAGCCCGCTCTTTACCGGCCAAAGCCGCGTGGCACGCCACCGGCTTGTGTATGATGCAATGCAAAATTTCATTGATCAGGGTCTTCATGCCCTGGCGATTGAAGTCATCGAGTCACCCTGAATCTGCGCTGATTTACCCCTGAATTTCGGCACAGAGCCACGGCAACGTCAGCACGCATTGCCAAACGCTTTCAAGCATTACCAAAGGACTACAAAAACATCATGAAGAAACATCTGTTACTCGGCACCGCCGTGGCGGCACTGCTCGCGCTGGGCGCACAAGGCGCCATGGCGCAGAACGTCGCCATCGTCAACGGCAAGGCCGTTCCCAAATCGCGCCTGGACTCGCTGGCACTGCAGGTCGTCAAGTCGGGCCGGCCAGTGACGCCCGACATGGAAGTCCAGCTCCGTGAAGAAGTGATTGCGCGCGAAGTGTTCATGCAGGAAGCGGAAAAGCGGGGGCTGTCTTCCAGCGACGACGTCAAGGTGCAAATGGAACTGGCCCGCCAGACCATCCTGATCCGCGAGCTGTTTTCTGACTTCCAGAAGAAGAATCCGGTGACTGATGTCGAGCTGAAGGCCGAATACGACAAATTTGCCGAAGCCAATGGCGGCAAGGAATACAAGGCCCGCCACATCCTGGTCGAAAAGGAAGCCGAGGCCAAGGAAATTATTGCCAGCCTGAAAAAAGGCGGCAAGTTTGATGACATCGCCAAGAAGAAGTCCAAGGATCCCGGATCCGGTGCCAAGGGTGGTGACCTGGATTGGGCCAACCCCTCCAGCTATGTGCCTGAGTTCACCGAGGCACTGGTCAAGCTCAACAAGGGCCAGACCACCGATACCCCGGTGAAAACCCAGTTCGGTTACCACGTCATTCGTGTGGACGACATCCGCACGGCCCAACTCCCCTCCTTCGAGGAAGTGAAGCCGCAGATCGCCCAGCAAATGCAGCAGCAAAAGCTGGCGGCGTTCCAGGAAGAACTGCGCAAAAAAGCCAAGGTGGAATAAGCCGCAGGCAAACTGCCTTCCTAAACGCGGCCCATGTGGCCGCGTTTTTATTTCCATGCTGGTCAATGTGCGACCGGTGGGTCTGCCTTGAAAAAGGCGTGTTTCCCGATTGACGGGAGCAGCCGGTACCGCTCCAATGGCTCACACTTTTCTGGAGACCCCATGTCCAAACGCCTTGTTTTCCCTCAATTCGCCGCACAGTCGGGCGTCGCATGAGCAACCCCGACTCTCCTTCCGCCCTGCCCGCGCAGGTGCAAGAAGCACTAGACCAAGGCAACAAGGTAGAGGCGGTTAAGCGGCTGCGTAGCCTCACGGGTTTGGGCCTTCAGGAAGCGAAAGATGCGGTGGAGGCCTCGATGCGCGGCGAACCGCTGGCTGCGGGATTTGCGTCAAAGGCATTCGCCGCTGACACACCCCTGCCCGCGCAGGTGCAAGAGGCGCTCGATCAGGGCAACAGGATAGAGGCGATACGGCGCTTGCGGGACCTGACGGGCTTGGGTCTCAAGGAAGCCATGGACGCGGTGGTGCTTGCTGCGGGCACGGGCGCGGGAGCGCATGCGAGCGAGGGACAGTCCCCGGGTCAGGTGCGCAGCTCTAATGGCGCATGGTGGTGGCTTGTTGCACTGGCCGTGCTGTCGCTGGCTGCGTTTGCGCTGCTGGGCTGCGCCTCTGCGCGGCAGGCACCCGTCACTGAGTTGGCGCCTTCCGGCAAGCTCAAGGCCGCCATCAATTTCGGCAACCCCATCCTGGCGGTGAAAGACCCCGTCACCGGCGAGCCGCGGGGCGTCTCGGTGGATCTGTCGCGCGAATTGGGCAAGCGTCTCGGTGTGCCGGTGGAACTCGTCACCTTCAATTCTGCTGGCAAGGTGGTGGAGGCGGTCAGGGATGCGCAGGTGGACATTGCTTTTGTAGCCATTGACCCGGTGCGCGGTGCCGACATGCTGCAGACGCCGCCCTACGTCATCATCGAAGGTGCTTACCTGGTGAAAAACGACTCCCCCATCCGGCGCAATGAAGAGGTGGACCAGGCGGCCAACCGCATTGTGGTCGGCAACGGCAGTGCCTATGACCTCTATTTGACTCGCGAACTGAAAGCCGCCAGGCTGGTGAAGGCCCCCACCTCGCCGGCGGTGACCGATGTGATGGTTGCGCAGGGCATCGAGATAGCAGCCGGCGTCAAGCAGCAGCTGCAAGCCGACGCCAGGCGCCTTCCCGGGTTGCGCCTGCTGCCGGGACGCTTCATGGTGATCAACCAGGCGATGGGCATGCCCAAGGGGCGGGACAATGCAGCGCGCTACCTCGAATCGTTCATCGAAGAGATGAAAGCCTCTGGTTTTGTGGCGCAGGCCTTGGCCCGGCACGGGATCGAGGGGGCGGCAGTGGCGCCGCCTGGCCGCTAGCCCTGCGAATCAATCCCGTCGCAACGACTGCAACATCTTGAGACCGGGACCGTTCACTGCCGCAGCGTCACCGTTGCTCAGGATGGTGAACCCCACATGCAATTCACCGACGGCGACAAGACCCTGGGTCAGGTTGCGGTATTCACCGGGCTTGGGTGCCCGGTCGGTGGCCGAGAAATAGGAGCCGAACAGCCCCTGGCCCGACAAGTCTCGCACCGGGAGTTCTTTTTCCACTGCCTGCGCCTTAGCCCTTTGGGCCCCGGCAGCCGTCATCGCCCGGACGAATTCCGGCGTCAGCGGCTTGGCGTCGGCGCTGGTCGGCCAGATGGGCGTGATCATGACCTCAAACACCTTTCCGGCGGAGGGCGAAAGTATGACGGTCGGTGGCAAGTCCGGCGTAGCGCGGAGCACCTGGCCGCGCCAGCCCTCAGGCAGGGGAATGACCAGCGCCGGCCGCTGGGGCAGCGGCACGCGCAAGTCGGCGGCGAAGGCGCTCCATGCCAATAACCCGGACAAGGCGGCGAAGACAGTACGCTTGAACAATCGATTCATGGGCCTCCCTGGCTTTTGTCTGCTGATCAACCTACCCACTTGCGCGCGTTGTGCCAGAGGCTCATCCACGGGCTGCGTTCGCCGGCATCGCCCGAAGTCCAGCTCTTCTGGATGTTGCGGAACACGCGCTCAGGGTGCGGCATCATGGCCGTGAAGCGGCCGTCGGCCGTGGTCACGGCTGTCAAACCGCCGGCGCTGCCGTTGGGGTTGGCCGGATAAGCTTCCGTCGCTTTGCCGTCGTTATCGGTAAAACGCATGGCGGCAATCGCCTTGGACGCATCGCCCCGGAAGGCGAAATTGGCATAGCCCTCGCCATGCGCGACGGCGATCGGCAGGCGGCTGCCGGCCATGCCCTGCAGGAAGATGCTGGGGGATTCCAGCACCTCGACCATGCTCAGGCGCGCTTCGAAGCGCTCGCTGCGGTTGGTGGTAAAGCGTGGCCAAGCCTCGGCGCCGGGGATGATGTCGGCCAGTTCGGCAAACATCTGGCAGCCGTTGCACACGCCTAAACCGAAGGTGTCCTGGCGCGCGAAGAAGGCCTTGAACTCTTCAGACAGCACCGGGTTGAAGGTGACCGAGCGCGCCCAGCCTATGCCTGCGCCCAGGGTGTCGCCGTAGCTGAAACCCCCGCAGGCCACGATGCCCTTGAAGTCGGCCAGCCTGGCGCGACCGGTTTGAAGGTCAGTCATGTGCACGTCGCAGGCTTCAAAGCCGGCTTCGGTGAAGACGTAAGCCATTTCCACATGCGAATTAACGCCCTGCTCACGCAGCACCGCAACGCGTGGCCGCGCCGACAGGTTGAGCGCGGGCGCCGACAGCACTTTGACTGGATCAAACGTCAGTTGCACATGCAGGCCCGGGTCGGCTGGGTTGCCGGTGGCCGCGTGTTCAGTATTGGCGCAGTCGGGGTTGTCGCGCTGCTGGCAGATCTTCCAGCTGACCGAATCCCAGACCTGGTGCAGGTCTTGCAGTTTGGCCGAGAACACGGCCTTGGTGTCGCGCCAGACCTGGATCTCACCTTTGCCGACTTCGAGCGAGGCATGCTGTGGGCGGGTCTTGCCAATGAAATGGCTGAATTTGGAGAGGCCGTGCTCACGCAGGGTCTGCATGGCCTCGTTGCGTGCCGACGTGGCCACCTGGATGACAGCACCCAGCTCTTCGTTGAACAGTGCCTTGAGCGTGAGCTCCTCGCGTCGCGCGCCGACCTGGCTTGCCCAGTTCTTGCTGTCGCCCGTGTCCATGCGGCTGTCGGAAATGCCGTCGCCTTCGACCTGCAGCATGTCGATGTTGAGCGACACGCCCACATTGCCGGCAAAGCCCATTTCGCAGACCGCGGCAAACAGGCCACCGTCGCTGCGGTCATGGTAGGCCATGAGCTTGCCCTCTTTGCGCAGTGCATTGATGGCATTGACGAGGTTGACCAGGTCTTTCGGGTCGTCGAGGTCAGGTACGTCGCCCTCTTCCTTGTCCAGCGTTTGCGCGAGGATGGAACCGCCCATGCGGTTCTGGCCTTTGCCCAGGTCGATCAGGATCAGTGTGCTGTCGGCTTCATCGCGATTCAGCTGCGGCGTGAGCGTGCCGCGGACGTCGGGCAGCGTGGCGAAGGCGCTCACGATCAGCGAGACTGGCGAAGTGACCTTCTTGCTGTCAGCGCCGTCGCTCCACACGGTGCGCATCGACAACGAATCCTTGCCGACGGGGATCGACACGCCCAGAGCCGGGCAAAGCTCCATGCCCACAGCCTTGACGGTTTCATACAGAGCCGCATCCTGGCCGGGCTCGCCGCATGCGGCCATCCAGTTGGCTGAGAGCTTGACGCGCGGCAAATCAATCGGTGCGGCCAGCAGGTTGGTGATGGCTTCGGCGACAGCCATGCGGCCTGAAGCAGCTGCGTTGACGGTGGCCAGCGGCGTGCGTTCGCCCATGCTCATGGCTTCGCCGGCAAAACCGCTGTAGTCGGCCAGCGTAACGGCGCAATCGGCCACCGGCACCTGCCAGGGGCCAACCATCTGGTCGCGGTGCGTGAGGCCGCTTACGGTGCGGTCGCCGATGGTGACCAGGAAGCGCTTGGACGCGACGGTCGGGTGGCTGAGCACTGCAATCGCGCTTTTTTGCAGGTCGACGCCGGTCAGGTCGATGGGCTTGATGGCGTGCTTGACGGATTTGACGTCACGGTGCATCTTGGGTGGTTTGCCCAGCAGCACGTTCATTGGCATGTCGACCGGGGGAGCTGCGTCCTTGTCGGATAGCACAAGTTGCTTCTCTTGCGTGGCCACACCGATCACCGCGAACGGGCAACGCTCACGCTCGCAAAAAGCCTGGAACTGCGGCAACGATTCGGGCGCAATCGCCATCACATAACGTTCCTGGCTCTCGTTGCTCCAGATTTCCTTGGGCGAGAGGCCGCTTTCTTCGAGCGGCACGGCACGCAAATCAAACTTCGCACCTCGCCCGGCGTCATTCACCAGCTCAGGAAAGGCATTGGACAAACCGCCGGCGCCCACGTCATGGATGGCCAGGATCGGATTGGCCCCGCCCAGCTGGGCGCACTGGTTGATGACTTCCTGGGCCCGGCGCTCAATCTCAGGGTTGCCGCGCTGCACCGAGTCAAAGTCGAGCTGCGCCGCATTGGCACCCGAGGCCATGGAACTGGCCGCGCTGCCGCCCATGCCGATGCGCATGCCGGGGCCGCCCAGCTGTATCAGCAGCGTGCCTGCCGGGAACAGGATCTTCTTGGTCAGCGCCGCGTCAATCGTGCCGACGCCACCCGCAATCATGATGGGCTTGTGATAACCCCAGCGCTGGCCGCCGACGGTTTGTTCATATTCGCGGAAGTAGCCGTTGAGGTTGGGCCGCCCGAACTCGTTGTTGAAGGCCGCGCCGCCCAACGGGCCTTCGGTCATGATCTGCAGCGGGCTGGCGATGTGCTCGGGCTTGCCATAGGACGTGGCGGCGTCGTCAAACAGCCTGGACACGGTGAAACCTGTCAGGCCCGCCTTGGGCTTGGAGCCGCGGCCGGTCGCGCCCTCGTCGCGAATCTCTCCGCCCGCACCGGTCGAAGCGCCAGGGAAGGGAGAAATAGCCGTGGGATGGTTATGTGTCTCGACTTTCATCAGCACGTGCATCAACACGTCATCGGTGGCGCTATAAGTTTGATAGCTGCTTGCGCCCGTCTCTGTTGGGCTGGAGGCCGATACGGCACCGTTTTTGGCATAAAACCGCTGCGTTTTATAGCCTTCCATGACCGAAGCGTTGTCCGAATAAGCCACTACCGTGTGCTGGGGGTGCAGCTTTTCGGTGTTGCGGATCATGCCGAACAGGCTTTTCTCCTGCACCACGCCGTCAATCGTGAAGTCGGCGTTGAAGATCTTGTGGCGGCAATGTTCGCTGTTGGCCTGGGCGAACATCATCAGTTCGACGTCGGTCGGGTTGCGTTTGAGCTGGGAGAAGGCATTGACCAGGTAGTCGATTTCATCGGCCGCCAGTGCCAGGCCGAACTCGGCATTGGCCTTTTCCAGCGCGGCCTTGCCGCCTCCCAGCACGTCAATGGTCTGCAGCGGCGCGCCCTGCAGTTCGGTGAAGAGGCCGGCAGCCTGCGCGCGATCCAACATCACGCTTTCGGTCATGCGGTCGTGCAGCAGGCCGGCAACCTGCTCTCGCTGAGCGTCAGTCAGGGCCGTTTTGCTGAAAAAGCCGCTTTTCAAGGTAATGCGGTATTCGGTGATTCGCTCAATGCGCTTGACGGCCAGGCCGCAGTTGTGGGCGATGTCCGTGGCCTTGGACGCCCAGGGCGAAACGGTGCCAAAGCGCGGAGAAACGATGAAAACCAGGGCGTCATCGGCCTTGCCGGCGGAAGCGGCGCAAGGGTCGCCATAGGTAAGCAGTGCTGCGAGCTGGCCCTTGACGGTGTCTGAAGGCGGCGCCTCTGTCGCAACCAGGTGCACAAACCGGGCACTGATGCCCACGATCTTGTCGTGGATGGCTTGCAGGCGGGGAAAGAGTTGCTGGACGCGGAAATCGCTGAGGGCGCTGATCCCGTGGGGTTCGCCCTCAAAAGTCGTCAGGTGCAGGGTCACGGTAGCGGTGGCCTTGTAATGGGAGGTGGGCAGCGCATGGCTGTTGGGTTTAACGGGCTAGCGTTAACCCGTAATTTTATCAGCGACTGAAGGCCTTCCCCGGTTTGCTGCCGGTGCGCCCGGGCACTTTTGCGGCCCATTCGGGCCACATTCGGGTCAAAGCCAAAGCCCCTTGGTCCCATGCAAGAACCTGTTCACGGTCTAAACGGGGTCGCGTTGGGGTGCAATCGGGATGAGTGGGCCGACCGAGACCGCCGCATGGGCCAATGCCCATGCAAGGGATCGGGTGGCTCAATCGCCCGATTTCACCCCAACACGGAGGGCAAGCGCCTTTTCGGGCGGTCTGCGGCGTTGCGGCGCTAGCCCATAGCTGGGCTATGGGCGTCGCACCGCGCCTTGCATCCCAATCCCGACAAGGTGCTTGCGCGGCCCCGTTTAGACCGTGAACAGGTTCAATGCATGTGCCCGGGAGCGGTGGGATAATCAGGGCCATGAGTATTACTTACAAAGATGCCGCAGGAATTGAAGGCATGCGCCTGGCGGGAAGGCTTGCTTCCGAGGTTCTGGACTACCTCACCCCCTTCGTGAAGCCGGGCGTCACCACCAATGAAATAGACCGGCTGGCCCATGACTACATGACCCAGGTCCAGGGCACCATTCCGGCCACCCTGGGTTACGGCCCTCCCGGTTATGTGCCTTATCCCAAGTCGCTGTGCACTTCCATCAACCACCAGGTTTGCCATGGCATTCCCAACGACAAACCGTTGAAAAAAGGCGACATTGTCAATATTGACGTGACCGTCATCACCAAGGACGGCTGGCACGGCGACAACAGCCGCATGTACCTGGTGGGCGAAGCTTCCATTGCGGCCAAGCGGCTCTGCCATGTGACCTATGAAGCCATGTGGCAGGGCATCATGCGCGTCAAGCCCGGGGTCAGGCTGGGCGATATCGGCTTTGCGATCCAGACTTTTGCCGAAAAACAGGGGTTTTCCGTGGTTCGCGAGTTTTGCGGTCATGGAATTGGCCAAAAATTCCACGAAGAACCGCAAGTGCTGCACTACGGCCGCCCCGGCACGCTCGAAGAGCTCACACCGGGCATGACCTTCACCATCGAACCCATGATCAATGCCGGCAAGCGAGACATCAAGGATGGCCCCGAGAAAGACGGCTGGAGCATCGTGACGCGCGACCACTCCCTGTCCGCCCAGTGGGAACACACCATTTTGGTGACCGAAACCGGCTATGAGGTACTGACCCTGTCCGCCGGCAGCCCGCCCATCCCGGCGTTTGTTCCGCAAAGCAGCCCTGCCCAAGTCGCTGTCAGTGCCTGAGCCAGGCGCACAGTGGCGCCTCGCGCACTTTCTGACCCTGCGAGCGCCGCGATGATCGAGCTGGCCCCGGTCCGCGAGCAATACAAAGCGGGGAAAGCTGCCCTCCTTGCCACGCTGGCCGCCAGCGGTGCGTCGTCCCGCGGCATCCACAGCCTGCTGCAAAAATTCGCCCGCCATGCTGACGCGACCCTGCAGCTGCTCTGGCAGCGCGCCGGTTTTCCGGCTTCAGCCTGCCTGGTTGCCGCAGGAGGGTTCGGCCGCGGCGAGCTGTTTCCCCATTCGGATGTAGACGTGCTGCTGCTGTTGCCGGACAGCGCCAACATCGACGGCGACCCGGCCCTCAAGGCCAAGGTGGAGAGCTTCATCGGCGCCTGCTGGGATGTGGGCCTGGAGATTGGCTCCAGTGTGCGGACGATTTCCGGCTGTGTCGAAGAAGCGGCCAAAGACGTCACGGTGCAGACCTCGCTGCTCGAAGCCCGCCTGGTCGCCGGGTCCAAAAAGAATTTTCTGCAGCTGCAAAACCGGCTGGCTGTCGTGCTGGATCCGCAGGCCTTTTACGTTGCCAAAACGCTGGAGCTGCGCCAACGCCACAACAAATTCGAAAATACGCCCTACTCGCTCGAACCCAACTGCAAGGAATCCCCGGGTGGACTGCGGGACCTGCAGGTGATTTTGTGGGTGGCGCGCGCCGCCGGCCTGGGTAAATCGTGGGACGACCTGGCCCGCAACGGCCTGGCCACGCCTTTCGAGGTGCGGCAGATCAAGGCCAACGAAGCGCTGCTAAGCCTCATCCGCGCCCGCCTGCACCTGATCGCCGGACGGCGCGAGGACCGCCTGGTGTTCGACCTGCAGACCGCCGTGGCCGAGTCCTTCGGCTATTCGGCCGAGGCCGACGATGGCAGCAAACTGCCACGCCGCGCCAGCGAGGCCGTGATGAAGCGCTACTACTGGGCAGCCAAAGCGGTCACCCAGCTCAACCAGATCCTGCTGCTCAATATCGAAGAGCGGCTCAATCCCAACACCTACCCGCTGCGGCCCATTAACGAGCGCTTTTACGACAAGGCCGGCATGCTGGAAGTGGCCAGCGACGACCTGTACGCGCGCGAGCCGCATGCCATCCTCGAAACATTTTTGGTGTTCGAGACAACCGTGGGCATCAAGGGCCTGTCGGCGCGCACCCTGCGCGCGCTCTACAACGCACGCGGGCTGATGAACAGCAAGTTCCGCAGCGACCCGGTCAACCGAGACACCTTCCGGCGCATCCTGCAGCAGCCCGAGGGCATCACGCATGCCATGCGGCTGATGAACCAGACATCAGTGCTGGGCCGCTACCTCTGGATCTTTCGCAAGATTGTCGGGCAGATGCAGCACGACCTGTTCCACGTCTACACGGTGGACCAGCACATCCTGATGGTTCTGCGCAACGTGCGGCGTTTCTTCATGGCCGAGCACTCGCACGAATACCCTATGTGCTCGCAGCTCGCGGCCGGCTGGGACAAGCCCTGGATTCTTTACATCGCCGCGCTGTTCCACGACATCGCCAAAGGCCGCGGCGGCGACCACTCCGAGCTGGGCTGCAAGGACGTGCGCGTTTTTTGCCGTCAGCATGGCATTGGCGCCGAGGACTCCAAACTCATCGAATTCCTGGTGGGTGAACATCTGAGCATGAGCCGCATCGCCCAGAAGGAAGACCTGAGCAACCCTGAAGTGATCGCTGCATTCGCCAAACGGGTGGGCAACGAGCGCTACCTTACAGCGCTCTACCTGCTGACGGTGGCCGACATCCGCGGCACCAGCCCCAAAGTCTGGAACGCCTGGAAAGGCAAGCTGCTGGAAGACTTGTACCGCTACACACTGCGCGTGCTGGGTGGCCGCGCACCCGACGCGGATGCCGAAGTGGAGGCCCGCAAGCGTGAAGCCCTGACCACGCTGGCCCTGCACGCCGAACCTTTCGAGGCACACAAGGCACTGTGGGATACGCTGGATGTCAGCTATTTCATGCGCCATGAGGCCTCCGACATCGCCTGGCATGCACGCCAGCTCTCGCGACACGTGGGCAAGGCCAAGGCGATCGTCCGCGCGCGTCGTTCGTCGGCAGGCGAAGGCATGCAGGTGCTGGTTTACACGCCCGACGCGCCCGACCTGTTTGCGCGCATCTGCGGCTACTTTGACGAAGCCGGCTTCAGCATCCTGGACGCCAAGATCCACACGGCCAAAAACGGCTATGCGCTGGATACCTTCCAGGTGGTGAGCCCCACGCTGGCCGACCACTACCGCGAACTGGCGGCCATGGTGGAGGCCGAACTGGATCGCACCATCGAGAACCCCGGACCTCTGCCGCCCCCTAGCAAAGGCCGTGTGTCGCGCCGGGTCAAGAGTTTCCCGATCGCTCCGCGCGTGGACCTGCGTCCCGATGAAAAAGCCCAACGCTGGCTGCTCAGCGTATCGGCCAGCGACCGGGTCGGACTGCTCTACCGCATCGCACGGGTGCTGGCCCGCCACCGCATCAACCTGCAGCTGGCCAAGGTCAGCACCCTGGGCGAGCGTGTGGAGGATACATTTTTGATTGATGGACCGGAGCTGCAGCACAACAAGGCGCAGATTGCGATCGAGACTGAATTGCTCGAAGCGCTCAATACCTGAAGCTTCAGGCGGCTGGTTTCCGCAAGTATTGCAGCAGCCGCCCCTTGTAACTGCCGCCGGCCGGCAATTTGGTCACGCGCGTCTCGGTGCGCGAATAGCCCAGCGCATCCATTTTGCGATTGAAGCTGGCCCGGTTACCGCGGTCGGGATCGACAATCAGCACCTCGGTGTGCGGCAGCGCATGGAGCTCGATGAACTGCGACAGCACCTCCGGCTGGCCACGGTCATACAGCACATCGCTGCCGATGATCAGGTCAAAGCGTTCCAGCAGCGGATTGGCGCGCGACCAGTTGCCCGTCTGATATTTCATCGCAGGCAAGTGGTTGAGTTTGAGGTTTTCCAGCAGGAACGCCGCTGCCAGCGGATGGCAGTCACTGGCGGTGATGTTTCCGCCGCGTCGATGCACAACAAGGCTGGCTAACGCCAGGCCGCAACCGAGCTCCAGAATGCGCTTGCCTTCCAGCTCGAAGGTCAGCATGGCATGGGCCAGCACACGGCCCGAGGGCCAGAGCAAACCGAATATCGGCCAAGCCGACGAGGAAATGCCTTCGCGTTCCGCTTCGCCCAACGGGTCGTGGAATTGCTGGCGATCCAGCAAGGAGCGTAGCTGCAGGTCGTCGCCACTGCCGCTCACGGTTTCAAATTTCAGCTGGTAGGGAGGTGGCGAAGCAGCTCCGTTGATGGAAACTGCTCCCGAGACGGGAGCGTGCGACATCCGGAAGCTTTCCTTGCGTACAACACGCTCTGGCGGGGCGAAATAGCCCTCGATCAGCTTCAGTGTACCCCTCGACGTTCCCTCTGTCAGTCGTCGTCCGACGCGTCCAGTCCGGGGAAAAGCACCTCGGTAAAGCCAAACTGGCTGAAGTCGCGGATGCGCATGGGATAAAGCTTGCCAATCAGGTGATCGCACTCATGCTGCACCACTCGCGCGTGAAAACCATCCACCGAACGCTCAATCGCATCACCGTACTGATCAAAGCCGCTGTAGCGAATCCGCGAGAAGCGAGGCACAAGGCCGCGCAGGCCGGGCACGGAGAGGCAGCCTTCCCAGCCGCCCTCTTCTTCAGGCCCCAGGGGCGTGATCAAGGGGTTCAGCAAGACAGTGCGGGGCACTACCGGTGCGTCGGGATAGCGCGGGTTGACCGTGTCGGTCCCGAAAATTACCAGTTGCAGGTCGACCCCAATCTGGGGGGCGGCCAGGCCCGCACCGTTGACAGCGCGCATGGTATCGAACATGTCAGCAATGAGCAGGTGCAGCTCGTCGGTGTCGAAGGCGGTCACGGGCTGAGCCACGCGCAGCAGCCGCGGGTCGCCCATTTTGAGGATTTCGCGAATGGTCATGCGCCGATTATCGTGGCGCAGAGCCTCATCGGGAGGTTTTAGCGCCAATGTCTGTAGCCCCGGTAATAGCCGGGCGCGGGCACTACCACCACGGGAGCCGGCTCCACGTAGACAGGACGGGCCGGGTAAACAGCCACGGGACGCGGGGCAATCGGCGCCACCACGCAGCCAGACAACAAAACAGCCAGGCCAGCGGCCCCTGCCAAGGCAGACAAACGTTTGTAATTCATGAAAAACTCCTGTGTGTACAGGTCTTTTCAACGTCTGGCGCAGTCGCCTGGCGTGACGTCCGGCGTGCAAACCCTGGTAACGCCATGTAAGCCGAGCTATTGGCTGGGCTATCAACGACACAACGACACGGTGCCAGGCGACGATGTTCCCATCGACGCCTTTACCCGGTTGCCAACATGGCCAGCAAGGCCGCTTCGTCGATGACCGGAACACCCAGCGTTTGTGCCTTGACCAGCTTGCTGCCAGCCTCTTCGCCGGCCACCACGTAGTCGGTTTTTTTACTGACAGAGCCAGCCACCTTGCCGCCGGCAGCCTCCACCTTGTCCTTGGCCTCATCGCGGCTCAGGGTGGGCAGGGTGCCGGTGATGACAAAAGTCTTGCCCGACAGTGGCTGCGGCGCCCGGGCGGCGGGCTCGCCCTCCTCCCAGGTCACGCCGCAGGCGCGCAGCTGTTCGACCACCTCGCGGTTGTGCGGCTGTTCAAAGAAGGTGCGAATACTTTGGGCAACGATGGGGCCCACGTCGCTGACTTCCAGCAACTGCGCCTCGGTGGCGTCCATGATGGCGTCCAGCTTGCCGAAATGGCGCGCCAATTCTTTGGCGGTGGCTTCACCCACATGGCGTACGCCCAGGCCAAACAGGAAGCGCGGCAGCGTGGTTTCTTTACTCTTATTGATAGCGAGGACCACATTCATCGCAGACAGCTGCGCCATTCGCTCCAGTTTTTTCAGCTCATCAATCGCGATGTTGTTGCGCTCTTCGACAGATAGTTCTTTGTAAAGATCTTCTACTGCAATCTGTTTAATTTCAGCGAGTGCGAACAACCCAAGACGGTAGAGATCAGCTAACGTTCTCACTACGTTGCGCTCTACCAGTTGGTCCACCAACTTCTCGCCTAGACCTTCCACCTCCACCGCGCGGCGTTGAGCGAAATGCAGGATGGCCTGCTTACGCTGGGCGCCGCAAAACAAACCACCAGTGCAGCGATGGTTCGCTTCTCCTTTTTCTCGCACCACGTCACTGCCACAAATAGGGCATTTAGGGGGCATACGAAAATTTGGAACATAGCTACTGCGGGGATAGTGACGGAAAGGAGGCTCTAGGGACTGAGCATCACCGCTATTGAGCAACTGCTGAACTCTGCCCACAACTTCAGGGATCACATCACCAGCTCGGCGCACAACCACTAGGTCACCTACTCGTACATCCTTTTTGCGAACCTCAAACAAATTGTGCAGCGTAGCGTTGGAGACGGTAGTGCCTCCCACAAACACCGGCTCCAGCCGTGCCACAGGCGTGAGCTTGCCCGTACGCCCCACCTGCACGTTGATATCCAACACCTTGGTCATCTGCTCCTGCGCCGGATATTTGTGGGCTACCGCCCAGCGTGGCTCGCGGGAGACAAAGCCCAATTGGCGCTGCAGCGCCAGGCTGTTGACCTTATAGACCACACCATCAATGTCAAACGGCAGTTGGTCACGTAGGGCGCCAATGCGCTGGTGGTACGTTATTAACTCAGGGGCACCTTGCGCAATATCCACATGGTCTGTCACCGGAAACCCCCATGATTTGAGGATTTTCAGCATGGCGTAGTGCTTGTCAAACGCAGGCCCACCCTGCTCCGAGGGCGTGACATCACCCAATCCATAGGCAAAAAAGCTCAAAGGACGTTGCATCGCGATGCTTGGATCCAACTGGCGCACGGCACCAGCAGCAGCGTTGCGTGGATTCACAAAGGTTTTATCGCCCTTTTCGCGCTGCTTTTCATTGAGCGCCTCGAAATCCGCGCGGCGCATGTACACCTCGCCCCGCACTTCCAACACAGGAGGCACGCCGGCAGGCAAACGAAGCGGGATCTGGTTGATGGTCCGGATGTTCTGCGTCACGTCTTCGCCGACTTCACCGTCGCCGCGCGTGGCAGCCTGCACCAGGATGCCGTTTTCATAACGCAGGCTCATCGCCAGGCCGTCGAATTTGAGTTCGGCCACGTATTCGACAGGCGGGTCGGATTCCGCCAGACCCAGCTCCTTGCGCACACGGGTGTCGAAGTTCTGGGCGCCTGTAGCTTCGGTGTCGGTTTCGGTGCGAATGCTGAGCATGGGCACCTTGTGGCGCACACTGGCGAATTGGTCCAGCGGCTTGCCGCCCACGCGCTGGGTCGGTGAATCGGGTGTCAGCAGCTCAGGATGAGCCGCCTCAAGCGCCTGCAACTCTTTGAACAACTTGTCGTATTCGCTGTCGGGAATCGTCGGCTCATCGAGCACGTAGTAGCGGTGCGCGTGCAGGTGCAGCTCCGTGCGCAACGCAGCGACGCGCTCCGCGACGGAGGCCGGCTGCGACGAGGGT
Organism: Polaromonas sp. P1_E11; assembly: GCF_056405995.1. NCBI lineage: Bacteria > Pseudomonadati > Pseudomonadota > Betaproteobacteria > Burkholderiales > Comamonadaceae > Polaromonas > Polaromonas sp. P1_E11. Next base: position 75,770 of record NZ_JBFUBA010000003.1, read on the forward strand.
TCGGGCTGCGCAAACAGGTCTTTGGTGGCCATGAGGAAAGTCGAAAACGGGCGAAAAGCCCGGAAAAATCAGGAAAAGAGCCGGCGCCCCAGCACCGAGCCTGCCGACAAATCGCGGCTGTCCAGCGTGTCATAAAGCTGCTCCAGGTCGGCGTGGATGACTTCCATCGCCTCGGGCCGGATCAGGTTGCCGTTGTCGTCGATGATCACGCCGTCCATATTGGCGGCCAGGGACAGCGCGGCTTCGCACATGCGTGCAAAGGGTTGCTCAGAGCGAGAAACCTGTGGAACGTCGAGCGACAGCGTCAGTTCGCGCAGCGCCGTCTGCTCCGGGTCCTCTGCCATGGCGGCCTGTGTGTCGAAGGCCAGCCCCAGGATGGGAGCCTGCCCCTGCTGGCTCGCCGGCAATACCATGCGTCCGGGAATGGAACCGGGAACGAAGCCCAGCCGGGCCGCACTTTGGTGGACATAACCCGGACTCCAGGCCGTGTTGACGGCGCGCAGGGTAAAGCTCAGCTGTGCGTCATGGCCGCTGGCAAACTGGTCGAGTTCACGGGCACGCGCCACCTCGTCCAGCATTTCCGGAAACTCCGGTTCACCGCCCACCGCATCGGCAAACGCCTGTGCTTTCATCACGAATTCAGAGTATTCAATCTGGTTCAGCGCACCGGTGCGGTTGGCCAGTTGCACGCCGCACTGAAAAGCGCTGTAACGATGCCCTGCTGTGGGGAATTCCCATTGGCCTGTAATGGCGCTCAGGCCTTCCACGCCGAAAGGCTTGCTGCCGGCCCGGCGCGTGCTGGGCATGGCGGCAAGTGCGGCTTCGCCCGACACCATGCCCTCAATCACCACGGGCGCAACGGCATCAATCAGCACGTCAAGGCCTGGTTTTCTGTCGGATGCAATCATCGTGGCGAGCGAGGCCAGAGATGCCAGGCCAGAATCCACGTCAAAACTGGGTTCCAGCCGTTCAGCAGCGGCACCTTCGCCACTTTGTGCGGGTGCAAGCTCTTGCTCGGGAGCGGGGGCTTCCGGTGTGGCCTGTTTGGGCAGGTTTCTGCGTGAGGACCAGGCGCTGTGTGCCACCACACCGGCCAGCACCAGCCCGCCCACCACCGCCAGACTGATCTGCAAGGTGCTCATGGTGGATCAGGCGGCTTCGGCAAAACCGATGGCAGCTTCCATGTCCACCGCCACGATGCGCGAAACGCCCTGCTCCTGCATGGTCACACCGATCAACTGCTCGGCCATTTCCATGGCGATCTTGTTGTGGCTGATGAAGAGGAACTGCGTTTCCTTGCTCATGGAGCGCACCAGCTTGGCGTAGCGCTCGGTGTTGGCGTCGTCCAGCGGCGCATCAACCTCGTCAAGCAAACAGAACGGTGCGGGGTTGAGCTGGAAGATCGCGAACACCAGAGCAATGGCCGTCAGTGCCTTTTCACCGCCCGAGAGCAGGTGGATGGTCTGATTTTTCTTGCCGGGTGGCTGGGCGATCACCTGTACCCCGGCGTCGAGGATTTCCTCGCCCGTCATCATGAGCTTGGCATTGCCGCCGCCGAAGAGTTCGGGGAACATCCGGCCGAAATGGCCGTTGACGGTTTCAAAAGTGCTTGACAGCAAATCGCGCGTTTCGATGTCGATCTTCTTGATGGCGTCTTCCAGCGTGGTCATGGCCTCGTTCAGGTCGGCGGACTGCGCGTCGAGGAACTGCTTGCGTTCACGGGCCGTGCTCAGTTCGTCCAGCGCGGCCAGGTTGACGGCGCCCAGCGACTGGATTTCGCGGTTGATGCGGTCGATCTCGCCCTGCAGGCCGGTCAGGCGCACATTGCCGGACTGGATGGAGGCTTCCACCGCCGCCAGGTCGGCCTGCGCGTCTGTCAGCAACTGCGCGTACTGCTCAAAGCCGAGGCGAGCGGCCTGCTCTTTCAGCTGGAACTCGGTGATGCGCTGGCGCAGCGGGTCAAGCTCGCGCTCGAGCTGCAGGCGCCGCTCGTCACTGGCGCGCAGTTTGCTGGTCAGGTCGTCGTACTGGCTGCGCTTGGCGCCCAGGTCGGCCTCACGCTCGAGCTTCACGCTTAGCGCGCTTTGCAAGCCGGCCTGCGCGGCGGCGTCTGTCAGGCGCGTGAGCTCTTCACGGGCTTGCGCTTCCTCGCTGGCGATCGAGCTGGCCTGCTGGGCGGCGATGTCGATAGAGCGAGTCAGCTCTTCGCGACGGGACGCCAGGCTGCGCAGCGCAAACGCGGCTTCCTGCGCCTGGCGCTCCAGCGTACGCTGCTGCTCGCGCGACTCGCCCAGCTTGCGCTCGGTCTCGATCACGCGGTCGTCGAGCTGCGCGTGACGCTCCTGGCTGTCGGCCAGCTGCATGTCGAGTTCTTCAAAGCGACCTTCGGCGGTGACCTTGCGCTCTTGCAACTCGCCGAGTTGCGCCTCGATTTCAGCCATGTCGGCCTGGATCTGCTCGCTGCGCGCGCGGGTCTGCTCGGCCAGTTGCGTCAGGCGCAGCACTTCGACCTGCAGCTCATGGGTGCGGCTCTGGCCTTCGGCGGTTTCGCGGCGTGCCGTGGCCAGGCGCTGGGCGGCATCGGCATAGGCGGCTTCAGCGCGAATCAGCGCGGAGCGGGCCTCTTCGCTGATCAGGGCCTGGGCCTTGAGCTGCTTGTCGAGGTTTTCGATCTCCTGGGCGCGGGCCAGCAAGCCGGCCTGCTCGGAATCCTGGGCGTAAAAGCTCACGCTGTGGTGCGTGACGGCATGGCCGCTCTGCACATAAATCACTTCGCCGGCCTGCAGCTTGTCGCGGGCGGCCAGGGCGTCGTCCAGGCCTTGGGCCGTGTAGCAGCCCTGCAGCCAGTCGCCCAGCAACGCGGACTGTCCGGCATCGTTCAGGCGCAGCAGTTCCGTCAGCGGCTTGAGGCTGATCGCCGCATTGACACGCGCAGGCGCAGCAGCACTGGGCGGCGAATAAAACGAGAGCTTGGCCGGCGGCGTATCACGCCCGTCGGTGCCGGCAAAGCCGCGCACCATGTCGAGCCGGCTGACTTCCAGCGCCCCCAGGCGTTCGCGCAACGCGGCTTCCAGGGCGTTTTCCCAGCCCTGTTCGATGTGGATGCGGCTCCACAGGCCTTGCAGGCCATCGAGGCCGTGCTTGGCCAGCCAGGGCTTGAGTTTGCCGTCGGTCTTGACCTTTTCCTGCAGTGCCTTGAGCGCTTCCATGCGCGCCGACAGGTCGGCCCGCTTGGCGGATTCGGTATTGACGGTGTGCTGCAGCGTGCGGCGCTCTTCGTCGAGCTGCGGCACGCTGTCGGTCAGCTCGTGCAGGCGGGCCTCGGCTTCAGCCTGGGCTTCCTGGGCGGCAGAGAACTGTGTGTTGAGGTTGGCCAGGCGGGCTTCGTCGGGCGCATTCAGCGCATTGCGGTCTGCCGTGAGTTTTTCAAGGCGCAGGTTCAGGGTGCGCGACTGCTCTTCGATGTTGCGCTGGTCAGCGGCAAGCACCTGAATTTGCTGCTGAACCTGGCCGACGCTGGTACGCTGCTCGTTGGCCTTGGCTTGTGCCTGGCGCAAGGCATCTTCCAGGGCGGGCAACTGCGTCTGGTGCTCTTCGGTCTGCGCGGCCAGCAGCTCGGCTTTTTCTTCGGCCTCAATAGCTTGCGCGGCGAGGTTTTCCGTCTCGACGGCGGCGTCTTCCTTGCGCGTGGCCCATTGGGCGGTTTGTTCTTTCAGCTGGGCCAGGCGTTGCTCAACGCGCTGACGGCCATCGACCACAAAACGGATCTCGGCCTCAAGGCGGCCGACTTCAGCGCTGGCTTCATATAGCTTGCCCTGCGCCTGGTTGACCTGGTCGCCGGCGGAGTAATGCGCCTGGCGAATGGTTTCCAGGTCGGCCTCGATGTGGCGCAGGTCGGCCACGCGGCTTTCCAGGTCGTTCACGGCCTTTTCGGCATCGGCCTTGACCTTGGACTGGTCGGCTTCGCTTTCGGCGCGTTTGAGGAACCACAGTTGGTGCTGCTTCAGGCTTGCGTCGGCATGCAGCGCGTTGTAGCGCATGGCGACCTCGGCCTGCTTTTCAAGCCGGTCAAGATTGGCGTTCAGCTCGCGCAGGATGTCTTCGACGCGGGTCAGGTTTTCGCGCGTGTCTGAGAGCCGGTTGGCGGTCTCGCGGCGGCGCTCTTTGTACTTGGAAACACCGGCAGCTTCTTCGAGGAAAAGGCGCAGTTCTTCGGGCTTGGACTCGATGATGCGGCTGATGGTGCCCTGGCCGATGATGGCGTAGGCGCGCGGGCCCAGGCCGGTGCCCAGGAACACGTCCTGCACGTCCCGGCGGCGCACCGGCTGGTTGTTGATGTAGTAGCTGGAGGTGCCGTCACGCGTCAGCACGCGCTTGACGGCGATCTCGACAAACTGGCCCCACTGGCCGCCGGCGCGGTGGTCTGCGTTGTCAAAGACCAGTTCCACGCTGGATCGGCTGGCGGGCTTGCGTGTGGTGGTGCCGTTGAAGATGACGTCCTGCATGGACTCGCCGCGCAACTCGGAGGCCTTGCTCTCGCCCAGCACCCAGCGCACCGCGTCCATGATGTTGGACTTGCCGCAACCGTTGGGGCCCACCACACCGACCAGTTGGCCGGGCAATACGAAATTGGTGGGCTCTGCGAATGATTTGAAACCAGATAGCTTGATCGAATTGAGACGCACGGCTGTCCCTGTTTTTTTGAGCCTGAGGTAGGGAATTACCACCCTAACTCGTTGATTTTTATGGCGTTTTACGGAAAAACGCTGACACACGCCGTGTACCACTTTCAGTAGCGCACGGTCCGCCATGTTACCCGAGCGGGACGGGGATTTTGCCGGGAAAAAGGCCCTTGACGGGACCGGCGTGAAACACTTTGCTTCGCACGGCGGCGGTCTGTCAGGGTGACGCCCGGCCCTGCGTTGCCTGAAAATGGCTGGGTACCGGGGAAATTTGGATTAAATTGGACTGGAGCCCAATAAGAACGGGCGCGAGCAGCTATTAATTTAATAGCAATCAGGCCAGGACATGACAAGCCGCAACCCAGACCGGCGGCGGGTGAGCAAGGTGAGGCTGGATAATCAGGGCATGAATCCCCTGCTTTCACGCCTCCAGCCCTACCCGTTTGAACGGCTGCGCCAGTTGCACGCCGATGTCACCCCCAACCCGGCCTATAAACCCATCAGCCTTGGCATAGGCGAACCCCGCCATGCCACGCCGCAGCTCATCAAGGATGCGCTGACAGCCAGCCTGGGCGGCCTGGCCAGTTACCCCGGTACGCTGGGGGAGCCGAAGCTGCGCCAGGCCATGACCGACTGGCTGGCTCGCCGCTATGGCCTGAAACTGGACCCGGCCACGCAAGTCCTGCCGGTCAACGGCTCGCGCGAGGCACTGTTTTCGCTGGCGCAAACCGTGCTGGACGCCAGCAAACCGGGCGCCACCGTGGTCTGCCCGAACCCGTTCTACCAAATTTATGAGGGTGCCGCCCTGCTGGCCGGCGCCCAGACCTGGTTCGCGCCCAGCGACCCGGCACGCAATTTCGCAGTCGACTGGGCCGGCGTGCCCGAAGCCGTCTGGGCCAAGACCCAGCTGGTGTTTGTCTGTTCGCCCGGCAACCCTACCGGTGCGGTGATGTCGCTGCCTGAATGGAAGCTGCTGTTTGAGCTCAGCGACCGCTACGGTTTTGTGATCGCCTCCGATGAGTGCTACAGCGAGATTTATTTCCGGGACGAGGCACCCCTGGGGGGGTTGCAAGCTGCCTCGCAGTTGGGCCGACACGACTTCAAAAACCTGATTTCGCTTACCAGCCTCTCCAAGCGCAGCAATGTGCCGGGCCTGCGCAGCGGCTTTGTGGCGGGCGATGCAGCACTGATCAAGCCGTTTTTGCTCTACCGTACCTACCACGGCAGCGCCATGAGTCCCATCGTGCAGGCGGCCAGCATCGCCGCCTGGAACGACGAGCAACACGTGGTGGACAACCGCGCCATGTACCGCGAAAAATTCGCCAAAGTCACGCCCATGCTGTCGGCGGTGATGGACGTCGCCCTGCCCGATGCAGGCTTTTACCTGTGGGCCGGAATCCCCGAGGCATTCAAGGGCTCGGACACCGCGTTTTCGCGCGAGCTGCTCGCTCTTTACAATGTCGTGGTGTTGCCGGGCAGTTACCTGGCACGCGATGCGCAGGGGCACAACCCCGGCGCCGGCAGAATCCGCATGGCGCTGGTGGCAGAAACCGCTGAATGCGTGGAAGCCGCAGAGCGCATCGTCCAGTTCATCCAATCCAAAGTTCACTGAAAAACCATTCTCATGACTCAAGCCAACCTGCAAGCGCTCCAGCAAACTATTGACGCCGCCTGGGAAGACCGCGCCAACCTGTCGCCCAAGTCGGCGCCCAAGGACATCCTGGAGGCAGTGGAGCAAACGATTTCCCAGCTGAACAATGGCTCGCTGCGCGTGGCCACCCGCGAAAGCGTGGGTGTGTGGACGACGCACCAGTGGATCAAGAAAGCGGTGCTGCTGAGCTTTCGCCTGAAAGACAACGAACTCATGCGTGCCGGCGACCTCGGCTTTTTCGACAAGGTCAAAACCAAATTTGCGCACCTGAGCGAAGCTGAAATGCGCGAAACCGGTGTGCGCGTGGTGCCCCCCGCCGTGGCCCGCCGCGGCAGCTTCATCGCCAAGGGCGCGATCCTGATGCCCAGCTACGTCAACATCGGCGCCTGGGTTGGTGAAGGCACCATGGTCGACACCTGGGCCACCGTGGGCAGCTGCGCGCAGGTCGGCAACAACGTGCACCTTTCCGGCGGCGTCGGCCTGGGCGGTGTACTGGAGCCTTTGCAGGCCAACCCCACCATCATTGAAGACAACTGCTTTATCGGTGCGCGATCCGAAGTGGTTGAAGGCGTCATCGTCGAAGAAAATTCGGTGATTTCGATGGGTGTCTACATCGGCCAGAGCACGCCGATTTACGACCGCGAAGCCGACACTGTGACTTACGGCCGCATTCCTGCAGGCTCTGTCGTGGTGTCGGGCAATTTGCCCAAGGCCGGCGGCAAGTACAGCATGTACTGCGCGGTGATCGTCAAGCGCGTGGACGCCAAGACGCGCTCAACGACCAGCCTGAACGATTTACTCCGCGACTGAACACCGCCGTTTGGCTTGATTGCACATATTGAAATGACTGGGAGCGGACTATGAGCACGATGGAAAGAATCCTGCGTTTGATGGTGGACAAAAAGGCGTCAGACGTCTACCTGTCGGCCCATTCGCCCGCCCTGATCAAGATCAACGGCCAGGCCATCCCGATCAATGCCCAAATCCTGCCGCCGGAGGCGCCGCGCAACCTGCTGGCCGAAGTACTGCCGCCCGAGCGCATCGAAGAGATGGAGGAAATGGGTGAGCTCAACATGGCGCTGCCGATTGCCGGCCTGGGCAACTTCCGTATCAGCGGATTCAAGCAGCGCAGCACCTACGCCGCCGTGATCCGCTATATCCCCAGCGATATCCCGCCACTGGAAAGCCTGAACGTGCCGCCCATCCTGGCCGACCTGATCATGGAAAAGCGCGGCCTGCTGCTGATGGTGGGCTCCACCGGCGCCGGCAAAAGCACCACACTGGCCTCTATGATTGATCTGCGCAACGAGACAACGCTGGGCCACATCCTCACGATTGAAGACCCCGTCGAATTCCTGTTCACCAACAAGAAATCGGTGGTCAACCAGCGCGAGGTCGGCAGCGACACGCAGTCGCTGCAGGTGGCGCTGAAAAATGCGTTGCGGCAGGCGCCTGACGTCATCCTGATCGGCGAAATCCGCGACCGCGAAACCATGTCGGCGGCCATTGCCTATGCGCAGTCGGGCCATTTGTGCCTGGCGACCATGCACGCTAACAACAGCTACCAGGCGCTGAACCGGATCCTGAGCTTTTACCCGGTGGAAGTGCGCAGCACCATGCTGGGCGATCTGGGCGCCGCGCTCAAGGCCATCGTGTCGCAGCGCCTGCTGCGCACCCAGGACGGCGGCCGAACGCCGGCAGTGGAAGTCATGCTCAACACCAAGCTGATCTCCGAGCTGATCGAAAAAGGCGATTTTTCAGGCGTCAAGGAAGCGATGGAAAAATCCATGGCCGAAGGCTCACAGACGTTCGAGCAGGACATCGCCAAGCTGATCGTGGCCGGCACCGTGACACGCAAGGAAGGTGTTCTCTACGCCGACTCGCCAACCAACCTGATGTGGCGGCTGGAAAATGACTTCGCCATCAAGGCCAAGACGCTGGAGCCCGAAGAGGACCCGGATGACGAACCGTCCTTTACGGAAATCACGCTGGACGTGAAACACTGAAATGGCCCCCACGCTTGTCGCTTCGCGTACTACGCTGCCCCCCGAGGGGGCTAATTTTTCTTGGGGCGGCCCGGCGAAAAATTGCACTCCCTCCTCATGCGCCAGGACTTGCATCCCGCCCTTTCTGGGAATGGGTTCATGAGCGCGACACTGAGGCTTGCCGAACAGCTGATTTCCCGCCCCTCCGTCACGCCTGACGACGCCGACTGCCAGGCCATGCTGATCGCCCGGCTGGCGCCGCTGGGTTTTCAATGTGAAACCATCGTCAGCGGCCCCGCCGACTTCCGCGTCACCAACCTGTGGGCCAAACGCGAAGGGAAATTGAAGGACTTTAGGCCTGCAGACCAATCAGAACGGGCGCAAGCTGCTCCTGAATTAATAGCAAATAGCGCTGACACGACGTCCGCCAAAACCCTGGTCAAAACCTTGGTATTTGCTGGCCACACCGACGTGGTGCCCACCGGCCCGCTCGACCAGTGGCACAGCCACCCGTTCACCCCCAGCCATCGTGACGGAAAAATGTATGGCCGTGGTGCCGCCGACATGAAAACGTCGATTGCGGCAATGGTGGTCGCGGTCGAGGAGTTTCTGGCCGCCCACCCGGATCCGGCCTTGTCGATCGCCTTCCTGATCACCAGCGACGAGGAAGGCCCGGCCGTGGACGGCACGGTCATGGTCTGCGAGCAGCTGAAGGCGCGCGGCGAAACGCTGGACTATTGCATCGTGGGTGAACCCACCTCGGTCGAGCGCCTGGGCGACATGATCAAGAACGGCCGCCGCGGCACCATGAGCGGCAAGCTCACCGTCAAGGGCGTGCAGGGCCATATCGCCTACCCGCACCTGGCCAAAAACCCTATCCACCTGTTTGCCCCCGCGCTGGCCGAACTGGTGGCCACCGAATGGGACAAAGGCAATGCCTTCTTCCCGGCAACGAGCTGGCAGGTCTCCAACATCCACGGTGGCACTGGCGCGTCCAACGTCATCCCGGGCGAACTGGTGGTGGACTTCAATTTCCGCTTCTGCACCGAGTCCACACCGGAGAGCCTGCAGCAACGCCTGCAGGCCGTGCTCAGCCGGCACCAGCTGGAGTACGACCTGAAATGGACCCTGGGCGGCCTTCCCTTCCTGACAACCCCGGGCACACTGGTGGATGCGGTGCGTGGAGCGATCCAGGCTGAAACCGGCCTGAAAACCGAGCTTTCGACCACGGGCGGTACAAGTGACGGCCGCTTTATCGCCAAAATCTGCCCGCAGGTCATTGAATTCGGTCCCCTCAACGCTTCGATCCACAAGATCAACGAGCACGTCCTGGTGAGCTCGCTCGATCCGCTCAAAAACATCTACAAAGGTGTGCTGGAACGGCTGGCGGCAGCATGACGAACCGGGAATCTCCTGCTGCACCACAGACGGTGCTGGCGCTGGTCGAGCAAATGGCCGCCAGGCTGGAAGCCGCCGGCCTGCACTTTTCGGACGGATTCGGGCAAGGCACGACCAACGCGTTCGACGAGGCCGCCTGGCTGGTGCTGTGGAAGCTGGGCTTGCCGCTGGACGACCTGGATTCTGTAGAGAATCGGCCTGTAACCCCGGAGGAACGGGCGCAAGCTGCTATGCTTTTGGAAGCACGTATCAGCACCCGCAAGCCGGCTGCTTACTTGACGAACGAAGCCTGGCTGATGGGCGTGCCCTTTTACGTGGATGAACGTGTGATCATTCCACGCTCCCTGATTGCCGAGCTGCTGGCCGACGCCAGCATAGACCCCTGGCTGGGCGAACATACTCACCGCGTGCTTGACCTCTGCACCGGCAACGGCAGCCTCGCGGTGCTGGCGGCCATAACCTACCCTGATGTGGTGGTGGACGCCGCCGACATCAGCCTGGACGCGCTGGAGGTGGCCCGTATCAATGTGGACCGTCATCATCTGGACGGCCGTATCACGCTGATCGAATCTGACGGCCTGGCTGCCTGCGCCGGGCTCTACGACCTGATTTTGTGCAACCCGCCCTACGTTAACGCTGCCAGCATGGCAGCCCTTCCTGCGGAATTCCGGGCAGAACCGGCGATGGCGCTGGACGGAAACACGCTGGGCGGCACGGACGGTATGGACTTCATTCGCGGCCTTCTACAGGACGCGGCCCGCTATATGAGCGAAAATGCTGTGTTGGTGCTGGAGATCGGCAATGAGCGCGAGAATTTTGAGCGCGCTTTCCCGATGCTTGAACCGCTGTGGTTCGAAACCAGCTCGGGCGCCGACCAGGTCTTGCTGCTGACGCGCGAACAACTGGCCTGAGCCAACATTCAAGGCCCGGCCTGGATGACTGGCGCAGCGCTTGCATGGCAAGCGTGTGCGACGCCCCGCCGCCCCGAATACTTTTCCTGAAGCTTTTTATTAAATGATTACCCTTAAAAACGTCGTGCTGCGCCGCGGCGCCAAAGTGATTCTGGATGGCGCGTCCGTCACCCTCAACCCCGGCGAAAACGTTGGCTTGGTGGGGCGTAACGGCGCGGGCAAGTCCTCGTTGTTTGCCATGCTCAACGGCACGCTGCATGAAGACGGCGGCGAATTTTCGATTCCCACGCAATGGCGCATGGCGCAGGTGGCGCAGGACATGCCCGAAACCGAGCAAAGCGCCACCGACTACGTCATCGAAGGCGACGTGGTGCTGATGGCTGCGCAGGCCGAAGTGGCGGCCGCCGAGACCAGCGGTGACGGCGACCGCATGGCGCACGCCTACATGGAGCTGTACGACTCCGGCGCGCATGACTCGCAGGCTCGTGCGCAGGCACTGATCCTGGGTCTGGGCTTCAAGGTCAGCGAACTGGACAACCCAGTCAACAGCTTTTCCGGTGGCTGGCGCATGCGCCTGCAACTGGCGCGCGCGCTGATGTGCCCGTCTGACCTGTTGCTGCTGGACGAGCCCACCAATCACCTGGACCTGGACGCGCTGGTCTGGCTGGAAGCCTGGCTCAAGCGCTATCAGGGCACCATGCTGGTCATCAGCCATGACCGCGAATTCCTCGATGCCGTGACCGACGTGACGGTACACATCGAAAGCGCCAAGCTCACCCGCTACGGCGGCAACTACAGCAAATTCGAAGACCTGCGTTCCGAGCAGATGGCGCTGCAGCAGACGGCGTTTTCCAAGCAGCAGGACAAAATTGCCCACCTGCAGAAGTTCATCGCCCGCTTCAAGGCCAAGGCCAGCAAGGCCAAGCAGGCGCAAAGCCGCGTCAAGGCGCTGGACCGGATGGAGAAGATCGCCCCGCTGCTGGCAGAGGCCGACTTCACTTTCGAGTTCAAGGAGCCGGCCAATCTGCCCAACCCCATGTTGTCGATGCAGAACGCCTACTTTGGCTACCCGCCGCTTGAAGACGCCCCGGAAGGCACGCCGCCCACGGTCATCGTGCAGAACGTCAGCAAGTCGGTGCTGGCGGGCCAGCGCATCGGCATCCTGGGCGCCAATGGCCAGGGCAAGTCCACGCTGGTGAAGACCGTAGCACGCGCGCTGGCGCCCATCAGCGGCGAGATGATTGAGGGTAAGGGCCTGAACATCGGCTACTTCGCCCAGCAGGAACTGGACGTGCTGCGCCCGGCCGACAACCCGCTGGAGCACATGATCCGCCTGGTCAAGGAAGTTACCGCTGCCGGCAAGATGGGCAACCAGCCGACGCGTGAACAGGACTTGCGCAGCTTCCTGGGTAATTTCAATTTCGGCGGCGACATGGTCAAACAGGCCGTGGGCAGCATGAGCGGCGGCGAGAAGGCCCGCCTGGTGCTGTGCATGATCGTCTGGCAGCGCCCCAACCTGCTGCTGCTTGATGAGCCGACCAACCACCTGGACTTGGCCACGCGCGAAGCCTTGTCGATGGCACTCAATGAGTTTGAAGGCACCGTCATGCTGGTGAGCCACGACCGCGCACTGCTGCGCGCCGTCTGCGACGAATTCTGGATGGTGTCCCAAGGCGGCGTCGCCCCCTTTGACGGCGACCTGGACGACTACCAGAAATACTTGCTCGACCATGCCAAACGTCAGCGCGAGGAAGCCAAGAAAGCCGGCAGCGCGGCCCCGGTTGCCACTGCCAAGTCGGTTACACCCCCTGCGGCGGCCGAAGAAAAGAAACCCGTGCCCCGCGAGACGCCCGAACAGCGCAAGCTTGATGCACAGCGCCGCCAGCAACAGGCCGAAGCCACCAAGCCGCTGCGCAAGGAAATCGAGAAAATCGACCTGCGCATGAAAGCGCTTGCCGCAGAACGCGACAGCCTGCAGGGCTTGCTGACCACCACCACTGCGCCCGCAGAGATCGCCCAGACCGGCAAGCGCCTCAAGGCCATCGAGGGCGAAATAGACATGCTGGAAGAACGGTGGCTAGAGTTGACCGAGCAGATCGAGACGGCAGCGGTGTAAAGTGGGCCACGGCCTTCGCCGGCAGCCTGCCTGCGCAGACAGGGCCGCCCCTGAAAGGATTTGATCCATGCCTTCCGCCTTGCACATGGCTGCGGACAACGCAGCCCTCGAAGCCGCCGTCAAACGCAGCCGCAAGCTGCTGAACAAGCGCGCCATGGTCGCGGCGGCGGCCAGCGCGGTGCCCGTTCCGGGCCTCGACTGGATGGTGGACGCGGCAATGCTCTCCAAGCTCATTCCCGAGATCAACAAGGAATTCGGCCTTACGCCGCAGCAACTGGACAAACTCGAGCCCAAAAAGCGGGACCAGGTCCAGAAAGCGGTCACCATGGTGGGCTCGGTGCTGATCGGCAAGTTCATCAGCCGGGATCTGGTCATCAAGGCTGCCACCAAGATCGGTGTGCGCCTGACGACCAAGCAGGTCGCCAAGTACGTTCCCCTGGCCGGCCAGATAGTCTCGGCCGCTGTGGGCTACGCCGCCATCCGCTATTTTGGGGAAGAGCACATGAAGGATTGCATACGGGTGGCCCGGCAAGCGCAGCTTGAATTACCGGCGCTTGGGTATTCGGCCTGAGGGCCCGGGCTCTGCGTTCGATGGTGACCCAAAATATCCAGCCCAGAAAGACAAAAAGACTTAGCCTTTCGGCTAAGTCCTTCATGTACTTGGTGGGTTCTGACAGATTCGAACTGTCGACCTACGGATTAAGAGTCCGCTGCTCTACCAACTGAGCTAAGAACCCGGAAATTCTGGTGGGACCAGCGGGGGTCGAACCCACGACAAACGGATTAAAAGTCCGCTGCTCTACCAACTGAGCTATGGTCCCAAGAACGTATCTCGCGATACATTCCGGTATTTGCTGCTTCGAGGGCAGCAAAGCCTTGAATTATAGCGTGGTTTTTTAGGCCTCCGCAAAAACTCAGGCGGCAATTTTGTCGAGTACCCAGCCGGCCGCGCACAGGCCGAAGGTCGAGGTTACGCTGACGACCGATCCATAGCCATGGCAGTTCAGGCTGCCGTCGCTTTGCTCGGTCGCATCGGGCTGCAGCACAGCCTCGCGGCTGAAGACACAGGCCACGCCCATCTTGCCTTTGCGCGCGGCGCCGTGCTCCTTGCGCAGCCGGTAACGCAACTGCGCCAGCAAAGGGTCGTGCGTGACAAGGGCCAGGTCGTCGATGTCGACGCGGTGCGCAAGCCGCTTGCCGCCGGCGGCGCCAACGCTGACCAGGCTCACCTTCTCGGCAATGGCCCACGCAGCCATTGCCGTCTTGGCTTTGACCTGGTCACAGGCGTCGATCACGGCGAATTGCTTGCGGTCAAAACCCGCTTCCAGGCCAAGGATGCCAGGCCAGTTGGCAGCATCGACAAACTCCTCAATGCCGTCGACGCGGCACCCGGGATGAATGTTCGCAATGCGTTCACGCATGGCTTGCACCTTGGCCTGCCCCAACGTGCTGTCAAGCGCATGGACCTGTCGGTTGATGTTGGATTCGGCGATGTGGTCAAGGTCGATCAATGTCAGGCGTGCCACGCCGCTGCGTGCCGCTGCCTCGGCCGCCCAGGAGCCTACCCCGCCCAGGCCCACCACCACAATGTGCGCCTGGCGTATGCGCTGCGCGCCCGCTGCGCCGTAGAGGCGTGCCAGGCCGCCGAAGCGGCGCTCCAGGTCGGCGGGGAGTTCTTCGATGATGGACGTCATGGGCCGTGTATCAATACGTGCGTCAGGCTGAGCGGTCCAGCCGCCAGACCTGGTACTTCAAGCCCGCCACGCAGCCGGCCAGAATGGCAGCCAGCGCCACAAAGCTGGTCGCGCTCAGGGTCGAGATGCCCGACAAGCCCTGTCCCACGGTACAGCCCATGGCGCAAACGCCGCCTACGCCCATCAATGTGGCTCCCACCAGGTGATTGGCAGTGTCTTCCGCGTCACGAAAACCTTCCCAGCGGAAACTGCGCGACAGCACGGCGTACACGGCCGAGCCAACCACCACACCGAACACCGACACGATGCCCAGCGTGAGCACCTTGCTCTTGTCGCTGAAAAACATGAGCCAGTCTACGGTGTAAGCCACGGGCGAGACAAAACTCAGCGCCTCGGCGCGGCCCGAGTTGGTGGCGAGAAAGGCTTCCTGCAACGTCTCCGGATGTTCGGCCACATAGCCCAGGCGCCCGCTGACCCACCACATGGCCGCAATGACGCCGCCAATGCCCAGACCTGCAAGCAGGTTATCAAAGCGACGGAAGTCCTGGCCGAACAGCGCCCAGACGATAAGGCCCAGCCCGATGAGGATGGCCAGGCCGATACCGGCGGCGGCGGGTGTGATGCCGATGGCACCGGCCACCCAGTTGGGCAAGGTCGCATTGGCCGTGAAATCGACGGCAACCTTGTCGATCGTAGCCACGCGGATCACAGCCGTGATGCCTTTGAGCGTGGCAAAAGCCGCGATACCCATCACGGCAAATACCACGACGGACTTGAGGCTGCCCCCTCCAATACGCACCAGCGTTTTGCTACCGCAGCCGGAAGCCAGGACCATGCCAAAACCGAACATCGCGCCGCCCACCGATGCGGAGAGCCAGATAAACCGGTTGGAGGCATACAAAGTTTTGGCGGGGTCAATCACACCGGCTGCGGCCATGGTGAAAAACCCGATCATGGCTACACCAATCGCCATTCCCCACATGCGCATACGGGTCCAGTCACCCATGTTCACGATGTCGCTAACGGCGCCCATGGTGCAAAAGTGCGTGCGCTGGGCAATCGCGCCAAAAACCATGGCCAGAATAAAACCGGCCCAGAGAACCTGGGCCGTGAGACTGTTGAGTGCGGAGATGTCCATCGCCCGATTTTAGGGGCGAATGATCTTTGCCCCCCGGGCCGGCCGGATAGCCTGCCCGAGGTGCGGCTTACTTCAGCTTGGCCAGCCGTTCCTTGGCGACGGAAGCCGCCTCGGCTTGAGGATATGTCTTGACCAGGTCCTCCAGCGTCTTGCGGGCCGACTTGGTGTCCTTGAGTTCCACCTGGCAGTTGGCCAGCGAAAGCATGGCCTCCGGCGCGCGCATATGGTCGGGGTCAGCCGTCACGAGCGAGCGAAAATTGGTCACCGCGTCGCGGTAGTTGCGCAAGGCGTACTGCGCATTGCCCAGCCAGAACAGGGACGATGTCCGGTAGCCGGTTTGCGGATAACGCTTCAGGAAGCCCAGGAAGCTCGTCTGCGCTGCTGCAAAGTCGCCCTTGCGAAGCGTGGCCAGTGCGGTTTCAAACTCCTGTTTTTCAGCGGGCTCGGCCACAAATTCCTTGCCGTCCACATTGACTTTGCCGGGCTCGAACTTGCGCAGACGCTCGTCCACGCCTGTCGTCAGGTCTTTCTGGGTGCGCTGCATCTCGGCTACGCTGCGCGTGAGGCTTTCGTTCTGCCCACGCATGGTGGCGAGTTCGTTGCGCAGGGCCTCGATCTGGTTCGACAGATCGAGCAGGCTGCGACGTAACTGGGTGTTGTCTTCCGTGTTTTTCCGCACGTCATCGGCCATGCGCAGCTGCGATGCATCGACCTTTTGCCGCAAATCGAGGATCGCCCGTCGGGCCTCATCGTCTTCAAACAGGCCGGCGTTTGCATTGAACGCCAGCACGCAGGCCGCGGCCACAGCGGCATACCGAAACATGTTCACGGTTCGGGCCCCGTTTAACGGTAGTTGAGTTCAGCGCGGCGATTCTTCGCCATGGAGTCCTCATCAGAGCCCGTAGCTGCCGGCTTTTCCTTGCCGAAGCTCACGGCCTCGACTTGCGCATCAGCCACGCCCAGCAAGCCCAGCGCGCGGCGAACTGCCTCGGCGCGCCTTTGGCCCAAAGCCAGGTTGTACTCGCGGCCGCCGCGCTCGTCGGTATGGCCTTCAATAGCCATCTTGCGGCCCTTGTTGGCCGTCAGGTATTTGGCATGGGCCTCGATTGCTCCCTGGAACTCGGGCTTGACCACATAGCTGTCGAAGTCAAAGTAGATGACCTTGGTGGTATTGGCCGGGCCCGCCAGCGAGGCATCGGCACCTTCAACCTGTACCGGTGCAACAGCACGGCCGGTCGCGCCTGGTGTACCGCCCTGCTGGGTCGTGCCGGTGCGATCCTCGACCGGCACGTCATTCAGCTTGACGCCGGAACCGCAGGCTGTCAGCGTGGCCGCCAGGACAAGGGAGGAGATGATTGAAAAAACGGTGCGTTTCATGAAATACCTCTACAAAAAAATAGGCCGTATGGAAAACAAAAATAATGCCTGGTGTTGCCGGTCACCGCTGGAAAGGGCCCCAATCGGGTTCCCGGATATCACCGCTTGCCCCGGACAGTCTTGCCTTGATCTTGCCGTCCAGCGTTGTAGTCATCAGGGCTTCCCTGCCCTGCTGCTGGGTGGCATACACAATCAATCGGCTATTGGGTGCAAAGCTCGGACTCTCATCGGCCGTAGTTTCGGTGATTGGAGTGACCGTGCCGTTGGCAAGTTCCATAACATGCAGCTTGAAGGCGCCGCCCACCCGGGAAACATAGGCCAGCCATCGACCGTCGGGGCTGATCGCCGGGGATATGTTGTAGGTCCCGGTAAAGGTGACCCGCTCCGCATTGCCACCATTGGGGCTCATGCGGTAGATTTGCGGCGCGCCGCCCCGGTCGCTCACGAAATAGATGTAGCGCCCATCGGGCGAGAAGGCAGGCTCGGTGTCTATGCTGGAGGACTGGGTCAGCCGTTTGGGCTCGCCCCCATTGAGGCCTATCGCATAGAGCTGTGAACCGCCATCGCGGCTCAGCGTCGCCACTAACTGTTTGCCGTCCGGTGACCACGCCGGCGCACTATTGGAACCTCGAAAGTTGGCCAGCAGACGCCGCTTGCCAGAGGCCACGTCGTGCGCATAGATCACCGGCTTGCGCGACTCAAACGACACATAGGCCAGTTGCGAGCCGTTGGGTGACCATGCGGGCGAAATAATGGGTTCGGGGCTGGTCAGGGCCGACTGTGCACCTTCGCCATCCGAATCCGCGACCCAGAGGTTGTACTTTTGGGCCGCCTTGGTCACGTACGCGATACGCGTCGAGAAAATGCCTTTTTCGCCAGTGAGTTTTTCATAGACAAAATCGGAAATGCGGTGTGCAGACAGCCGCAGGTCGGCAGGCCCTACCGTGTAACTCTGGCCTCCCAAATCCTGTCCGCGCACGATATCCCAGAGGCGAAGACGAACGTCGAAACGACCGTCTGCCAACGGGGAAATGCTGCCGGTTACCATCGAATCAGCGCCTTTTTGCTTCCAGGCGGCCAGATCTGGGCGAGTATTCTCATCCGCGACGATCCCTGCGGTATCGATTGGTCGAAACATGCCACTACGTTCAAGGTCTGCCCGGACGATGGCGCCGATCTTTTGCGGTGCCTGCGCTTCTCCCCGAAACGTGGCGATGGCGATGGGCAGCTGGGTCAGGCCAACTCCGGAAACCTCAACACGAAATTGCGCCAGAGCCGGCACTGCCGGGAGCGTGGCAGCAACCAGCATTCCAGCAATGGTGCGACGGCGAATAAGGGGTGTGATGCTCATGGTTTTTTTTGAGGTCAATGCAAATGCGTTATTTTGATGGGTGCTTGGGGGGCACTTTGGCCCAGCCCTTTCTCCGCCTGCGTGACAGCAGTTTTCATGCGCTGGAGCACCCTGTTTTTATTGATGGATTCCTGGTCGCGCGTGTTCTCTCTGTGCCAAAGATGAAATACTTCCGTACCCATAAAACCATTTTTTCGCCGAATTCCCATATGGCTGAGCCTCAACACGAGGTCGGCATCTTCATGGCCCCACCCCTGAAAAGTTTCGTCAAATCCGTTGACATTGAAAAAATCGCGTCGCCAGACACCCAGGTTGCAGCTGCGAATGCCTTGCCACTGAAAGCCTTGTTTTACCCTGAATAAACGCCGTGGCCAGGACAGGAGGTGCAATAATTTGTTGCTATCACCCTGCAGCCGGGCGCGAATCCAGAACGATACAGGACGGCTGGGTAAATCAATAGCGCCATTGACTACACGTTCTGTAAGACGCGGGCTGATGAGCACCCTGCTTCCATTGACAAAACATCCTGGTTCGGCGAGGCGGGCGTGCTCCGCCACAAAGCGCGGCCCGGGAACGCAGTCTCCGTCGAGAAAAACCAGATAGTCGGCCGTAGCCAGACTGGCTCCGAGGTTGCGAGCCTGCGCAGCGGTAAAGCCCACGTCAGGATGCCAGACATGGCGAACAGGGCATCTGAAGGCCGGGCAGGCAGTGAGCAGCATGGCCACCTGGTCGGCCCGCGAGCCATCGTCGGCTATCACCACCTCGTGATCTTCACCACATTGACTTGAAAGCGACCTCAACACCGCCAGCAGCGCATCTGTCCGGTTGTATGTGAGGACGACAAAGCTGATCTTCATGGGGCACCGGCCGAGCCATGTCCATCGGGCCCCTGGCGTTGCAACAACCACAATTTCAGATACCGGTAATAGGTGCCCTCCGCATTGGAAACAGCGAGCACAAAACCCATCTTCCCATCCAGAAAGCCAAACCGCAGGAAATACGTGCGGATAAAAGCCCAGATTCCATGTCCTACTGCTTTGCCGATGGAAGCCGATCGGCCTTTATCTCGCAGAATTTGGGCCCCAGCCGAGGAGTACCGATTGGCCTTGTCGAGTACGGCTTCGAAATTAAGGAAGCTTTCATGCATCAGCGATGATTGCAATTGCCCCACGGGCAGGGACGTCACCAGCTTCTCATGCACCAGGTCTTCACTGAAACAGGCTGCGTTACGCCGGAACAAGCGAGTCACCCGGTCCGGATACCAGCCCGAGTGGCGCATGTATTGACCGCAGTAGCTCGACAGCCTCGGGAAGGAGTACACATCAAAAACCGGAGCGGCCAAACAAGCCATGATTTCGGCCTGCAACTGGATAGTGACACGTTCGTCTGCATCCAGCGAAAGCACCCAGTCCGACGTCGCCAGGGCAAGAGCCCGATTTTTCTGAACACCGAACCCGCGCCAGTCGGGAGCTGTGCTGACCTCGGCGCCCAATGAAGCGGCAATCTTCAGGGTGTCATCCGTGCTACCCGAGTCCAGCACGACGAGCTGGTCTGCAAAATTCACCGCGCGAAGACAGGCTTCAATATTGCGGGCTTCATTGTGGGTAATGACGATGACGGACAAGCTGGCCAACGAATGCCTTTTTCCTGGTGATAAAGAGGTTTTTTCCAATGAAACGCACAGCGACGCGGCGCCCGGACAGCATAGCAGACAAGCCCTGGCGGCTGGATGCCTGAGTGGGCGGGAATCGCCGATAATGCAGGCTTTCCTCAAGCGAGCGCGCCATTATTTTGCCCCACAAGAACATCAATTTCCGGCTGGTTGTGGTCTGCACAATGGCTGCGTCAGTTGGGCTGTCCATGGCAATCATCAGCCTGTCCAAGCTGGTGCTATTTCTCTTCGCATTGGTCTTCAGCATTGTTGCTCTGGCAACTTCCGGAAAAACAGCCGGATTCAAAAACAGCTATACGACCATTGCGGTCCTGGGAGCGCTCGCGGCGTTCACCTTAAGCCTAACCTGGACGGTAGCGCCGCCGGCCGACGCAGTGGGATCCCTTGCGAAATACGGCAAGCTGCTTTTGCCCCTTCTCATCATGATTCTCATTCATGATCGCCGTGAAGCGCTCTATGCATTAGGGGCATTTGGTGCTGCACAGCTGCTCCTCCTGTTTAGTTCATGGGCACTTTTCCTCGGAGTACCGATACCTTGGGCAAGCTCCAACATGGCGCTGACGCAGTACGCTGTTTTTTCCAGCTACCTGGACCAGGGAATCATGAGCGCAGTATTTGCGGCACTCTGCTGGCATTTGCGGGAAGCCGTGCCAGGCAGGTTTGGCCGGCAGACTGCTGTTGTTATTGCCCTGGTTGCCTTGGCAAATGTCTTCTTCGTGCTTAACGGGCGTAGTGGGCACGCAGTGGCCATCGCGCTGCTTTCTCTGGCCATCATGTGGGAGTTGCCCAAGAAATATCGGGCGGCCGTTGTGGTTCTCCCTTTTCTGATCGCGCTGGGCCTGTTTGTCAGTTCCACAAAGGTCCGTGACCGGTTGACGCAGGTCGCCCATGAAGTTCAATCTTATTCGGCGAAGGGCGAATCGACTACCTCATCCGGAATACGGCTCGCTTTTTGGCGGCGCGCGCTGGAGGTGGTCAAAGACAAGCCGTTATTGGGTGCGGGTATCGGAAGCTGGAGCACCGAATACAACCGTTTGGAGAAATTGCAAAACCCGGCCCACATCAATATCGAAGGCAATGGAAATCCACACCAGGAATATCTCCTGTGGGGCGTCCAGCTCGGAATCCCCGGCATCGTGCTTCTGCTCGCCTTGATGGGGACTGTGTTACGGGATGCCTGGAGAATGGAAAAAAACCATGCCCGCGCAACACTGTCCGTTCTTGCCGGTCTGGCCGTCGCCTGTCTTTTCAACTCGTCACTGTATGACGCGCTCATAGGCGACTTCTTCTGTGTTTGCCTTGGTTTGCTGCTTTCCGCCGGTTTGAGCAATATGCGTGAAACAACCTTGCCGCACGCCATGCAAGGGAGTCGCACTTGAGCACGTTGTCACCTTCCAATGAAGCGCCGCCGATACCCAGGCCTTCACTGATACGCCGGGTTGCGCGCGTTTGGCCGTACTTCAAGGATTCAAAAGCAGGCTGGGCACTTGCAGTGGGTGCGACCATCGTTGCATCGGCGACCGAACCCCTGGTTCCTGCGCTACTGAAGCCTCTACTGGATCGCGGCTTCCAGCGGGAAGGGTTCAACCTCTGGCTGGTCCCCCTTGCGCTGATTGTCCTGTTTACGCTGCGCGGGCTTTCTGGTTTTCTGGCTCAGTTTGCACTTGCAAAAGTCACCAACGACGGATTAACACGATTGCGTGAGGCCATGTTCGGTAAATTGCTGAGCGCACGGCTAAATCTGTTTTCGGACCAGAGTTCCAGTGCAATTGCGAACACCGTGGTGTACGAAGTTTTTAACGGTTCCTCGATGCTGATCAATGCGATCATGAAACTTGCACGGGACATACTGACGCTGGTGGCGCTAATCGGTTACCTGGTCTTCCTGAACTGGAAACTGATGCTGATCGTCGCCCTGCTTTTCCCCGCAGTGGCTTTGGTGATCCAGATTCTTTCAAAACGGCTCTACCGATTGACGAAGGAAAGTCAGACTGCGACCGACAACCTGGCGTATGTGGTCGAGGAGAATGTCCTGGCGCATCGCGACGTCCGCCTGCACGGTGCGCAGCAAAGTCAGGCCAGCCGTTTTGAAGTCCTCAGTCATTCCCTGCGCCGGCTTTCCATGAAATCGACGGCGGCCTACGCTGGGATGAGCGCCATTACGCAGGTGCTGGCCGCCATGGCGCTTTCAGCGGTCATCTCCGTGGCCCTGCTTCAGAGCGCAGAAAACACCACAAGCGTCGGCGGCTTCGTGGCATTCGTGACTGCCATGCTGCTGCTGATCGCACCGGTGAAAAGCCTTTCGGACGCAGCTACGCCGGTGACCCGCGGCCTTGCTGCACTGGAGCGCGGACTTGACTTGATGAATCTGACCGAAGACGAAGCCGGTGGCGATTTTGTTTTGAATCGCGCACGTGGTGATATCGAGTTCGTCGGTGTGAGCGTGGCCTACAAAGCCGACGCACCGCCGGCAATCAACGCATTGAATTTGTCAGTGAAGGCGGGAGAAACGCTGGCGGTCGTGGGAACTTCGGGATCTGGAAAAACCACGCTCGTTAACCTGTTGCCGCGATTTGTCGACGCGACAGCAGGGAAAATCTACCTGGACGGGCGGGAACTCCGAGACTGGAACCTTCAATCGCTCAGAACCCAGTTCTCGTTCGTAAGCCAGCACGTGGTCATGCTCAATAGCAGCATTGCGGAAAACGTCGCCCTCGGCCAATCGGTCGACCGAGACAGGGTTCTGGCATGCCTTGTTGCCGCCAATTTATCGGCGTTGCTGGCCGAGCTGCCAGCCGGACTTGACACCGTACTGGGCCACAATGCCATGCAGCTGTCGGGAGGACAACGCCAGCGGCTTGCCATTGCACGTGCACTGTATAAAGACGCGCCGATTCTGATACTGGACGAGGCCACTTCGGCACTTGATACAGAGTCAGAACTAGCAGTGCAGGAAGCCATCCGCAACCTCACGTCCAGCCGGACATCACTGGTCATTGCACACCGTCTTTCCACGATCCAACATGCAGACCGCATCATCATGATGGAGGCAGGCCGGATCATCGAGTCTGGCACCCACCTAGAATTGCTGGAAAAGAATGGCGCCTATGCCCACCTTTATCGGCTGGGATTTCAATCTGCTGCCTGACCATATCAAATTGTCCATGGCTGCGGATTGCCTGATTTTCGCTAACGGCCCAGGGCCGAACAGCCCCTTACCCGAAAGTTCATTGCGATGAGTGTCTCAATCAGCGGCTTTACGTTCATACGCAACGGCGTAAGCCTCGGCTTTCCGTTCGAAGCATCCATCCGCTCCCTCCTCCCCCTCGTGGATGAATTCGTTGTGGCGGTTGGGCAAGGTGAAGACGACACCCTGGCGCGGGTGAAAGCCATCAACGACCCGAAAATCCGCATCATCGAAACGCTGTGGAACGAACGCATGGCAGACCGTGGATTTGTTTACGCGCAGCAAAAAATGATCGCCCAATACTCCTGTACCGGCGATTGGGCTTTCTACCTGGAGGGTGATGAAGTGGTGCATGAAGGCGAGCTGGCCGCCATTCGGGCCAGCGTTGAACACCATCACTCCAATCCCGCAGTCGAAGCGCTGGTGTTTGACTACCATCACTTTTACGGCTCTCCCGACTGGATTTCCATCAGCCCGGGATGGTACCGCCGCGAATGCCGCTTGATCCGCAATACCATTCGAAGCTATGCACCCGATGGCCAGTATTGGCTGGTCACCACGCAGCACAAACGGGGGCGTAACCCCCAAGGCGCACTTGCCGGCGCGCACATTTACCACTACGGCTGGATACGCCGCAACGAGGAAATGCAGAAAAAGCTGGATCAGGTCAGCAAGTACTGGGGCGAGGCCTCAGCAGCGCAAATCACCTACAGCCAGTTTGATCGCCGTGCTCTGGCCCCTTTTACGGGCACGCACCCCCAAGCGGTGCAGGAATGGCTGGCCACTGAGGCCGAACCGGTCCTGAACATTGACCCGGCTTACAGGCCCACGCCCAAGGAAAACAAATACCACTTCATGCGCCAGGTGGAGACGCTGACCGGGCTGGACTTCAGCCGCAAGCATTTCAAGCTGGTAGCCTGAGCCAGTCTTCCCTGCTTCAGGCGGGTTTGTTGCCGTTCTTTGTCGCCATGGCCGAAAAATACAGCGCTTCCTGCTGCAGCGCGATTTCGCGCCACTGGTAGTGCGCGGCAAAGGCCACGGCGCCCTCCGACAGTGTTTTCCGCAATGTCGCTTGGGCAAGCAAATCGCCCAGCACCCGCGTAAGTTCGACTGCATCCCTGGGGTCGTCCAGCATCAGGGCATTCGCGCCTTGGCTCAGCAGGCCGGAAATACCGCAGTAATTCGGCCCGCTGACCAC
Organism: Polaromonas sp. P1_E11; assembly: GCF_056405995.1. Lineage (NCBI taxonomy): Bacteria > Pseudomonadati > Pseudomonadota > Betaproteobacteria > Burkholderiales > Comamonadaceae > Polaromonas > Polaromonas sp. P1_E11. The sequence continues at coordinate 100,130 of NZ_JBFUBA010000003.1, forward strand.
CACCGGCAAGCCGTGGGCCATGGCCTCCAGCACCACCATCGCAAAGGTGTCCTCGAAGGTAGGGTGCACCAGGATATCGGCGGCCTCGTAGGCCGGGCTGACGTCCTTGAGCGCGCCCAGGAAAAACACCCGTGCACTGAGTTTGAGAGTCTCGGCCAGCGCGCGGAATTCTGCAATATGGGCCGGGTTGCCCACCACCGCGAGCACAACCTCGGCCGGCAGCCGCGTCAGAGCCTGCAGCAAAGCCTCCAGGCCCTTTTTGCGGTAATCGTTGCCCACAAACAGCAGGCAGATGCCCTCCGCCGGTAAGTCCAGCCCCGCCCTCGCCTCGCGTTTGCGATCAGCCGCAACCGGCAGATTGGGCAGCGTGATGCCCGGAGTCACGACCGAAACAGCCGCACGGCACGCCGGGTAAGCTGCCCCCATGATGGGCCGCAGGCTTTCGGAGGTCACCACCACCTGCCGGCCTGGGCGTGGCGTATAACGCGCGCGCTCCAGTGCCAGGTAAGCCAGCAGCCGCGGACTGGTCACGACCTTGATCCAGCGCAGCACAAGGCGCAAGCCACTGCGCGCATGGAACAGGTTGTACTTGACGGGCATCACGTGCACCGTCTGCATCTCTCCGTGCCAGGTGTTTTCATGAGAATGCACCACGTCAAAACCGCGGCGCGTCGCCCACCAGGTCGTTGTGGCAAACCACAGCTGGTTGACCCAGCGCGGCTTGCGCAGCGGAGCCGATACCTTGTGGTAAGTCACACCGGGCCACTGGTGGTCGATTTCCTGCGCGAACACATGCATTTCGTGCCGGGCCGACAGCTGCTCGACCAGCGCAATGGAATAGCGCTCAGCGCCGCCGCCGGTCGGCGAAAAAGTACGGTTGAAGACCGCAACGCGCAGTTTCTTGGGTAGGGGATCGGGCGGGCTCATTTTTTCCGTCGGTCCTCGTAGGCCGTGGCGATCTTGAGCCAGAACACCGGCAAGGTGGTCGAGCGCAGCACCGGCACCCGCGGCAGCTGCAGCAGGTCCATACCCGCATGGCAGCGACTGCGCTGCGTGGTGGTGGCGGTGGCAAAACCCAGTTCCCGGACCAATTCGACGTGCCGGGCCTCGTAGTGACCATAGGGATAGCAGAAGTGCTCTACCGGCCGGGCTATGACGGCCTCCAGCCCGGTTTTGCCGAGCACCATCTCCTCGCGGCAACCGGGCTCGCCGGTTTCCAGCAGGTTGACGTGCGTGTGCGTATGCGAGCCAATCTCCTGCCCGTCCGCCACCCATTGACGGATCTCACCCTCGTCCATCAACGGAGTCTGCGGAATGCCAATGTTCTCGTCCCAGATATTGGTTTTGCCTAACAACCCGCTGACCGCGTAGCAGGTAGACGAAAAGCCGTGCTTCACCAATGTCGGCAGGGCATGCGTGAGGTTGTTCAGGTAGCCGTCGTCAAAAGTGATGCCAACCACCCTGCCGCTGCGCTCACCCTGCAGGTAAGGTTGCAAGGCGCTCATGGACAGGCCGGTGTAGCCGAGTAGTTTGAGCCAGGCCATTTGCCGCGCAAAGGCCGCAGGCGCCACGTAGAGGCCGCGAAACGGGCTGCCCTTTGGCGGCGCCTCGGCGATCTGGTGATAGACCAGAATGGGAATGGGTTGGCGGTTCTGGCTGAACATTGAAAGGGGCATGAAGGTCACAGCAGCACAATGTCGTATTGTTCCTGAGCCATCGCCGCTTCCGCCTGCAGGGAAATGGGTTTACCGATGAAATCGCTCAGGCTGGCCAGGTGCTGGCTTTCTTCGTCGAGGAAAAGTTCAATCACCTTAGGCGAAGCCACTACCCTGAATTCACGCGGGTTGAACTGGCGCGCTTCGCGCAGGATTTCGCGCAGGATGTCGTAGGTCACGCTCCGCGCGGTTTTAACCACGCCTTTGCCCATACAAGCGGCGCAGGGCTCACAAAGCTGATGGGCCAGCGATTCGCGGGTGCGCTTGCGCGTCATCTCCAGCAGGCCCAGCGCAGAAAAACCGTTGACACTGGTCTTGATACGGTCTCGTGAAAGCTGTTTCTGAAATTCGGTCAGCACCGCATCGCGGTGGTTTTCCTTGATCATGTCGATGAAATCGACGATCACAATGCCGCCAAGGTTGCGCAGGCGTAGCTGCCGGGCAATCGCCTGCGACGCCTCCAGGTTGGTCTTGAAAATCGTATCGTCGAAGTTGCGGGCACCGACAAATCCACCGGTATTGACATCGACGGTTGTCAGCGCTTCCGTCTGGTCGATGATCAGGTAACCGCCTGATTTGAGATCGACCCGCCGGCCCAGCGCTTTGGCAATTTCCTCGTCAATGTTGAACAAGTCAAAAATGGGGCGTTCACCGCCGTAGTGCTGAAGCTTCGGTTCGGTTGCCGGCATGAACTCCACGGCAAATGCCTTCAGCTTTTCAAACTGCTCACGTGAATCAATGCGGATGGTCTGCGTTTCCTCTACCACCAGGTCGCGCAGCACGCGCTGCAGCAGATTGAGGTCCTGGTGAAGCACAGAGGCGGGAGGTAAACGTACAGACGCATCCTTGATCCGTCCCCAGGTCTTGCGCAGGTAGGTGATGTCCTCTGCCAGTTCAGCGTCTGTCGCGTCCTCGCCATTGGTTCTCAGTATGAATCCGCCGCCCATGTCAGCAGTCAGCGCCTGAACCCGTTGGCGAAGCTCTTCGCGTTGCCGGGGGGGTATTTTTTGCGACACACCGATGTGGTTGTCTTGCGGCAAAAACACCAGCAACCGGCCGGCAATGCTGATTTGCGCCGTCAGCCGTGCGCCCTTGGTGCCTATCGGGTCCTTGAGAACCTGCACCATGACCGCCTGCCCTTCGAACAGCTGCTTTTCGATGGGTTGCAGCGACGCCATGGCTGGTGCGATAAGTCCACCAGCGGCCTGTGCGTCGGAGTCGGCATGGCGGCTGTTGATGCTGCTCATGAGGTCTGCCACGTGCAGAAAGGCTGCACGGTCCAGGCCGATGTCGATGAAGGCGGACTGCATGCCGGGCAGCACGCGGGCGACCTTGCCCAGGTACACATTGCCGACCAGGCCGCGTTCCAGGGTGCGTTCGACGTGAAGCTCCTGCACCGCGCCGTGTTCGACCACCGCCACCCGGGTTTCCTGGGGAGACCAGTTGATCAGGATGTCTTGTTGCATGTCTTTTGGAAGATTGAGTTGGCTGGAGGCACTAGAGGCGAATACCCGCGGCCTGCAGCAGCCGGGCGGTTTCCCTCAACGGGAGCCCCATGATGCCACTGTAGGAACCGTCAATGCGGCTGATGTGCATCGCCACCCTGCCCTGCACGGCATACGCGCCGGCCTTGCCCATGGGCTCGCCGCTGGCCACATAGCTGCGAATCTGTGCGGGCGTCAGCGCGTCAAAACTGACACGCGAAGTGCTCAGCGCCTCGAAACGACGGCGCCCGGACTGCACCGCCACCGCGGTCAGCACCCTGTGCGTGCCGTCCGAAAGCTCGCGCAACATGCGGGCCGCGTCTTTCTCGTCCTCCGGCTTGCCATAAATCACCCGACCCATGGCCACCGTAGTGTCCGAACAAAGGATGGGCGCCGGCGGCAGTTTGCGCCGCTTCATGCGGGCGATTGCCGCATCGAGCTTGAGGCCTGTGACACGCTGGACGTAGGTAGCGGGTGCCTCGTTTTTAAGCACCGCCTCCAGCGACTCAGCGTCCTCATCGGCGTCCGGCAGCAGCAGTTCGTGTCGCACGCCCAGTTGCTCCAGCAGTTGCCGCCGCCTCGGGCTTTGCGAGGCCAGGTAGATAAATTCAGACATAAAAACAGGGCTTAGTAGTTGGCCAAGTGAGTTCAACACCAGCAGGGGCCGCGGGACTGGCTTTGCCAGACCGCAGGCGCAGCGCCCCCTCGGGGGGCAGCGCATTACACGAAGTCGAAGACGCAGTGAAAAGCGTGGGGGCCTCTATTCTCTGTGATAGGGGTGATTGATTGTGATGCTCCAGGCCCGGTAAAGCTGCTCAATCAGAAGCACGCGCACCATGGCATGGGGCAAGGTCAGGTCTGAGAGGCGCAGGCGCTCATGCGCAGACTGTTTGAAACCGGCGTCCAGCCCGTCGGGCCCGCCGATGACGATGGCGACGTCGTCACCGGAGAGTTGCCAGGCCTTGAGCCGTTCAGCCAGTGCCACAGTAGTGACGGCCGTGCCGCGTTCGTCGAGCGCCACGACACGGGTGCCGCGGGCGATGCTGGCCTCTATGCGCCCGCGCTCGGCCGACAGCAGGTTGTCCAGGGTCTTGGAGGCGCGCGGCTCGGTCTTGACGGCTTTGAGTTCGACTTTCAGCTCTGGCGGGAAGCGCTTGGCGTAGTCGTCATAGGCCGTTTGCGCCCAGTCGGGCACTTTCTGGCCGACCGCTACGATCGTGAGCCTCATTTGCTCCGGGACGGAGTTTTCCTGGTGGCGGGTTTGCGCACTGCTGTTTTAGCGACGGTTTTGGCTGCGGTCTTCTTCGCCGCCACCTTTTTGGCTACGGGCACTTTGACAATCGGTGTTTTAACCGCGGGCCTTGCCGACGACTTGCCAGGAGCCGCTTTGGCGCCTGCCCGGGCCGGCTTTGCGGCGGGCTCGGTTGCCGGCGTGGCGGCATTGCGTTTGGCGGTCCAGTCATTGGTCTTGCCAACACGGCCCACATAGCTTGAATCGGGAGCGGTCGGCGCCTTCGCAGGTACTTTGGCCGCCGACTTCGCTGCGGTCTTTGCGCCTGATTTCGCGGAAGTTTTCGCGCCAGCGCGGGAAACCTTGGGTTTGGCCTCCGGCTCGGCATCGGCTTTGGACGCCTTCACCAGCGGCGCGGGCGCGCCCAGCTTGAGTTTGATGGGCTTGTCACCCCAAAGTTCTTCCAGGTGGTAGTACTGACGAATGGTCGGCTGCATGATGTGCGCCACAGCAGCGCCGCAATCGACAATGATCCATTCACCATTGTCTTCGCCTTCGATGCGCGGCTTGGCAAAACCTGCGTCCCGCACGGCATCCCGCACGCTGGCAGCCAGTGCCTTGGTCTGGCGGTTGGAGCTGCCGGAGGCGATGATCACGCGCTCGAACAATGACGTGATGTGCTCCGTGTCAAACACCTGGATGTCCTGCGCCTTGACGTCTTCCAGACCGTCAATGATGGCACGCTGCAGTTTCTGCACGTCCTTTTTGTCGGCGGCGGCGGAGGTTTTGACGGTGGTGGATGTCATGCAGTGTTTTGCTTCGATAAAGTGGGAAATTAATGGGAACCGTACAGCTGGTGAAGTGAAATATAACGCGCAACGGCTTCAGGGACCAACTGGGTAATTCCCCCTGTCACCGCGGCTCCGGAGGCCATTAACTGGCGAATCTGGGTGGCGCTGACAGGCATCAGGGGAAGATTGAGCAGGACAAAACGGTTGCTGCGGCTTTCGTAGGACTCAAATTGAGCTCCAGCCAGCGTGGATTGTGCGCGATCAGCTATACAAATTATAGCGAGGTCAAGAATGTCCTGCCACCGGTGCCATTGCCTGAAGACGGCAAACTGGTCTGCGCCAATGAACAGGTAAAGCTGGGCGCCCGGATTCTCCTCCTGGAGCGCCAAAAGCGTGTCAATGGTGAAAGTCGGCCCGCTGCGTTCAACCTCGCGCGCATCCACCCGAACGCCAGAAATATCGCCAAAAGCCAGCCTGGCCATGGCCAGCCGGTGAGCCGGCGCGCTCAGGGCGCGTGACTTGTGCCAGGCGTGGCCGGTCGGAACAACGTACAGGGTATCAAGGCCAAACTGCCGGATCGCCTCCTGCACCAGTGCAACGTGCGCACTGTGCGGCGGATCAAACGCACCACCAAACATGCCGATGCGCTTTTGCGCCGGTGACGGCGTTGCCATCAAACCCAGTCCCGTCTCGGCAAAAACTCCGTATACAGGCGCTCTTCAGGGCTGCCCGCCCCTACGCCCCGCTGATAAGACCAGCTCGCCAGCGGCGGCATGGACATCAGGATCGACTCCGTGCGCCCCCCGGACTGCAAACCAAAGTGCGTGCCACGGTCCCATACAAGGTTGAACTCCACATAACGGCCCCGCCGGTAAAGCTGGAATTCGCGCTCCCGCTCACCATATGGCGTGTCCTTGCGCCGCTCAACGATTGGCAAATAGGCCGGCAGGAAAGAGTCCGCCACACTCTGCATCAGGGCAAAGCTCTGGTCCAGGCCCAGCTCCTGGAAGTCGTCAAAGAAAACGCCGCCAATTCCGCGCTGCTCCTGCCGGTGCTTCAGATAAAAGTACTCATCACACCATTGTTTGAACCGGGGGTACTTGTCGTCGCCAAACGGTGCAAGCGCGTCTTTGCAGGTCTGGTGGAAATGCACTGCATCCTCTTCAAATCCGTAATAAGGCGTCAGGTCCATGCCGCCACCAAACCAGCAAACGGGCTCGCCCGAACCTGCCACCGGGGTCGCGGCCAGCATGCGCACGTTCATGTGGACTGTCGGCACGTAGGGATTTCGCGGGTGGAACACCAGCGAAACACCCAGAGCCTCAAACGGTGCGTCCGTCAATTCGGGGCGGTGCTGCGTCGCCGAAGGCGGCAGCTTGGGGCCCCGCACATGCGAGAACCCACAGCCGGCACGCTCAAACACCTGGCCTTGTTCCAGGATCATGGTGATGCCGTTACCCTGCAGCGTCTCGCCTGGCGCTTTCTGCCAATGGTCAGCCGTGAAGGACTGGCCGTCGATCCCGGAAACGGCGCCGGTGATGCGCTGCTGCAGCGCCAGCAGAAAGTCTCGAACGCCTGGAATATCGGTCATGCTGCAGTGTTACCCGGAGGGCGGAAGGAAAAACGAGCGCGCATTGCGTGATCAGGATTTGACCGCGCGCCAGCCGATGTCTTTGCGATACTGCGCGCCATCAAATCCGATGTCCTGGGCAACTTCGTAGGCACGTTGCTGCGCGGCTTTCACCGTGCTCCCGAGCGCCGTCACACACAGGACCCGGCCGCCAGCCGTTACCGTCGAATCGCCCTGCTTGCGTGTTCCGGCATGAAATACCATCGCGTCTTCGGCCGCATCGGCGCCTTTTTGCAGGCCATGAATCACGTCGCCCTTGCGCGGGCTCAGCGGATAGCCGTGCGCGGCCATCACCACGCCCAGGGCCGGCCGGCGGTCCCAGTCCAGCTCGATCTGGTCCAGCGCACCCGAGGTGGCGGCCATCATCACCTCATACAGGTCGGTTTTGAGGCGCATCATGATCGGCTGCGTCTCCGGGTCGCCCATGCGGCAGTTGAACTCCAGTGTTTTCGGCTTGCCTTCCGCATCAATCATCAGGCCGGCATACAAAAATCCGGTGAACGGAATGCCGTCTTTTTCCATGCCCTTGATGGTCGGCAGGATGATCTCGCGCATGGCACGGCCATGCACTTCGGGGGTAACAACCGGGGCCGGTGAATACGCGCCCATGCCGCCGGTGTTGGGGCCTTCGTCGCCGTCAAGCAGGCGCTTGTGGTCCTGGCTGGTCGCCATGGCGGCCACATTCTTGCCGTCGCACATCACGATGAAGCTGGCTTCTTCGCCCTGCAAAAATTCTTCAATCACCACACGCGCGCCACCCTCGTTGTGTGCCACGCCAAGCGGGTTGAAGTCGGGGTTCGGTGCCAGCATGAATTCAATGGCCTCGTGCGCCTCGTGCAGCGTCATGGCCACCACCACGCCCTTGCCGGCCGCCAGGCCGTCAGCCTTGACGACGATGGGGGCACCTTTTTCGTCCACATAGGCATGGGCCGCCGCGGCGTCGGTGAAGGTTTCGTATTCGGCCGTCGGAATACCGTGGCGCTTCATGAAAGCCTTGGAGAATGCCTTGGAGCTTTCCAGCTGCGCCGCCGCCTTGGTCGGGCCAAAAACCCGCAAGCCGTGCGCACGGAACTCATCAACCATGCCGGCCGCAAGCGGCTGCTCGGGGCCCACCACTGTCAGCGCGATCTTCTCGGCCAGCGCCCATTCGCGCAGCGCCTTCACGTCGGTGATGTCAATATTTTCAAGACGCGCATCCAGCGCAGTGCCGCCGTTGCCGGGCGCAACATACACCGCCTGAACCTTGGGAGACTGCGCCAGTTTCCAGGCCAGGGCGTGTTCACGGCCACCGCCACCCACCACTAAAACTTTCATGCTGCTGCTTTCATTGTGTGCCTGGCTTTGCTTTTGCTTTTGCTTTTGCTTTTGCTTTTGCTTTTGCTTTTGCTATTGTGTTGTTGCTTCATTGCGGCTGCGTGTTGGGTTTGCTTATTCGGACAACTCGGCGTTATGGAACACATCCTGGGTATCGTCCAGGTCTTCCAGCACGTCCAGCAGTTTTTGCATCTTGCGGGCATCCTCGCCGGCAAGTTCTATGGTGTTGTCGGCGCGCATGGTGACTTCGGCGATCTCGGGCTTGAGGCCGGCGGCTTCCAGCGCGTTCCTCACGGATTCAAAGCCCGTGTAAGGCGTCAACACCTCAATGGCACCGTCTTCGTGCGTGATGACGTCGTCGGCGCCGGACTCCAGGGCGACTTCCATGATCTTGTCTTCACTGGTGCCGGGCGCAAAAATCAACTGGCCGCAGTGCTTGAACTGGAAAGCCACCGAGCCCTCGGTGCCCATGTTGCCGCCGTGTTTGGAAAAAGCGTGCCGCACTTCAGCCACGGTACGCACCTTGTTGTCGGTCATGCAGTCCACAATGATGGCCGCGCCGCCTATGCCGTAGCCTTCGTAGCGGACTTCCTCATAATGCACGCCTTCCAGGCTACCGGTAGCTTTGGCAATGCCGTATTTGACGTTCTCATTGGGCATGTTGGCCGCCTTGGCCTTATCCACTGCCAGGCGCAGGCGCGGATTCGTGCCCAGGTCGCCGCCTCCCATGCGGGCCGCCACCATGATTTCGCGCATCACACGGGTCCAGATGCGCTGGCGCTTTTCATCCTGGCGCCCCTTGCGGTGTTGAATATTCGCCCATTTGCTGTGACCGGCCACGAAGAATCCCTTTTCAGACTGATTAATTGATTTAATCTACAACCCGCATTTTACTTTTTCACTCCAGGACACCCCATGGCCGAGCCGTTACTGATTGCCAAGCACGATTCCATCCACTGCGAGATCCTCCCTGCGCTGGCCAACCGCCATGGGCTGATCACCGGTGCCACCGGTACCGGCAAGACCGTCACGCTGCAAACACTGGCCGAAAACTTCTCGAAAATCGGTGTCCCGGTCTTCATGGCCGACGTCAAAGGAGACCTGACCGGCATCAGCCAGGCCGGCACCATTGGCGACAAAATGGCCGGCATCCTCAAGGAACGGGGCATCGACCTCCCCGAATCGCTGGCCTGCCCCGCTACGTTGTGGGACGTCTTCGGCGAACAGGGCCACCCCGTGCGTGCCACCATCTCCGACATGGGCCCGCTGCTGCTGGGCCGCATGCTCAACCTCAACGAAACCCAGGCCGGTGTGCTCAACCTGGTGTTCAAGATTGCCGACGACAACGGCATGCTGCTGCTCGACCTCAAAGACCTGCGCGCCATGCTGCAGTACGTCGGCGACAACGCCAGCGAGTTCACCACCAAGTACGGCAACGTCAGCGCCGCCAGTGTGGGCGCCATCCAGCGCGGGCTGCTGCAGGTCGAAAGCCAGGGCGGCGACAAGTTCTTCGGCGAGCCCATGCTCAACATCAGCGACTTCATGCAAACCGTTGATGGCAAAGGGGTGATCAACATCCTGGCGGCCGACAAGCTCATGAACTCGCCGCGCCTCTACGCCACCTTCCTGCTGTGGATGCTGTCCGAGCTGTTCGAACAACTGCCTGAGATCGGCGACCCGGACCAGCCCAAGCTTGTCTTTTTCTTTGACGAAGCCCACCTGCTCTTCAACGAAGCGCCCAAAGTGCTGGTCGAGCGCATCGAGCTGGTGGTGCGCCTGGTGCGCTCCAAGGGCGTCGGCGTGTATTTCGTGACACAAAATCCATTGGACATTCCCGATTCAGTACTGGCCCAGCTCGGCAACCGGGTGCAGCACGCCCTGCGCGCCTTCACGCCGCGCGACCAGAAAGCCGTCAAGGCCACCGCCCAGACCATGCGGCAAAAGCCCGGCCTCGACATCGAAACCGCGATCACCGAACTGGCCGTTGGCGAGGCCCTGGTGAGCTTTCTCGACAGCAAGGGCCGCCCCAGCGTGACGGAACGCGTTTACGTGCTGCCCCCCGGCAGCCAGATCGGCCCCATCACACCGCCACAACGCCAGCAGCTGCTGCAAAATTCCCTGGTAGCCGGCGCCTACGAAAAGACCGTGGACCGCGAATCGGCCTACGAAGCCATCAAAGGCCGCGCGGAAGTCGCGGCCACGGAAGCGGCCAAGGCACCCCAGGGCGGCGCGGCCGGCCAAACCGATTCGGGCGGCATCATGGGCGGGCTCAACGACGTCCTGTTCGGCACCACGGGCCCGCGCGGCGGCAAACACGACGGCCTGGCGCAAAGCATGGCCAAGTCCGCCGTGCGCACCATGGGCTCGGCCGTGGGCCGGGAAATCATCCGCGGCGTCCTCGGCAGCATCTTCGGCGGCAAAAAACGCTGAGCATGCGCACAGACCCGGTGCGTCCGGCCGGGCCTGTCGCAAATTAACGACCCGGCAAAACCGCCGGGCTTGTCAATCCCGGCACGCATCGCTACATTGGATTTTTTAAGGATCCGCAATGCCTGCTGAAGTTGCCGCCAAGTCACCTGATCCGAGGCCGGCTACCCCTGCGCCTGTTTCTGCGCCCGTCTCCACTTCTGCCTCCTCCACAGCTCCGGCCAGCCCTGCGGTCTCCCACATCCGATTGACCTCTCACGCGGGAGGTTATGGCGCCCTGCCCATCCGCTGGGCCGCCGCCACTGCCGCCGAACGCGGCCCGGTGGTAGGCACCACCACCAAACGCAGCCACCGCAACGTCATCGGCACGCACAGCGGCTCGTACAGCGTCTACCGCGCGCTCGCCGTTGCTTCCGGGGCGCTCAAGGCCAGCCACAAGGCCGACCTGACCAACACCTCGCCGACCGACGTGATCGGCCCCTACCCGCAATGGAGCGAGCCTGGCCGTATCGTAGCGATGGATCCATGGGGCGCGATGGTGGCCGACGTTTTTTCCAATGAGCTGGCAGCGGGTTACGACATCCGGCCAACCATCGCCGTAACCCAGGCCCATGTGATCCTGCCTGAGGTGATCGAAGCCCTGCAATCGGGCCGCCTTAAGGCCGACGGCAAATTTTTGACGGCCGGCGGAGCGGCCATGGTGACCAAGGTCGCCGTCGAACCGGTCTGGTACCTGCCCGAAATTGCCCGCCGCTTTGGCTGCAGCGAAACCGATTTGCGCCGCGTGCTATTTGAAGAAACCGGCGGCATGTACCCCGAGCTCGTCACCCGCAGCGACCTGGAAGTCTTTCTGCCTCCCATCGGCGGCCTCACGGCCTACATTTTTGGCCGCCCGCGCGACCTGGCCAACCCCGATGTCGAACTCACCGCCCGCGTGCATGACGAATGCAATGGCTCCGACGTCTTCGGCTCCGACATTTGCACCTGCCGCCCTTACCTCACGCACGCCATTGAAGAATGCATCCAGGGTGCCCAGCGCGGCGGCGTGGGCCTGGTGTCCTATTTCCGCAAGGAAGGCCGGGCGCTAGGCGAAGTGACCAAATTCCTCGTCTACAACGCCCGCAAGCGCCAGGTGGGCGGCGACACCGCCGACCAGTACTTCAACCGCACGGAGTGCGTGGCCGGCGTACAGGACATGCGCTTCCAGGAACTCATGCCCGACGTGCTCAACTGGCTGGGCATCCGCAAAATCCACCGCCTCGTTTCCATGAGCAACATGAAGTACGACGCCATCACCCGCTCGGGCATCGAGGTAGTTCAGCGCATCAATATTCCCGAACACATGATCCCGGCCGACGCCCAGGTCGAAATGGACGCCAAGATGGCCGCAGGCTATTTCACCCCCGGCGCGGTGCCCGACGCCGAAGAACTGAAAAAAGCCAAGGGCCGGGGGCTGGATGTCTGAAACCACACCTGCTCCTGACAGTCCCAGCAACCCCGCCAACGCCACCTACACCATCGCCGGAAACCTGCGCGGGATCAGCGCCGCCGCGGAACTGCGTTCCACCAGAACCATACGCGCCCGCGCATCTGCCCTGCTTGAGCGCGCACGCCGCGGCGAATCCGCCTGGTTTACCGTCAACGACGGCGCCATGACCACCGCCGCTGCGCTGGTTGCCGAAATCACCCGCGCCCGCTACCCGGACCTGGACATTCCGTACCACAGCCGCTGGCGGCATTTTGAAGCTGGCGGCATTGACCGCCTGGGTTTACTCAATGCAGCACTGGCATCCGCCACGCCTGCCGGGCGCGCCCGCGCCCAGATTGACCTCGCGCTCATCAGCGTGCTGCTGGACGCCGGTGCCGGCGCCCAGTGGCACTACCTCGAAGCCGCCCAGGGAGAGCATCCCTGCAGCGAATACAGCCGTTCCGAAGGCCTGGGGGTGGCAAGTTTTCACGCCTTCATGGCTGGGCTCTTTTCCAGCGATCCACAGCAACCGCTGCAGGCCGATGCCCTCAAGCTCAAAACCATTACCGCAGACCAGCTTGCCCTGGCTTTTCAGGTCACGCCCGAAAACCCGCTGATCGGCCTCGAAGGCCGCGCCGCGCTGCTGCGGCGCCTCGGCCAGGCACTGCAGGACCAGCCCGCCCTCTTTGGCCAGCGCGGCCGTCCCGGTCATTTGTTTGAAGCGCTGGCGCAACCCGGGCAAAGTGCTATCGAGGCGCACGAGCTGCTGTCGGTGCTGCTCACCAGCCTCTCGTCTATCTGGCCAGCCCAAAATGTCATGGGCAACATTCCCCTGGGCGACTGCTGGCAGCACAGCGCGGCAGGCGACGATGAATCCGAAAAAGCTGGGCCCAGCCATGGCTGGATGCCTTTCCACAAGCTGTCGCAGTGGCTCACCTATTCACTGCTGGAGCCTTTCGAGTGGGCCGGTGTGCAGGTCAAAGGGCTTGATGCGCTGACCGGCCTGCCCGAATACCGCAACGGCGGCCTGTTCCTCGACGCCGGTGTGCTGGTGCTGAAAGACCCGGCCCAGGCCGGGCGCCTGCATGCTGCCGGCGACGAACTCATCGTGGAGTGGCGCGCGCTTACCGTGGCCCTTCTCGACGAGCTCGCGCCACTGGTGCGTGAGCAGCTGGGATTGACCGCCGAGCAGATGCCGCTGGCCTGCGTGCTCGAAGGCGGCACCTGGGCCGCAGGGCGTGCACTGGCACAGCAATTGCATCAAGGTTTGCCGCCCCTGAACATCGAAAGCGACGGCACCGTATTCTGAACATCGATCCCTAAAGATGCGCGGAGCCGACAGGCAAGAGCAGAATAAAAATAACAACCAGGCCAAACAAAGACAGAACACAGAGGCACACAAGAAAATGACCATCCAGAGCAACAAAGTCCACCTGATCGACCACCCGCTGGTGCAGCACAAGCTCACCCTGATGCGCCGCAAGGACGCCTCCACCAACACCTTTCGCACCCTGCTCAATGAGCTCAGCATGCTGATGGCCTATGAGGTCACGCGCGACATGCCGATGCAGGACATCGAGATCGAGACCCCGCTGGAAACCACCACCTCCAAAGTCATCGACGGCAAGAAGCTGGTGTTTGTCTCCATCCTGCGCGCCGGCAACGGCATTCTTGAGGGCATGCTCAGCGTGGTGCCGGGCGCGCGCGTCGGCCACGTCGGCCTGTACCGCGACCCGAAAACCCTGACGGCGGTCGAGTACTACTTCAAGATGCCGCACGACATGGAAGAGCGCGACATTGTCGTGGTCGACCCGATGCTCGCCACCGGCAACTCGGCCATCGCCGCAGTCGAGCGACTGAAAGAACTCAACCCCAAGTCCATCAAGTTCGTCTGCCTGCTGACCTGCCCGGAGGGTATCAAGGCCCTGCAAAACGCCCACCCGGACGTGCCGATCTATACCGCGGCGATCGACCGCGAGCTCAACAGCCACGGCTACATCCTGCCAGGTTTAGGTGACGCAGGCGACCGAATTTTCGGAACCAAATAAGGCCCCAGCCCTTCGTGGACGAGCGCAAGCAGCTCCTGAATTGATAGCAGTTTCCAGACACCGTCAAACCACCTGAAAACCCAACCGGAGAGTCCCATGCCTCAGACCTTCAAGCGCCGCCAGCTCGTTCTATTGGCCACCGCCATCGCAGCCGCCCTGCCCGGCCTGGCCCTTGCCCAGGCAGCCAAAACCAAGGTTGCGGCCATCTACACCGTGCCGTTTGAGCAGCAATGGGTCAGCCGCCTGCACAAGGCGCTCAAAGCCGCCGAAGCGCGCGGCGAGATCGAATACAAGGCGACCGAGAACGTCTCCAATGCCGACTACGAACGTGTCATGCGCGAATACGCCACGGCCGGCAACGCGCTCATCGTCGGCGAGGCTTTTGCGGTGGAAGCCGCGGCCCGCAAGGTCGCCAAGGATTTCCCGAAAGTATCTTTCCTCATGGGCTCGTCGGGCAAGGTGCAGGCGCCCAACTTCTCGGTGTTCGACAACTACATTCAGGAGCCGGCCTACCTCTCCGGCATGATCGCCGGCGGCGTGACCAAGAGCAACAAGATCGGCATGGTCGGCGGCTTCCCGATTCCCGAAGTCAACCGCCTGATGAACGCCTTCATGGCCGGGGCGAAAGAAACCAACCCCAAGGTCGAGTTCAGCGTGAGTTTCATCAACAGCTGGTTTGACCCGCCCAAAGCCAAGGAAGCCGCCTTCGCCATGATCGACAAGGGCGCCGACGTGATGTACGCCGAACGCTTCGGTGTGAGCGACGCCGCCAAGGAAAAAGGCAAGCTGGCCATCGGCAATGTCATCAACACGCAAGACAAATACCCCGACACCGTGGTGGCGTCGGCCCTCTGGAACATGGAGCCCAGCATCGACCGCGCGATCAAGGCCGTCAAGGAAGGCAAATTCAAGGCCGAAGACTACGGCCCCTATTCCATGATGAAGTACAAAGGCTCCGAACTCGCCCCGCTGGGCACCTTCGAGAAAAAGGTGCCCGCCGACATCGTTGCCAAGGTCAAGGCCAAAGAAGCCGACATCCTGGCCGGCAAGTTCACCGTCAAGGTCGACGACGGCCAGCCCAAGTCCACCGCCAAATAAGCCGGCGTTTCACCGCCCGACCTGAAAGCGCCGTATGCATTCCCTGTTTTGCCTGCGGCGTTTTCTTTTCAGCCAGCCTGTTGCCTGGCGGGCCGCGGCGCCACTGGCCTTCCTGGCCCTCCTGTCGTTCGGTCTTTTAGGCTGTGCGGGCCCGGCGCCCCATCCGCCCGGTGCAGCTGCCGGCATCCCAGTCCGGCTTGACGCCACACCCCGGATCGCGGTGATATCAGCTTTTCAGCCCGAACTGACGCTGCTGCTCAACCGCTTGCAGGGCCCCGCCAGGCACCGCATCAACGGCGTTGATTTCACCACTGGCACCCTGCAGGGCAAGCCGGTCGTACTGTTCCTTTCCGGCATCAGCATGGTCAATGCGTCCATGAACACGCAGCTGGTGCTGGACCGTTTCAACATCACCCACATCGTCTTCAGCGGCATCGCCGGCGGCGTCAACCCGTCCCTGCACATCGGCGATGTCAGCGTCCCCACCCAGTGGAGCCAATACCTGGAAGTGCTGATGGCACGCGAAACTTCGCCGGGCCGCTTCACCATCCCGCCGCGCATGGAGGCACAGACCCTGGCGCCCTTCGGCATGCTGCACCCGCGCCCGGTCGAAACGCGCACCGCCGCCAACCCGGCGCCCGTACGCAAGTTCTGGTTTGAAGTCGACCCCCGGATGCTCGCGGTTGCCAGGGGCATGGGCAACATCGAGCTCGGCGCCTGCAACGCGGGGGTATGCCTCACGCACAAACCGCAATTGATGGTGGGCGGCAACGGCGTGTCGGGCCAGGCCTTTGTCGACAACGCCGCCTTCCGCGAATACGCCTTCAAGACCTTCCAGGCCAACGTACTCGACATGGAAACCGCCGCCGTGGGCATGGTGGCCTACAGCAACAGCGTGCCTTACATCGCCTTCCGGTCGCTCAGCGACCTGGCCGGCGGCGGTGAAGCGGCCAACGAAATGGTGACCTTCATGAACATCGCTGCCGACAACTCGGCCAAGGTTCTATTGGCGTTTCTCGCGGCCTGGAAATAGCATGCCCGAGCTCACCGGCATTGACCACATCTACATTGCCGTGAGCAACATGGCCGAGTCGGAAGCGTTCTATGACAAGCTCATGCTCAAGGCACTCAGCTGCCGCAAAAACACCTTCACGATAGGCGGCGACCCGCACATCCAGTACTACAACCGCCACTTCGGTTATGTGCTGCGGCCTGCCCGCTCGCAAGCCGCGCACGACTCGTATTCGCCCGGCCTTCATCACTTCTGCCTGCGCGTAGACACTGTCGAAGACGTGGCCGAATGCGCACGGCTGCTGCAAGCCTCAGGCATCAGCGCCAGCGAGCCGCACAACCACGGCGAATACGCACCCGACTACTGGGCCACTTTTTTCACCGACCCCGACGGCCTTCGTCTGGAGATCACCAACTACCGCCAGGAGCGGCGCGACCGGCATGACCACTGGGCATCCCTCGGCTGATAACGCACAGCCGCCGGTGCTGCGGCTGAACGGCATCACCAAACGCTTCGGCCCGCTGGTTGCCAACGACGCGATCTCGCTGGACTTGCAGGCCGGCGAAATCCTCGCGCTGCTGGGTGAAAACGGCGCCGGCAAGTCCACGCTGGTGTCCATCCTGTTTGGTCACTACACCGCCGACGAAGGCCATATCGACATCTTCGGCCAGCCGCTGGCGCCCGGCAACCCCAAGGCCGCGCTGGCCGCGGGCGTTGGCATGGTGCACCAGCATTTCACGCTGGCCGACAACCTTAGCGTGCTCGACAACGTGATGCTGGGCAGCGAGCCGCTGTGGCAGCTGTTTTCACGCCGCAGCGCAGCCCGGGCTAGGCTGCTCGATGTTGCACAGCGCTTTGGCCTGCCCGTGGCGCCGGATGCCAAAGTGGGCAGCCTCTCGGTCGGCGAACGACAGCGGGTTGAAATCCTGAAAGCTCTGTACCGCGGCGCACGCATCCTGATCCTGGACGAGCCCACCGCCGTGCTGACGCCGCAGGAAAGCGAAGCGCTTTTCGAGACGCTGGCCCAGATGGTGGCGCAGGGCCTGTCCATCATCTTCATCAGCCACAAGCTGGGCGAGGTGCTGCGCGTGTCGAACCGGGTGGCCGTACTGCGCGGTGGCAAGCTGGTGGCCGAAGCACCTGCCGCCGGCACCAGCCAGGCGCAGCTGGCGCAATGGATGGTAGGCCATACCGTCACCACCACACAGCGTCGCCCAGCGCCGTCAACCGGCCTGCCGGTCTGCACGCTGGAAGGCGTCAGCACGGCCGATGCGGGGCAAGACCGCCTGGATGGCGTTTCGCTCGAACTCAGGGCCGGTGAAATCGTTGCGATTGCAGGCGTTTCGGGTAACGGCCAGCTAGCCCTGGCCGACCTGCTGTGCGGCACCCGCGCCGCCACCCAGGGCTCCGTGACATTTCTGGGCCAGCCCATGAAGGCCTCGCCGGCCTGGCTGGTCACACAAGGCGTGGCGCGCATCCCCGAAGACCGGCATGGCGTCGGCGTGGTCGGCGACCTCAGCGTCTGGGAAAACGCCGCGTCAGAGCGCTTGCGCAGCCCGGCGTTTTCCAAAGCGCTGTGGGTCAAGCGCAAGGCCGCGCAGGCCCATGCCGCCCGCATCATGCGCGAGTTCGACGTGCGCGGCGGAGGCCCACACACCGCGGCACGCTCGCTGTCGGGCGGCAATATGCAAAAGCTTATCCTCGGGCGGGCCCTGGTTTCCCCTTCTGCACACGCCTCATCGCCCAAAGCGCCCGAGGCACCGAAGCTCATCATCGCCCACCAACCCACCTGGGGCCTGGACATCGGCGCCGTCGCCTATGTGCAGCAGCAACTGATCGCCGCGCGAGACGCCGGCGCGGCCGTGCTGGTCATTTCCGACGACCTGGACGAAGTGATAGCGCTCGGCGACCGTGTGGCGGTGATGCACGCGGGCCAGCTAACGGAGGCCCTGCCCGCCGAAGCCTGGACACGCGAGGCCATTGGGCTGGCCATGGCTGGAGCCAATGGGGGTGACTCGAGCGCCGCCGGGCCGCCCCAAGGCGCGAGGGCCACCTCGGGGGGCAGCGCATTACACGAAGTGAAAAGCGTGGGGACCAACCAGTTATGAGGCTGGAGAAAAGAACACAAACCTCAAAGCTGGCCCTGGTACTCGCCCCTATAGGTGCCATCGCCTTCACCCTGCTGATCAGCGCACTGCTGGTGCTGTGGGCCGGCGCGCCGCTGGGCCAAACTTATGTGCTGTTATTCAAGGGGGGCTTCGGTTCGGTTTTTGCCCTCAGCGAAACCTTCACCCGTGCGGTACCCCTCATCCTGACCGGGCTGGCCGCCACAGTGGCCTTCAAGGCGAGGCTTTTCAATATCGGCGCCGAAGGCCAGCTGTATGCCGGCGCACTCGCCGCAGTGGCTGTGGGCGGCATGCACGGCGGTACAGGGTTCGAGCTGCCCATCTGGCTGCTGTTCGGGCTGATGATGCTGGCCGCAGCCATTGCCGGCGCGCTGCTGTTGCTGGGCCCGGCACTGCTGAAGGCCCGGCTGGGGGTCGATGAAGTCGTGACCACCCTGCTGCTCAATTTCATCATGCTGCTGTTCGTGTCGGCCATGCTCGACGGCCCCATGAAAGACCCCACCGCCATGGGCTGGCCGCAAAGCGTGGCGTTGCAGGGCGAGCTGGAGCTTTCCAGGCTCATCGCGCAGACACGCATCCACACCGGCCTGCTGTGGGCCGCCGCGCTGGCTGTGGCGCTGTGGGCCTTGCTGAAGTACACCGTGCTGGGCTTTGACGTACGCGCCGTGGGCGCCAACGCCAAAGCCGCGGCATTCGCCGGCGTGCCCGTCACCCGCACGGTGGTACTGGTTGCGTTGCTCTCGGGCGCGCTGGCCGGATTGGCCGGCGCCATCGAAGTAGCGGGCCGCACCAGCTATGTCACGCTCGACATGTCGCCCGGCTACGGCTACACCGGCATCGTGATCGCCATGCTGGCCGCACTCAACCCCCTGGGTGTTCTGGCGGCCGCCGTGTTTGTGGCGGGCGTGCTGGTCGGCGCCGACACCATGAGCCGGGCCGTAGGCGTGCCGACCTATATCGCCGACGTCATCGTGGCGGCTTCGCTGATTTCCGTGCTGGTGGCCACGTTGATGACGCAATACCGGCTGGTAGTCAAAGAAAAAGGCCGGGCCGCATGAAACTCTCCAGCACCCGCGCCCTGCCGGCCCATGCGGCTGCACAGACTGAGGCTGTGCGCGAAATTCTTAAGGAAATAATAGCCACTAGCCAATTAAGACGGGCGCAAGCAGCTATTAAATTGATAGCGTCGACAGTCTGCATACCAGTGGAAAAAGGCGTTCTGCATGGCTGAAATGCTCGATATCCTTGCCGCGGCGCCCTTCTGGATCGCCGTGCTGCGCATCGCCACGCCGCTCATCCTGGGCACGCTGGGCGTGTTGCTGTGCGAACGTGCCGGCGTGCTCAACCTGGGCATCGAGGGCATCATGGTTGCCGGCGCCTTCAGCGGCTGGCTGGCCGTGTACGGCGGCGCGCCGCTGTGGGTGGGCGTGGGTGTGGCGGCACTTACCGGTGCGATGTTTGGGCTGCTGCACGCCTTTCTCACCGTCGGGCTGGCGCTGTCGCAGCACGTGGCCGGGCTTGGCATCACCCTGCTGGCCACCTCGCTCAGCTACTACGGCTACCGCGTGAGCTTTCCCAAAGTCGACACGCCACCCACCATCACACCCTTTGCTCCCATGCATTGGCTCGACGGCTTTCCGGGCGGTGGGCTGAACGTGGTGGCCGCGCAAACCTCGCTCACGCTGCTGGCGCTGCTGCTGGTGCCGCTGATCGCCTGGCTGCTCTACCGCACACCGGCGGGCCTGGCCATCCGCATGGTCGGGGAGAACCCCCAGGCCGCCGAAGGCCAGGGCGTCTCCGTCGCGGCCACCCGCACCGCCGCCATCGTGGCCGGCTCGGCGCTCATGGGTGTGGCGGGCTCCTTCCTCACGCTGTCGGCGTTTAACGCCTTTTTCTTCAACATGGTCAATGGCCGCGGCTGGGTGTGCGTGGCACTGGTGGTGTTTGCCTCGTGGCGGCCGGGCAAGGCGCTGCTGGGCGCGCTGTTGTTCGCCTTCTTCGACGCGCTGCAGCTGCGCCTGCAAACCTCGGGCATCGTGAATGTGCCCTATCAGGTGTACCTGATGCTGCCCTACGCCCTTTCCATCCTCGCGCTGGTGCTGGTGGCTCGCAAGGCGGCGTATCCTCAGGCCTTGATGAAACCGTATCGAAAAGGCGAGCGCTGATGATGACGACACCCCTTGCCCCACGCGGCACACTGCTGGCAGCCTTGCTGGCACTGGGCTGCGCCAATGCGCAGGCGCTGGGCAGTGACTACAGCTACGACACCTTCAAGACACCCGACGCCGTCAGCTGGGTCCAAATGTGCGGCACCTGGGACAAGGGCCACCAGGGCACCTACCGCGTGGTGCACGCCGACCAGTACGCGCAATCATTCCTCTACGTTCAATGGATGACGCGTGACGCCAACGGCAGCCTGCATGCCGAGCACACGATAGGGATCACAGAGCTGAACAACGACCATTCGGAAATCATGCTCAGCGGCCTAACCTGCCGCACAACGCCGCGCGGCATCACGCTCACGGCGCGCGCCGCCTCCGGCCATGACGACAAACTGCGCCGCGTCACCATCGAGGTCGGCCCGGCCAATGGCCAGTACCGCTACCGCGCGCAACGCGCACACTGAAACCCAATACACCCCCACTGCCATGCTCGACCTCCTCATCACCCACGCCAGCCTGCCCGATGGCCGCAACAACATCTCCATCGCCGTGCAAAACGGCAAGATCACCCAGGTCAGCGAAGGCCCTATTGCGGGTGCGCAGGCCCGCGAGACGGTAGACGCCGGCGGCTACCTGCTGAGCCCACCCTTCGTCGACCCGCACTTCCATATGGACGCCACGCTGAGCTACGGCCTGCCGCGCATCAATGAAAGCGGCACGCTGCTCGAAGGCATCGCGCTTTGGGGCGAACTGAAGCCGCTGCTCACAGCCGAAGCGCTTATCGAACGCGCCCTCACCTACTGCGACTGGGCCGTCGCCAAAGGCCTGCTGGCCATTCGCAGCCATGTCGACACCAGTGACCCCAGCCTGCTGGCAGTAGACGCATTGCTCGAAGTCAAAAACCAAGTCGCTCCCTACATTGACCTGCAACTGGTCGCCTTCCCGCAAGACGGTGTACTGCGAACCAAAGGTGGCACCAACAACCTGGAGCGTGCACTCGACAAGGGCGTGGACGTGGTCGGCGGCATCCCGCACTTTGAACGCACCATGGCCGACGGCGCCGCCAGCGTGAAGCTGCTCTGCGAAATTGCAGCTGAACGCGGCCTGCTGGTCGACATGCACTGCGACGAGTCCGACGACCCGCTTTCACGCCACATCGAAACCCTGGCCGATGAAACCCAGCGCCTGGGCCTGCAGGGCCGCGTCAACGGCAGCCACTGCACCTCCATGCACAGCATGGACAACTACTATGTCAGCAAGCTGCTGCCCCTGATCGCCGAGAGCGGCGTCAGCGTCATCGCCAACCCCCTCATCAACATCACCTTGCAAGGCCGCCACGACACCTACCCCAAACGCCGCGGCATGACCCGCGTGCCTGAACTGATGGCAGCTGGAGTGACTGTCGCCTTCGGCCACGACTGCGTGATGGACCCCTGGTACGGCATGGGCAGCGGCGACATGCTGGAAGTGGCGCACATGGGCCTGCACGTGGCGCAGATGACGAGCCAGAAAGGCATTCGCCAATGCTTTGACGCGGTGACAGCGAATGCCGCCAAGGTGATGCACCTCAAAGGCTATGGCCTGGACGTGGGCTGCGACGCGAGCTTTGTGCTGCTGCAGGCGCGGGACCCGGTGGAGGCGATCCGGTTGCGGGCGAACCGGTTGAAGGTGTGGAAGAAGGGTGCGCTGCTGGCTGAGACCCCAGAGGTCGCGGCGACATTGCAGTTACCGAAACGCCTGCCCACTACTCGTTTTATGACTTGAAGAGCCATCCGGAAAATGACACTTCCGATCAAGAGGGCCCTTGTGAATTCATCCGTAGCCCATGCCGAACTTATTGCCACTTTCAGGAGGGCGGAGGCAGAGGCTGCGCACAAGTCCGGACTAATCAAGACGGCTGCAGCCAAAGGCCCCAAGGCGATCCAGATGGCCGTCGAGACAGCAGACAAGGCGGCAAAACGCAGGGACGCGTATGCCAAAAAGCTCGCGGCGCTAGGGGTGGAGCTCAAGGACTGAGCTGCGCCCAGTGCCTTCCTCCCCGAAGGACAGGGATAGGTTGCGGATAATCGGGATTTGGAGAGAAACCCGATGCAAACAGACGCACCAGAAGACGCACCAGAAGACGCACTGGACGAAGCACCCGACGACGAACCCGAACCGATCGAGGAATACGTCCCCGGCGTCGCCAACGGCCGGCATTACATGGCCAGGCTGTGCCACCTCCCTGACGGTCCCTGGTACATCGATGTTGTACACGTTGAATCGCTGCCTCCCCTGCACGACAGCGACAGGACCTGGCCCACGCGTGCTGAAGCCATTGAGGCGGCAGACAAGCTGGTTTCCAATCTGGCGCATTGACGGAAGACCCGGCGCCCCCTCCTGGCGCGCAAACGTAACGACCCGTTAGTGCTCTTGTAGCCCAGGCAAGTGACGCCATCTGGATGCCAGCGGCCCTTCGGGCTTGCACCTTCACCCAAGGAGCTTTCATGTTCAAACGCCTGACCCTGCTTTGGATTCTGATACGCGGCGATGCCCAGCGGCTGTGGACTGCCCTGCGCCACCCGGAAGCGCCCGCCTGGCTGAAATGGGGCACCGCAGCGATTGCCCTCTACCTGCTCTCCCCCATTGATTTCATCCCCGACTTCCTGCCCGTCATCGGAATTGCCGACGATCTGGTACTGGTCCCGCTGGCGATCCGGTGGCTGCTCAACCGCCTGCCGCCCGGGCTCGCCGATCCTGCGCCGAAGCGTTCGGCCTGAGCACTGGCGATGCTGTAATGGGCATCTCAATCCAGCCTGCCCTTTCTATTGATGCCCACACGCCCCGTTTCACTGACCATTCCGCTCCCTTCGGGCGGCACCATCTCCGGCCTGCTGCAAAAACCTGCCAGCGCCAAGGCGTGTTATGTGTTCGCCCACGGCGCAGGCGCAGGCATGAACCACGCCTTTATGGAGGCGATTGCACAGGGTCTCGCGGAACGCGGCATTGCCAGCTTGCGCTTCAATTTCCCGTTCATGGAACAAGGCTCCAAACGACCGGACTCCCCCGCCATTGCGCATGCGGCGATCCGGGCGGCAGTTGCTGAAGCGGCGCGGCAAATGCCTGGTGTGCCGCTGTTTGGCGGTGGCAAGTCCTACGGTGGTCGCATGAGCACGCAGGCGCAGGCGGCTGAGCCATTGCCCGGACTAAACGGCCTTGTGCTGGTGGGCTTTCCATTGCACCCAGCCGGCAAGCCTTCAACCGAACGCGCCGCGCACCTGGACGGCGTCAAGCTGCCGATGCTTTTTCTGCAAGGCACGCGCGATGGCCTCGCTGATCTGGACCTGATCACGCAAACCACCGCAAGCCTCGGTAAAAAGGCAAGCCTGCATATCGTGGATGGCGCCGATCACGCCTTTCACGTGCTGGTGCGCTCAGGCCGCACCGATGCGCAGGTGCGCGAGGAGCTGCTGGACACCATGGCCGCGTGGATGATGAAGCACCAGCGTGCAGGGTGATCATCAGCCCGTGATGCACCGGGAGAGCCGTTTTGCACTGTGTGTGGTGTGTGAGGCAAGACAATACCCGCTTAAACCTGACCGCCGCTAGGCATGGCTGCTGACAGGCGATGCGCCTTATGCCCCCCAGACTGGCCTGACTACGAAAGCCCGTCATGCCGATCGATACCCCTTCCTCTCTTCGCCTTGTAACCCCACAGCTTTCCCGGCTCTCCCGTCGCACCCTCGTCGCTGCCTTGTGCCTGACCGGGCTGGGCCTGGCCGGCAACGGCGCATGGGCGGCCAAGCCCAAAAACACGGCGGCGGGCAACCAGCCCCTTGATACAGAAGCCTTTAACAACGCCACCGACAGTCCCTTGCTGCGCAGCGGCAGCAAAGGCGCGGCCGTAGCGCGCGCACAGATCATGCTGGACCGGGCCTGGTTCTCCTGCGGGGAGATCGATGGGCGCTTCGCCACCAACATGCAGCGCATGGTCAAGGCCTACCAGAACGCGCACGACCTCAAACCCACGGGCACCGTCACGGCGGAAACCTGGGCTTCGTTGCGCAAGGACGGTGCTCCGCTTCTGACAAGCTATACCGTGACAGAGAAGGACGCGGCCGGCCCGTTTGAAAAAACGCCGGTGGCGATGGATGAGCGCGCGAAGATGAAGGCGCTGGTGTATGAGTCGGTGGAAGAAGCGCTGGCGGAAAAATTCCACACCAGTACTGGCTACCTCAAGCAGCTCAACGGCGGCATCAACATAGAGGCCGGCAAGCAGATCACCGTGCCTTATATCGCGGTCAGCGCCACGCCGGTCAACGCGGCTTCCATCGAAATAGACAAGTCCGAGCGCGTGCTCTACGTGTTGGACACCGCCAAGCGGCTGGTGGCGGGCTTTCCCATAAGCATAGGCAATGAAAAGAACGACCCGCTGCCGCTGGGGATGATGGCCATCAAGAACGAGGTCAAAAATCCCGGCTTCACCTACAACCCTGCGCTGCTGAAAAACGCACCCAAGGATGCACAAAAGGTCGACATCGCAGCTGGTCCCAACAACCCCGTCGGCACCATCTGGCTGGGCCTGACCAAACCGCACTGGGGCATTCACGGCACACCCAACCCTTCCAATGTGGGCCATTCTGAAACCAACGGCTGCATCCACATGACCAACTGGGACGCAGAGCGCCTGTCGACCCTGGCGAAAGCCGGCTTCAAAGTGAACGTCAAGGCTTGATGGCATCCACACCCGCCCGCCTCAAGAGAACGGCGTTTGCCATCTGCGCGCTGCTGGCCGTGGCGGCAGGCGTGATGCTGGGCACGCGCAAGGAAGAGGCAGTTACACAAGTCAAACAGCCCGCTACACCGCCAGCCAGCCAGGCGCTGGCGCCCGCCGTGCCGGTAAGAGAGGCCGACAAGCCACCGCTTGTGGTTCAGACCATCGAGAACGCCGCACCCTCACCTGCCCTGCCGCCCCCACCCGCATCTGTCGCGGATGACACGGAAATTTCGCAGTTACGGCTCCGCGTCCTGACACTTCCGGTGCAAGGCATCACGCCCGCCCAGCTCAGCGACACCTACACCCAGGCGCGCGCAGCAGGCGCCCCGCATGAAGCCATAGACATCATGAGCGCACGCGGCACGCCAGTGCTCGCCGTCGAGGACGGCAAAGTGGCCAAGCTGTTCCTGAGCAAGCCCGGCGGCATCACGATTTACCAGTTCGACCCGGCCAGCCAGTACGCGTACTACTACGCCCACCTGGACCGCTACGCCGAAGGCCTCAGCGAAGGCGCCAGCCTGCGCAAAGGCCAGGTCATCGGCTATGTCGGCAGCACCGGGAATGCATCTCCCGACGCACCGCACCTGCACTTCGCGATCTTCAAACTGGGGCCGGAGCGCCAGTGGTGGCGCGGCGCACCGCTGAATCCTTATCTTGTCTGGCGCGACGCCAGGCCGTAAACAACCCGGCCGATGACGTGCCGGCTCATGCTGACGCGCTATGCACTTGCCAGCCTGGCAAGCGCCTTCACCCCTGCCTTCCTGAACAGTCGCGCACCTAACCGCAAACCGCCGCAGGGCAGGCGGCTCCTTCACGACCTCAACGACCACACAAGACCTGAACAACAGATGTTTGTTGTTATCAAGGCTGAGTGCGTCACGCTTTCGCGGGTATAAATCCTGCATTGCCACCTATTTCCATCGATAGTTGGCTTGAATATAAGATCGGCGCGATCACCAAAAACAAGCTTGCTGCGCAAGCCGCCTTTCATCGGAGGGAGACCGATACGTGAAAACAGCAAATACCCACGCAAAAGAGCGTGGCCCTGAAAACCAGAGGGTGGGTTCTGGTTTTTTGTGCCCTGGCCTTGCCGCCGTCGAGAAACACGGACATCCGTACCGCCCGGCAGCGATAAAGCCATGACACGAATCCTGCGCGCCATTCTCTGCAGCATGCTGCTGCTCCAAAGCTGGGCCTTCGCGGCCAACCCTTCGTCCGCACCGCCTCCCTTCACCACTGCGTTGTACGGAACACCTGTGGGCAGCAATGCCGCGCAGGCCTACTTTCTGGTGAATGTCTTGCGCAGTGCAGAAGCGCCCAAGGCGGACATTGAAGCCTTCCGCAATGAATTGCTGCATGGTTATGTGGCGCAGGTCACCGGTGCGGCGCCACCGCCGGCCCTGGCTGTGCCCGAGCCCAAGCTGAGCGCATGGAAGTCATTCCTGCGCCGGTTGCCGGGCGGTTCGAAGGCGCCGGCCGACGATGTGGCCGCGGCCATCGCTCGCGGCCGGCAACGCGACGACGTGATGGGCCCCGCTTTCCGCGCGACCTGGCAAGCGGCTTTCAACCAGGCGCTGGCCCCACGCTGGGAATCCGCCGCCGCGCGCGCGCCGCTCTTCACCCTGGAGATGCGCGACATGCAGCCCATCGCGCCCGGCATCTGGGCTGCGCCTTCTGCCGAAGGCCAAGTACGCCTGATGCTGTCACTGCGCCTGGCCAATACCAGCTCCGTGCCGCTGCCGCTCTACCGCCCCGACATCATCCTGCAAGGCACGCTGCGCTTTACCTGCGACTGGGACCGGGTGCGAGCACCGCAAAGCGTCATGCGCGCCAATGAAGTCACCTTGCTGCAGCCCGGCGCCCAGTCCGAACCCCTGGCGTGCGAGGCCCCTCCGGTGGCCGGGTACTGGCGCGAGCAATTGGCTACGCTGCAGGCGGCCAACGGCAAGGCAGGCCTGCAGACCGTGCTGGTACCGCACGACCTCGACAGCGCCCAGCGCCTGTACCACATAGAACTCGCGTTCGCGAATGCATCGCCATTAACCGCCAGCTGGAGCCAGCGCCTGCTGAAGGCCCGGCACGAGCCGTACCGCCAGTGGTCCCCTGCCAAAAATGCACTGGACCCACCCGAGTCGGGCAGCCTGACGGCTGCACCGCATCACGGATGGAAGGCAACTGTCTCACTGCTGACTACCTTCCTCGGCGCCACCGTGTTGGCGCTCGGCCTGTTTGCCGGCGGCCGCGCGGCGCGTAGCGCGGGCGTGCCGGAGGGCGTGGTTGCCGTTGTCTCGGTGCTGCTGGTAGGCGGCGCGTGGGTGCTGGCCACTGTGAAACTGGGCGGTGGCGGCACGGGTTACGACCATCCCCTGTATCTCGGCATTGCCCTGGGGGCGGGCTTCGTCGGGCCGGTGGTACTGGGGGTGGTGGCCCTGCATGCCCTGCACAAGCTGCTGGACGACGAGGAAATGCAATGGTGGCAAGCCGTGGCCACCGGCTGGCGCCTTACGCTGAATGTCACCGCAAAAACAAGCCGGGCTGAGTTCTGGGGTTTCCTGGCTCATTGCGCCTGGCTGTGGGCTCTGGCGCGCGTTTGCCTTATGCCGCTGGACCGCTGGATAGGTCTCGCCTTGCTGGTCCCAGTGGTGACGCTGACGGCCCGCCGCATGCTCAGCATGACGAGTCAGGAATGGCTCGAGATGGGGGTGATCGTGGTGTGCTTGCTGCTGCTTGTGCTGATGTGAAGCGCTGAGCCCTGAGGCGGCAAGCCGCCTCATCGGCTCACATTGCACATCAGGTATCCCGAACGCCGCAGCATGACTCGTGCCCGGCCTGAGGGTTGTAGGCTGTGATGGGCCCTTGGTACGGCATGAGCAGTGATGACATGCTGGAAGTTGCCCACATGAGGCTGCATGTGACGCAGATGACGAGCCGGAACGGCATTCGCCAGTGCTTTAATGCAGTAACTAGGAAAATGCGGAAACCAACTTTATGAGTGCTTGCGAGACTCACTAACAATGTAATCCCAATGCCACCTAAATTTATCTCTCGAATGCAACGTGTTGACGGAAGTTGGGTTCCAGTCAAGGTCGTTGAGGCAGATCTGTCACACGCTGAAGCTTGGGATCGCGATGTTCAACTGCCATGGATTTCGGCCACAAATCGGATTGACTCTAAATGGCGCTGGCGAACACTCTATTTGAGAAGTACGTTACTAGAGATTGCATTAGGCAGACATCTTGCATATCTCCAACTCACCACGCCCATGCCCAACGGCGAAGTCTTTGTTCTTGGACAGGTGTTATTAGCCGATGGGTACCCGTTCCCCACTGATAGGTCAAAACCTTGCGTCTTTCTTTGGTATTTGAGTGGCGCACCGCACGAGGCGGCCCTTGCGGCAGGCATTCCGCCGGTAAAGGGCTTGCTAAGGGCCCTAGTTGACTCTACCATTCAGTTCAGCTATATGAGAGGTTATGCAGGGAGGATAAGTCTCCATGCGTCGCCTACGGGAACCGCCGAACAACAAGACGAATTGCTTCAGCGATACGAAAATGTAGGACTGTACCTATTCGAGCAAGGGAAATGGGCGGGCTGGTTTCGTCGCAATGATCAAAGATACTTTACGGCAGATGAAGAATTGTCGGTTAGCTTGAGCTTAACTCTCGACACTTTTCGATAAAGGTTAGATATGTCTCTCTTTAGTAGCACCATTCCCACCCGAGCCACATCTCAAGACGAAATCCGGATTCGGATTGACTTTTTAAAGAGTGCGTATCTGCAATTTAAGACCAGCACATTTATTGCACCCAGCGAAGTGCAAGAAACCATGGAACTGTTAGAGGCGGGCGAACTGGACAGAGTAATCGGGCAGTTTGCCCCAGAGGAGGAAGTCTCTTCCTCTCCAAGGCTCTTTCATGAAGTCAAAGAATTCTCTTACGCGGAATGGAAGAAGCGGCATCAAATTGAGGAATAGTTGCCGAGGCGGTGTAGATGCGGTACGCACTTGACTAAGCACTAGATAAAAGTGTGGACGTGATAGATGGTTGATCACTGTACAAGACCGGCGCATCCTAAAAACACAAGGTCTCACCTGTATCCGCCAATATAAAAAGCCGTGCCTCGAGCCGCGCAAGCGACGTCTATTCTGCGATGGGCAACGGTGTGCTTTTCATTGCACTAATAGCTTCAAAAAGCTTAATTGTTACATCGCCATCAAGTGAATCCCCCTGATAGCGAACTTCGTAGAGTCCCTGCAAATTTGAAGGTAACTTGACGCCGTCGCGCACGAGCAGGATGAAACGACGCCCATACAGCGCCATTGCTGCGCCAATCTCAATTAGCACATTAGGATTGATTACCGTATGCTCGTTAGCATCCCTATCCATCAGCTGTTGCTCACCATCGACGTGAATGATTGCGGCGGCGCAATCCCTCATATCATTCATCACCTTGTCGGGTACGGGCATGGAGACCGACTGCTTTTCCACGGAAACCACAGGAATCATTTCTCCAAAACCGAGTAGCTTCTTTATCGGCTCAATAAACGCCATGTTCTTTCCATGCGTGATAAACACTTTCCGATTTTGGGCAGTAATCTTCGCAATAGGCGTAGTTACCGCGGAAGGTGCGCGTTCCGATGTTAAAGATGATTCCGGCGGCGTCTCAAAAGCGGGATCTGGGATAGCCGAAATTCTCCCTACTTCGTCAGTTGAATTAAGAGGAACAGGCACCGACCCCGCGCCCAGGTGCACATAAGTTTTGTCTTTAATCTTTCTTATGTAGCCAACAGCCACAGCAGTTTCAAGTATGAGCGTCCAAACCGCGGGGACCCTATCTGCTGGCACCCCCATTGACTTGAGAACATTCTGACCAATGTCTTCTCGCGGAACAGCATTACCAGAATATTTAGTCAGAAACTCCTTCAGTACTCGGGGTTTCATCACTGCTTCTCGTTTCGCGAGAAGCTCGTCGCCTTCGGCTAACGGGCTCAATATCCGCTTTGCTAAGTCAGTAGGAGAGATGCTCACCGCCTTCGCGCTCGCATCTGTTAAACCGTAAGCAAGCGCAGCGCCGCAAAGCATACGAAAAATACTACTGCCAGGCTGTAGGTTGAGCGCGGAAGCGACATCAATTGGTGCGGTTGCCCCACTGCCGTAGTGATCGATTATTGCCTGAGGCACCCGAAGTGCCTCGGTCAGCGAGTATGCAGGCACATCTTCCTGAGACACATATGCACGTGCTTGCGATTGAACTACCCGTTTAGATTCCATCTTCGTGGCAGTTTTTTTTGCAGGTATCGCCTTTTTCCCGAGGAGTTTTGCCATAACTTTTCCTCTCAATCTTGATATTCGACATCGAATTGATCGATCAACCCGTGAGGAGAAATCGAAATCTCAAACCGTTTAAACAGACCAAAAAATTCCTCCACATTCAGGCGAAGCCTTTCTCGCCGAACTTGGAGCGGAACTTGATGTTTGACTTGCTCAGCTACTGTGTCATACGCATTAGTGCTTTCTACGATCAGCACTGACACATATAGGGGATTTTTGAGCGTGGACTCTGCGACTTCAGCTTGGGAGGTCTCAATTCCAACAAGAAACTCCCCGTCCTTCATATACCCATTGCTCTTCAGGTAGTCACGAAAGTCAATATGATCGTGGTCATCTGCGGACGCCGTTCCTTTCCAGTCCCCGTATTTTGCGCTGGCGTGAAAGTTGGTTGTAGTCACAGGCAATCCTCGTGGTAATTGGGAAATCAATACTACTCAGCAATACTCTCAATAAAAGGGGTTTATTCACAAGTAACCACGTCGATTGCGGAAATCTCGACCTTCCCGTCGTTAGCCTTAAATTCTCTCGGTCGGAGACCTTGGAAAAAGCTTTTTCTCCGCTCTGTTCATTCATTAAGCTCAATTTCACCCTGAAATTACGTATCAGAATCAAGGCCCCTCCCATGACAAGCTACTGGCTCATGAAATCCGAACCCGAAGAATGCTCGGTCGACGACGCGCTCGCGGCGAAGGACTCAACAGTCCCCTGGGTTGGCGTTCGCAACTACCAGGCGCGCAACTTCATGCGTGACGGGATGCAAGTGGGCGATGGCGTGCTGTTCTACCACTCCAGCTGTGCCGAGCCGGGCATCGTCGGCATTGCGGAGGTGGCGTCTACGCCCTACCCTGACCCGACGCAGTTTGACCCGAAGTCGCATTACTACGACGCCAAATCCAAACCCGAAGAGCCGCGCTGGCAGCTGGTGGATGTGAAGGTACTGAAGAAAACGCTCAACCTGACACTGCCTGAATTGCGGGCGCACAAAGACCTCGAAGACCTGATCATCCTGCGCAAGGGCAACCGGCTGTCGATTACGCCGGTGGAGCCGCAGCATTGGCGCGTGATTACCAAGCTTCTGGGTAAATAGCCACCTGGCCCGGTTTCATCAGGGCACAGCGCCCTGCCCGCGCAACACCTGCCCCCCACCCGCGCACACAGTGTTGCCATCGCGGCAAGCGAGTTTCCCATTCACAAAAACGGCGTCAATGCCGGAGCTGATCTCCGTCGGGTTCCCGTAGCTCGCGTTCGCGTTCACACGGTCCGGATCAAAGATGACGATGTCGGCGTGATGGCCCGGCGCCAGCGTTCCCCGGCCCGTGAGGCCAAAACGCCGTGCGCTGAGGCCTGTCATCTTGTAGATAGCCGTTTCGAGCGAAAAGAGCTTTCTTTCGCGCACGTAATGCCCCAGCACGCGGGGGAAAGTGCCCCACAGCCGCGGATGCGGTCGCACGTCATGCGCCAATCCGTCGGAGCCGACCATGGCCATCGGGTGGCTCAGGATGCGGCTGACATCGTCTTCGCTCATGGCGAAATAAATGGCCCCTGCCGGTTGCAGGGCGCGGGCCACGTCTTCTTCGGTCTGGTTGCGTTCGCGCGCCAGCTCTTTCAATGAGCGGCCGGCCACACCCGGCTCGGGTTGCGACCATGTCACCAGCACGTCGCTGGACTGCTTCACGCGGGACGGCAGCAGCATGGTGGACGAGGCGTTGTACGGATAGCAGTCAAAACACACCGCCTGCCCTTGCGCGGCCTGCTCCAGCAGGGCCAATGTCTCTACAGACCGGCCGTGGTTGGCTGTGCCGACCAGTTTGTGGTGGGAGATCACGGTGCCCACACCCAATTCCCGGCCTATGCGCAGGGCCTCGCGCAACGCTTCGTCAATGGCATCGCCTTCGTCGCGGATGTGCATGGCTACGATGCCGCCGGCCGCCTTGAGCTGCGCGCCCACGGCAATCACCTCTTCGGCGGTTGCGGCTTTTGCGGGCGGGTAATACAGCCCGGTCGACAACCCGATGGCCCCCGCCGCCAGCGCGGCCGCGAGCTCCGCCGCCATGGCCGACGACTCCTCTGGCGTTGCGGCTCTTTCAAGGTCTGACATGCACTTGACCCTTAGCGTGGAATGGCCAACCAGGCAGGCGACGTTGACCGCCAGGCTGGATTGGTCCAGCGCGTCGAGGTAGGCCGCAAAACTCCGGTACACCCAGCCATCGGTTCCCAGAATATCCAGCGGCGCTGGCGGGTTGGTGGTT
This sequence comes from Polaromonas sp. P1_E11, assembly GCF_056405995.1. Lineage (NCBI taxonomy): Bacteria > Pseudomonadati > Pseudomonadota > Betaproteobacteria > Burkholderiales > Comamonadaceae > Polaromonas > Polaromonas sp. P1_E11. The sequence continues at coordinate 132,968 of NZ_JBFUBA010000003.1, forward strand.
TCCAGCGGGGCCAGGCTGACCCCGCAGTTGCCAGCGATAACCGTTGTGACACCCTGCGACAGCTTGGGGTGCGGGCCCATGGTGGGCATCAGCAGCAAGCGGTCGTCATGGGTATGCGCATCAATAAAGCCCGGCGCCACGATGCGCCGAAGCGCATTGAACCGTTCTGTTGCCGGTGCGGACGCCAGGTCGCCGATGGCGGTGATTTTTCCCTCAGAGACGCCAATGTCGGTACGCCAACGGGGCGCACCCGTTCCGTCAATCAGCTCGCCGCCTTCAATGATGAGATCGAACATGCGCGCTCAATCCAGCTGAACGCCGGCGCGCTTGACGACCTCCGCCCACATGCGTGTCTCGCGCATGGCGCGGTCAAACAGGCGGTCGGGCGGGCCCATAGTGGTTTCAAAGGAAATGGCGGCATAGCGTTCATTGACGGCGGCATTCCCCAGCACCTTGTTGATTTCGCTGTTGAGCCGCATCACGATGTCCCGCGGCGTGCCGGCCGGCGCCACAATGCCGCCCCAGGCCGTCGTTTCGTAGCCTTTGACGAACTCCCCGATGGTGGGCACATCGGGCAGTTGCAGGCTGCGCGCCCGGCCCGAAACGCCCAGGGCCTTGACGCGGCCGCTCTTGATGTGCGGCGCGATGGACGACAGGTTGTCGAACATCAGGTCAACCTGCCCGCCCATCAGGTCCTGGATCGCCTGCGGGCTGCCGCGATAGGGCACGTGGGTCATGAAGGTGCCGGTCATGCTCTTGAACAGCTCGCCACCCAGGTGCCCCGTGGTTCCGTTTCCTGATGAAGCCATGCTGAGCTTGCCGGGCCTGGATTTGGCCAGCGCGATCAATTCGGCCACGCTCTTCACGCCAAGGTCGTTCCGGACAACCAGCGCGTTTTGCACATAACCGAGCAACGCCACCGGTATCAGCTGCTTGTCGGGGTCATAAGGGAGCTTGGCGAAAAGGGCCTTGTTGATTGCCAGCGTGCCCACGTTGCCGTAGCCCAGCGTGTAGCCGTCCGGCGCGGCGCGAACGATCTCCTGCGTGCCGATGTTGCCGCTTGCGCCCGGCTTGTTGTCAATCACAAATGGCTGGCCCAGCGACTTCATCAGCTCGGCCGTCAGGATGCGGCATATGTTGTCCGGCGAACCGCCCGCGGAAGACGGCACGATCAACCGGATGGGCCGGTCGGGCCAGGCGGCGCGTGCCAGCAGGGGCGACGCGGCCATCGCAGCGGCACCCAGCTTGAGGAGTGTTCGCCGGCTTGCTTGAAATTCAGTCATGAAGGCCACCTTTAGGGTTGATCAATGAGAAAACTGAATGATGCGTGGACAAACCTTAGGCTACAAACGACAATTTGTCCGTCTTCCATGTCTTTTTCTCATGCACCATGATGCTTCGCGCCCCTTCCACGATGTCCCTGCTGTGCCTTGAAGCCAGCGCGCGGCTGCGGTCTTTTACCGCAGCGGCGCAAGAGCTTCACCTGACACAAGGCGCAGTCAGCCGCCAGATCATGGCGCTTGAAAGCCGCCTTGATCTCAAGCTGTTTGTGCGGCGCCGGGACGCGGTGGTCCTGACGGAGGCCGGGCGCTATTACCTGGACGAAGTCAGCGCCATTCTCCAGCGCCTTGAGCGCGCCACGGCGAATGTGATGGCACTCAAAGGGCGCGGGGGTTCGCTGACGCTGTCGGTAGGCGCATCGCTGGGCAGCTACTGGTTGATTCCGCGTCTGCCGGACTTCACCCGCGCGTACAGCGAAATTACCCTCAACTTTGCCACCCGCGTGGGCTCGGTGGACTTTAAGAGCATGCCGGTAGATGCCTCGCTTGAATTTGGCGACGGGAAGCGGCCGGGCCTGCACAACGACTTTGTGTTGCCCCTGGCCATGGCCCCGTACGCCGCACCGGCATGGATTGCCAAAAACGGAAAGTCACTGACCTCCCGCACGCCCCTGTCTGCCCTGGTGCACCACACCACGGTACTGGACGCCTGGCAAAAGTGGTTCAACCACGCCGGACTGGAAATCGGTACCGGGCAAGAGGGGCCGCGCTACGAGTTGATGTCGATGGCCCTGAACGCCGCAGTGGTAGGCCTGGGCGCCGTGCTGCTGCCTGATTTCATGGCCAAGGATGCGGTCGCGACGGGCCGCTTGCGCCAGCTTTCAAAGAAACAATGGGTGTCTACGCGCGGCTACTACCTGGTGTATCCCGAGGAATCAGCGGGCCTCGAAGCCCTCAAGGTATTTCGCACCTGGCTGCTGGCGCAAGCGACAGCTGGGCAGGTCTGAGACAAGGGCAAGTTGCAGGCCTATCCACCGGCCGACTTCAGCGCCACCAGCACCACAACGACCACCGCCAGGATCAGGGAAACACCCCGCCAGAACGCCACCGGGTTGCGCTCCAGCAAAGCCGGCCGGGTCTTGTCCAGGAATGACTGGTTGGGGTGGCGCAGGTCGTATAAAAACTCCGACAGCTCACCATAGCGCTTGGCGGGATCGGGGTGAACGGCCTTGCGGAGCACGCCGTCTATCCAGGCCGGTATGTCACGGTCTTCGTACAGCACGGAGTCATAGCGCAGCTTGCTTTGTGCGGCCCGGGTCCGGCATTTGGCCACTTCGGCGCCGTAGGGCAGCTTGCCCGTCAGCATCTGGTAGGTGATGACGCCGAGCGAGAAAAGGTCTGAGCGCGTGGTACCACCCTCGCCCACAAAATACTCCGGCGCCGAATACTGGGCTGTGCCCAGGATGTCGTTGTGCCCGCCGGGCGCGTCTGCTTCCATGAGGCTGGCCACGCGGGTTGAACCAAAGTCAATGATTTTGGCCGTGCCGGTCTTGTCGATCATGACGTTCTCGGGCCGCAGGTCCTGGTGCAACATCTCCAGCCGGTGAAACGCGCGCAGGCCTTTGGCGATTTGCTCCACCAGCCCGCGCACGGCTTCCAGCCCGGGCCGGGGGTTGTCAATCATCCACTGGCTCAGTGTTTGCCCGTCGATGTATTCGGTGGCCACGTACACGTAATGACGCTTGCGGGTCGGCACATAAGGCTTCAGCACATGCGCGCTGTTGATGCGCCGGGCGATCCACTCTTCCGTCAAAAACCTTTCAAGGTAGGCCGGGTCGCCACCCAAATCTATCGACGGTGTTTTAAGGATGACAAGCTCGCCCGTTTCGTTGTCTGTGGCCAGGTAGATGTGGCTGCGGCTGCTGCCGTGTACTTCGCGGATGATGGTGTAGCCGTCAAACTGCGTCCTGGCCTCAAGAATGGGCGGAAGCGGCAAGCCCGACAGCTGCTGGAGCAGCTCGCCGGCCTGCCCGTTGGGCAGCTCATCAACGCGAACAATTTGCGCCGTGAGGTTGTCGCCGCTTCCTCGCTCCAGGGCTTTTTCAACGATGGATTTGGCGGCCATATCCAGCCCGCCAGGCTCGTCGGCGCAGATGTGGATGAGGCCGGCCATGTCGTATTCGCTGACGTGTTCGTACACGCCGTCGGTGACCAGCAAAAAAATATCGCCCTGTTCCACCTGCTGGGTCTGGTAGTCGATCTCCAGCTGCGGCTTGAAGCCCAGCGCGCGGCCGAGGTAGCTTTGACCCTGGGAAATCCACACGCGATGATCGTTGGTCAGTTGCTCCAGCGTCTTGCCGCGCAGGCGGTAAATGCGTGAATCACCGACATGAAAAATATGCGCGGTGGTCGACTTGATGACCATGGCGCTCAGGGTGCACACATAGCCTTTGTCTTTGTCGTAGCGGTACTGACTTTTCTGCGTTTGCGCATGCAGCCAGGAATTGGTGGCGCTCAAAATCCGCTCAGCCGACGTCTTGACCGACCAGGCTTCCGAGGTGCAGTAATAGTCTTCGAGGAAACCGGTGACGGCGTACTGGCTGGCCACATCGCTGACGGCGCTGCTGCTGATGCCGTCGGCCAATGCAATGGCAATGCCTTTGGCGCTCAGCTGCGGCTCTTTCGGTACATAGATGCCGTGGAAATCCTGGTTGGTTTCCTTGCGGCCCTTGTCCGAATACTGACCTGCCGATATCTTCAGTTCACTGGACATGTGGGGTACCGGCAAAGCCCCCGCGCATCTTTGCATCTTGCATGCGCGGGAGCTTTTGTTTTGGAAGCAGATTATTTAAAGGAACGTGTCGGTCCGGTTTTAATGTGCGTGGCATACAGCGTCAAGCCGGTGAAGGCCAGGCCGCCCACCAGGTTGCCCAGCACGGTCGGGATTTCGTTCCAGATCAGGTAGTCCATGATGGTGAAGTGCGCGCCCAGCAGCAGGCCGGATGGGAACAGGAACATGTTCACGATCGAGTGCTCGAAGACCATGTAGAAGAACAGCATGATGGGCATCCACATCGCGATCACCTTGCCGCTGACCTGGGTGGAGATCATCGCACCGACCACGCCGGCCGACACCATCCAGTTGCACAGCATGCCGCGTACGAACAATGTGAGCATGCCGTTGGCGCCGTACTTCTGGTAGCCCAGCGTGCGGTTCTCGCCCACAACGCCGATGGCCTTGCCCACGGCGCTGGGCTCGGTCGAAAAGCCGTTCGTGACATAGATCGCCATCATCACGGCCACCGTGAAGGCGCCCAGAAAGTTGCCGGTGAACACCAGGCCCCAGTTGCGCAGCACGCCCTTGACCGTGACACCGGGACGCTTGTCGATCAGCGCCAGCGGGCACAGCACGAACACGCCGGTCAGCAAGTCGAAGCCGAACAGGTACAACATGACAAAACCCACCGGAAACAGCACGGCGCCCAGCAGGGGCTGGCCGGTTTGCACGTTGATGGTGACAGCGAACCAGGCCGCCAGCGCCAGGATGGCGCCGGCCATGTAGGCCCGGATAACGGTGTCGCGGGTGGACATGAAGATTTTGGATTCACCCGCATCCACCATCTTGGTCACAAATTCCGAAGGCACTAGATAAGCCATACGATCCCTCTAAATCCTGTTTTTGCAAAAAAAAATCCACTTCGAGATCTTCAAAAAGATGAAGACCGAAGTGGACGACGTTATCCATTCAGATCGATTGGGCACCGCGAGACTCGCTGCACCCTGCGCAGGCCTTCGTTAGCCTGACCCGAGGGATGCAAGCACATACCGTGCCGCTAACAAAACACCGCGAATCCGGCCTTGCAGGCCCTTGAAGGCACTGCGGAGGCGATTGCGCCGCCCCAAATTTGTGCATCGCCATGTCAAGAGGCTGATATTGGTGCCAACCGCACCCTTCCCTTGATACGGCGCCAGGCGGGTGCTCGAGACCGAAGACTTGGATCGGCCCCTCTAGTCGTTGTGCCCTTGCCGGTTCGATTCCGGTCTCAGGCATCGTGGCCCTTCTTAGGTCATGACACCAAAACTGGTGAACCATTTTCCATAGATCCCCCTATTGGTTGATAGCCTCCATCCTCCGATACAACCAAAATACCTGCCCCGACCCCACTGCGCAGCACCGCTTCCGCTTCGGAAATTCCAGTACCGCCCCCTTCGATTCAACAAACTGCTGCAGACGCCAGGCATCAAGGCGGTTGGGATTCTGGATTTCGACGTGTACGTCCACCACGAGGTTCGGCTTTGGATCCCGGCGCCTGAACATCACGCCTACGCCATGTCTTGATACATCCCACATCTGCGCATCCATGCAAAGTTCCACCTTGAACGGAGTCCCCAATAGCAACTCGTTCCTGGTGATTTCAGGATAGAGCGACAGAAGGCTGGCAACCAGCCTGCGCTGCAGCGCTACAAATTCGACAAGAACTGTTAGTTCGACCATGTTTCTTTCGGTGGCGATGAATGGTGTTCTGCCCTGGCCCTATGGCTTCTTGCCTTCCATCAACTTCACCAGGGCCCAAAGCACCCGGTTGGCGGGCGTGGCCACACCCAGGGCTTCACCGCGCCTGACGACCAGCCCGTTGAGGTAGTCGATTTCGGTGGGTTTGCCGCGCGCCAGGTCTTGTGCGGTAGATGACAACTGGTTGGGCATGCTGCCGGCCAGTTTGTCCACGGCCAGATGCATGTCGCCCTGCACCTGCACGCCTTCGGCCTCTGCCACGGCCAGGCATTCGGCCACCACGTCGCGCATGACGTCTTTCACGCCCTCGCCTTCCACGGTTTTGCCGTACGGCAGCTGCGCGATGGCTGAGACGGCGTTGTAGGCGCAGTTGAGGATGAGCTTGGCCCACAGCGCGCCGCGCACATTGCTGGAGATTTCAACTGGCACACCAGCCGCTGTGAAGGCCTGCGCAACCGCCTCGCTCTGGCTGGCCGGCTCAATCACCAGCTCACCGCGGCCATGGTGCCTGACGTGGCCGGGGCCGGCCATTTCGGTGGCCACGTACACCACGGCGGCCGCCACTGCGTGCTGCGGCAACACAATGCGCAGGCGGTCGGCATTGTCTACGCCGTTTTGCAGGCAGAGCACTAGCGCATCCGGCGCCAGGTGCGGCCGGATCAGCGCACCGGCAGCTTCGGTGTCCGTGGATTTCACGCAGAACAGCACCAGGTCAGCACCCTGCACGGCGGTGGGTTCGCTGCTGGCGGCCAGGCGCACATGCTCGTCGAAAGTGCGGGTTTCCATGTGCAGGCCGTCGCTCTGGATGGCGTCAGCATGCCGGGGCCGGGCGATCAGCGTTACGTCAAGTCCCGCTCGGGCCAGCATGCCGCCGTAATAACAACCAACGGCGCCAGCGCCCATCACTGCGACTTTGAGGGATTGGGTCATGGGGGTCTTTGCCTTCGAAGAGATGCAGATACGGAAACGTAAAAAGGAATTGTGGGTGAAGTCTGCCGCCCCTGCAGGCGACCGGGCCTCTTGGGAACCTGTTCGCGGTCTACACAGGGCCGCCGGCAAAGCGCCGGGCCAGCTGGTCGCGCTCGAAGGCCTCGACCACAAAATCGATAAACACCCGCGTCTTGGCAGGCATCTGGCTGCGCGTGGCGTAGTAAATCGAGATCGCGCCGGCATCGACATACCACTGCGGCAGCACCCTGACGAGTTCACCACGTTCCAGCGCGGGCAGTACGTCGGGCACGCCCAGCAACGCCACACCCAGGCCCAGCAACGCTGCGGCGCGCATGGCCGTCGGGTCGTTCACGACCACCGACTCTATGAGGCTTGCCGGAACTTCCACACCCGCCCCATCACGCATCACCCACTGGCGAACCCGGCCCGTTGCGCTGGAGCGCAGGGCGATGCCGTTGAGCGCCGCCAGGCCCGCAGGGTCGGCTGGGGCTTGATGGGCGGCCATATAGGCGGGTGACGCCACAGCGACCAGGTGAATCGGGGCCAAGGCGCGCGACACCACGCCCGGAGACAGCTCAAAGCTGCCGCCAATGGCCGCGTCATACCCTTCGGCGATCAGGTCAACCGGCCGGTTCTCAAAGTGCCAGTCGGGGCGAACCAGGGGATAGCGGGCCAGAAAACCCGGCAGCAAAGGCACGATGTACTCGGTGCCGAAGGTGGGCGACATGCTGACCTTGAGCGGGCCCGCGGGAGTGCCGCTGTCGCTGGAGATGGCCGCGATGGCGGACTGCAGCGCGTCGAGGTTGCCGCCGATCGAGACCAGGAAGCGTTCACCGGCCTCGGTCAACGTGAGTTTGCGGGTCGAGCGCTGAAACAGCCGCACGCCCAGGTTTCGCTCCAGCATGGCCACATTGCGGCTCACGGCAGCCGGCGTCAGCGCCAGGCGCCGTGCCGCCTCTGAAAAGCTGCGGCCTTCGGCGCTGCGAATAAACGATTCGAGGTTGGCCAGGGTTTCCATTTCACCATCTTAAAGTAATGATTGAAAATAATTCAATCAATTACCGGCTTATCAAAAGGTAATTAAAAACCCATCATTCACCCATCAACAACCAAGGAGTGAATTTATGTCTACCCCCTCAACCCCATCCAGCACCCCCAGCATCGGGATCATCGGCGCCGGCGCCATCGGCACGGCATTTGCCAAAACCCTGGCCCGCCAGGGCATCCATGCCACGCTGTCCAACAGCCGCGGCCCGGACTCGCTCAAAGACATCGTGCGCGAACTCGGCCCCACCATCCACGCCGGCACCGTCAAGGAAGCCGCCACAAAAGACATCGTGCTGGTGGCCGTCAACTGGGGCCGCCTGCCTGAAGCGCTGGCCGGTTTGCCCAACTTTGGCGGCCGTGTCGTCATTGACGCCAACAACGCGGTCGAAGGCCCTCCTCTCCGGCCCGTTGAGTTGAACGGCCGCGCCTCCAGCGAAGTGTTTGCCGAGCTGGTGCCCGGCGCGCGCGTGGTGAAGGCCTTTAACCACCTGGTCGCCCAGTTGCTGGCCACCGACCCCGCCGACCAGGGCGGCAAACGCGTGCTGTTTTTCTCGGGCGACGACGCCAAGGCAAAGGCAACCGTCGCAGCGCTGATCAGCCAGCTCGGGTTCTCGGGAATCGACCTCGGCGCTTTGGCCGTGGGTGGACGCCTGGCGCAGTTTCCCGGCGGCCCGCTGCCCATTCTCAACCTGGTGCAGTTCGGCTGAAGCCGCAGCATTCGCTATCAAATCAATAGCTGCTTGCGCTCGTCTCTATTGGCCTGCAGCCCGTTTTGATGCTCAAAAAAGGCCTTTCGAGGCCTTTTTTTGGGGTGTTTTCAGGCCCGCGGCAGCGTGATCCGGGCGCAGAGGCCCCCGCCGTCGGCAGGCAGCAGCTCAAACTTGCCGCCATGCGCGCGCACGATGCGGTCCACGATGGCCAGGCCCAGCCCGGCGCCGGGCGGGCCGGTGCGGGTGCTTTCAGCGCGGCGAAACGGTTGCTTCAAGGCCTCGGCCTGCGCGGCGTCAATGCCGGCGCCGTGATCCGTCACCGCTATCCAGACCGAATCGCCCTGCGTACCGGTGGCCATCGTGACCGGCGGGAGCCCATGGCGCCAGGCGTTTTCAACCAGATTGGTGAGCACGCGGCGCATCGCACGCGGGCGCAAAGGTACGGGCGGCGGGTTGCCGGCCTGCAGTGCCACTGGCATGCCGTGGCCGGCCGAGGCGGCCGCCACCTCAGCCGCCAGCACGTCCAGCGCCACCGGCGCCGGCGCTTCGCTTTCGGTGCTGCGGGCAAAGTCCAGGAACTGGCTGATGATGGCGTCCATTTCTTCCACGCCACGCGTCATTCGGGCCATCAGCTCGTCGTCGCCTTTATCACCTTTGTCACCTTTGTCGCGCAGGATCTCGATGCCCAGGCGCAGCTTGGTCAGCGGTGTGCGCAGGTCGTGCGACACCCCGGCCAGCATCAGCGTGCGCTCGTCGTCGGCCTGGGCCAGGCAGCGCACCATCTGGTTGAAGCTGCGGCTCAGGTCGGCGATTTCCGTGGGGCCGTCTTCGGGCAGCGGCTGCGGGCTGGTGCCGCCCGCCAGGGTGTGCGCCGAAGCCATCACGCGGCGCAGGGGCTGGTTCAGGTAACGGTGAATCAGCAGCGCGCCCAGCAAGGCCAGCAAGGCACTGGCGAGCGATGTCACGACCCAGGCGCCGGTGAATTCACGCGCCGGCAGCACACCGGGCAAGTTGACCCAATGGTCGGCACCGTCCAGGCGCAGCCGCACCGCCAGGCTGCCGCCGGCTTCGCGGCGCCAGATGATTTCGGAGCCCTCGCCTTCCAGCGCAATGCCGCGCGAGGCTTCATTGACGAAGCGCCGCTCAAGCCGGCTCAGCAGCCGGCGTTCGCCGCGGCCGTCAACCTCGTCGTCATCGGCAATGCCCTGCATGGCCCGGCGGTTGAACTGCGCGACAAAAGCCTCGCGCTGCGCGGGCGGCATGGCGGCCAGGCCGGCACGGATGGAGCTGACATTGCGCGCCACCGCCACCGAGAGCTGCGCCAGCCGCGGTTTGATGATCAGCTGGCGCACCAGCAGCGCACTGGCCAGCTGGCCGACCACGATGAGCACCACGATCAGCAGCACATTGCGGCCGAACAGGCTGCGCGGAAACAGCTTCATGGAAATGGCCTCACGGCTTGCCCGCCTTGGCGTTTTTTGCCGCACCGCCTTCCGGCACAAACACATAACCCACGCCCCACACCGTCTGGATGTGCGCCGGCTGGGAAGGATCTGACTCCACCAGCTTGCGCAGGCGCATGACCTGCACGTCGATGCTGCGGTCAGTGGCTTCGTGGTCGCGGCCATAGGCCAGCTCGATCAGCCTGTCGCGGCCCAGCGGCCGGTTGGGGTGCAGGGCCAGCGCCTGCAGCAGGCTGAATTCACCGGTGGTGAGCGGCACGTCTTCGCCGTTCTTTTCGAGCCGGCGTGCTTCCAGCTTCAGGGTGAAGGCGCCAAACTGCACCGTGCCCTGGCCGGGCAGCGGGCCGCTGTGCGCGCCCAGCATGCGCTGCCGACGCACCAGCGCCTGGATGCGGGCCAGCAGCTCGCGTGGGTTGAAAGGCTTGGGCAGGTAATCGTCAGCGCCCATTTCCAGCCCGACGATGCGGTCCACCGGGTCGCCGCGGGCAGTCAGCATGACGATGGGAATGGTTTCACCCTGCGCGCGCAGGCGGCGGCACACCGCCAGGCCATCTTCGCCCGGCATCATCACATCAAGCACCAGCACGTCAAAGCGCTCGCGCGCCAGCAGGGTGTCCAGGTTTTTGGCGTCTTCGAGTGTGCGCACGGCGTAACCCTGGTCGCTCAGGTAGCGCTGCAGCAGGCTGCGCAGGTCGGCCTCGTCATCGACCACCAGGACCCGGGCTAGCGGCTCGCTCATCGTGAAAGGCCTGTTTGCAAAAGTGCGCTGGAAACAACCATCAGAAAACACCCCGCCGCAAGAAAGATGCCCCATGGTAGCGGCCCGCGCCTGGCCACCCGTCCGGCAAATCATGACAAACGATGACAAAGCCGGGATTTGTTCATGCCTTGTCATCAAGAGGCCGCTTGCAGCCATGCCTGGCTCACATCTGGCGGCCACAGTGGCATCACGGCGCTGCAATGCGGCCGAAACCTCAAGACCTCTCACCGTTCAACGTCAACCTTCAAGGAGTTCGCCATGAAAACCACGCTCTCTGCCACCGCCCTGTCCACAGCCCTGACATGTGCCCTGCTGGCCGCAGGATTGGCCACCCCCGCCGAAGCGGCCAGCCGCCACGTGGTGCGGACCAGTGCCGATGGCGGCGCTACCGCCACCAGGGCGGTCACCCGCCAGGGCCCGCAAGGCGGCACACGGGTGCGCAACCGCGGCACCACCGCCGACGGGCAAGGCAATGCCAGTACCGTGGGCAGCGCCTCCACCACAGGCCCCAACGGCGCCACCGCCGTGCGCACCGGCCAGGCCAGCCGCAGCGCGGACGGCTCGGCACAACGCAGCGGAGAGTTCGCCGCCACCGGCGCCAAAGGCAGCGTGCAAAGCAGCGGCAGCAGCAGCAAAACGGCCGACGGCGCCGTCAACGCCAGCCGCAACACCACAGCCACCAGCGCTGCCACCGGCAACAGCGTGCAAAGCACGGCCTCCTACAACCAGGCCACCGGCGTCACCCGCAGCACGACCTGCTATGACGCTGCCGGCGCGGCGATGAGCTGCCCTTCGCGCTAAGCAGACCTGAGCTTTTCATCAAATCCGGTTTTCAAAACTTCAACCTTCACTTTCATTTTTTGGAGCGCTCTCATGACCCTCTCATTCAAACCCCGCACACTTTCAATCATGGGCCTCATGGGCTTTCTCGTGCTGGGCACCGCGGCCCATGCACAGGCACCCAACGCCGCCCGCCTGGAAAAAGCCCGTACCGAACTGCAAAAGCGCTTTGAGGCGGCCGATACCAACAAGGACGGCAAGCTGACCCGCGAAGAAGCGCAGGCAAAAATGCCCAAGGTGTACAAAAACTTTGACGCCATCGACGCCGGCCATGCGGGCACCATCTCGCTGGCCGACATCGAGACCTTTGTGGCGTCGAAAAAAGGCTCGCGCAAACCGGCCGGTTGACGACTGCGCATCGCGCCGCCCGAATGCCTGACCCATCGTTGACGCACAAGGTCAGAGGCGGGCCGGATATGCTGTCCGGCCTGCCCGCTACAACACCACTGGAGCCATGACATGTCCCTTGCCCCTCGCCTCCCCACGCACTGGCCGGCCTGGCAGATGCTTGCGCTCGTGCTCACCGCGGTTCTCTATGCCGGGCCGGCACCTGCCCAGCAGGACAATGGCCGCCTGGCGCGAAAAACCGCCAGGTCCACCGTGCCGGCCGGGGTGCGGCAAATCCCCGACATCGCCTACGGCACAGACCCGCGCCAGCGCATGGATGCCTACCTGCCGCAGCAGCCGGCAGCCAACGCGCCGGTCATCGTCATGGTGCACGGCGGCGCCTGGATGGTGGGCAACAAGGCGATGGCCAACGTGACGGACAACAAGGTGGCCTGGTGGGTCAAGCAGAAGGGCTACATCCTGGTGTCGGTGGGCTATCGCCTGTCGCCGCAGGTTGACCCGCTGGTGCAGGCGCGCGATGTGGCCAGCGCCTTGGCCAAAACACAAGCCATGGCGGCCTCGTGGGGCGGCGATTCAGCCAAGGTCATTCTGATGGGGCATTCGGCGGGCGCACACCTGGTGGCGCTGCTGGGCGCTTCGCCGGCACTGGCCTACGCGTCAGGCGCCAGGCCGTGGCTAGGCACTGTGGCGCTTGACAGCGCCGCGCTGGACCTTGAGCGCATCATGAAAGCGCGCCACATGCGGTTTTACGACCGTGTATTTGGCGCTGACCCGGCCTATTGGCGTACTGTGTCGCCCAGCAGCGTGCTGGCCGCTGACGCCACGCCCATGCTGCTGGTCTGCTCGACACAACGGGCGGATGACCCCTGCGCACAGTCGCGTGACTTTGCTGCGAAGGTGACGGCCAAAGGCGCGCGGGCCAGCGTGCTGCCGCAAGACCTGACGCATGAGCAGGTCAACACCACGCTGGGCCTGCCCGGCGGGTATACCGATGCAGTAGACGGTTTTGTGGCGGGGCTGCTGCCGCGCTGACGGATTTAAGTAAAAACAGGCTGCAGACCGCAGTGGACAGGCGCAAGAAGCTATTGATTTGATAGCGAATCAGGCTCAGCTACTTCGCCGCACCAGGCTCTGCCGCAGCCGGTGCGGCATTGCGGCGGTGGTAGGTAAAAAACGTCCACATCATCAGCGTGGCGTCGGGGCCTTCGGGCTCGCTGTATTCCATGCTGGCGTCTCCGCCGCTCCAGGCGTGGCCCAGGGCGTCTACGTCGCATTTCACCAGCTGCGGCTTGCGGCCGGCGTACCAGGTCGTCGTCTGGTAGGCATGGCGTGGCCGCCTGCCGCTGCGGCGCTCGGGGTAACGGCGAACCACCGGCTCGAGGCGGGCCGCATTTTGGGTAATGACCGGGTTGTTGATGATTTCGAACTGCTCGGCCAGTTGCTCGGCGTTCACCCGCCGCACCACGGCATCGTTGTCGCCATGGATCAGGATGGCCGGCATGCCCGGGAACTCCGGCTGGTCGCTGGCAAACAAGCGCGCCACCGCATCGTAAGACGAGCCCGAGCCGTGTTGCATGGCCCGATAGGCGCTGAAGGGCGAATGGGTGGTGCCGAACACAGGTGCGGAATGCATGCCCACGGCCGCGATCAGCTCCGGGTGGCGCAGTGCCACGATGGCCGCCAGCGCGGCGCCGGCCGACAGCCCCGCCACGTAAGTTCGTGAAGCGTCTAGCCCGTGCTTTTGCTGCACCTGCGAAATCATGGCGGCGATCACGCCCACATCGCCCTCCCCGTTTTGTGTGGCCCGCTTGTACCAGTGCCAGCAGCGGTGGGCGTCGGCCGCACTGGATTGCTGGGGGTACAGCACCGCAAAACCCTTGCGCTCGGCCAGTTCGTTCATGCGGCTGCCCGCTGCAAAGTCCGCCGCCGTCTGCTGGCAGCCGTGCAGCATGACCACCAGTGGGCGCGGTGCCGCAGGGGCATCGGGAACCCCGGCAGTAATGGCCGTAGCGGCCGTAGCCGCGGCGGGAAGATACAGCCAATACAGCATGCGCCGGGAATCCGTCAGCAAGCCGTCCCCGGGCAAGGTAAACCAGGCCTTGCGCCAGGTGCCGGGCAAACCGGCGGCAGCGCGGGCCTGTGCAGCCGTGGGCCGGCGGGCTTTTTTTGCGGGCCGGGCAACCACCGGTTTCAGCAGCTTGACCCCGGGCCTGCGCCGGCGCGGCGTTGTGGTGGCAGGCAACGCCGGTGTGACCTTGGGCAGCAGGCTTTCAAACAGCCGCAAGCCTTGCGCCTGCTGGGCTTTGCCCATGCGGCGCATGCTTTTAAGCCAAAGACTGCTTATGCTTCTGGACATGGTTTGACAAAAAGTGGTGGGGCCATCGGGGGTCGGTTCGAGGTCTGCGTCTACGTTGATTTCCAGGAAGGGATTTGCGCCAGATCAATAAGTACACGGTCATTTTGCTGCATTGCAACAAAATGTCTACCAGCATGGCCATAAAACATTGAATTCGGCGCTTTCCGTCACAAAATCGGGGTTACAAAATGCTAAAACCCGAGCCGCTACGATCGAGGCTGAGAGCGCTTGTGCCATTTCGGCGCGTTATCTGCGTCATTTCAGCGCGTGTACGCACCATTTAGGGTCTTTTTGTGTTTTCCGGCTTCGCATCTGCATTCCTTCGCAAAACTGCCAATGGCAAAACCACAACCTCCTGAATTCCTGGACACTCCGCGCGTCGCGCTGAGGCCCATCACACTTGCCGACGCAGAAGCCATTTTTCTCGGATATTCCAGCAGTGAGGTCGCAACCCGTTTCATGAATTTTTCACGTCATGCGGCGTTTGATGAAGCGGTAGCTTTCACCGAGCGATGCGTTCGATGCTGGAAAGACGAGTCCGCTTACCCCTGGGCCGTTGTGTCGAAACAATCGGGAGAGTTCGTGGGCGTCGTCGAGGTACGGGTCAATCCACCGCAAATGGATTTCGGCTACATCTTTTGCGAGCGCTTCTGGGGCCACGGCTTTGCGACAGAGGCTATTGAGCCCGTCATCGACTGGGCCATTAGACGGCCCGAGATTTACCGGATCTGGGCCACATGCCACCCGGAGAACACCGCTTCGGAACGCGTCCTCGTGAAAGCAGGGCTCAAGCTTGAAGCGCGTCTGGAGAATTGGGAAGCCCGGCCCCAACTGGGTGAAGCCGCAGGGCCGAGCTTGATGTTCGCGAGGATCAAGCCCACAACCGGGATTTGATTCGCATCAACTTCAAGCGCAATTTGGCGAAGGAAGGCACGGTAACGTGGGGCGATAAGGCCACGTGGCTGAAATTTCTTCGAAAATGGAGGTGCCCAGCAAGTTGATGGATTTGCGTGGCATCCCGTTGAATCACTGCCTGTACTTCAGCCGCTTGACACCTCCATCGGTTTCACCTCTTTTGCCTCATGCCCGAATTCCTGACCGCCGCCCTTTACCAGTTCGTTGAGCTGCCCGATTTCGCCGAGCAGCAGGCGCCGCTGCTGGCGCAATGCGAAGCCCATGGTGTCAAGGGCACGCTGCTGCTTGCGGCAGAAGGCATCAACGGCACGATTGCCGGGCCTGAAGAAGGCGTGCGCGCCGTGCTGGCGTACCTGCGCAGTGACCCGCGCCTGGCGAAGCTGGAGCACAAGGAGGCCTGGGCTGAATCGATGCCGTTCTACCGGATGAAGGTGCGCCTCAAGCGCGAGATCGTCACCATGGGTGTGCCGGAAGTACACCCTGCGCTGATGGCGGGCGAATACGTCAAGCCGCAGGAGTGGAACCAATTGATCAACGAGCCGGGCGTGGTGCTGGTCGATACACGCAACGACTACGAGGTGTCGATCGGCACCTTCCATGGGGCCGTGAACCCGCACACCAGCAGCTTTTCAGAGCTGCCCGGCTGGGTGGAGCGCGAAATGGCTGAAGGCGGCAAGCTGGCGGCGCATGACGGCAAAAAGCCGAAGGTGGCCATGTTCTGCACCGGGGGCATTCGCTGCGAGAAATCCACCGCGCTGCTGCGCTCCAGAGGCTTCGAGGAGGTCTACCACCTCGAAGGCGGCATCCTCAAGTACCTGGAAACCGTGCCCGAGGCGCAAAGCACCTGGGAAGGCGAATGTTTTGTGTTTGATGAGCGTGTGTCCGTCGGCCACGGCCTCAAGCCCGGCGCCTTCACGCTATGCCGCTCGTGCCGCGACCCGCTGAGCGAAGAAGACCGCCAGTCGCCGCTGTACGAGCTGGGCGTGAGCTGCGCGCACTGCCATGCAAAGACGACGGAAGAACAGAAAGCCGGCTACCGCGAGCGCCAGCGCCAGGTCGAGCTGGCCGAAGCACGCAATGCGGCGCACATCGGCGTGCGGCAATCCGGCACTTGATGCACCTGGTGTTTCAGGCCATGAACAGCGCCCTGCCCGTCCTCTATTCCTTTCGCCGCTGCCCATATGCCATGCGCGCCCGGCTGGCGCTGGCCGTGAGCGGCGAGCCCTATGAGCTGCGTGAAGTCGTGTTGAAGAACAAGCCCGTGCAAATGCTGGCCGCTTCACCCAAAGGCACGGTGCCCGTGCTGGTGCTTCCCGGTGGCGAAGTCATTGATGAAAGCCTGGACGTGATGCTGTGGGCGCTGCGGCGCAACGACCCCGAGGGCTGGCTCACATCACTGCAGGGTTCCATCGATGACATGCTCGCGCTGGTTGCCGGCAACGACGGCGCCTTCAAGCGCAGCCTGGACCGCTACAAATACCCTAATCGCTACCCCGAAGAAGCCGCAGGCGACAACGCGAGCTTTGCCCACGAACATCGGGCCGCATGCGCAAGCTGGCTGGGCCGGCTGGAAACGCTGCTGGCCGGCGGCTGGCTCTTCGGCACGCACGCCAGCCTGGCCGACATGGCGTTGCTGCCGTTTGTGCGCCAGTTTGCACATACCGATGCGGCCTGGTTTGCCGAACAACCCTGGCCTGGGTTGCAAGCGTGGCTAGCGCGCTTTGAAGCCAGCGCGCTGTACGAAGACGTGATGGGCAAGCGTGCGCCTTGGCAGGCGGGTACTGTTTGAGTCTGTATTTGCTATCAAATCAATAGCTGCTCGCGCAGATTCTGATTGGGCGGGAAGCCGATTTGATGCTTGAAATCGGTTTGAAAGGCCGTTTTTCACGTGTTTTTGGCCGTCGAGCGGCCTTTTTTCGAGCCCCAAAACACTACTTTTAGAGGTAAAAGTCCCTGCAGCCAAATACCAGCGTACGCAAGCAGCTATGAAATTTATAGCGATTAGACGCGGCAGACAGCATCACTGTTCTGCCCATAAGCGACGAATTGAGCTTTTTCATCTTGCTCGCATGGCAAACAGCGCCTTCGCTGCTTCTAAACTGTCGCTACCTGCCGACTTCAGGAGGCTGAGACCGGACGGCCCTGACTGCCAAATACAAACTTAAGCCGGAACGGGTTGCCCGGCTTCACCTATTTCAACATCCCATCCACCAGGTTCTCACCAATGCCTCCTATTGAGCAATCAGACGGTTTTGCCAAAGCTGCGCAGACACTGCGTACCCGCGCGACACAAGCGACCGACCCCGCCATCAAAGACGACATGCTCAAGGCGGCGGAGAAATTTGAAGATATTCACGAAAAGGCTGCGCTTGTTTTCGGGCAGATCAACCAGTCTCTGGCCGATACGGAACGACTCAAGGCAGTGCAAAAAAGGAAGGCTCGTCGGTCCTTCTGGGCGGGATGGATGGTGCTGGCGATGCTGATCATGATCGTTGGTTTTAGTGTCAAGGCAGGATTGATCTAATCACGCCTTTCTGGCCCAGCGCCAGGGGTTCTCAGCGCCGAATGCGCGTAGACAGCACCACCGAGGTATTGGTGCGCTCGACCCCATCGAGCAAGCCAATGCCGTCGATCAGTGCATCCAGCCGCTCGATCGAGCCGGCCTGCACGATGGCGATCATGTCGAAGGTACCGCTGACGGAGAGCAGCGAGCGGACTTCGGGGATCTTGCGCAGCGCCGCCTCGACCGGGCCCGACAGCTTGGGGCCGACGGTGAGCATCACGTGGGCGGCCACCTGCGACTGCTCGTAAGCATCGCCGGTGCGCACGCCGTAACCGGTAATGACCTTGTCACGCTCCAGCCGCTCTATGCGGGCCTGCACCGCCGTGCGCGACAGGTTCACCTTGCGGGCGAGCAAGGCCACCGGGCAACGGGCGTTTTCTCGCAATTCGCTGAGCAGTAGCTGGTCTATGGCGTCAAGGTTCATGCGTTTGGGTGGGTTGCACCCTGTTGTGGAGATGAATAGTCAAATAGATGGAAGAAACCTTCTATTTGTCTAAATTATGGCTTCTATTTGTATAAATTGATACTACCAACCGCCGGTACTGCACTCCACAATCAATCAACGCCCCTCGCTTTGGAGTGGCCATAAAAGGAGCTGATATGAAAAAGATCATGGTCGTAGGCGCCGGCAAAATCGGCTCAACCATTGCCGCCCTGCTGGGCGCCAGCCAGGACTATGCCGTCACGGTGGTGGACGCATCGCAGGCGGCATTGGCAGGCATCAAGGCCAGCGGCGGAGTTCAAGTGAAAGTGCTGGACGTCACCGATCCCGTTGCCCTGCGCGCGGCGCTTGAGGGGCAGTTTGCGGTGCTCAGTGCAGCGCCGTTCCACCTCACCACATCGATTGCCGAGGCCGCCGTGGCGGCCGGCGTGCATTACCTGGACCTGACCGAAGACGTGGCCAGCACGCGGCGCGTGCGTGAACTGGCCGGTACCGCGCGCTCGGCACTGATCCCTCAGTGCGGCCTGGCACCGGGCTTTGTGTCCATCGTGGCGGCCGACCTGTGCCGGCGGTTTGACAGCCTGCACAGCGTGCGCATGCGCGTGGGCGCCCTGCCCCAGTACCCGTCGAACGCGCTGAACTACAACCTGACCTGGAGCACCGACGGCGTCATCAACGAGTATTGCGAACCCTGCGAAGCCATTGTGGAAGGCGTGCTGCGCCAGGTGCCGCCGCTGGCCGAGCATGAAGAGTTTTCGCTCGACGGTGTGACGTACGAGGCCTTCAATACTTCTGGCGGCCTGGGCACCCTGTGCGAGACGCTGCAGGGCAAGGTCACCAACCTCAACTACAAGACCATCCGCTACCCCGGCCACGCGGCGATCATGAAGGCGCTGCTCAACGACCTGCGCCTGCGCGACCGCCGCGGCGTTCTGAAAGACATCCTGGAAAACGCGCTGCCCACGACGATGCAGGATGTGGTCATCGTGTTCGTCACCGTGAGCGGCCAGCGCGAAGGCCGGCTGATGCAGGAGACCTACGCCCACAAGGTTTACAGCCACGTGGTCGGCGGCGTGCTGCGCAGCGCAATCCAGATCACCACGGCGGCCGGTATTTGCACGGTGCTGGATTTGCTGGCTAACGGGCGGTTGCCTGCGAAGGGGTTTGTGCGGCAGGAGGATATTGCGTTGGGGGATTTTTTGGCCAACCGGTTTGGTAACGCTTATTCGCCTTTGGTGGAGCGGGCTGCGGCTTGAGTTTTTTTAGGAAAACAGGCGTTGCGGTTAATGGGGACGAGCGCTAGCAGCTATTGAATTGATAGCAGTTTTCTTTTTGAGTTGTTGTTGGTTTGATGGGCGCGGTCTTTTGCTGAGGGCGGTTGGCCGGGGGTTGCCCGGCATGCAACTCACTTTTCTTTGCTTCGCCAAAGAAAAGTAAGCAAAAGAAAGGCGACCCTGGTTCCTGCGTCCCTTCGCTGCGCTACGGGCAACCTGCGGTGCTCGGTCCAGCCGGGGTCAAAAACAACTCGCCTTCGGCTCAAACAAGTTTTTGCCCTGATCCGTCTGGCCCTGCGCTCCTCGGCGCATACACAAGGGGTTGGGGGAAGGGCCAAAGACAAAACCCCGAATACCTGAAGAAACAAGGACACGCCATGGCGTGTCCTTGTCGGTATTGGAGTTGGTATTTGTCTTCGGTCCCTGCACCCGATAGCCCCTTCTGTCTGCGCCGAGGAGCGCAGGTTCAGGCGGATCAGGGATCGCGATTGTCTGAGCGAAGCGAGTTCGAGCGAGACCCCGCCTGAACCGAGCACCGCAGGTTGCCCCGTAGCGAAGCGAAGGGGTCGCAGACAGCAGGGTCGCCTTTTCTTTTGCTTACTTTTCTTTTGGCGAAGCAAAAGAAAAGTGAGTAGCTGCCGGGCTACCCCCGGCCAGCAGCCCTCAGAAGAGCACACACAGACCAGAGCAAGAACGGCGCGCAAAAAGCCATCTACGACATCTCCGGCGCAATCATCTCCGCAAATTCATAAAGAGCTTCAAGCACCGCCTGCCCCTTCTCATCCGCCGTCTCCGCCAACACATCAATCTCGGCAAACAGCGCATCCACGTTCCGCGCCCCGCCCTCACCCTCCAGCAGGCGTGCGACACGGTGCGCTTCCCAGCGTTCCGCGTCTTCAGGCGACAGGGTTTCGGCAAAGTTACGCGCCCGGTAGCGAAACACCAGCTCCCCCAAGCGTTCGTCGTCAAAGCCGATGCGGGCATGGGCCAGCTCGGCCGGGGACAAGGCGCGCAGCTGGTTCAGGCGGCGCCTGTCGGTGTTGTTGATGAAACCGCCGTACAGATCTTCATCGACGTCCGGCGTGGGTTCTTTGGGCCGCTGGAAGACTTCGGGCCAGATGGCGCTCATGTCGGGCAGGCCGGCGGCTTTTTCGGCGTTGGCCAGCGCTGCGGGGATGTCTACATTCCATTTGGCCGCCATCTCCGGCGACAGCGTGGCGAGCTTGCGCACGACCATGGGTGACTTGTTCAGGTGAACCGATTTGATGGGCAGGCGCAGCACACCTTCGGGCAGCTCGGCCGATTTGCTGAAGAGGCGTTGCCGCAGCGTGGCAACATCGAGCAAAGGCAACTCACTCGGGTCTTGCGACAAGTCCCAGGCCAGCAGCTCGTTCTTGTTCGTCGGATGCGTTGCCAGCGGCCACATGACGGCCAGGCAGCCGCGCTCTGGCGGGAACATGCCCGAGACGTGCAAAAACGGCTGAGCCGTTTGCGGGCTGGTCGGCAGGCCCAGCTCTGCGGCCACGCGGTCTTTTTTGTGCAGGCCCAGGCAAAAGTCAAAGAGCTTGGGTTGCGCCTTGCGGATCAGGCGGGCCAGCGCGATGGTGGCGCGCACGTCAGACAGGGCATCGTGCGCCGACTCGTGCATGAGGCCGTTGGCGCGCGCCAGGTCTTCGAGCTTGAAGCTGGGGCGAACGGCGCCGGCGTCGTCCGGCCTGCGTTCATCGGGCTTGAGCGGCCAGGCGATGCCCTCGGGCCGCAGCGCATAGGCCATGCGCACGACATCGAGTAAATCCCAGCGGCCGCAGTCGTTTTGCCATTCGCGCGCATACGGGTCAATGAGGTTGCGCCAGAACAGGTAGCGCGTGACTTCGTCGTCGAAGCGGATGGTGTTGTAGCCCACGCCGATCGTGCCGGGCTCGGCCAGCACGGCTTCGATCTGCGCGGCGAATTCGTGCTCGGGCACGCCGCGCTCCAGGCACAACTGGGGCGTGATGCCGGTGAGCAGGCAGGACTCTGGATTGGGCAGGTAGTCGTTGGCCGGCTTGCAATAAATCATCAGCGGCTCGCCGATTTCATTGAGCTCTGCGTCGGTGCGAATGCCGGCAAACTGCGCGGGCCGGTCACGGCGCGGGTTGATGCCGAAGGTTTCGTAGTCGTGCCAGAGGAAGGTGTGGGGCATGAAGAACTCGAAGTAGGTAATTAGAGCAAGGGTGAAAACAGCCGCGCCGTGGCATCGAGCAGGCGCATCAAAAAGTTCTGGGGGCGATGTGCGCGCACGGGCGCGGCGCTGAGCAGGTCGGTTTCAAACTGCGCAGCGAGCGGCCCTGCCAGCGCAGGGCCGTAGACCACGGCCATCACTTCGAAGTTGAGGCGAAAGCTGCGGTTGTCGAAATTGGCGGTGCCGACCATGGCACAGCTGTCGTCGACGACCAGTGTTTTGGAGTGCAGCATGCGGGCCTTGTACTCCCAGACCTTGACACCGGCAGCGATCAGTTCGTCGAAGTAGGAGCGCGCCGCGGCGCTGACGACAAAGCTGTCGCTGCGGCGCGGCACCAGCAGGCGCACGTCGACGCCGCGCAGCGCGGCGCTGGTTAGCGCCATCAGCGCGGGCTCTCCCGGCACGAAGTAAGGCGTGGTCAGCCAGGCTCGTTGGGTGGAGGCATTGATGGCGGCCAGGTGCATGCGGTGAATCGGCTCCAGCATGTTGTCGGGCCCGCTGGTCACCACCTGCACCGCAATATCGCCGGCTTCTTCGTCGGGCACCAGGAGGGGCAGCAGGTGCGGAAGGGTCCCGTCCGTGTCGGCTATCGATTCGCCGGTGGCGTAGGTCCAGTCTTCGAGGAAGGTGGTCTGCAGCCATCGCACCGCGCTGCCCTCAATGCGCAGGTGCACATCATGGTAGGCATCGGCGCGGGTGCGCCGGTCTTCTTCATCGGTGATGTTGACGCCGCCCGTGAAGCCGACGCGGCCGTCGCAGACGACGATCTTGCGGTGGGTGCGGTAATTGGTCACCGGGCGCAGGCGGCGGCCTATGCGGGTGTCGTGAAAGAACGCAACGTCGACGCCGGCGGCCTCCAGGGGTGCCAGAAACCGGCTGCCAAGCCGCTTGGAGCCGAGCGCATCGACCAGCAGCCGCACCTTGACGCCCCGCTCCGCCCTTTCGGCCAGCAGGTCGCGCAGGGCAGTGCCGATGCGGTCGGGCTCAAAAATATAGTACTCGAGGTGCACATGATGGCGGGCGTCGCGGATCGCCTGAAAGATGCTGTCGAAGGTGTGCGCACCGCCTGAAAGCAGCTGGACGCCGGTGGCACTGGACACCGGCAGGCCGCAGGCGGCGGTTCCCAGGGCGGTCATCTGCCGCAGGGCCGGAGGTGCTCTTTCGGCCACGCCCTGCAACTGGGCCAGATCGGCATCGCCACGCGCGCCGGCGCGGCTGCGCAGCCGCTTGAGGCGCTGCTTTTTGAGGCGCTGGGGACCGAGAAAGTAGTAAATCACGAAGCCGGCAAACGGCAGCAAGGCCAGCGACAGGATCCAGCTCATGGTGGAGACCGGCGCGCGCTTTTGCATCACGATCCAGACCGACAGCACGGCAATGTAGGCGCTCCAGGCCAAGGATAGGCCGGTTTTCCATTCTGAGCTGAGTTCGGGAAGGGTCAAAGCGGGGTGTCTCTGGGATTGGGGCGCGGGAGAAATGAAAAAAAGGCCGATAGCGTGATGCTAGCGGCCTTTTTTGGGTGCGCGGAAACTATCCGCGCCGCTGGATCGGCTCGATCAGCGAATGGGTCAGTTGGTCTCTGCCGCTTCGGCTTCCGGCTTGGCTTTGCCTTCCTTCTTCGGCAGCGGCTGGATGTCGAGCTGGACTTCTCCGGTCTCAACGCCCTTCTCGTCCGTCGTGACCTTCATGTCCACCGTCAGGCGGCCACCGTCGGTCAGCCGGCCAAACAGCAGCTCGTCGGCCAGCGCACGACGGATCGTGTCCTGGATCAGGCGCTGCATCGGGCGCGCACCCATCAGCGGATCAAAGCCCTTCTTGCCGAGGTACTTGCGCAACGTGTCGGTAAAGGTGACTTCCACCTTCTTCTCGGCCAGTTGCGTTTCGAGCTGCAGCAGGAACTTGTCGACCACGCGCAGGATGACGGTTTCGTCCAGCGCCTTGAAGCTGACGGTCGCGTCGAGGCGGTTGCGGAACTCGGGCGTGAACAGGCGCTTGATGTCGGCCATCTCGTCGCCGGACTCGCGCGGGTTGGTAAAGCCGATGGTCGCCTTGTTCATCGTCTCGGCACCGGCGTTGGTGGTCATGACGATGATGACATTGCGGAAATCGGCCTTGCGCCCGTTGTTGTCTGTCAGCGTGCCGTGGTCCATGACCTGCAGCAGCACGTTGAAGATGTCCGGGTGGGCCTTTTCGATCTCGTCGAGCAGCAGCACAGCGTGCGGCTTCTTCGTGATGGCTTCGGTCAGCAGGCCACCCTGGTCAAAACCGACGTAACCCGGAGGCGCGCCAATCAGGCGGCTCACGGCATGGCGCTCCATGTACTCGGACATGTCGAAGCGGATGAGCTCAATGCCCATGATGTAGGCCAGCTGCTTGGCAGCTTCCGTCTTGCCGACGCCGGTGGGGCCGGAGAACAGGAAGGAGCCGATCGGCTTGTCGTCCTTGCCCAGGCCGGAGCGCGCCATCTTGACGGCGGAGGCCAGCACTTCAAGGGCCTTGTCCTGGCCGAAGACCACGCTCTTCAAATCGCGCTCGAGCGTCTGCAGCTTGCCGCGGTCGTCGTTGGAGACGTTGGCGGGCGGGATGCGGGCGATCTTGGCCACGATCTCTTCGACTTCGGCCTTGGTGATGATCTTCTTGCGTTTGGACGCGGGCAGGATGCGCTGGGCGGCGCCGGCTTCATCGATCACGTCAATGGCCTTGTCGGGCAGGTGGCGGTCGTTGATGTACTTGGCGCTGAGCTCGGCCGCAGCCTGCAGGGCAGCCACGGCGTACTTGACGCTGTGGTGCTCTTCAAAGCGCGACTTCAGGCCCTTGAGGATGTCGACCGTTTCCTGTACGGTCGGCTCGACCACATCGACCTTCTGGAAGCGGCGCGACAGGGCCGCATCTTTTTCGAAGATGCCGCGGTATTCAGTGAAGGTGGTCGCGCCTATGCACTTGAGCTGGCCGCTGGACAGGGCCGGCTTGAGCAGGTTGGATGCGTCCAGCGTGCCGCCCGAGGCCGCACCGGCACCGATCAGGGTGTGGATCTCGTCGATGAAGAGGATGCCGTTGGGCTTGTCCTTCAGTGCCTTGAGCACGCCCTTCAGGCGTTGCTCAAAATCACCGCGGTACTTGGTGCCAGCCAGCAATGCGCCCATGTCGAGCGAATACACATTGGCTTCGGCCAGGATCTCGGGCACATCTTTTTGCGTGATGCGCCAGGCCAGGCCCTCGGCAATCGCGGTTTTACCCACACCGGCCTCACCGACCAGCAGCGGGTTGTTCTTGCGGCGGCGGCAGAGGATCTGGATGACGCGCTCGACTTCATACTGGCGGCCGATCAACGGATCGATCTTGCCGTCTTTGGCGAGCTGGTTCAGGTTGACGGTGAATTGTTCAAGCGGTGAGGCTTTTTCATTCTTCTCGCCACCCTCTTCGTTCTCTGCGGCGCTCTCGCCGGCCTTGGCTGGTTCGGGCGGGTCGCTCTTCTTGATGCCGTGCGCGATGAAATTCACCACGTCAAGGCGCGTCACGCCCTGCTGGTGGAGGTAATACACGGCGTGCGAATCTTTTTCACCAAAAATGGCGACCAGCACATTGGCGCCGGTGACTTCCTTCTTGCCGTTGCCGGTGGACTGCACGTGCATGATGGCGCGCTGGATCACGCGCTGGAAGCCCAGCGTGGGCTGCGTGTCGACATCGTCGGTGCCGGCGACCTGCGGGGTGTTGTCCTTGATGAAATTGGCCAACGACTTGCGCAAGTCGTCCACATTGGCTGAGCAGGCGCGCAATACCTCGGCTGCACTGGGGTTGTCCAGCAAGGCAAGCAAGAGATGCTCAACGGTGATGAACTCGTGGCGCTGCTGACGCGCCTCGACAAACGCCATGTGCAAGCTGACTTCTAGTTCCTGGGCAATCATTGATCTTCCTTTCGGCTTGCTTGGGTTAACTCTACTGACTTATGAAGGGAATATTGGCCGGATTTACGATTATTCAATGGGCTCACTGACACACTGCAGCGGATGGCCGTTTTTCCGGGCAGCTTCGGTGACCTGATCCACCTTGGTCGCCGCCACGTCCCTGGAAAACACGCCGCAGACGCCTTTGCCGTCCAGATGGATCTTCAGCATGATCTGTGTGGCGGTTTCATGGTCCTTGTTGAAAAACTCCTGGATCACCACCACCACGAACTCCATGGGGGTGTAGTCGTCGTTCAGCAGGACCACCTGGTACATCTGTGGGGGCTTGGTCTTTTGCGGCCGGCGCTCCAATACGACCGACTCTCCCCCATTGCCGTTATCAGGCTTGATAGCCGGGGCTGGGGGCTGCACCGGAGAGTTGGGGGATTTGGGAGACTTGGTTGCCATGGAATTCATTCTAGCCACCGATGTAGTCCAGTGCGCCTGATAGGGAAATTGGTGGCGGGAACGCGACATTCAAGCGTGATTTTTTTCCTTTTCCGCGGCCAAGAAAAAAACCGCCGCGGGATTGCTCCCGGGCGGTTCTCGGAAAAACCGGCTGGGCCAGCTTTACATGTGGTCGATCATGACCTGGCCAAAGCCGGAGCAGCTGACCTGGGTAGCACCTTCCATGAGGCGCGCGAAGTCATAAGTGACCTTCTTGGAGTCGATGGATTTTTCCATCGAGCTGATGATCAGGTCAGCAGCCTTGGTCCAGCCCATGTGACGCAGCATCATTTCGGCCGAGAGGATTTCGGAACCGGGGTTCACGTAGTCCTTGCCGGCGTACTTGGGCGCCGTGCCGTGGGTGGCTTCAAACATGGCGACGGTGTCGCTCAGATTGGCGCCCGGGGCGATGCCAATGCCGCCAACCTGGGCAGCCAGCGCGTCGGACACGTAGTCGCCGTTCAGGTTCAGGGTGGCGATCACGCTGTATTCAGCGGGACGCAGCAGGATCTGCTGCAGGAAAGCGTCGGCGATGCTGTCCTTGACGGTGATTTCCTTGCCGGTCTTGGGGTTCTTGAACTTCATCCATGGGCCGCCGTCGATTTCCACAGCACCGAATTCCTTCTTGGCCAGTGCATAAGCCCAGTCACGGAAACCGCCTTCGGTGAACTTCATGATGTTGCCCTTGTGCACGATGGTCACGCTGGGCTTGTCGTTGTCGATGGCGTACTGGATGGCCTTGCGCACCAGGCGCTCGGTGCCTTCGCTGGAAACCGGCTTGATGCCAATGCCTGAGGTGTTCGGGAAGCGGATTTTCTTGACGCCCATCTCGTCCTGCAGGAACTTGATGAGTTTTTTGGCCTTGTCGCTGCCGGATTCGAACTCGATGCCGGCGTAGATGTCTTCCGAGTTTTCGCGGAAGATGACCATGTGGGTCTTTTCAGGCTCTTTGACGGGCGAAGGAACGCCCTTGAAATACTGGATGGGGCGCAGGCAGACGTAAAGATCCAGCTCCTGGCGCAGCGCAACGTTCAGGCTGCGGATGCCGCCGCCCACAGGGGTCGTCAGCGGACCCTTGATCGACACGACGTAGTCACGAACAGCGTGCAGGGTTTCTTCTGGCAGCCAGACGTCCGGGCCATAGACCTTGGTGGACTTCTCACCGGCAAACACTTCCATCCAATGGATCTTTTTCTTGCCGCCGTACGCTTTGGCAACAGCTGCATCAACCACCTTCAGCATAACCGGCGTAATGTCTGCACCGGTGCCGTCGCCTTCAATGAACGGAATGATAGGTTCGTCGGGTACGTTCAACGAGTTGTCGGCATTGACAGTGATTTTTTGGCCTTGGGAAGGCACCTTGATGTGCTGATACATGAACAAAAGTCTCCGGTGAGCGCAAGGCGTCCAGGGGCACGCCACGCAACAGTTAGGTAAAAACCCCTAAATTCTAGCCGTAAAACCGTAGAGCAAAAGAATTTGGGGGCATCGTGTCAACGGCTTTGGAACCGGCCTCGTTACGGTAGGGCCTCCGAGAAGTTCGGGGTATTTTTTCCAATAACGTTATCAAAGGAAATTCCAAATGAACAAAATCCTCGCTGCTTTGATCGCTGGCCTCTTCGCTGCTGGTGCTTTCGCACAAGCTTCCGCTCCTGCGGCTACTCCAGCCAAGCCAGCTGTTGCCGCAACGCCAGCCGCTCCTGCTGCCAAAGCAGAAGTCAAAGCTGAAGCCAAGCCAGCCAAAATGACCAAAGAAGAAAAAGCTGCTGCCAAGGCCGCAAAGAAAGAAAAAGCTGCTGCTGACAAGAAAGCAAAAGCTGAAGCCGCTGCAGCCAAGAAAGCCGAAGCTGCTGCCGCCAAAAAAGCAAAAGCTGAAGCCAAGAAGTAATTCCTGGTGACTTCGGTCAAAATGCCCGCCGCGTGCGGGCATTTTTTATGCGCGTCGTTTATGCTGGCCGATCAACTTCATGCGTGGTGACTCTATGTTTTTCAAACCCGGTACCGTCTTGTTTCCTGTGACGTTCAAGGGCTTCACCCAGATACTGGCTGTTGCCGCTCTGCTCGTGCCCCTGGGTGCTTCGGCGCAGGACGGCCCCCAGATGAATTTACAGCGCGTCAAGCTGTCGGCCGGCATGCACCTGATTGATGCGCAGGTGGCCCTCACGCCGGAACAGCGGCAAATCGGCCTGATGTTCCGCAAGGAAATGCCGCAACAGGAAGGCATGATTTTTATCTTCGAGCAGCCAGCCCAGCAGTGCTTCTGGATGAAGAACACTTTGCTGCCGCTGACCGCCGCCTTTGTGGCAGACGATGGCACCATCGTGAATCTTGCCGATATGAAACCACAAACCACAGACCCGCACTGCTCTGCCCAGCCCGTACGTTTTGTCCTGGAAATGAACAAAGGCTGGTTTGTGCGGAAAGGCATCAAGGCCGGGAGCAAACTGGGTGGCCCGATCTTCGAAGCGAAGCGCTGATTTCTCGCTTTTAAAACAAAAAAGCCGACTCATGTCGGCTTTTTTATGGGCGACGGCTTCTCGCCTCAGGCGAAGTTGGCTTCAGCAAAACTCCAGTTCACCAGATTGGAGAGGAAGGTCTCGACAAATTTCGGACGCAGGTTGCGGTAGTCGATGTAGTAGGCATGTTCCCAGACATCCACCGTCAACAGAGCCTTGTCGGCGGTGGTAAGCGGGGTACCTGCCGGGCCGGTGTTGACAATATCAACCGTGCCGTCGGCTTTTTTGACAAGCCACGTCCAGCCGGAACCGAAATTGCCAACGGCCGACTTGACGAAAGCCTCTTTGAACGCAGCGTAAGAGCCAAACTTGGCGTTGATGGCAGCAGCCAGCGCGCCGCCAGGCTCGCCGCCGCCGGCCGGTTTCATGCAGCTCCAGAAGAAGGTGTGATTCCAGATCTGGGCGGCATTGTTGTACACACCACCACTGGATTTCTTGACGATCTCTTCGAGCGTCATGGCTTCAAACTCAGTGCCTTTTTGCAGGTTGTTGAGGTTCACCACGTAAGCATTGTGGTGCTTGCCATGGTGGTATTCAAAGGCTTCCTGGCTGTAATGCGGCGCCAGGGCGTCGATCGGGTACGGTAGCGGGGGGAGTTTGTGTTCCATGATTTTTCCTCGTGGTGATGAATAAACTGCTTTTAACGATGTCATTGTAAAAACTAAATCAGCCTGCGCGCAGAAACTGTCAAATCGACCTCGCCGTCGGCAAGGGTAGCGCGTACAGGTTGCCCCACATGGGTCTTTTCGCGGCTTGTAATGGGTTGCCCCTGAAGGTCGGCAAGCCAGGCGTAGCCGCGCTTCAGAACCAGTTTGGGGTCCAGCAATTCAAGCCGCAACTGCGCGCGCTCGATGCGCTGCCGGCCGCGCTGAAGGCTCCCCTCCACCTCGCGCGGGAAGTCGCTGCCCAAGGCCTGTAGCTTGCGCTGTTCGTGCTGCAGCGACGAACGCGCCGCATGGCTCAGGCTCTGGCCGAGCCCGGCCAGCCGGGCATGCTGCCTGG
This sequence comes from Polaromonas sp. P1_E11, assembly GCF_056405995.1. Taxonomy (NCBI): domain Bacteria; kingdom Pseudomonadati; phylum Pseudomonadota; class Betaproteobacteria; order Burkholderiales; family Comamonadaceae; genus Polaromonas; species Polaromonas sp. P1_E11. The sequence goes on from NZ_JBFUBA010000003.1 coordinate 162,557, forward strand.
TAACCAGATGCGACGGCCGGCTGATTCGCGAAGCCGCCCAGTCCAGGCGCTGGTTGTGCGACTCCAGCTGGCGGTCTACACCGTTTTGCAGCCGCGACAGGGCCAAGTCCAGCGCACCCAGCCAGACAGCTCGGGGCTGCGCGCAGAGTTCTGCCGCGGCGGTCGGCGTGGGCGCACGCACGTCAGCGCAAAAATCGGCGATCGTGAAGTCGGTTTCATGCCCCACCCCGCTGATCACTGGCATGGGCGATTCCACCAGGGTTCGGGCGAGCTGCTCATCATTAAAAGCCCACAGGTCTTCCATGGCACCGCCACCGCGTACCACCAGCAAGACATCCACGCGGTCCTGGGATCGCCGCTGATAGGCTTTGAGCAAAGCGGCGCGCAATTCGCCGGCTGCCTGGCTGCCCTGCACGCTGGCAGGATAAATAACCACGGGAATATGCGGCACACGGCGCTGCAAAGCACTCATGACATCGTGCAAGGCGGCGGCACCCAGCGAAGTCACCACACCAATGGCGCGGGGCAGCAAAGGCAAAGGCCTTTTACGGCCTGGGTCGAAAAGGCCCTCAGCTTCAAGTCTGGCCTTGAGCAGCAGGAACTGTTCAAAAAGGTTGCCCTGGCCCGCCTGGCGCATGGACTCCACCACCAGTTGCAACTCACCACGCGGCTCATAAACGCCCAGCCGTCCCCGCAACTCCACCAATTGGCCGTCGCGCGGAGAAAAATCGAGCATCGTGGCAGCGCGGCGAAACATGGCGCAGCGAACCTGCCCCTGTTCATCTTTGAGCGAAAAATAGCAGTGGCCGCTGGCCGCACGCGAAAACCCGCTGATCTCGCCCTGCACCGCAACGGGGTTAAATCGGGCTTCAAGGCTGTCTGAAATAGCCCTTAGCAAAGACCCGACAGGCCATACCCGAATGCCCGCGTCGCGCGCTCCCGCTTGCGGCTTCTCCGAAGGAGCCGATGCATCAAACACCCCTAAATCCCTTGGTAATCCGGGTGTAATACTCCACAGAGAGCCGTCCCTCAAGGCTCAACCCTCTGGTTTCACGCGGATATCGAGATAAATTCGTGTAACTCATTGATTTTGAATAACTTAATTCTGCTCAAAATTTCATCGTTCTGTCACATGCACGATTTGACGCGGCTTGCAGGCCGCTGCGCCACCACTTGCTAACAAAGTTATCCACAGCTTCTGTGGGCTACGTCCGACACGCGGTGGCGTTGCGAACATTTAACAGATCAGGCCCAGCTGCAACGAGATGGCAGTTTCTGTAAGCCATAATCCACCACAACTTACTGCCTGGAGATGTGCATTGTTTTCGATCATACAAGCCGCAGGTTGGCCGATTTGGCCCCTGGTTGCCTGCTCTGTCTTGGCCCTTGCTCTGGTTATCGAGCGTTTTACCAGCCTTAAAACCCGAAAAGTCGCCCCCGCCAAGTTGCTTGACGAAGCCATCACCGTCTCCCGCGCCTCCGTCCCCTCACCCGATGTTGTGGCGCAGCTTGAACAAAACTCGCTGCTCGGCGAAGTGCTTGCCAGCGGTTTTCGCGCCCTGAACACCAATCCACGGATCAGCGAGGATGACCTGCGTTCCACGCTGGAAGGCGCGGGACGCAAGGCGGCCCACAAGCTGGAGCGATACCTGGCCGCCCTGGCCACCATCGCCTCTGCCGCCCCCCTGCTCGGCCTGTTGGGCACAGTCATCGGCATGATCGAGATTTTCGGCTCCCAGGCAGGTGGTGGAGGTGTGAGCAATGCCGCCGGCGGCAACCCTGCCCAGTTGGCACAAGGCATTTCGATTGCGCTCTACAACACGGCTTTCGGCCTGATGGTAGCCATTCCCTCGCTGATTTTCTGGCGCTATTTTCGGGCGCGCGTGGACGGATATCTGCTGACGATGGAGCTGGCGGCCGAGCGTTTTGTACGCCACCTCAATACCCTCAGAAAATGAACTTCCGTCCCCACCCTCATGACGAGCCGGAGATCAACCTGATCCCCTTCATCGATGTGCTGCTCGTGGTGCTGATCTTCCTGATGCTGTCCACCACCTACAGCAAGTTCACCGAACTTCAGGTCAAGCTGCCGATCGCCAACGCCGAACAGCAGCGCGACTATCCCAAGGAAGTCATCGTCGCCGTGAGCAGCGACGGTCGCTACATGGTCAACAAGACTCTGGTGGAAGGCCGTGGCATCGAAGTGCTAGGAGCCGCGCTGGCCGAAGCAGCGAAAGCCGGCAAGGAAAGCGTCATCATCATCAGCGCCGATGCAAACGCCACGCATCAAGCCGTTATCACCGTCATGGAGGCCGCACGCCGCCAGGGGCTGACGCAAATCACATTTGCAACGCAAAGCGCCGCAACGGCCGGGGCCAGATAGGCCAGGGCCGGTTGCCCATTCCATGCAGCCTTCGCGGCGAAATGGCAGTCATCACGTGAAACAGATTTTGCAGAATGCCTGGCACAAACGGGGTTGGCTGGCATGCCTGCTCTGGCCGCTGGCCCAGGCCTATGGTCTGGTCGTGCGGCTGCGGTGGGTGCTGTACCGCCGTCACATTCTCCGGTCCGAACATTTTGGCGTTCCGGTGATCGTGGTCGGAAACGTCATTGCCGGCGGCGCCGGAAAAACACCGCTGGTGATTGCCCTGGTGAAACATCTGCAGGCGCAACAGATACGGGTAGGGGTGGTGTCGCGGGGTTATGGACGGCACGGCACCGCCTGCCTGGAGGTGGTCCCCGGCGCATCCCCTCATCTCACAGGCGACGAGCCGGCCCTTATCAAGCGCGCAACGGGTGCGCCTGTTTTTGTTGCCGGCAAGCGTGCAGACGCCGTGCGCGCATTGCTTGCGGCATATCCGGGCACGGCTGTAGTCGTGTGTGACGACGGTCTGCAACACTACGGCCTGCAGCGCGATATCGAGATTGCCGTGTTCGACGACCGAGGTGTGGGGAACGGCTGGCTGCTACCGGCAGGCCCGTTGCGTGAGCCCTGGCCCGCACGCGAACGGGTTGGCTTGAATTTTGTGCTGCACACCGGGCAAAAACCGGCATTTGAAGGGTTTGTTTCCAACCGGAAACTGGGCAACGAAGCTTATTCCGCCCGGGGCGAACCGATCTCGCTGGCGAGCCTGCGGGGCCGGCCTCTGGCGGCACTTGCGGGCATAGCCAATCCTGAAGCATTTTTCGGAATGCTGAGGGAAACCGGCCTGACGCTGCAGGCCGCAACGGCCCTGCCCGACCACCATGACTTCACCGATCAAGACCTGGAAGCGGAGGCACTCAAAGGGCGTGTGGTGCTATGCACTGAAAAAGACGCCGTCAAGCTTTTTGCCCTGCAGGGCACGTCACAAAAGGAGGTTCTGGCCGTGCCTTTGGTGTTTACGCCCGAACCGGCGTTCTTTGCCGCACTCGATGCCCGGCTGGCCCCGCTGATTTCTCCCTTACCATCAGGCCATGGACACCAAACTGCTTGAACTGCTGGTCTGCCCTGTGACCAAAGGCCCGCTCGACTACGACCGGGAAAAACAGGAACTTGTTTCCCGCAGCGCCCGCCTCGCCTACCCGGTACGCGACGGGCTTCCCGTGCTGCTGGAAAGCGAAGCGCGGACCTTGACCGACGAAGAGCTCGGCCTGTGAACGGGTCCTTGAAAAACACAGGCAAGACCCCGAAAGCATGAGCTTCACCGTCCTCATTCCGGCCAGACTGGCCTCTACACGCCTGCCCAACAAGCCGCTGGCCGACATCGGCGGCGCACCCATGGTCGTGCGTGTGGCGCAGCGCGCGATGCAGAGCACTGCCCTGCGCACCGTCGTCGCAACCGACAGCAACGAAATCATCGAAAAATGCGCGTCTTTCGGCATCGTCGCCGTGCTGACACGAGGAGACCACCCCAGCGGGAGCGACCGGCTTGCGGAAGCCTGCAGCGTGCTGGGACTCGCGGACGACGACATTGTGGTGAATGTGCAAGGTGACGAGCCGCTGATTGACCCGGCCTTGATCGACGCGGTCGCGCGCCTGCTCATCGAGCGCCCGGACTGCGCCATGAGCACAGCGGCGCATGCCATCCAGCAGCTGGCCGACCTGAACAACCCCAACGTGGTCAAGGTGGTGCTTGACGCGCGCCATACGGCCCTTTACTTCAGCCGCTCACCCATTCCGGCCGCGCGCGACTTTACCGGCAAGGCGTGGTGGGAGGCCGGCAGCAGCCTGCCCCGGCCACTCCGGCACGTAGGCATTTACGGCTACCGGGTGGGATTTCTGCGGGAGTTCCCGCGCCTTCCCCAGTCGCCACTCGAGCAACTGGAGTGCCTTGAGCAACTCCGGGCGCTGTGGCACGGCCATCGCATCGCCGTGCACATCACCGGCGACGCGCCCGGGCCGGGCGTTGACACCCCGGAAGACCTGGACCTCGCCCGCAAGCTGTTTTCCTGACCTGCCCTCCCCGGCATAACGCCGGCTCGTAAGTTGCTGTCAGGGGTGCATGCTATCCTTGGGAAAAACACAAGTGTGAGGCCTGCAGGACGTGCCGGCAGCCCTCCATACCTGTCAAGCAGCCCTGCGGAAACCGGCCGGCGGTTCGGGCTGACTTCAAGAATTCATAAAATCCGAGGACATCCATGAGACTGATTTTGTTGGGCGCGCCTGGCGCGGGCAAAGGGACGCAAGCGACCTTCATTTGCCAGAAGTACGGTATCCCCCAAATTTCCACCGGCGACATGCTTCGTGCGGCCGTCAAAGCCGGCACGCAGCTGGGTATTGAAGCCAAGAAAATCATGGATTCGGGTGCCTTGGTCAGCGACGACCTGATCATCAATTTAGTCAAAGAGCGCATCGCCCAGCCCGACTGCGCTAAAGGCTTTCTGTTTGACGGCTTTCCGCGCACCATTCCGCAGGCCGACGCCATGAAGTCTGCCGGCGTCAAGCTGGATTACGTTCTTGAAATCGACGTACCCTTCGACGCCATCATCGAGCGCATGAGCGGACGCCGTTCGCACCCCGCCTCCGGCCGCACCTACCACGTCAAGTTCAATCCGCCCAAGGTCGAAGGCAAAGACGATGTGACCGGCGAGCCGCTGATCCAGCGTGATGACGACAAGGAAGAAACTGTCCGCAAGCGCCTGGAGGTTTACAGCGCCCAGACCCGTCCGCTGGTTGAGTACTACTCCAGCTGGGCAAAGTCAGAGCCTGAACTGGCCCCGAAATACCGTGCCATCAGCGGCATGGGCGGTGTTGACGAGATCACCGCCCGAGCATTTAAGGCGCTGGCGGGTTGAACCGGGCCTAACGCGAGTCCACTTGCCCCAAAAAGCCGTCAGCCCGACGGCTTTTTTTTATTCCGGCTTCCGGACCCGGTGGACTGCAATTGCAAGCCCGGCTTCAACTCTCCGCCAGCAACTCGAGCATCATCGCTATCCTCGCCTTCACAGGGCTCAGCCCCTGTGAATCAGAAAACAGATCCCCTGGTGTGGGCAAGACCCGGCCATTGAGGCACCTTGTCGCACGGACGACCCGCACCCCCGCAGACCGCGCGCGAAGCAAGGCCGCCTCCAGCGCGTGGTGCAAGGTGCCATTACCCGTGGCAGCAACCACCAGCCCCTGGACACCCTGTGCCAGCAACGCGTCCACGATCGCACCACTGGCGCCGGCATGGTTCATGACAATCTCAACGCGCGGCCATTGGAGCGGAATCATGGAATTCGCTATTATTTTGATAGCCGCTTGCGCCCGTTCCACATAGGTTTCTGGCCAATTTCTCACTAACCTGAGGGATCCTTCCTCTACATAGCCAATCGGCCCCGCATCACCGGAGTCAAAGGCGTCAACCTTGTAGGTATGCACTTTCTGCACGTCCAGCGCGCCGTGGATGGTTCCGGCACACACCGCGACAACACCCATTGCCCCAGCATGACGCACCACCGCCATGGCATCCAGCATGTTCTGGGGGCCGTCAGGCACCAGCGCAGTCGCCGGCCGCATGGCACAGGTCAGCACCACAGGTTTATCGGGGCGGCACACCGCATGAAGGAAATACGCCGTTTCTTCCAGCGTGTCCGTGCCGTGCGTGATGACAATGCCCTGCACGTCCGGCTGGGCCAGAAAGTGATTGACCCGACTGGCCAGCCGCACCCATACCTCGAAGCTCATGTCCTTGCTGTCGACCTGCGCGACCTGCTCGGTCATCAAGGGGCCGAACCTGGCCAAAGGCGGGACCGCCGCCACAAGTTGCTCAACGCCCACCTGGGCAGCGGTATAGCCGATGTTGTCCGACGCACTCGCAGCCTGCCCGGCAATCGTGCCGCCGGTGCCCAGAATCACAATATTTTGAGGATGCATAAAACGTAAACTTGCAATCTTTTAAAAACTGGATGAAAATACAGTTACTGGATATTAAAACAGCTACGGCAACGTTGCGTACCCAAAGCCAGCAGGCAATACGCAAGCGGGTTTAAGTTGTGATTCAAGGAGCAACAGTGATGAGCACACTCGATAACTTTTCGCATTTTCCCCCTGAGGCTCCCAAGCTCACTGCGCGCCAGCAGCAAATTCTGGAACTGATCCAGAGCGCCATCGCGCGTACAGGCGCCCCGCCTACCCGTGCTGAAATCGCCGCCGAGCTTGGCTTTCGCTCTGCCAATGCCGCCGAGGAGCACTTGCAGGCGCTGGCCCGCAAAGGCGTCATCGAGCTGGTCAGCGGGACCTCACGCGGCATACGTTTGCGCAACGACGCCCTTCGCAGCCTGAACGAATCCAGAATCAAACAGTTTTCCCTGCCGTTGCAAAGCCTGGCCCAACTCGCCCTACCTCTGGTGGGGCGGGTTGCTGCTGGCAGCCCGATTCTCGCGCAGGAACATGTCGAGCAAACCTATTATTTTGAAAGCAGCCTGTTTCAGCGCCAGCCCGACTACCTGCTCAAGGTCCGCGGCATGAGCATGCGGGACGCAGGCATCATGGATGGCGACCTGCTGGCCGTCAAGCAATCCAAGGAAGCCAAGAATGGTCAGATTGTCGTGGCCCGGCTGGGTGATGAAGTGACCGTCAAGCGCTTTCGCCGCAACAAGCACCTGATCGAACTCCTGCCCGAAAACCCGGACTTTAAAACCATTGTGGTCGAGCCCGGTGAGCCTTTCGAGCTGGAAGGCCTGGCCGTCGGTCTCATTCGCAACACGATGCTGATGTAGGCAGCTCACCTGGCCGCGCACCAGGTGGCGGGCGTTTGGCCGTTGTGATGGCCAACACCCTGGTGCCGAGGCCTTCCTGGCAATTTGCCAGTCTGCAATCCTGCCTGTGTAAACCTCTCTCATACAGGAGTTCATCATGGGAATCACCAGTTTTTCACACTCACCAATGCTGTCGGTGTTGCTTGCACCCGTGCAGGCATTGGTGTCATTGTTTTTGCCGGCGCAGGGCATGGCTGGGGCAAGCCGGTTTTCCGCGCCAGCCGGCGCACAGCTCAGATCTCACCAGCTTGCGCTACCCTTTGCTTCCGGCGATTTCGCGGCAACGCGCGCCCCGACTGCGCGCGCAACTGGCGCTCTTGCCGTCCAACGCTCTGTCAAGGAGTCCCGCCCCAGCCGGCTGCGAGTTGTTCGTGAGTTTGATTCCAACGTCAGCCCTGCGTGTGCCGGCCGCATGGTGATATCCGGCCGCATGGCCGACGTCTGTGCAGAACTTGAGCGCATGAGCCAGCGGGAAGCCCCTTTGCGATAACCGGTACGGAAAACACCTGCCAAAAGTTCAGCCCTGGGCGTTTTGCGGCGCCATCTGGCGCGTTTCCTTGAGATACAAAATCCCAAGTCGGAAGTGACCCCGGCGGAAAGGAAGAAAAATCTTGCAGGCACAATATCGGCATGAATATTGTGATCCTCGACGACTACCAGGACGCGGTGCGGAAGCTGACCTGCGCGGCCAAGCTTGAAGCCTACCCCGCCAAGGTCTATACCAATACCGTTAAAGGCATCGGCCAGCTGTCCGTCCGCCTCAAGGATGCCGATGTCATCGTCCTGATCCGGGAGAGAACCCAGCTCAACAGGCAAGTTATTGAAAAGCTGCCCAAACTCAAGCTGATTGCCCAGACAGGCCGTGTCGGAAGCCATGTAGATATCGCGGCATGCACAGAGCGCGGCATCGCGGTTGCCGAAGGCATTGGGTCTCCAACGGCACCCGCCGAGCTGACCTGGGCCCTGGTGATGACCGCCATGCGCCGCATTCCACACTATGTAGCCCATTTGAAGCATGGCGCCTGGCAACAGGCGGGGCTCAAGTCAGCCTCGATGCCACCCAATTTCGGCATCGGCTCCATCCTCAAGGGCAAGACATTGGGGGTGTGGAGCTACGGGAAGATCGGGCAAATTGTGGCCGGCTACGGCAGGGCCTTCGGCATGCGTGTCGTCATTTGGGGCCGCGACGCGTCGCTGGAGCGGGCACAGGCCGATGGCTTTGAAGTCGCAGCCAGCAAAGCCGAATTCTTTGAGCAAAGCGATGTACTGAGCCTTCACCTGCGACTCAACACGGAGACACGCGGTATCGTGACGCTGGAAGACCTGTCGCGCATGAAAACCACGTCCCTGCTGGTGAATACGTCAAGGGCGGAGCTGATCGAACCCGAAGCGTTGATCGCCTCCCTCAATCGCGGACGACCCGGTCTGGCGGCCATCGATGTTTTTGAGTCGGAGCCCATCCTGCAAGGCCATGCATTGCTCCGCCTCGAAAATTGCATTTGCACGCCGCACATAGGCTATGTTGAGCAGGACAGCTACGAGCTGTACTTTGGCGCGGCGTTCGACAATGTTGTCAACTTCATCAAGGGCACGCCCACCAACATCGTCAACCCGGGTGCCCTGCAAGTACGGCGCTGACCTGGTGCAACCAATCTTGTCCGGCGTTCAAAAACCGCTGGATCAGGCAAGCTAACCCGCGACTTCCGCTTAAGTTTTCTGCGACGGTGCTGAAGAGGCCGGAAAGTCGAGATCGAATTCGATGAGATTGTTATCGGCGGCTTTCGGCAATTGCGCGCCTGCTTCGATCAATGGAAACGGTGCAAGCCCTGCATCCTCACCCTCGCTCAAATCGATATCAACACCAACCCGGGGTGAAGCAGGAGGCTGCGTCGGGTCAGGTGCACTTGCCACAGCAAGCGGCGGCAAGGGCGCCACGATCTGAAAACGGGCAGACAGCGGCTGGATACTGGTGGGCCCAAAACCTGCGGCACCAGGCAGACTGTCCGGCATGGTCGGCACCGAAGGGGCTGCCGATGCCTTGACCGGCGCCTCGACATCACCGGCCGGTCGGGTAATGATCCTTTTGGCGATGGAGTGAAGCAGCAGCAGTTCGCGGTAAGCGGCAAGGCTGAAAACCTCACCCCGCGAATCCGGTTTTCGGAATATGGACTCTTCAAGCACGTCGAGTACCCTGGAGGTTGGCCAGAGTGCTTCAATGCGCGAGAGAGCCGCCGTGTAGAACTCCAGATCATGCGTATCCGCCGCGTATTCATCGAATGCCGGCACCTTGGCATTGAACATCTTGTTGAAGTCTGTGCGCAGCGCGTCGTAATCCTCCCGGCGTCCCAGGCTGTGATAAAGGTCAAACAGGTCGAGATAGACCAGCGCGCTGGTTTCCACGTTGTCCATGATGTGATGGCGCAGGACATCAACAGCCTTGTCGGGACGGCCGAGCGACAGGAAGAAATCAGCCTGTTGCTGCACGTCAAACAGCTCTTCGGCGTTGACAATCCGGGGCATGCTGCTGATCCCGCTCAGACTGGGCAGGAATTCGGCAGGAAATTTCGATTCGACCGATCTGGGACGCACTACAGGACTTGAGGCGCTCCTGGGCACCTCGGAAATTGGCTCGCTGGGATCGAAATCAACCAGCGAATCGAGCACAGGCCCGGCACTCACCGACTCTTCGGTCTGGGCCTTGCGTAAAAAGGCCTTTCCACTGGCGCCTGCGCCCTCGGTCATGTAAGGCGTGCTGTCTTCGGCAAACCCTTTTCCCCACCAGGATCCACGGCTGACCCGCCGGCTGTGCTGCCGGCTGCGCATCCATAGTGCCAGGATCACCAGAAGAGAGGCGGCCAGGAACACATATAGGAGATATACCAGCCAGTTGTTGTAACGTTCGCCCCGCGCCTGCTCAAGCTGGCCGCGCATTTCCATCACGGCTTTTTCGGTTTTCTGGCTTTGCGCGAGCATGCCGGCAACATCGGCTTCCAGGGATTTCAGGCGCTGGCTGTCGCGCACCATGTCTTGCGGCTGGGCATTCAGCGCCTGCCACAGCGCGGCGGCGGCTGCGCGCTGCTGAACGTCCGTTGAGGGTTCCGTCAGCAGCTCCGGCGAAGACCTAAGCACAGGGTCGCGCTCGGCCGCCAGGTCAATGGGGTCAAGTTTCAGGCGAGAACGGGGCTTGCCCGCCGGCTCGGATGCGGACTTCCCAGACCCGCGGACAGCAGGCGCTGCCTGCAGCGACCCAACTGAAGCGGCCGATAGCAATTCACCGCCTCCGGCGGGCGGGACTTTTCCGGATCTCGCTCTTGGGGATTTTCCCGGGCTGGAAGGCGCGGAGCCTGCCTTTGCCTTTGTGGCGTTGCCGCTGGCACCAGCAACACCAGGCATCTGCGCCACCAGAGGCGCAGTCGCCACGACTTCTCCGCCGACAACGGGAGTCGGGCTGGTGTTTTCTCCGGCCACTTCCGCCAGCAGCACGTACTTGCGCGTGTTTTTCTGCAGACATCCTTCACGCACATAGAGTGTCACCACCGGCTCATCGACGCCGGAGCTTGTGCGGATGCGGATCAGCGCCTCACTGGAAGCGCCTTGCGACGTGACAATGCGTACCTTGTCCTGGGCGACCTGGCTGTCGCCAAAAAACACATCGGCCGCCACACAGACTGCAGACAGCCCTTCCGTGCCGTCCAGGTGCGCCGACAGAGTGACATCAAGAGGGCGTCCGACAAGAGTGGCGCCGCGCATTCGCCCCAGCGACAAGGCCATGCTGTGGACGGCAACGCCCATCAGCAGAACGCCAAGGAGATATTTGACAGGCTTCTTGGCAAGTTTCATGGGGTGGGCAATTTTGACACGGGACCCTGACAAATACGGTCGGCCATAATTCAGGCATGGAAGTAAATTACACGAATGTGGGAATAGTTGGCACCGGCGCCATGGGGCGTGGCATTGCGCAGATCGCCGTGCAGGCCGGCAGCACCGTCAGGCTGATGGACGCGCAGGCAGGCGCCGCGGAAAAAGCGCGCGAAGCCATCTGCGCCCAATGGGACAAGCTCGTTGAAAAAGGCCGCATCGACGCAGCCGCGGCCGCCGGGCACAAAGACCGGCTTCTGCTGGCCGCCACCCTCACTGACCTGGCGGCCTGTGACCTCATCATTGAAGCCATCGTGGAGCGGCTGGAGGTCAAGAAAGCCCTGTTCGTCGAACTCGAGACACTGGTACCTGTGCACACCGTTCTGGCCAGCAATACCTCCTCACTGTCCGTAACGGCCATCGCCGCAGACCTGAAGCACCCCGAACGCCTGGCCGGTTACCATTTCTTCAACCCCGTTCCGCTGATGAAAGTGGTAGAGGTGATCGCCGGCCTGAAGACCATCCCCTCTGTGTGCGAAGGCTTGAGCCAATACGCCCGCCAAATGGGCCACACACCCGTGCAGGCGCAAGACACGCCCGGCTTCATCGTCAACCACGCCGGCCGAGGCTACGGCACCGAAGCGCTGCGCATCGTCAGCGAAGGCGTCGCCGACTTCGCCACCATAGACCGCATCCTGCGCGACCAGGCAGGCTTCAAGCTGGGCCCTTTCGAGCTGATGGACCTGACCGGGCTCGACGTCTCCCATCCCGTGATGGAGTCAATCTACCACCAGTACTACGAAGAAGCCCGCTACCGTCCCAATGTGATCACCGCGCAGCGCCTGGCCGGCGGCTTGCTGGGCCGCAAGACCGGTGAAGGCTTTTATCGCTACACCGACGGCACCATGCAAATCCCACCCGAGCCGGCCGTCCCTGAGGTAACCGAACTTCCGCCCGTATGGGTCTCGCCGCGTGCTTCACGCCGCTCGGAGCTGTTGCAACTGCTCAAAAACCTGGGCGCCAAAATCGAGACCGGCGCCTCCGCATCGCCGCAGGCCCTGATGCTGGTGGCGCCCCTTGGCTTTGACATCACCACAGTCGCCGTCGTGGAGCGGCTGGACCCGGCCCGCACCGTGGGCATCGACATGCTGATCGACGACGCGGCCACCAAGCGACGCGTGCTGGCGACCAACCCGGCCACCCGCACCGACATGCGCGACGCCGCCCATGCCCTCTTCGCCCGCGACGGCAAAGCGGTCAGCGTGATCCGTGACAGCGGCGGCTTTGTCACCCAGCGCGTGGTGGCCACCATCGTCAACATCGCCAGCGACATTTGCCAGCAAGGTATTTGCAGCCCGAAAGACCTTGAGACGGCTGTGACGTTGGGCCTGGGTTACCCCATGGGCCCGCTGGCCATGGGTGACCGCTACGGCCCCACCAATGTGCTGGAAGTGCTGTTCAACATGCAGACCGTTTATGGCGACCAACGCTACCGCCCCTCTCCCTGGCTGCGGCGGCGCGGCGCCATCGGCCTTAGCCTGTTACACCAGGAGGAATAGCACCCCCTTCGGATGCTCACTTCGTGTAGCACCTTCCCCCCTCGAGGGGGCGGCGCCTGCGGCCTGGCGAAGCCAGTTCCGCGGCCCCCACTGGCAAGGGGATCTGTACGGGGACTTGGTCCCTGCCTATTTCTTATTTCGATGCATTGGAAAAACTAGCATGGCAGGCGCAATCAAAGGTACGAGCGAGGGTCAGACCCTTATCCTGACGATCAGCAACCCCGAGTTCAAGAACGCGCTCGGCCCCGATATTTACGCTGCGGGCATTGAGGCGCTGAATGCCGCGGAAAACAACCCCGACATCCGCAGTGTGGTGATTACCGGTGAAGGGGCCATGTTTTGCGCCGGGGGCAACCTGCAGCGCCTGGAGGCCAACCGCCGCGAGGCGCCGGAGGTGCAAGCCCAAAGCATCGAAGGCCTGCACAACTGGATCGACTCAATCCGCACTTATCCCAAGCCGGTGATCGCCGCCGTGGAAGGTGCCGCCGCCGGCGCGGGTTTTTCACTGGCGCTGGCCTGCGATTTCGTCGTTGCAGCGGACAACGCCGTGTTCGTGATGTCTTACAGCACCGTGGCACTTTCGCCCGACGGCGGCGGCAGTTGGACCCTGGCGCGCGCCTTGCCACGTGCGCTAACCAGCGAGCTGCTGATGGCCGGTGAACGCATAGGCGCGCGACGGCTGCATGATTTTGGCCTGGTGAACCGCGTTGCGGCCCCGGGCGAGGCCTTGACCCAGGCGCTTGAACTGGCCGACAACCTGAATGCGCGCGCACCCAACGCGCTGGCCAGCATCAAGGAACTCATCAACGACGCAGCCGGCAGCACGCTGACCGAGCAGCTCACCCGCGAACGTGATCACTTCGTGCGCAACCTGCACGACGCCAACGCGGGCGAGGGCATAGACGCCTTCCTGAACAAGCGCACGCCGCACTACCGCTAGGCGGCAGGCTGCCCGGCCACCCATCCCAGCCTCCGGCCGGGCGACACCCATGCGACAGCCCGCTGGCGCCGGGCGGGTCCCTCAAGCGACAATGGACGTCTTGTTAGTCACTCAAAAGACAGACCATGGACGATCCCATTCTTACGATAGAGGAACGAGAGGCCATTAACAACGGCCGCTGGTTTTCATCCCTGTCCCCATCCCTGAGGCACGACATACTTCGATGCGCCTACGTCAAACGCTACAAAGACGGCGAACTCATCAGCGCCCGCGGCGATGTCCCGGAAGAATGGATTTCCTGCGCGCGGGGCGCCATTCGCGTCAGTTCGACCTCGATTTCGGGCAAGCAGGTCACATTGACCTATGTGGAGCCGGGCCTCTGGGTCGGCGATGTGGCGATCTTCGACGGCGAGCGGCGCACCCACGACTCCTATGCCCATGGCGAAACCACGCTGCTGTGTGTCTCGCGCGCCGACCTGCGCAAGATACTGAGCCAGCACGTCGAACTCTACGAGGCCCTGCTGCGCCTGCATGCACGGCGCATACGGCAGCTCTTCGGCCTGGTGGAAGACCTCAACACACTGCCCTTGCGGGCGCGGCTGGCCAAACAGCTGCTGCACTTGGTGCGCAGCTACGGCGTACCCAGTCTGGCGGACAGCGGCGAGGTGCGAATCGGCCTGCAGCTGGCACAAGAGGAATTGGCACAACTGCTGGGCGCCTCGCGCCAGCGCGTCAACCAGGAGCTCAAATCCATGGAGCGCGAAGAAGCCATCCGGATCGAGCCGGGAGGCCTGGTGGTGCGCAACCGCGCAACCCTGATGCGGATCTCTGAAGCTGAAATTGACAAATAAACAGAGACAACACGTTTGAGCATGAGCAATTTCGATCACTTTGTCGGTACACGGGCTGTTTCGGGTGCGCACGCTTTTGATCTCGAAGCCCTTGCCGCTTATCTCGACAAGCACCTGCCTGGTTTTCAGGGCCCGCTGACCGCGGAAATCTTCAAAGGCGGCCAGTCCAACCCGACCTACAAGCTGATCACGCCCACCGCTTCTTATGTGATGCGCGCCAAGCCGGGACCGGTGGCCAAATTGCTGCCGTCGGCCCACGCGGTGGAGCGCGAATTCAAGGTCATGCAGGGGCTGCACGGCACCGACGTGCCGGTACCCAGGATGTATTGCCTCTGCGAGGACGAGTCCGTGATCGGCCGCGCTTTCTATGTGATGGAATTCGTCGAAGGCCGCGTGCTGTGGGACCAGTCACTTCCCGGCATGACCAACGCCCAGCGCGGCGAGATCTACAACGAGATGAACCGCGTGGTCGCCGCCCTGCACAAGGTGAAGTTTGCCGAGCGGGGCCTGGCCGACTACGGCAAGCCCGGCAACTACTTTGAGCGCCAGATCGGCCGCTGGAGCAAGCAGTACGCAGCATCCATCACCCAGCCCATCGCCGAAATGGACAGCCTGATGCAGTGGCTGCCGGCCAACATCCCGGCCAGCGCGCGCGACGAAAGCATGGTCTCCATCGTGCATGGCGACTTCCGGCTGGACAACCTGCTCTTTCACCCCACCGAGCCACGCGTGCTGGCGGTGCTTGACTGGGAGCTCTCCACCCTGGGCCATCCACTGGCCGACTTCAGCTACCACTGCATGGCCTGGCATATCCCGCCGGGGGCTTTTCGCGGCATCGGCGGGCTCGATGTCGTCAGCCTGGGCATTCCCACCGAATCTGACTACATACGCCTTTACTGCGAGCGCACCGGGCTGGCCACACCCGAGGCGCTCAAGGCCGACTGGAACTTCTACATGGCCTACAACCTGTTTCGCATCGCGGCCATCCTGCAAGGCATTGCCAAGCGCGTCGAGGCGGGCACGGCCTCCAGCGCCCAGGCCGTCAGCTCGGCCGCCGGCGCGCCGCTGCTGGCGAAGATGGCCTGGGGCTTTGCCCTGAAAAGCCAGGGCTGAACGACCGCTGCCTCACAACAACATCGCCTCACATCTTTCTGGAGATTTCATGGACTTCAACTACACCCCCAAAGTACAGGAACTGCGGGCGCGCCTGCTCAAGTTCATGGACGAGCACATTTACCCCAATGAGGCCCGCTTTTTCCGCGAAATCGCAGAGAACCGCGCCAAGGGCAATGCCTGGATCCCGACCAAACTGGTCGAAGAGCTCAAACCCAAGGCGCGAGCCGCCGGCCTGTGGAACCTGTTTTTGCCGCACTCGCCGCGCGCGCCTGAAGGTTTGTCCAACCTCGAATACGCGCCGCTGTGCGAGATCATGGGACGCGTGCCTTTCGCGGCCGAGGTGTTCAATTGCTCGGCGCCCGACACCGGCAACATGGAAACCATCGCCCGCTACGGCTCCGAAGCCAACAAGGACCAGTGGCTGGACCCGCTGCTCAAGGGCGAGATCCGTTCCGCCTTCCTGATGACCGAACCGGAAGTCGCTTCGTCCGACGCCACCAACATCCAGTGCCGCATCGAGCGCGACGGCGACGACTACGTGCTCAACGGCCTCAAGTGGTGGTCATCCGGTGCGGGCGATCCGCGCTGTGCCATCTACATTGTCATGGGCAAGACCAACCCCGACGCCGGCCGCCACGAACAGCAGTCCATGATCCTGGTACCGGCCAACACGCCCGGCATCACAGTCATCCGCCCGCTGTCGGTCTTCGGCTACGACGACGCGCCGCACGGCCACATGGAAGTGCGCCTGACCAATGTGCGCGTGCCCGCTGCCAATTTGATGCTGGGGGAAGGCCGTGGTTTTGAAATTGCCCAGGGGCGCCTCGGTCCCGGACGCATTCACCACTGCATGCGCAGCATCGGCATCGCCGAGCGTGCGCTGGAGCTGATGTGCAAGCGCCTGAACACCCGCGTCGCCTTCGGAAAGCCCATTGCCAGCCAGTCGGTCTGGCACGAACGCATCGCCGAGGCCCGCTGCATGATCGAGCAGGCCCGCCTGCTGACGCTCAAGGCGGCCTACATGATGGACACCGTAGGCAACAAGGTCGCCAAGGCGGAAATCGCGATGATCAAGGTGGTGGCGCCCAACATGGCCTGCCAGATCATCGACTGGGCCATCCAGGCCCACGGCGGCGGCGGCGTGTCTGACGACTTCCCGCTGGCCTATGCCTACGCCAGCCAGCGCACCCTGCGCCTGGCCGACGGCCCGGACGAGGTGCATCGTGCTTCTCTGGCCAAGCTGGAACTGGCCAAGCACCTCCTGATGCCCGGCGAAGTCGAGATGCCCATCACGCGAGGCGGCTAACGCGCCCAAATTTTGCTATTAAATCAATAGCTGCTTGCGCCCGACCTGTATGGCTAAAGTGCCGATTTCACCCTGAAAATGGCAATGCAATCAGAGCGTGATGTCGTTGGACAGGCCTGCAATGGCCGATTCGCAGGCGCTGGTGAAAATCTGGGCCGCATGTTCCAGTGTCGGCATGTCGGCGGGGGTGTATTGCATGCGCAGGTAAGCCTTGCCGCGCAGAATCATCAGGATAAAAGGCACTTGCGCATCTGTTGATGGCTCCGGCCAGCTCATCAGCAATTCGACCAGGTGGGTGTCCAGCCAGGCCTGCGCGTGCACACGCTGGTCTGCCATGACCGCATAGCGCTGCCAGAACGGCTTGGGCAGGCTTTCCCAACCCACTTCCGAATACATGGCCAGCCAGCGCACTTCTTCCGGCATGCTCGGGTCTGCGGTGGTCTGCAGGGTGTCGGTATAGGCCTGGTAAGCACGTTTTTCAAGTGAATCCTTCAGGGCCCGGTTCATGACCAGCACCGTGACGTCGTCGTTGACCTTGATCTCACCGCGCGCGCGGAGTTCTTCGCCGCGGATGTAGTCGCGCGAGGCCCGGCCGCGCTCCATCTTCCAGGGTTTGCCACTCACGGAACCTTTCAGGGCAAAACCCTTGCCTTCCCCCAGGCCGGTATAAGAAAAGCCGCGGGTACCGGCCCACTCGGACACGGCATCGTCGGAAGCGCCGGCGTCGCCCGCATCCCCCTTACCCCCGACAAAGACTTTCTTCAACCGCTCAAACATGGTTTTGGCTTTTCTCTTAAAGTGCAGCAACCTCATGTTAGTCCAAGGAAGCGCCAATGATCAATGTTTACTCCTGGCCCACACCGAACGGCCACAAGGTCCACATCATGCTGGAAGAATGCGGACTGCAGCTGGGCCGGGACTGGCGAGCGATTCCGGTCAATATCGGCACCGGCGACCAGTTCAAGCCCGAATTCCTGGCCATCAGCCCGAATAACAAGATTCCGGCGCTGGTCGACCCGGTGGGCCCCGACGGCAAGCCGATCTCCGTGTTTGAATCCGGCGCCATCCTGCTATACCTAGCCGCAAAAACCGGCCAGTTTTTGCCAAAAAGCGACCGCCTCAAATTCCAGGTGCTGCAGTGGCTGATGTTCCAGATGGGCGGCGTCGGTCCCATGATCGGGCAAACCCACCATTTCCGGCAGTACGCGCCGGAGAAAATCGACTACGCCATCAACCGCTACACGAATGAAACGAAGCGGCTTTACGGCGTGATGGACAAGCAGCTTTCCACCCACAAGTTCATCGCCTGCGATGAATACACCATCGCCGACATCGCCATCTTCCCCTGGCTGCGCAATTGGCAAAACCACGGCATCGACTGGGCCGATTACCCTCACCTGAAGACATGGTTTGACCTGATCAGCGACCGCCCCGCCGTGCAACGCGGTGTCAAAGTGCTGGCCGATCTGCGCAGGCCCATCACCGACGACAAGGCGCGGGAAATCCTGTTTGGCAAGACGCAGTACGAAAAACGTTGAGTCCGGCGGCGATCCGATACCAGGAGCGTTGCCCCCCGATTTGGGATCAGATCGCGTAGCGAGAACGCGTCAGCAAGCCCGAGCCGCACCGGAAGAACCGGAGCCGGTAAGTGAGGATAAAAGCGCATCGAGGTGACGCCTAGACAAGAAAATCGGCCGATAGCAAGCGTAGCGAGGGCCCGTCAGCAAAGCCAAACCGTACCGCAGCGACCGGAGCGTACCTCTGGGTACGTGAGGATCGCGAGGAACGTATTGGCTTTGATCACGGGCCCGCAGTAGCTTGAAGCGGTCGATTGGCCTGCCCGGAGGGGATCGAACCCCCGACCCTCAGCTTAGAAGGCTGATGCTCTATCCAACTGAGCTACGGGCAGTCTGTATGTGTGTGTCAGCGCGGCGGAGCCGCAAACTTGTGAACTGCAGGATTCAGTTCGTCGCGAATCATACCTTCAAACGCCTGCCGGACACCCCAGGCAACAGGGTCGAATGTGTCCGGCGCTCAGTGATTCGGGCTCAGTGGTTTGTTGTGGTTCTCACACACCGCAATGACTCACCTATGGCCAGTTCCCTGTCAGGGGTATATTGTCTACACGAACGATACGCAAAGGCACGCACATGACCCGACCAATCCTGCTGCTGGTGGAAGACAACCCTGCCCATGTCGAGCTCACCACGGTGACATTGCAGGAAAACGGTGCGGACCATGAAATCATCGTTGCCCGCGACGGCACGGAAGCCCTGGAATACCTTTTCTGCGAAGGTGCTTACAGCAACCGGCCCAACGACCATCCGCCCGAACTCGTCATGCTGGACCTGAATTTGCCCGGCCTCAGCGGGCTGGAAGTCATGCAGCGCATGCGGGCCGACCCCCGCACCTTCTTTGTACCAGTCATCCTCCTGACGTCCGAATCCAAATACTCCCCGGTGGTGAAAGAGCTCCAGGGCGGGCTCAACAGCTACGTGCGCAAGCCGCTGCACTTTCGGGATTTTCAGGAAAAACTGGAACAAGTGCGCGAATACTGGCGCACATCCAACTTTGGGTCCTTGCTCAAGCCCTGAAACGCCGCCGCTGGCGGGGCGCCCCAACAAACAGGCATGAAAAAGCCCACATAAGTGGGCTTTTTGCTGGGTATTTTTGGTCGGAGTACAAGGATTCGAACCTTGGACCCCCTGGTCCCAAACCAGGTGCGCTACCAGACTGCGCCACACTCCGACAAGTCAAATATTATAGCCCGAAGTTGGCTGACTTTCATGGACGGCCTCCAACTTTCTCTATGCCCCAGGGGAACCGCATCCCCCAGACGCCAGGCATGACCCCAAATGCTTCAAACAAAGCCTGCCAARATCGCACCCCAAAGGAGACTGCCATGGCCATCAAGATCGTGAGGCTGGGTACGACACGCACCGCTGGCGAGGGGCTGCGCATAGGCACCGTACGCAGGCCACCGCGCGGCGTGCCAAAAACGGAGTTTGCATCCGGTAACTGGTATGACGTGTGGTATCCCAATTTGGCGCCCAGCGTGGAAACCATGAAGCTGGGCCAGTCGGTTAACTCCGACAAGGACTGGGCAGCCTTCAGCAAAAAATACCGGGCTGAAATGAACGAGCCCGATGCCAGCCGCAACCTGGACCTGCTGGCGGCGCTGTCACACCAGGCGAATTTCGCTATGGGCTGCTACTGCGAGAACGAGGCGCGCTGCCACCGCTCGTTGCTGCGGGACCTGCTCAAGGAGCGGGGCGCAAAGATTGGTTAGCCCCCACGGTTGCTCACTGCGTGTAGCGCCCTGCCCCCCGAGGGGGTTGCCGCGCCTGCGGTCTGGCAAAGCCAGTCCCGCGGCCCCGACTTGGCTTAAATCGCTTCCTTAGAGTTTGACGTATTCGTATTCGAGCGGATTGGCATTGATACCGCGGTCGGGCGGCGCAATCCAGGCGGCCATCTTCCCTAGCTCGGTGACGCGGTTCATCAGGCTTTTGACAAATGCAGTGTCGGCCGGCGTGGGCAGCCACTGGTCTTTTTTCGCTTCGAAATCGGCGGCGCTGATCGGGTTGCCCAGCGGGTCGGTGAAGTTGCCGGCCCAGGCGCCGACCGCGCGGCGAAAACGTGTGGACGGCAGGGTCAACTCAAAATCCACACCCGCACGCTTGATGCCCATGTTCCAGCGCGTCACGCCGACATTGCAGTCCTTGACGTACTCGAGGCGCGTGATCTCATTCATGCCGTTGCGGGTTGAAATCGTCTCGTTTTTAATACCGCCCTGCCCGTTCGGCACCACTATACTCATCTCGGTTTCGAGTTCCACGTGGTCTGCGAACTTGGCTTCGTCCGGCCGGCCCTTGATGCCGTTGCTGAAGTAGTTGGCGGCGTTCGACGACGCTTCCGAGCCGAACAGGTCCAGCGAGGAGGTGAACCAGAAGTTCATGAATTTCTGCACCGTGGGCAGGTCAATTACGCCGGCTTTGCGCAGCGTGGCGACATCGTCGGTGTCCAGCTCTTTCATCACCTCCAGCGTGCGCTTGATGACACGGCCAACGCCGGTCTCACCCACAAACATGTGGTGGGCTTCCTCGGTCAGCATGAAGCGCGTGGTACGCGCCAGCGGGTCAAAGGCGGATTCCGCGAACGACTTGAGCTGGAACTTGCCGTCGCGGTCGGTGAAGTAGGTGAACATGAAGAAGGACAACCAGTTGTCCATGGGCTCATTGAAGGTGCCCAGGATGCGCGGCTTGTCGGCGTCTCCGCTGTGGCGCATCAACAGCTCTTCGGCTTCTTCACGGCCGTCGCGGCCAAAGTGCGCGTGCAGCAGATACACCATGGCCCAGAGGTGGCGGCCCTCCTCAACGTTGACCTGGAACAGATTGCGCAGGTCGTACAGAGAAGGCGCGGTGTGGCCCAACAGGCGCTGCTGCTCGACCGAGGCCGGTTCAGTGTCGCCTTGCGTCACGATCAGGCGGCGGAAGGTGGAGCGGTATTCGCCAGGCACATCCTGCCAGACCTCTTCACCCATGTGGTCACCAAAGCCGATTTTCCGGCCCTCTTCCTTGTCAGCCAAAAAGATGCCCCAACGGTAGTCGGGCATGGGCGTGTAGCCGTAGCTGGCCCAGCCGGAGGCATCCACGCCCACAGCAGTGCGCAAATAAACTTCCTTGGCCTTGAAGTCGCTGGGTCCCATCTCGTCCCACCAGTTCAGGAAGGCCGGCTGCCAGTGCTCCAGCGCGCGCTGCAGCTGGCGGTTTTCACCGAGGTGAACGTTGTTGGGGATGAGGGCTTGGAGGTCTATAGAGCTCATGGCGATTCCTTAAATCCGTTTCCAATCGAACTTGGCCTTTTTGCCAGTTCCAAATAATTTCAGCGCACCGTCCTCGCCCACCGCGTTGGGTCGAATAAATATCCAGTTCTGCCATGCGGACAGGCGCCCGAAAATACGCGTCTCCATCGTCTCTTTGCCCGGGAAGCGCAGCGAAGCTTCCATGCCGGTCATGGCGTCGGGCGAAAGCGAAGCACGCTCTTCCAGCATGATGCGGATCTCGTCTTCCCAGTCGATGTCATCGGGCGTCAAGGTAACGAGGCCGAGTGCCAATGCCTGGTCAGCGCGCAACGGACTGTCGCCAAGCTTTTGCAGTTGGGAAATCGTGGCATCGTCTTCGCAGAATCGGGTCTGCAGACGCGTCAGGCCATTGACGGCGGGGAACCAGCCGAAGTTGGCCGGGCTCAGTTGCAGCGCAGGCGCGGCGTCCGGTGAATCGGGCAAGTCCAGCATGTAGATGCGGTCGCAGGCCAGGGCCAGCTCGTAGAAAGTGCCGGCAAAGCATGAACCCGCATCGACCAGCGCAATCAGCGAACGGCTGGTGACGTCCAGCCGCGCCAGCGTGCGGCGCAACGCGCCCGTGGTTTCCTTGACCAGCCAGTGGTCCTTCAGTTTGGCCAGTGTTTCGTCCATGCGGATCACCTGGCCGGCATCGCCTGTGGTCTTGATGACCCAGGTGCCGACCTCCAGTTCGTTGGTGCGCAAGTTGAGGATGGCGTCGTCCAGTTCGCGCTGCAGCTTGAGCGGGTACCAGTTGGCACCGGCCGCCTCAATGGCTTCCGGCGTGGATTCAATGGCAGAAGCAGGCGCCTTCACCGTGACGGTGGCAATGCGCTTTTCGCGGTCGACCTGCGCGTTAACCAGGCTGTAGTGATAGCCGGCGTCATCAATAACGGCTTTCAGCGGGGTGAGTTCGATACCTTTTGAGGCTGCAGCCCTTGTGGACTGTGCGCGAAGCGCTTCAATTTCTGTAGCAAGCAAGTCGCCAAACTGCTGCGGCTTGGCATGCGCGTCGATCAGTTTCCAGTCCTTGGCGCGGTCGGCGCGCACGCCTTCGCTGGTCGTGCAGAAGATGTCTGCCAGGTCGCGGCGCACCTTGCGCTTGTCGGTCACGCGGGTCAGGCCGCCCGTGCCTGGCAACACGCCCAGCAAGGGCACTTCAGGCAGGCTGACGGTGGAAGAGCGGTCGTCCACCATGATGATGCGGTCGCAGGCCAGGGCCAGCTCGTAGCCGCCGCCGGCGCAGGCACCGGTCACGGAGGCAATCGCCTTGAGGCCGTCATGCCGCGAAGAGTCTTCCAGGCCGTTGCGGGTTTCGTTGGTGAACTTGCAGAAGTTGACCTTCCAGCCGTGCGTCGACAGGCCCAGCATGTAGATGTTGGCGCCCGAGCACCAGATCTTTTCCTTGCCCGACTCGAACACCACCACCTTGACGGCCGGGTGCTCAAAGCGCACGCGGTTGATCGCGTCGTGCAGTTCGATGTCCACGCCCAGGTCATAGCTGTTGAGCTTGAGCTTGTAGCCGGGCTTGATGCCGCCGTCTTCGTTGATGTCCAGCTTGAGGCGTGCAACGTCGCCCTCCACACTCAGCGTCCAGTGCTGGTACTTGCTGGGGTGGGTGGAGAAACTCACGAGCTCGCGCTCCTGGCCTTCGATGACCTGTTTGAATAAAAGCGGTTCTGTCATGGCGTTCATGGGGTGTCTCCGGTTATGCCCGTTCGACGGTGTCGCGGACGGTTGTTTTGGGAACGGCGCGTTCCAGGTCTTTGAGGCTTTGTTTCAGTGTGCGCGCAGCGGTATCAACCACGGCGTCGGCGCGGGCATAGAGCGCTTCGCGGCTCGAGAGGATGCGGCGAATGTCTTCCATCGCCTCGTCGGTCGCGCCGCGGGTCGTGTCGAAAGGCCGCATGTCGCCCTGGGCCACCACGCGGGCCATGTGTTCTTCGGGGTTGGCCTTGAGCCAGACGCAGTAAAAGCGGCTTTGCAACAAATCGAAGGTTTCGCGCTCGCTCACGATGCTGCCGCCCGTGGTCATGACGACACCGTCCGGGTGGTCTTCGGCGATGCGGAACAGCGCGCGGCGCTCATAGCGCCGGTAGCCGGCCTGGCCGTGCAGCAGCAAAATTTCGTTCATGCTGGTGCCGGCTTCGCGTTCAATCTCGCGGTCCAGCTCGATAAAAGGCACACCACGCTCGGCCGCCAGCTGGCTGCCCAAGGTGGACTTGCCGGCGCCGCGCAGGCCGATCAGCGCTACCCGCTGCTCGCGGCCCAGTGAGTCGCTGAGGCCGAAGGTGCTGCCAAGCAGGCTGTAGGCCTGGTCAAGCTGGGTGTCGTCCAGCCGTGTCAACAGGCCCTGCACACGGGCCAAAGCCGGCCGCGGCGCGTCCTGCAGCAACTCGAGAATGGAGATGTTCAGCGCCCGGGCCGCAGCTTCCAGGGAATTGATCGACACATTGCCCTTGCCGGTTTCCACATCGGCCAGAAAGCGTTCGCTCAGGCCAGAGTCCGACGCCAGCTGTTTGCGCGTCATGCCCCGGCGCGCGCGCCAGGCGCGAACGCGGGCGCCCAGTTCACTGAGCGTGGCTTTCGATTCCTGTTCGGACATGATTTCCAAGAAGCACCTGTGTAAAAAGTCGCCCTTTCAGGGCTTTGCCAGTTGCATTTCGTCTAAATTGCAGTATACTTCAGGTTAAATTGATGTCAAGCAGTTTATTGCATCTTTTATTTGGAGACTTCTTGATGAAACTCAAAATCCTTGTAGGTACCATGACAAGTACCGCCGACTATGTGGCACAGGCCATCCAGATGGATTGCGCAGACCTGGTCAACGACATTGAAGTCGAACTGATGGACAACCTGGACATCAGCGTCTTCGACGCTTCAAAGGCAGAAGATGCACTTTATCTCATCTGCAGTTCCACCTACGGCTCCGGCGATGTACCCGACAACGCCCGCGCCCTCTATGAATCATTGAGCGCCAACCCGCAGTTCCTGGGCCATGTGCGCTACGGCGTTATCGCGCTCGGCGACCGCACCTATATGCAGACCTTCTGCTTCGGCGGCAAGAAGTTTGACGAACGCCTGCAAGACCTTGGCGCCCAGCGCATCGGAGATATCTGGTGCCACGACGCCAGCAGCGGCACCATGCCGGAGACAGAAGGCACCGAGTGGTGCCGCCAGTGGCTCACCGGCGCGCTGCAAACGCTGGGAGCAAGCCCGGCCACCGCCTGATCTGCGCCATGTATTTGTAAGAAATCGGCCCGTAGCGCTTGATGTGCGTGCGCAAGCAGCTACAAAAATAATAGCAAGAGCAATCTGGAGACAAGCATGCAAGCAAGTAGCGCAGACCATTCGGCAAGCCCACCACGGGTAACCATTCCGCGCAATTACAACGCCGCGCACGACCTGCTGCAGCGCAATGCCAGCCGTGCGGGCAAGGCCGCCTTCATCGATGCCACCACCGGCGAGGCGCTGACTTACGGCGAACTCACCGACCAGGCCCACCGTTTTGCCAACGCCTTGCGCGCCCAGGGGGTGGCCCCTGAAAGCCGTGTGCTGCTGGCCATGCTGGACACGCCGCAATGGCCCGTCGCTTTCCTCGGCTGCATTCTTGCGGGTGTGGTGCCCGTGGCGGCCAACACCCTGCTCACCCCTCCCGACTTCGAGTTCATGCTGCGCGACTCGCGGGCGCAGGGCCTTATCGTCTCCCATGCCCTGCTTTCGGCCTTTGAGCCGCTGCTCAAGAAAATAGAGACGCTGAAGGCCGTGATCGTCGCCGGCATTGAAGAATCCCCGTCACATCCAACGCTGACCGGCATCCTGCGTGCGCAAGCTGCTACCAAAACCATAGCAGACACCTGCGCCGACGGCGTCTGCTTCTGGCTCTATTCCAGCGGCTCGACCGGTGCGCCCAAAGGCACCGTGCACCTGCACAGCCACCTGATCCAGACGGCCGAACTGTATGGCCGCGGCGTGCTGGGCATCCGGGAAGACGACGTGGTGTACTCCGCCGCCAAGCTCTTTTTTGCCTACGGCCTGGGCAACGCGCTGACTTTTCCCATGAGTGTGGGCGCCACCACGGTGCTGCTGCCCGCACGGCCCACGCCCGCTGACGTGTTTGCCTTGCTCAAAAAATACCAGCCCACGATTTTTTATGGCGTACCCACTTTGTATGCGGCCCTGCTGGCCGATCCGGCCCGGCCGGCAAAGTCCGAGTTGCGCCTGCGCGTGTGCACCAGCGCCGGCGAAGCCCTGCCCGCTGAAATCGGCAAAAAATGGACCGCGCAGTACAGCTGTGAAATCCTGGATGGCATCGGCTCCACCGAGATGCTGCACATCTTTTTAAGCAATCGCCCTGGCCAGGTGCGCTACGGCACAACCGGTCAGGCCGTGCCGGGTTACGGGCTGCGCATCATCGGCGACGACGGGCGCGAATGCGCCGACGGGGAAATCGGAGAGCTGCAGATCAGCGGCCCCAGCGCGGCCATCATGTACTGGAACAACCGCGCCAAGACCAAAGCAACCTTCGCCGGCGAATGGACCAAGAGCGGCGACAAGTACACCCGCGATGCTGACGGCTACTACACCTACGGCGGGCGCAGCGACGACATGCTCAAGGTCGGCGGCATTTACGTCTCGCCGTTTGAAGTCGAAGCCTGCCTGATGACGCATGCCGCCGTACTGGAAGTGGCGGTGATAGGCGTGGCCGACGCCGACGAGCTCGTCAAGCCCAAGGCCTATGTGGTGCTCAAGGCTGGGCAGGCCACCACCGTGGACGAACTCAAGGCCCATGTGAAGCTGCAGCTTGCACCCTACAAATACCCGCGCTGGATTGAATTTGTGAACGAGCTGCCCAAGACGGCCACCGGCAAGATCCAGCGCTTCAAGCTGCGCCAGCCGCACTGACATGGAAAACCCCGGGAAGCAGGCATCCGGAAAATACCCTGCACCCGAGGGCCAGAAAAATGCGCGAACCGGGCACGGGTATTGCTTTAGGCATAAACAATTTAATCTTCAATCTCGGGTTTTACACTAGGGCTGCATACACAACGCACGCTTACTATTCGTCTCACTGTCTTCAGTCTCAACCAGGAGCTATTCCATGACTTCACGCCGACTTGTATTGACCCGCAGTGCCGCCGTTATCGGTGCCGCTTCCACCGGCCTCCTGCTGCCCGAAATCGTGCGTGCGCAATCCGCCAAGGTGCGTGTGGGTTTCATGCTGCCCTATACCGGCACCTTTGCCCAGCTTGGCGTCGCCATTGAAAACGGCTTTCGCATGGCCATCAACGAACAAGGCGGCAAACTCGGCGGCCGCGAGATCGAATACTTCAAGGTCGACGACGAGTCCGAACCTTCCAAAGGCATTGAAAACGCCAACAAACTGGTGCAGCGCGACAAGGTCGACGTACTCGTCGGCACGGTGCACTCGGGCGTGCAGATGGGCATCCAGAAAGTCGCCCGCGACTCCGGCGTGCTGAGCCTGATCCCCAACGCCGGCGTGCACGCCGCCACGCGCAGCCTGTGCGCGCCCAATGTGTTCCGCACGTCTTTCACCAACTCGCAGCCCACGCGCGCGCTGGGCAAAGCCATGGTCGACCGCGGCCACAAAAAGGCTGTGTGGATCACCTGGAAATACGCCGCAGGCGACGAGGCCTTTGAAGGCTTCAAGGAAAGCTATACCGCCGCGGGCGGCACCATCGTCAAGGAACTCGGCCTGCCCTTCCCGCAGGTCGAATTCCAGGCCTTGCTGACCGAGATCGCCGCGCTCAAGCCTGACGCCGTGGCTTGCTTCTTCGCCGGCGGGGGCGCAGCCAAATTCATCAAGGACTACGCCGCCTCGGGCCTGAAGGAAAAGATTCCCCTGTACGGCTCCGGCTTCCTGACCGAAGGCGTGCTTGAGGCCGCCGGCCCCGCTGCCAACGGCATTATCACGACCATGCACTACAGCGACTCGCTGCCAACGCAGCGCAATGGCCAGTTCCGCCTGAGCTATGCCAAGACCTTCCGGCTGCAGCCCGACGTTTACGCCGTGCAGGGATACGACACCGGCCTGCTGCTGATCCAGGGCGCCAACGCGGTGAAGGGTGACCTGAGCAGCAAGCCGGCGCTCTACAAGGCCCTGGAAGGCGCCGTCATCGACAGCCCGCGCGGCAAATGGACCATGAGCCCGTCGCACAACCCGGTGCAGGACATGTACCTGCGCGTGGTCGAGAACAAGGAAAACAAGGTGATCGGGATTGCTGCGAAAGCACTCGCCGACTCAGGCGCCGGTTGCAAGATGGCCTGATCGCTTTAGTTTTCAGCGCAATGGGAGGTCTAAGGCCTCCCATTTTTTTGAACAAAGCTGGCACAGACCATGCTGACGGGTCTTTAGCAATGCTATCTTCACGCCCATGACGCTCACTACCTACCTCCTCTACGTCGCAGCAGTTGCCCTGCTGATCCTCACGCCCGGCCCGACCATGCTCATGTGCATGACCAATGCCCTCAACCATGGCCCGCGCAAGGCCATGACATCTGTGGCCGGTAGCGTGGGTGCCGTGCTCTGCGTCATGCTGTTGTCGGCCATGGGCCTGGGCGCGCTGCTGGCCGCGTCGGAAACCGCCTTCACCGTGGCCAAAGTCATTGGTGCGGCCTACCTGATTTATCTCGGTGTCAAAACCTTCCGCAGCGAGGCGGCCGTATTTGACCCCGCTGCCGGCGAAGCCCCGGCCCAGCGCCGCTCGTTCTTTCTCCGTGGCTTCCTGGTCGGGGCCAGCAACCCCAAGGCTGTGCTGTTCTTCGCGGCCTTCTTTCCCCAGTTCCTGAACCCGGCCGCGCCATTCGTGCCACAGTTCGCCATCCTCGCCCTGACCTTCATGGCCTTTGAGTTCACCGTGCTGACCTGCTGCGCGCTGGGCGTGGCACGCATCGCGCCGCTGCTGCGCTCCAGCCGTGCTGTGCGCTGGTTTAACCGGGTGTCGGGTGGCTTGTTCACGCTGATGGGCAGTCTCTTGCTATTCACACGTCGCCACACCTGATCGGACTATGGATCTAGCCAACTTCCTCATCCAGCTGCTCAACAGCGTCCAGTACGGCCTGCTGCTGTTCATGCTGGCCGCCGGCTTGACGCTGATTTTCGGCATCATGGGTGTGGTCAACCTGGCCCACGGCAGCTTCTACATGCTGGGCGCCTACCTGGCCTGGTCGCTCAGCACGTTGACGGGAAGCCTCACGCTGGCCATCGTGCTGGGCGCGGTGCTGTCGGTCGTCTTCGGCCTGGCGCTGGAGTGGTTGCTGTTTCGCCATTTCTACAACCGCGATCACCTGGACCAGGTGTTGCTGACCTTTGGCCTGATCTATATCTTTGAAGAAGTGCGCTCCATCCTCTGGGGCGACGATGTCCATGGCGTGACGATTCCCGACCTGCTCAGCGCCTCTATTCCGCTCACCGACAACCTCTCCTACCCGGTGTATCGCCTGTTCATGTCGGGTGTTTGCATCGCACTGGCCCTGGGCCTTTATTTCATGATCTCCAAAACCCGCCTGGGCATGAAGATACGCGCCGGCGCCTTTAACCGCGACATGGCCGAATCGCTGGGCATCAACATCAAGCTGATCCACGCCGTGGTGTTCGCGCTGGGCGTGGGCCTGGCGGCGGTGGCGGGCATGATCGCCGCGCCCGTGGCCAGCGTCTATCCCAACATGGGCTCGCAGGTCCTCATCATGTGTTTTGTGGTGGTGGTCATTGGCGGCATCGGCTCGGTGCGCGGTGCGCTGATCTCCGCCTTGCTGGTCGGCTTGGTCGACACCATTGGCAAGGTGCTGCTGCCTTCGATGGCGGGCATGCTGGTTTATATGTTGATGGCCGCTGTCCTTTTGTGGAAGCCAGAAGGACTCTTTAAACAATGAATTCCATGGCCCCCACGCTTGTCACTCCGTGTACTGCGCTGCCCCCCGAGGGGGCGCTGCGCCTGCGGCCCGGCAAAGCCGGTTCCGCGGCCCCGGCCTGGAGGAGAAAAGCCTCCACACATCCAGTTCAGTTATCGGCTAAAGCGCTATGAGTTCAGCCAAATCCAATCTCGAAATCCTGCCGCGCGGTGTGCAGGTGGCGCTTGGGCTGGGTCTGATCGCGCTGATCGCCTTCCCCTTCGTCGGCACCGACTTCTACACCCAGATGGTCACGCGCATGATGATCATGGCGATTTTTGCCATGAGCCTGGATCTGCTGCAGGGCGTGACAGGTCTGGTGTCGCTGGGCCACGCAGCCTACTTCGGCCTGGCCGGGTATGCGCTGGCCTTTTTGACACCCGCAGGCGAGCCTGTCAGCCTGTGGTGGACTTTGCCAGTGGCCGTGGCGGCCTCGGGCCTTGCCGCGCTCATCATCGGTTTCTTCGTGGTGCGCACCCACGGCATCTACTTCATCATGGTCACCATGGCGTTTGCGCAGATGGTGTTCTACCTCTTCTTCGACAACAAAGTGCTGGGCGGCTCCGACGGGCTGTACATCAACTTCAAGCCCAGCGCAGCGATCTTCGGCTGGGTGCCCTTCGACCTCGACAAGAAAGTCACGCTTTACTACTTCACGCTCGCGGCCGTGCTGCTGGTCTATGCCTTTTTACGCCGCCTGCTCTGGAGTCCCTTCGGCCGCACGCTGGCCGGCATACGCGTCAACGAACACCGCATGCGCGCCATGGGCTTCGGGACCTTCGGCTACAAGCTCTCGGCCTTCACGCTGGCCGGCGCGCTGGCGGGCCTGGCCGGCTACCTGTGGGGCACGCAGACCGGCTACATCAACCCCGAGCTCATGGGCTTTCACATGAGCGCGCATGCCATCATGATGGTCATCCTGGGCGGCATGGGCAATTTCGCGGGCGCCATCGTCGGCGCCTTCGCGTTTGAATATCTGCTGCACGTCTTCAAGGACTTGCCGCAAATCGGCAGCGTCAACCTGGGCAAGCACTGGCAGCTGTGGATGGGCCTCTTCATCGTGCTGCTGGTGACCTTCGCGCCGCGCGGCATCCTGGGCTTGGTCGAAAAATTCACCCAGCGCAAGAATAAGGCGGAGGCCGGCCATGAGTGAAGTCCTCCTCAGTGCAAAGAACCTGACAAAACGCTTCGGCGGGTTGGCTGCCGTCAACGACGTATCGGTCGATCTGTGGCGCAACCACATTCACGCCGTCATCGGCCCCAACGGCGCCGGCAAATCCACGCTGACCAACCTGCTCTCTGGCGACTTGCCGCCGACCTCGGGTACGGTCACGCTGGGCGGGCACGACATCACAGGCTGGACACCCGAAAAAATCTCGGGCAAAGGACTGGGCCGCAGCTACCAGAAGACCAATATCTTTTTGCCCTTCAGCGTCTGGGAAAACGTCCGGCTGGCGTCACAGTCGCGCGCGCCGCATGCCGCGCACTGGCTCAAGCGCGCCACGAACTTCGCGGCAGTCAGCACCCGCGCCGAAGAGGCGCTGGAGCTGGCCGGCCTGCAACACCGCAAACACAGCATCGCCGGCACCATCAGCCACGGTGAGCAACGCCAGCTTGAGATCGCGATGACGCTGGCCACCGAGCCGCAAGTGCTGCTGCTCGACGAGCCGCTGGCCGGCATGGGCGTGGCCGAAGCCGAGCGCATGGTCGCCCTGTTGCTGGCCATCAAGAAAAATCACGGCATCCTGCTGGTCGAGCACGACATGGACGCGGTGTTCACGCTGGCCGACAAGCTCACGGTAATGGTCAACGGCCAGGTGATCGCCAGCGGCACGCCCGCGCAGATCCGTGCCGACGCAGGCGTGCAGGCAGCGTATTTAGGCGAGGAGCACTGAGAATATGGCCCCCACGCTTTTCACCTTGTGTAATGCGCTGCCCCCCGAGGGGGCTGGCCTTGCTTGGGGCGGCCCGGCGCTGCGGCCCCGCCTGGAGACCTTATGAGCATGGTTGAGAAACAGATCGACATCCTGATCGGCGCCCAGGACATTCACACCTACTACGGTGCCAGCCACATCCTGCGCGGCATAGATTTTCACGTCGCGCGCGGCGAGACCATAGGCCTCATGGGCCGCAACGGCATGGGCAAGAGCACGCTGCTCAAAAGCATCATGGGCCTTGTCAAACCGCGCTCGGGCTCGGTCGCAATCAACGGCAGACCCATGACGGGCGCCCCGCCCTACGAAATCGCCCGCCTCGGCATCGCCTATGTCCCCGAAGGCCGCGGCATCTTCGGCAACCTCAGCGTGACCGAGAACCTCAAGATGGCGGCGCGCGCCGGCAGACCCGGAAGCGCCGCAGACGGCGTGGGCCGCAGAAACGACTGGACCTACGAGCGTGTGCTGGAGACCTTTCCGCGCCTGAAGGAACGCCTGAACCACGGCGGGCAGCAGCTTTCGGGCGGCGAGCAGCAGATGCTGACGATCGGCCGCGCGCTGATGACCAACCCCGATGTGCTGATCCTCGATGAAGCCACCGAAGGCCTGGCGCCGCTGATTGCGCGGGACATCTGGCGCATCTGCGGCCTGATTCGCGAGACCGGCATCAGCAGCGTGATCGTCGACAAGAACTGGAAACACGTCACCCAGATCACCGACCGCAATGTGATCCTGGTCAAAGGCCAGGTCGTGTTTGAAGGCAGCTCGGCCGAGCTGCATGCCAGGCCGGAATTGCTGGCCCAGTACCTGGGCGTTTAGGCTGCCGGCGCGCCTGCGCCTTGCCGGCAATCGCTATCGTTTTAATAGCTGGTTGCGCCCGTCCCTATTGCCTTCAAGCCTGATTTCTTATTAAAACCAGATGCACGGCGGGCAACCTACAGCAGTGACCGCAACTCACGCGCTGCATCCAGCAACAGCGGCAGCAGTTCTTTTTGCAGCAGGTCTGCACGCAGCCGCTGCGGCGACGACACCACATTGAGCGCGGCCACCGTATGCCCCTGCATGTCGCGCAGCGGCACGGCCAGCGCATGCACGCCCAGCTCATGCTCTTCGCTGGCCACGCAGTAATCGTCTAGCCGCACCTGGTCAACAAGCGCGCGAAGTTTGCGCGGGTCGGTCGTCGTGTGCAGAGTCAGCCGGGCCAGGTTGCCTGTGTCGATCCTGGCCTTCAGCCAGGCATTGAAATCGCTTTTTGTTTTGGCGGCCAGCAGCACACGCCCGGTGGAGGTCGCATGCGCCGGCAGGCGCGCACCGAGGTGCAATCCGTAGGCCAGCACGCGCGCCGGCGCCGCCCTGCCACTGTCTGCCGGTGACTTCCACTCAAAACCGCTGCGGCCAATGATGACAATCTCGTCGCCGTCCAGCACCGCGACGGAAAACGACTCCTGCGTTTGGGCGGCCAGCCGGTTTAGCGCGGGCTGGACAGCGCGCGGCAGGCGCGCGGTGGCCAGGTAGCTGCCTGAAAAGCGCAGCACCTTCGCGGCCAGCCAGAAATAGCTGCCATCGGTTTCCAGGTAACCCAGGTGTGTGAGCGTGAGCAGGTGCCGGCGCGCGGCCGCCCGCGTGATGCCCGCGCGTTCCGCTGCCAGCGTGGCGTTCAGGCGCTGGCGCTGCGTGTCAAAACTCTCGAGCACGGCCATGCCTTTGGCCATGCCTTCAATCATGTCGGGCTTGGCGATCGGGAAAGCGCCGGGTTTCAAAGCGGTTTTTGAAGTGACCATTGCGCGATCATCGCACAAGTGAGACGGACATCGTGCAAAGCCGCAGCCACGCGCTGCGCGCGGCGCACGCAGCCGCATAACCTTCTCGCATGGGGCACATTGCCCGACAAATTAAACGGAGACACCATGCGCGTACAGGTAGCCATCGTGGGCGGCGGTCCCGCCGGGCATTTGCTGGGCCAGCTGCTTCATAAGGCCGGCATCCATGCCATCGTGATTGAGCAGCGCAGCAAGGAATACGTGCTGGGACGCATACGCGCAGGCGTGCTGGAGCAAGGCACAACCGACCTGCTGGACGAGGTCGGCGTAGGCGGCCGCATGCACAAGGAAGGCCTCGTGCACGGCGGCTTCGCGCTCGGCTTTGGCGGCGCCCATCACCGCATTGACATGCAGCAACTGACCGGCGGCAAACAGGTGATGGTCTACGGCCAGACGGAAGTCACACGCGACCTGATGGACGCGCGCGCCGCGGCAGGCCTGGCAACCGCCTATGAAGCCGAAAACGTGAGCCTTCATGACTTTGACGAGCCACACCCCAAAGTGCGTTATGTGCAGCACGGCGTGGCGCACGAAGTGGAATGCGACTTCATTGCCGGCTGTGACGGCTTTCACGGCGTGAGCCGCGCCAGCGTGCCGGCCAATGCGCTGCAGACCTTTGAGCGCGTCTATCCTTTCGGCTGGCTGGGCGTGCTGTCAGAAACGCCACCGGTCTCTCACGAACTTGTCTACAGCAACCATGCGCGCGGTTTTGCCCTGTGCAGCATGCGCAGCCACACCCGCAGCCGCTATTACGTGCAATGCCCGCTGGACGACAAGGTGGAGAACTGGAGCGACAACGCTTTCTGGGACGAGCTGCGCCGCCGCCTGGCGCCCGAGCTGGCGGAAAGCCTGGTCACAGGCCCGTCGATTGAAAAAAGCATTGCGCCGCTGCGCAGTTTTGTTGCCGAGCCCATGCGCTTCGGCCGCCTCTTCCTGGCAGGCGACGCGGCCCACATCGTGCCGCCCACGGGCGCCAAGGGTCTGAACCTGGCGGCCAGCGACGTCCGCTACCTGGCTCGCGCACTGGCAGAGTTTTATGCGGGCAGTGAAGCCGGCATTAACAGCTATTCAGACACCTGCCTGCGCCGCGTCTGGAAGGCTGTGCGTTTCTCCTGGTGGTTCACCTCGCTCATGCACAAGTTTCCCGATGGCGGGGAGTTCGGCCACAAGCTGCAGGAGGCCGAGCTGGATTACCTGATCCATTCGCCGGCGGCAGCGACTTCGTTAGCAGAGAACTATGTGGGGCTGCCGCTTTGAAGCAAGCTGGACCGCGCGACCTGTGAATCCGGCTAGGGCATGCCTTGCTCGCAAACAAGATCCATATATCTGAATTCCTCGCCTTCAAAACGAAGAATCTTGCTGTCTTCGGGCTTCTCCCCTGCAACGACCGGGGGCAGAGCCGACGCGGCGAGAAACCGGATCTCACCACGGTCTCCTTTTGAGCGATCTGCGGGGTCTACCGGCCCACCACGAAGCAGTTGGGCGCCGCCACTTGCGTAGCCCAGAGTGCTGCCAAAACGCTTGATGCTGCAGCCGCCCAGAATGGCAAGTGCCGGGATGAAATACATCGCGTCCTGGCCGCTTCGTTTGTTGGAGTTCAGCTCCCCCAGAACAAAGGTCATCTCGTACACATTGGGCGATTTGAAGCGAAACGTCGTTTTCGCCTCGCTGAAATACGTGTCGATACGCAAATCGGACGCGGTGTAAGTGACATCTTTTGGCTGGCTGGCACAGCCCTGCAACGCAAAGGCCAACAGTAGCGATACCGTAATCGTCAATAAAAATCTCACGCGGTTCTCCTTTCAATATGGCTCATCAGGCCGGGACACCAGCAGGTCACCCGGGTTGCAATTCGTGCCGCTCACGGGCGCCAAAGGCTTGAACCTGGCGGCCTGCGACACGCGCTACCTGACCCGCACTGGCCGGTTTTATGCCGGCGACAAGACCGGCATCAACCACCATTTCGGTCCGGCGTAAATCAGGCGCCCGCCGCGCTGATCGCTTGCCGGGCCCACACCAGCAACTGCGCCGGGTCATCGAGCAGTTCCGCTGGCGCGGCATAGTATTTGCGCACCTGCACCACACCGTTCTTTGTTGAGTAGCTGAAGGGTTTGGAGCCCTTCTTCTCATACGCCGGCCGCGAGGTGTCGTCCACCCGGAAGTACAGGGTGTTGCCCATGACCATGGCGAACTGTTTGCCACCGTGCTTCATCGCATGGCCGCCAAAGAACTTTCCATCGCGGATATCTCCCAGCGGCACCAGCAGTTCACGCACATAAAGAACGAATTCGGCGCTGGCGCTCATGCGGCCTGCCCAGCTGCGGAGATTTTTTGTTTGAACTTCATGAAGGCCATTATGGCGATGGCCGCCTGCCGGCCGTCAGGCATTGCGGGTCATTGAAGGTGGCCGGATTGGCGCGGTCACACGGAATGCTGCAATTGCCCGCACCCCGGCAAGCCGATTTAACGGACTCCTTGGCGGTTTGTTCCCAGTTGATATCGGCGCAGGCGCTGAGCAGGGCGACCAGGGCCGCGGCGATGGCAAGACGTTTCATGAGGAAGCTCCGGAACAGTGAATCAGGTGGTGTCGTCTGGCCGCGAAACCAGCAGGTCCCCCGGCTGGCAATCGAGAAATTCGCAAATGCGCATCAGCGTGTCAAAGCGCACACCCTTGACCTTGCCCTGCTTGAGCAAGGACAGGTTGGCTTCGGTGATGCCGACATACGCGGCCAGGTCTTTGGACCTGGCCTTGCGTTCAGACAGCATCACATCGAGTTTGACAACGATGGGCATGCGGTGAGCAGCGAAAGAGTCAGACGAACTGCGCGTTCTCTTCGGCCAGTGCCACTGCCCGCGCCATCACGGCAGCGATTTGCCAGACCATGCCGGCAAACAGCAGCGTCAGCAATTCATTGCTGCCCATGCCCAGGGACAGCGCACGCTGGCCGGCCGGTGCGCCCGATGTCAGCACCAGGGTGATCAGCGTTGAAGACACCACGCTGGCCACCACCGACGCAAAAATACCGGCGGCAAAACCGCGAAGATATTTGACAGTGCGCACACTGAAATATTCCGCCTGCGAAAAACCGGAGAAGCAGCGCATGGCGCACACCAGCCCGTACGACGCGCAGCACACCGGCAGCACGCCCAGCAAGGCGGCAAAACTTTTCTGGGCCAGCGTGACGTCAAGCGCAGCGGCTTGCGACGCCGACAACACAACCCCGGCGCGCAACAACAGGCTTTCAACGGGCGTACTGAGCAGGTGGTAAGCCACCGCCAGCGGCAATGCCACCGCGAGCAAGGCACAAGCCCAGGCCAGCACGCTGCTAATACCCTGAACATCCGGCCCGGAGGGGACCACGGGAGTTGCCGTATTTTTCAAGGGAGCACCTCTTTGCGGTGTTTAAAGGCCTCCAGTGTCTCAGAATAATTACTGTAAAACAATAATTAATAGTCATAAAACAGAAATTTTTCTCACCGCCAGTTGAGCGGCAGTGACACCCGTGAAGCCGCCGCCAAAGGGTTTGAGGTAAATTGACCCCACAACCGCCCGGTGCCCGACGCTTTGCGGCCCCTGCCCGTTCACAGTGACCTCCTCCATGCCGCCCTCACCCTCCAAACCCGCCCCCGCCCGCAAAACAGCCTCCACCGCCAAGGCAGTCCAGCCAATGCAGTCACTCAAGGGTGTGCGGGTGCTGAGCCTGGCGCTCAACCTGCCGGGCCCGGCCGCCCTGATGCGCTGCCGCGAAATGGGCGCGCGCTGCGTGAAGCTGGAACCACCGCCGCACGAAGGCGCGCCGGCCGGCGCATCGGGTGACCCGATGAAGCTCTACAACCCCACCGCCTATGCAACTCTGCATGCGGGTGTGCGCATCGCCACAGCCGACCTGAAAACCGGACGCGGCCAGAAGCTGCTGCACCGCGAACTCGCCAAAACCGACGTGCTGCTCACTTCCTTCAGGCCAGCCGCGCTGGCCAAGCTGGGGCTGACCTGGAAAGCACTGCACAAACAGCACCCGCACCTGAGCCAGGTCGCCATCGTCGGCAGCCCGGGGGAACGGGCTGACGAGCCGGGCCATGACCTGACCTACCTCGCGCAGAACGACCTGATCACCGGTGTGGACCTGCCCGCCACGCTGTACGCCGACATGGGCGGCTCACTGATGGCCAGCGCAGCCGTGCTGCAGGCCGTGATGCACCAGCGAACGAAAGGCAGGGGTGTTTTTCTGGAAGTAGCCCTTTCCGGCGCGGCGGCCTACCTGGCCCTGCCCCGCGCCTGGGGACTGACCCGGCCCGGCGCTGCTGTGGGCGGCGGGCATGCGGGCTACCGTGTGTACCGCTGCAAGGACGGACGCGTAGCGCTCGCTGCGCTGGAGCCGCACTTTGCCGCGAGCCTGTGCGCGGCGGCCGGCGTGGCAGCCTCCAGCATGAAGGCCATGTTTGCGCCCGCCACGCACGCGGCTATTGAAGCCTGGCTTCTGGGCAAGACGCGCAAGGAGCTGGACGCGCTAGCCGTGGAGAAAGATATTCCGCTACACACGCTGGTACGGTAGGCCACTTGCATCGAACCATATATTCATGAGGAAGCAAGGAACGATTGCACGTTGGGACGCAGCACGCGGATTTGGATTCATCCGCAGCCAAGTCTCAGGGGCGGACGTCTTTTTCCATACGCGAGATGTACGTGGCGGCCTGCAGCCGCGCGAAGGGACGGTTGTCACCTTTGAAGAAATTCATGTCGGCGGTAAAGGCCCGCGTGCGATGGCGATCGAAGCAATGAGTGTGAAACAGAGTCTCACCGCCGTCCCTGCTCGCTCTCGTGCTGAAAACAGGAACATCCCGCGACGGCGCCTACAAAGGCAAACCGCCGCCTCGGCTGCGGGACCCGGTTTCGGGCTCATGCTGCTCATCAGCATGGCCTATGGCGGGTTGATGCTTTGGGCTGTCTGGCGCTCGCTGCTGCCCTGGTGGACATTACCGGCGTCGTTTGTGCTCAACCTGCTGACGTTCTGGGTGTACTGGGCGGACAAACGCGCGGCGCAGACCGGTCAGTGGCGCACACCGGAAAACACGTTGCAACTCCTGGCGCTGGCGGGCGGCTGGCCCGGCGCATGGCTGGCACAGCAGGTCTTGCGGCACAAGTCGAGCAAGCAATCGTTTCGGGATATCTACTGGCTGATGGTCTTCTTGCACGCGCTGCTTATTTGGGCCTGGCTGTTTTGGCCGCCGCTGAGAAAGTCGCTGACTGTCTGGCTGTAGTTTCAGGCTATCAGACTGCACTCGCTATCAAATCAGGAGCTGCTTGCGCTCGTCCTTATTGATCAAACGACCGATTTGATGCATGCACCAGATGCGCCGGCGCCTTTACGCATCAATACGGGGTGGAGGCTGCCGGCCGCCTTTGCCAGCGCTGCCCCAGCAACACCTGCCTGACGAAGCCGTACAGGGCCCACAAAAGCAGCAAGGGGATCACCAGCGTCTGCAGCACAAAGATCACGATGAGCCGGACGATGTGTTCGGTGGCCTGCTCGGCCGCCCGCTTGAGGCTCTCGAAGTGTTTTGTCACGTCACCGTTCTTCGCCAGCCAGTCTTTCAGGCTCTCCACCAGGCCGCGGTTGTCAGGTGCTGCGGCAGCTGGCGAATTGAGCTGGCCGGCCTTGCCGGTGGCGCTGTCGATCAATTGCTGGCTGGCAGCGTAGTCGGCCGCCAGAAATTTTTGCCACAACATGTCGGTGCCCAGCGTGACCACCGGAACCGCAAAGCGCAGCATCAGCAGGATCACCAGCAACCTTGACAGCCACAAAGGCACCTGCGGCCTGCGCAGGTAACACCACCACCAGCCAAGCACCGTGGCACTCAGCGCCAGCGATACCGGCCAGTAGCTGCCGATGCTGATCAAGGCCTTTTGAACGCCGAAGGCAACACTGGCCGCCAACATCAAATGCGAAAACTGCTCCACCAGGTCGTTGACGGGATCCAGGATTTGCCCCGGCGCAAACGTGACACCCACGCCAAAAGGCTGCACCGACGCTTCGGTCCCCTGCGCCACCGAAATCACGCCGTTGAGCAGCCTGGCCGTGGCAAAACTCAGCAGCGCCCTTTTCAGGCCGGCATCCACCTGCCGCATGGCGGGGGCATCCAGCGGCGCCAGCCATGCACAGGCCAGCACAGCGGCCATGGTGAAAGCGGCAAGTGCTTTGCGGGCAATGTCCATAATGTCTCCAGAGGTGGGAAAGGCGCCTGGACCCACTGCTTTTGCACTTGGGGCTCTTGAGAGGCCGGCGTGATCGGCATCTTGCCAGAAAGGCAAGATTCAGTGTCGTCGCGATTGCCTTGACTCAACGCAGGTACTCGACCTTGTACCCTCGCGCGGCCATCAGTGCCGGCAGACCTTGGGGGCCGCTCATGTGCAAAGCGCCAACGGCGGCAAAAAGTTTTCGTCCTTCGCCATGAAGTTCATGAATCCGCAGCGCCAAGCCCGGGTTACGATCATCCAGTATTTTTTTCATCAGCTTTCGTTCGCTCTCGGTTCTGGCGCACTCGCACCAGGCCTGATAGTTTTCCAGTTGAACAAGATCAGCACTCTCCCACACTTGAGCGGTCTTGAGCAGTACAGGACGAGCGCGGTCGGCCTCAAGGTCACTCACCCATTCCTGAACCAGGGATTCAGCTTCAGCCTCGTCCTGCGCGAAAAGCATCTTGAGCTGAAGTGAGACAGTTTCCAGGGAAACCACGCGCCGCCCCGTACTTCGGCCTATCAGTGCCAACGACATTTCGCTACCGTAAGCAGGGTCGAGACCGTCCCGGCGACCGGCCATAAGCACCAGAGTCATGGCTTGTATTTCGGCAGGTCCCTGACTCATGGCCTCCGCGGGCAGGCACGCAGCTTTCCACAGCGTTTGCAGGCGGGCTCGAAGCACTTCGGGCAGCCTGCTAGGCCCCTTCGCCAACAGTGCTTGCGCCATTTCGCGCTGAACTGCTTCATCGAACGGATCAAGCTCCAGAGCGAGCATGTCCGTCTGCTGCAAGGCCCGCTTGACGAGCGGTCCCGGTGCAATCCAGTGCGCTTTCCCTACGTGAATGGTGCCGTAAAGGTAAGAGGAGTGACCATCTTTAGTGATTCGCCATAACGGTCCACGATTACGCGGCTGCCTGGCGGCATCCTCGAACAACTCCGCAGAGAACGCTTTGGCCAAAGGGGGACAACCGGGAGCATCCGCCGCTTGCGCTTTGACCCCCAGGAAAAAAATCCACGCCATGAAAATGCAGCTGCGTACAAAAATCCCCATCACTACCACTCCATTCTTCTAGTTCAGGAAAGTTTACAAGGGGCATTCGGTCCAAGCTGGCTTCGGCGCTGAAAATTCCGTGTCGCTACCGGGAAAGAGTTACTTTCATGAGACCGCCTTCCCTATGGCAGCTCCATCAGGCCGCAGGTATTCACGCACCATCGCACGCGCCCGGTGAATGCGGCTTTTGGTGGCTTCGCGGGTGAGCTGCAGGCGCTGCGCGATTTCGGTGATGGTGAGTTGCTCCATGTCGCGCAGCAATACCACCTCGCGGTACATCGGCGGCAAGGATTCCAGTGCCCGGACCAGGTCGATGCGCAGCTCGTCCTGCGGCATCTGCGCGAAGTACTTGTCCTTGTCGTAGTCGGAAAGCGCCTGGGTACCGCGCATCAACGCAAGCGCCGGCAGCATGCACAGCCGCGCGATGATCTTGAACATCCAGCCGCCCAGGGCTGCGGCGTCGCGCACGGTGCCGACGCGGCGGTAGATGATGATGAGCGCCTCCTGCACCACGTCTTCGATAGCGGAGCCGCGGTGGCACTGGTAGCGGGCGTAGCGGCGGGCATCGGGCTGCAGCTGCCGCAGCAGCGAGGCCAGCGCGGCCGGGTCACCGGCCTGCGCTGCGGCAAAAAGGGCTATTTCAATGGCCATCACCAAGGGCCCGGCTTTTCCAGCTTGCGGCCCACCATGGCGCAAGCCGGACAAAAACCCAACAGCCCTGTCAGCACCGTGACCACGCCGGCGCAGTCCACCAGCAAACCGGGCGGCGTCACACCCAGCGCAAGCAGGCCGCAGGCGGCCATCAAGGCGCCGGACACACCACGCGCCCAACGCTCTTTGGGCCCCACATTTTTGCGATAGAACATGAAATCTCCTTTGGCTGCCGTCAAAAATGCGGCATCACTGCAAGGAGGGGTCATGCGGGCAAAAGGATTCACGTTGGGGAAAATATTGTTGGGCTATTTTTGAGATGGAGCACCCGTCAAGCTTGGCCGGGCACACCGAAGCTGCCGGTACGCGCACGCAGTTGCTATCAATTCAATAGCCGCTTGCGCACGTTCCTATTGGACTCAAAGCCAATTTCATTCATAAAAAAGGCTCCATCGGAGCCTTTTTAAATCGAAATACCTGCGCTGGCAGCGCCTAGCGGCCTTTGCGGCCACCGGGCTTGCCACCGGCGCCCTGCGCCAGCGGCGGCAGGCCGGTGTGGCGGGTCAGCAAACGGCCTTTGACCACCGGCGATGCTTTGACCGTGGTGGCCGTACCGGTCGAGTTCTTGCGCCGCGCGCTGGTGTAGCTGCCGTCGGTCATCGGCTGGAAGGTCGGGATCAAATGGTGCTTGCCGTTGCCGATCAGGTCGGCGCGGCCCATGGCCTTGAGCGCTTCGCGCAGCACCGGCCAGTTGTTGGGGTCGTGGTAGCGCAAAAAGGCCTTGTGCAGGCGGCGGCGGCGCTCGCCGCGCACGATGTCCACCGTCTCGCTGTCGCGCGTGATCTTGCGCAGCGGGTTCTTGTTGGTGTGGTACATCGTCGTGGCCGTGGCCATCGGGCTCGGGTAAAACGTCTGCACCTGGTCGGCCCTGAAGCCGTTTTTCTTGAGCCAGATCGCCAGGTTCATCATGTCTTCGTCGCTGGTGCCCGGGTGGGCGGCGATGAAGTACGGAATCAAAAACTGCTTCTTGCCGGCTTCGAGGCTGTACTTGTCGAACATCTGCTTGAACTTGTCATAGCTGCCGATGCCGGGCTTCATCATCTTGGTGAGCGGGCCCTGCTCGGTGTGCTCGGGCGCGATCTTGAGGTAGCCGCCCACGTGATGGCTGACAAGCTCTTTCACGTACTCGGGGCTTTGCACGGCCAGGTCGTAGCGCAGACCCGAGCTGATGAGAATCTTCTTCACGCCCTTCAAGGCCCGCGCGCGGCGGTACATCTTGATGAGCGGGTTGTGGTCGGTGTTGAGGTTGGAGCAGATGCCGGGGTACACGCAGCTCGGCTTGCGGCAGGCGGCCTCGATTTCGGGCGACTTGCAGCCGATGCGGTACATGTTGGCAGTGGGGCCACCCAGGTCGGAGATCGCGCCGGTAAAACCCTTGACAGTGTCGCGGATCGCTTCGATCTCGCGGATGACCGAGTCTTCAGAGCGGCTCTGGATGATGCGGCCTTCGTGCTCGGTAATCGAGCAGAAGGTGCAGCCGCCGAAGCAGCCGCGCATGATGTTCACGGAAAAGCGGATCATCTCCCAAGCCGGAATCTTGGTGGCGCCGTCATGGCTGCCGTTCTCGTCGGCATAGCGCGGATGCGGCGAGCGTGCATAGGGCAAATCGAAGACGTAGTCCATCTCGGCCGTGGTCAGCGGGATGGGCGGCGGCGTGATCCACACGTCGCGCGCCGTGGCACCCTCGCCGTGGGCCTGTACCAGGGCGCGGGCGTTGCCGGGGTTGGTCTCCAGGTGCAGTACGCGGTTGGCGTGGGCGTAGAGCACTGCGTCGCTCTTGACCTGCTCGTACGACGGCAAGCGGATGACGGAACGGTCGCGCGGCGGAACCTTGATCTTGCCCTGCGCGGTGTGCACCGTGGACGGCAGGTTGGGGTTGGCCACGAAGGTCAGCGGCTTGATGGCCGGGTTGGCCGCGGCGGGCTTGACGGCCTTGGCGAGTACAGGCGAACCTTTTGCCTCAGCCTCCACCGCCACTTCGGTGGCTTCATCTTCCCGCGCGCAAGTCGCGCCCTGCTCCCGCGCCTGGTCGGAAATCATCAAATACGGGTTGACGTGCGCTTCGACGCGGCCGGGTGCATCGACGCTGGTGGAATCGATCTCGAACCAGCCGTTGGCGGTTTCGTCGCCGCTGCGGCGGATGAAAGCCGTGCCGCGCACGTCGGTGATGCTGGCCACCGGCTCTTTGGCGGCCAGGCGGTGGGCGATTTCGACTATCGCGCGTTCGGCGTTGCCGTACAGCAGCAGGTCGCACTTCGCATCGACCACCACGCTGCGGCGAACTTTGTCGGACCAGTAGTCGTAATGCGCGATGCGGCGCAAGGACCCTTCAATACCGCCCAGGATGATGGGCACGTCTTTGTAGGCTTCGCGGCAGCGCTGCGAATACACCAATGCCGCGCGGTCGGGGCGTTTGCCGCCGATGTCGCCGGGGGTGTAGGCGTCATCACTGCGGATCTTGTGGTCCGCCGTGTAACGGTTGATCATCGAGTCCATGTTGCCGGCGGTCACGCCGAAGAACAGGTTGGGCTTGCCCAGCACGCGGAAGGGTTCGGCGCTTTGCCAGTCGGGCTGGGCGATGATGCCGACGCGAAAGCCTTGCGCCTCCAGCATGCGGCCAATGACGGCCATACCAAAACTGGGGTGGTCTACATACGCATCGCCGGTGACGATGATGATGTCGCAGCTGTCCCAGCCGAGCGCGTCCATTTCGGCCCGGCTGGTGGGCAAAAATTTGGCCGTGCCAAAGCGGGCCGCCCAGTACTTGCGGTAACTGGTGAGCGGCTTGGCTGCGCGCGTAAAGAAGGAGACGTCGACAGGAGCGTTCATGGGCGTTTGGGTAACCCTCCATTGTAAGGTTTACCCTGAGTTTTGCCTCTTTATTCGGCATTTAAGCCCTACAAATGCCTT
Source organism: Polaromonas sp. P1_E11 (assembly GCF_056405995.1). Classification (NCBI taxonomy): domain Bacteria; kingdom Pseudomonadati; phylum Pseudomonadota; class Betaproteobacteria; order Burkholderiales; family Comamonadaceae; genus Polaromonas; species Polaromonas sp. P1_E11. The sequence continues at coordinate 206,823 of NZ_JBFUBA010000003.1, forward strand.
CCCTGAGCACATTGGGGATCAAAAGTGGCTGTACGGCCACGGATTGCGCCTTGCCGTCCGACCCCAATCAAGACCTAGCCATGCTGCTCGCGGCTGTCCGCTGGCGCCTCGTCGCGCTCATTCAGCCCGTAGTCACGCAGCACGTGGGCCACGCGCAGGCGGTAATTCTCAAACACACCGCCGCGCCCGCGGCTTTGCGCCTTGCGGTGGGACTCCAGACGGCGCCATTCCATCACGGCGGCTTCGTCCCTGAAGAAAGACAGCGACAGCAGCTTGCCCGGGTTGCTCAGGCTTTGAAACCGTTCAACGGAAATAAAGCCGTCGATTTGCTCAAGCTGTGGTTTGAGCGCAGCAGCAATATCAAGATAGGTCTGCATGTTGCCCTCGGCGGGCTGCACTTCAAAAATGATGGCGATCATGTGGGGCTTTCAGTCTGGTATCAGTCAGAAAAAACGGGGATGCGGGCGTTCATGGAAGGCCGGTAGCGCCAGCCTTCCGGTTTCGGCAACCGCAGCTTGCCTGAATCCAGCAAGGCCTGGACGGCCGCGGCAGCGACGGTGCAGGCCAGCGCCTGGCCGGGGCACTGGTGTGCGCCCCTGCCGAAGCCGGGCACCTCACGGCTCGCGCGGTCCAGCAAAAACCGGTCGGGCTCCGGGTTGCACAAAGGGTCACGGCCGGCGGCCGCCAGAACCACCAGGATGGCATCGCCCGCCTTCAGGGAACCCCCCGCCACCTCCGTTGCCTCTGCCACAAAACGGCGCGTGTTGTGGATGGACGGATCATGGCGGCTGACCTCGTTCACCATCTGAAGCAACTTGCCCGGATCCTGACGCACGGTTTCGGCCAGGCCCGGTTGCGTGGCCAGGGCCACCAGGCTGTTGCCGACAAGGCCGGCAGTCGCCTCGCAGGTCTGCGACAGCAGGCCGACCAGGTTGGCGAGCAACGCTGCGGCGTCATTCCAGCCCGCCTTCTGCGCTTCCAGCCGGACACGGGCGACGGCGCGGTCCGGGTTTGCCTCCGCCTGTACCAGCACCGAGAACCTTGCCAGCAAGGCTGCTGCGGCGTCACCCGCCGCAGCCAGTTGCTCCGGCGTGCTGAGCGGCGAGAGGCAGGCCACAAAGTCGCGCGTCCAGCCTGCGACGCGCGGCAGTTCGGCCTCCGCAAAACCCAGGGCATCAGCGACTGCCATCACCGGCACATCAAAAGCCCATTGCGACAATGCCGTTCCGCGCAAGGGTTCGCCACCCATGGCCTTCGCCGCAATCAGCCCGGTGCGCTCGCCAACACGGTCCAAGTCCAGCGCAGCCAGGAAACGCTGCAAGGCCAGTTTGGGTGCGTCGTGCCGGATGCCGTCGTTCATGCGAACCAGGTGGCCGAACACCTCGCCCGCCGCCGACCCGACGATGGCTTGGGGCACGGGCTCAGCCGCCGGCCGTACACGGCACGCCGGGTTGCCCAGCACAGCATTGACCGCTGCCGCACTGGCCGCGATCCAGAGCTTGCGTGGTGCGTCAAACACCAGCGGTGGGCCTGCCACGAGCGCGGCGTAATAAGGATAGGGGTTGGGGTGGCTGGGCGCTGCGAGGATGTTGTCGGGGTGCATGGGCGTCATTTTTGCCCAGATGGCTGGCGTGATGCTTCGTTGCCGGTCGAAGTATCAGCAGCAGCCCGTTGGAAAGTCTTGCCAAGGGGCGAGGCAGAAGCCGGGCTGAAACGGGAGCTAAAAGTGACTCAAGGCCGCCTTTGTGCATTGAAACCCGCCTCACGGGCCCAAAACCGTGTTTTTACCTATGAAAAGATCCTGTAGCCCTTGTATATCGGGCGCAAGTTGCTATTAAATTAATAGCGAATCACTCTCCTTCAGGCTTCACTGCGGCCGCCTGGCCGGCAGCACCTGCCCACGGCATTCGCCAAAACCAATGCGCCGGAAGCCTTCGCGCACGCAGCTTGCACGCAGGATGACGGCGTCGCCGTCCTGCAGGAAGGTGCGCTTTTCGCCATTGGCCAGGGTCAACGCATTCTTGCCGCCCGAGCTCAGCTCCAGCAACGAGCCGGCCTGTTCCGGCGCCGGGCCTGACAGCGTGCCCGAGCCCAGCAAATCACCGGGCTGCAGGTTGCAGCCGTTGACGCTGTGGTGCGTGAGCAGCTGTGCCACCGTCCAGTAGGCGTCGCGAAAGTTCGACTGCGACAGGCGCTCGGGGCCCCGGCCGGCTTCCCGCATGGCCTCGGTCTCTATCCACACTTCCAGCGCTACATCCATACCGCCCAGGCGGCGGTTGCCTTCCGAGTCCAGGTACGGCAAGGGCTGCGGGTCGCCTTCGGGCCGCAGGAACGGTGCGCGAAACGGCGCCAGCGCCTCCATGGTGACAACCCACGGCGAGAGCGTGCTGGCAAAGTTCTTGGACAGAAACGGTCCGAGCGGCTGGTATTCCCAGGCCTGCACGTCACGTGCTGACCAGTCGTTCAGCAGCACCATGCCAAAGGCATGTGCTTCAGCCTGAGCCATGGCGATGGGTTCGCCCAGCGCGTTGCCCTGCCCCACCAGCACGCCGAGTTCCAGTTCGTAGTCGAGTCGCTGGGTGGGCCGCAAGGCGGGCGCCGCGTCGTCCGGGCCTTTGGTCTGGCCCATCGGACGGGGAAAGGCCTGGCCGCTCACGCCGATGGACGACGCGCGGCCGTGATAGCCGATCGGCACCCACTTGTAGTTGGGCAGCAGCGGTGCGTCGGGGCGAAACAGCTTGCCGACGGTGGTGGCGTGGTGGATGCCGGTGTAGAAATCGGTGTAGTCGCCGATGCGGCAAGGCAGGTGCAGGGTCACCGCATCCTGGGGGGACAAAAAGTTCTTCCACTCAGCTTGCTTCGAGCTGCCTTCCACGAGGCCTCGCGAGATCGCCGCTCTCAGCGCACTGATCGTCGCCGGGTTTTGTGCCATCAACTCATTCATGTCACCGGTATCGAGCAGCCCGGCCGCCCGAACATCCAGCACCTGGTCGCCAATGGCCACGCCAATCTTCCGTACCGCGTCCGGCCCATGGCTGTAGGTGCCAAAAGGCAGGTTCTGGATTGGAAAGTCTGTTCCCGCGTCATTCGCAGATGCGACCCAGCTGCGCAGCTCAGGGTCGTGGGTGGCGTTGAGTGACTGGTTCATGCGCGTCAACCCTTGAACTGGTCTTTGAGCCCGGCCCAGCAACTGCTGTAGCCAGCATCCAGCGCCCCGCCCTCTATCGCATAGGCCGTGGGAATGAAGCGGTAGCGGCTTTCGAACATGAAGGCCAGTGTGTTGTCCAGCTTGTGCGGCGCCAGCGGCGCGTTGCTGGCTTTTTCGAAAGCCTCGGTGTCCGGGCCGTGCGGCACCATGCAGTTGTGCAGCGACGCGCCGCCGGGCTTGAAGCCTTCGGGCTTGGCGTCGTACTGGCCATAGACCAGGCCCATGAACTCGCTCATGAGGTTGCGGTGGTACCAGGGGGGACGGAAAGTGTTCTCGGCCACCAGCCAGCGCGGCGGAAAGATCACGAAGTCGCAGTTGGCCGTGCCCGGTGTGTCCGAGGGCGAGGTCAGCACGGTGAAGATGGACGGGTCCGGATGGTCATAGCTGATGGAGCCAATCGTCATGAAGTGGGCTGTGTCGTACTTGTAAGGCACCAGGTTCCCGTGCCAGGCCACCACATTGAAGGGGCTGGCAGTTTGCCTGGCCGACCACAGGCGGCCGCCGAATTTCTTGACGATCTCAAAGCCGCCCTTGGGCGCAGGCGCGCTGTCGAACGCCGCCGTAGGCGCCAGGAAGTCTCGCGCATTGGCCAAGCCGTTGGAGCCGATGGGGCCGAGCTCCGGCAGGCGAAAGTGCGCGCCGTAGTTTTCGCAGACGTAGCCGCGCGATGCGCCGTCGGGCAAAGCCACGCTGAAGGCCATGCCGCGTGGCACCACCACGATTTCACCGGGCTTGACATCCAGGATGCCCAGCTCGGTCGTCACCACCAGGCGGCCCTGCTGCGGCACCAGCAGCATCTCGCCGTCGGCATTGACCAGCGCACGCTGTTGCATGGAACGATTGGCGACATACACCAGCGCTGCCATGCCCGTCTGCGCTTCGGCATCGCCATTGGCGGCCACAGTGCGGATGCCGTCCACAAAATCCAGCGGCTCGGGGGGAATGGCGAATGGATTCCAGCGCAGGGGATCGGGTGGCACGGCGCAGCCACCCGCCGCACCGGTCGTCCACTGCGGCTGTTCATACGGCTTGTAGCCACCCGCCGTTACCGAAGGCTGGCGGCGGTACATCCAGGTGCGGCGGTTCTCGGCGCGCGGCGCGGTGAAAGCGGTGCCGGAAATCAGCTCGGTATACAGATCGTGCGGCGCGCGTTGCGGGCTGTTACGCCCTTGCGGCAGCGCGCCGGCAATTGCCTCACTGGCAAATTCATTGCCGAAGCCGGACTGGTAATGCAAGGTGTTGGTGCTCATGGATGTTTCTCCCGGGAATCTGCAATGTTCAGCAATGTTCAGTTCAACGAATCGACGCCATCATTCTTCGGCATGGTCGGGCTCACCACCGCCGGCCTTGGCCTTCTCGATCAGCCTGTCGAAAAAATCGCTGAGTTGCATGCGCTCGGCTGCACTCAGTACGCCGAAAATATCCTGGTTGCGCTGGCCCACAACGTCCATGGTGCGCTGCCATGCTTTCTTGCCTTTGGCGGTCAGTGTCAGCACCACGCCACGCCCGTCCGTCGGGCTGGCAGCCTTGACCACCAGGCCCTGGTCAACCAGGGACTGGGCCGCGCGGCTGGCCTGGCCTTTGTTCAGATTGGCTTTTTCCGCGAGGTCGTTCACCGACAGTGGTGCGAATGTGCCTACGGCAGTGAGGCAACGGGCATCACTCATCGACAGGCGCGCGTCCGCCACATAAGCACGCTGGCTTTCAATGTCCGTCAGCTTGTGCAGAAGGTGCAGGCGATAGGTCAGGGTTCTGTCGAGCTTGATCATGTAGCGACCGGGTAAATTTATAGTTGCGCCCGCAACTATAAATCAATCCGGTTGCGCCCGCAACCATCTATAAAGGCCGACCCGGGGGCCTCTTCAGAAAGCCCTAGTTACGCACCATCGTCATCTGGCCACGCACTTCCCCTGCGGGATAAGCGGCCGTGTGGATGTTGGCATACCAGCGGCCCGCCATCAGGTCGGCGGCCTGGGCCGCCGTCAGTGTGGCGCTGCCGTCCATAGGGGTGCGGAGGGGGCTGGCCCACCCCAAAGCTACACCGGCGTTGGCGCCAATGGCGGCCGGGCCATGGAAGTGTCCCGCAGTCGCCGGGCCGGTCAGGCGGGTGTAATTGACTTTCCAGCGCAGCAGGTTGGTACTGGTATCGAAAACGGCATCGACCGAGCCGCTACCCGTGCTGGCATTGGCGGGCACCTCATTGGCGCCGCGAAGCTGCGTGGTGAAGGCGACCAGGCTGGATTGCTTGTTCATTACGCCGCAGCCCGTGATGGCAGCAGCGGCTACGGCCATCGCGGCAAGGCAAACTCGGGTGGCGGTGCGGCGTGAAAGCATGGGTCGGCTCCTTGAAAAGTTGCTGCCGATTGTGCGTGCTGCACGCAGGCCCAACCCGTAGGACAAACCCCATGCGAACAGTCGGTTCCGGACGACGCCCGTACCCCATCGCACACCGACACGCCTGCATGCATGTGGGCCGGAGACTGGCCTGATCGTTGTGGCCTGCACTCCCTCAGGCCAGCCCGCAATCATCAGCAGAAAGACTCACACCATGGCATCGCGCGTTTTATGGAAAGGGGCCATCAGTTTCGGCCTGGTTCACATCCCCGTAGCGCTGCATTCGGCCACCTCGGAGAGCGGCATTGACTTCGACTGGCTGGACAAGCGCAGCATGGATCCTGTGGGCTACAAGCGCGTCAACAAGCGCACGGGCAAAGAGATCACCAAGGAAAACATCGTCAAAGGCGTCGAGTACGAAGACGGCCAGTACGTGGTGTTGTCTGAAGAAGAGATCAAGTCGGCCTACCCCAAGACCACGCAGACCATCGAGATCGAAAGCTTTGTGCCCAACACCGAGATCCCCTTTGTCTACCTGGAACGCCCCTACTACATCGCGCCCATCAACAAGGGCCAGAAGGTTTACGCGCTGCTGCGCGACACCCTGCTGAAAACCCAGCGCGTAGGCATCGCCCGCGTCATCATCCAGACCAAGCAGCATCTGGCCGTGCTGGTGCCCTCGGGGCCCGCCTTGATATTGAACCTGTTGCGCTGGGGTGCGGACATACGGTCGCTGGAAGAGCTCAATCTGCCGCCCGTAGGCGCCAAGGCCGCCGGCCTGACCGACAAGGAACTCGCCATGGCCAAACAGCTGGTGGACGACATGACCGGCAAGTGGAAGCCCGATCAGTTCACCGACTCCTTCAAGGACGACATCATGGCGCTGGTCAAACGCAAGGCCAAAGCAGGCAAGCTGGAGAATGTGGTGCAGCCGGAGGAAGAGGAGACCGAAGGCCGCTCCAGCGCCAAGATCATCGATCTGACGGAATTGCTGCAGCGTAGCCTGCGCAAAGGCGGCGGCGACGGACCCAAGGCCAAAGCAGCAACCACGACCAAGGCGTCCACCAAAACCCCGGCACGCAAGAAAACCGCAGCCAAATCGGCCCCGCATGCGCCCGCGAGGCGGCGCGCCGCCTGAGTGCCGGCCGCATGAGCCGACGACATGGGTGCCCGCGACCTGCTGAAAAACTACCGCGCCAAGCGCGATTTCGCGCGTACGCCGGAGCCCGCTCACGGCGGCGCCCGCTCAGATAAAGCCCTCAGCTTCGTCATCCAGAAGCACGACGCGAGCCGGCTGCACTACGACTTCCGCCTGGAGTTGCAAGGTACCCTCAAAAGCTGGGCCGTCCCCAAGGGCCCCAGCCTGGACCCGGCCGTCAAGCGAATGGGCGTGCATGTAGAGGACCACCCGCTTTCCTACGCCGGTTTTGAAGGCAGCATTCCGGCCAAACAGTACGGCGCAGGCGACGTGATCGTTTGGGACCGCGGCTTGTGGACGCCGATCGGCGACCCGGTGAAGGGGTTCAAAAGCGGCAAGCTCAAGTTTGAACTGCATGGCGAAAAGCTCAAGGGCGGCTGGACCTTGGTGCGCATGCACGGGCGAGGCGACGAATCCCATGAACCCTGGCTGTTGATCAAAGAGCACGACGAGCATGCCCGCGCCGAAAAAGAGTTTGACGTACTCAAGGCGCTGCCCAACAGCGTGCTCTCGGGCAAGCCCCTGCCGCGCGATGCCACAGCCAGCACCGCCGTAAAGAAAGCGCTGACGGCACCTGTCAAAAAAACCCGGGCCAAGGCACGCCCAAAACAAGCTGATGCAAGCATTCCCGAAGGCGCCATCAAAGCGAAGCTGCCCGAAACGCTCGCGCCGCAACTGGCCACGCTGGTCACGCGCCCGCCTGCGAGCCCCGAAGGCTGGGTTTATGAAATCAAATACGACGGTTACCGGTTGCTGGCGCGTATCGACGGATCATCAGTTCGCCTTTTCACACGCAAGGGCAACGACTGGACCGACAAGCTTTCCAGGCTTGCCAAGGCTGTGGCTGCGCTGGAACTGCCTTCAGGCTGGATCGATGGCGAGATCGTGGTGATGAACGAACGCGGCGTCCCCGATTTCGGCGCGCTGCAAAACGCTTTCGACCATGCGAGTACGGCAGACATTCTTTACTACGTGTTCGATCTCCCATTTTTTGACGGGCTGGACCTGCGCCAGCTGCCGCTGGTCCAGCGCCGCGAAGCCCTGTGCACGCTCGTCACCCGCCACCCCCAGGACAGCATCCGCTTCAGCGACACATTTGAAGAAACGCCACAGGACCTGCTGGCCTCGGCCCGCCGGGTCGGGCTGGAGGGCGTGATCGGCAAACGCGCGGACTCGGCTTACGTGTCACGCCGCTCGCCGGACTGGATCAAGCTCAAAACCCAGTTGCGCCAGGAGTTCGTGATTGGGGGTTACACCGCACCCAAAGGCTCGCGCATCGGATTGGGCGCATTGATGCTGGGCGTCCACGATGAAGAAGGCGCGCTTCAATACGCCGGCAATGTCGGCACCGGCTTCAACGACGAGATGCTGGACACACTGAAAGCCCGGCTGGAAAAACTTCACACCGATCGCAGCCCGTTCGCAAAGCTGCCCGCCGGCGTCAAAGGCCAATGGGTCAAGCCGCGTCTGCTAGCCGAAGTGGCCTTTGGCGAATGGACCCATGGTGGCCATATCCGCCACTCCGTATTCCAGGGCCTGCGCACCGATAAACCCGCAACAAACATCGTCCGTGAACAACCCGCTCAGCTAGAGCGCGGCAAGAAAGGCGCCACCGTGAACCCTGCCAAAAAAAAGTCCGCCGAAAAACCCAGCGCCAAGGGCAACCTCAATACCCCCGCAAAAACACCCACCCGAAATGCCCCGGCAGCACTGAAGTCCCTGCGCATCACGCATGCAGACCGGGTAATCGACAGCAGCACCGGCTTCACCAAACAAAACGTGGTCGAGCACTACGCACAGGTCGCGGCGCTGATGCTGCCGCACCTCAAAGCCAGGCCCACCGCACTGGTGCGCGCGCCTTCGGGCATTGGTGGTGAGCTGTTCTTCCAGAAGCATGCCGAAGCTACGTCAATTCCCGGCATCAAATTGCTGGACCCCGCGCTGGACCCCGGCCATGGTCCTCTGCTGGAAGTTCCCACCGCCGCCGCCCTGCTGGCGGCCGCGCAGATCAACGTGATCGAGTTCCATACCTGGAACGCCACCACGCGCGCCATCCACAAGCCCGACCGCATGACGCTCGACCTGGACCCGGGTGAAGGCGTTGCCTGGCCGCAGGTTCAGGAGGCCGCGCAGCTGGTCCGCGCTTTCCTTGACGAACTGAAACTCGCGAGCTTCCTCAAGACCAGCGGCGGCAAAGGCCTGCACGTGGTGGTGCCGCTCAAGCGGCAATACGATTTCGACACCGTGAAGGATTTTTCGCATGCCATCGTGATGCACCTGGCCGCCGTGATCCCCCGGCGCTTTGCCGCCAAGAGCGGCCCTAAAAACCGCATCGGCAAGATTTTCCCGGATTACCTGCGCAATGGATTTGGCGCCACCACCGTCGCGGCGTGGTCCATGCGTGCCCGGCCGGGACTCGGCGTGTCCGTCCCCGTCAATTGGGATGAACTGGCCTCGCTGACCGGCGGCGCACACTGGACTGCGCAAACCCTGGGCGGGCGCCTGGCCATCGGCAACCAGCCCTGGGAAGCTTACGAGGCATCACGCAACGGACTTGCCAGCGCCATGAAACAACTCGGCTTCAAGGCACCGGCGGCTGCGAAGTAATACCTAATACCCCGCCAAACGTCCTCTCCGCGCAGTGTCGTCCGGTTCCTACAGGTCGAGGGCGGATGGCCCGACATGGAAAAGACGGCGCGGCATCTAAATTGACATTACGGCGCAAGTTTTCCTTTGCTTCGCCTCTTCTCAGGTCCCATTCTTAACTTCATCAAGGAGAAACTCATGGCATCCAACCAGAACGATCCGAAAAGAACCCAGTCGCAGGACAACCAGCAACAACAAGGCCAGCGCAACCAGAACCAGCCCGGCCAGCAGGACAGGCAAAACGCCAACAAGGCCAGCGACGCCCAGCTCAACCAGGGCGGTAACCAGCAGCAGCCCGGTCAGCAAAACCAGCACGGTAGCGCCCAGCAATCGCGTAACCAGACCGAACGTGACGACACCATGGATTCCGGCAACGCCGGAAGCAGGCAACAAGGCCGCAGCAACAAGTGATCGGTTGTGAGCGGATCCCTTATTCATGAAACGGAGGCATATGCCTCCGTTTTTTTGCAACACCGCAGCCACCAGAACCCCTACCATGAAGCAACTCGATGAAATGGATCTGACGCTTTACCTCCAGACTGAAGGCCGGCGCATGGCCGCAGAATTGAGAGGCAAGGCATTGCCGGAAAATCGCTCGCCCACACCAGCCACTACGCATCCGCCCGCCTCTGCGGCCCAGCGCCCGCCTTCCCGCCAGCCGCTCCAGCAGCAATGCGGGGCCCCGGCCGCTGGCACCCAAAGGCCGGCGCGCAGCTTGAGCGAGGCCTTGCAACGCATGGGCGTGGCGGGTTCACATCCGCGCCGGCTGTAGGCCTTCGCCGCGACTTGGGGCCGAAGGACTGGCTCTGCGTGCGGCCGCGTCCTATCATTCAGGTAGCGCCACAGAACGCGCCTGGAGACATCATGAAAACCCATCTACCCCTCACATTGGCGATCCTGCTCTTTTTGTCCGGATGCCCCGACAACAAGGTTCCCAAAGCACCGCCCAAGGCCCCGGAACCGAAAGCGGACACCGCCCTGTCTTCACCAACAACTGCCGCGATGCGGGCCGCTCTTGCAGCCCAAACCCTGGCAACCCTGCCCGACCATACGGCATGAACGGTCGCGTGGGGGTTCGAACGTTATGGCCGGTGTGGGCATTCGCGGCAGCCTGGATAGCCGGATGTGCCGGCATGGGTGCGGCGGACCCGCCGGCGCACCGCGTCACCGTAGAAGGGCAAACCTACCTTATCAGCCAGTTGACGGCAAGCACATGGACGGCAATTGCCCCGGGGCCCAAAAACGGCAGCGCCACATCGACCCCTTCGGGCCGCGCGGCATTGCTGCAGGCGATTGAACTGCGCTCCGGCTGCAAGGTCACCGATGCTGACTACTCACGCAACGGCGTACAGCTCGACGCCCAGGTGGATTGCGCGAGCAGCTTGAAGAACTAACGAGGACACTCCCGACATGGAGGAATAAAAAAAAGGGGCGACAAATGCCGCCCCTTGGTTTGCCGAGCCTCGAGTGCCGACAAAAAACAATTGATTCCTGTGTGAGCGCCAGTCCTTGTCGGTTATGAAGCAGTCTTCAGCGTGTCGCGCAGGGCCTTCACCTGGTCATGATTGCGCTGTGCGCCCTGGGCCTGGCGTTCCACCACGGCCCTGATCCCGGCGGGGAAATTGCGCTTCAGGGCTTTGCGGTAGCGTGCCACCGCGGCGTCTTCGCCGCGCTCGCACTCATTGAGCATCGCCTGGTCGCTCAACGCGCTCAGCGTGGCCCTCACGGAAACCCATCCGCGATGCAATGCACCGCTGACCGAGCCGCCTTCGTCGGGCTTCCCGCCGAGCTGGCGAATCAGGGTTTGCAGCTCCAGGCCCGCAGCCCGGCATTCATCGGCATGGCGAAGCAGCAGTGTCTTGATGTCCTGCGCCTTGGTGTGCTCGGCGCATTCGCGGAAACCATACTCGCCGTCACGGCAGGATTCGAGCAGGTCATTCAGGTTTTCGATGACATCGTCATCGTCGTCCACTGTTGCATCGCCCGTCGCTGCGGCATTTTCAAAAGCACCCGGGTACAGGCTCTCAACCCTGCTCCATGCCGCGCGACTCGCCTCCCTGGCCTGCGGCCAGGTCAATGTGGAACGCTCTCTTTTGGTATCCCAGTGGGTACGCAAGCGGCTTTCGGTTTCGTCAAATGAACCCGTATATTCCTGCCGGCCGTAAAGCCCCAGGCGGTAGGCCGGCGCGTAGTCGTCAAAGGGCCGCCCGTCTTCGTAATAGCTTTCACGGTTGTAGTTGCCGCGCCAGTAGGCTTCTTCTGCGGTCGGGTCCAGCGCTTCGGCAGCTTCCTTGCCGCCCAGGCCGCCAGCCACGGCGCCTGCAATGCCGCCCACTACCGCCCCCACCGGTCCGGCCACCGTTCCGGCAGCCGCGCCGGCGGCGATACCGCCTGCCGCAGCGCCAATACCTGTTCCGACCGGATGGGCACCGGGCTCCTTGCTGATGGGATCAAGATTCTGGTCGTGCTGTTCCTTTGCCATGGTGTACTCCTTTGTCTCTTGCTGCGTTGTAAAAAAAACTGCCTGGATGTTGCTCGCACCATCGTGATGTGATGATGATTGCCAGGCAGGTAGATCGATGGTGCAACCCAGGGATGTACTGCGCGGTCAGGCAAGCACAGCCTCCTTTGTAGGAGAACGCCGCGCACGCCCCGGCCAGGTTGTCGCATCAGAAATTTGCAAAATTTCGGCCTGCAGGCCTTTCAGGAACAGCGCAGGCAGCTATCAAAACAGGAGCAACAACAAGGAGGAAGGCCTGGACTTTGGCGTGCGCAGGCGATCGCAACAGCACTGCAACTGAAGACCCGGTCCACTCAGGCATCGAGCTCCGGGTAACGGCGAAAGATGCCGTCTTCGTTGAAGGCAATGCGCCGCTCGCTCGCAAGATAGGCTGCCACGCGCCGGTGTTGCGCCATTCTGTCGTGCAAGGCCGCAACGCGCGGCACGGTTTTCAGTGCGCGGCGGGCCGCCTTCGGAAACGCATACAGCAGCCCGTCCACCAGCTGGAACAGGGAAAGGTCGGCATAGCTCAGCCGGCCACCCACCAGATGCGCGCTGCCGCGCGGGTTGCGCTCCAGCACGGTTTCAAACCAGCCCAGAAATTTCTTCACGCGCGCCGTCCTGAATTCTTTTGCGCGGCGCAGCGCTTCCTTTTTCTGGTCTTCGTAATACAGGCCGGTTCCTACCGGATGATGGGTGTCGTGCGCCTCGGCCACGACGTCGGCAATCGTGAGCTGCAGCTGGTGCGTCCACAGGCGTTGAGCCTCGCTCTTGCCCACCAGGCCCAGGCGCGGACCCAGGTAAAGCAGGATGGCTGCCGACTGCCCGACGATGATTTTTCCGTCCACCAAAAACGGCGGCGCGAAGGGCGGGTGCAGCACGTCCGCGCTCTCCATGAAGTGCATCATGGCGGGAATGCCCTGGCTGTCGCCCTCGCAGCCACGCGCCACGTCCAGGTAATCGGCGCCTGCGGCCTCCAGTGCCAGCCGGACAAATTCGCCGCGCCCCTGGATGGTGGGCCAGTAGTGAAGCTCGTAAGGCATGAATGACAAACTCCTGTGCTTGGCGTTTCGTCCTCTTGCGTGCAAGCGCTGGGGGCGACCGATGGAAACGCAGAAACCGCGCTTAGCCTGCGGCGGCGATCTGCCGCAAGGCCTGCTCAAACACTTCGGCGGGTTGCCCACCGGAAATCAGGTGGCGGCCGTTGATGATGACGGCAGGCACCGAGTGAATCCCCTGGGTCAAGTAGAACTGCTCACGCTCGCGCACTTCATCGGCATATTCACCTGAGGCCAGCACTTCGCGTGCCCGGGCTTCATCCAGCCCCGCCTCCGCGGCCGCTTTCGCCAGCACCTCGTGCGACGCCGGGCTCTGGCCGTCTGTGAAGTAGCGCTTGAAGAGCAGTTCCTTCAGCGTCTTTTGCTTGTCTACGCCTTCCAGCTCGGCCCAATGCAGCAGGCGGTGCGCATCAAAGGTGTTGTAGATGCGGCTGCGGCCGCCGCCGGGCTCGTCGGCCATGCTGAACTTGAAGCCCACCTGCGCGCCGCGTGCGCGGATGTTCTCGCGGTTGGCCTGGGCCTGTGCGGGCGTGATGCCGTATTTCTGGGTGATGTGCTCGGTTATTTCCTGGCCTTCGGGCGCCATCTTCGGGTTGAGCTCAAAGGGCTGAAAGTGCAGCTCGGCCTGGATGTCGTCGCCCACGCGCTCCAGCGCCTGGTCCAGGGACTTGAGGCCGATCACGCACCAGGGGCAGGAAACGTCGGACACAAAATCGATTTTGAGTTGGGTGGTCATGGGGGGCCTTGAGGGTTGCTGTTCTGGCAGACCGATTTTGGCCCGCAGCAAGGCAGCTTGCGGTTCGCCCGGGGATATTCAAGTACCCGGCGCGAGGTTAATCAGCGGGAGCCGCCCCTGCCTGGGGCCGTCTGTGGCAGCCCTTTTCAAGAAACTGTCACACAAGCTTCCTAAGATTCCCGCAGCGCAGCCGACTTGCCCCGCCGGAGTGCGCGGCCAGGGCTGCGGCTTCGCGATCACCCACCTGAAACACTGGAAACCATAACAATGTCCGACCTGGCCACCCCTTCCCTTCCCTCCCGCCGCACGGCCCTGAAGTTCCTGGCGACCGCGCCCATGCTGCCGCTGGGGGCCCTGGCCTCCAGCACCCTGCTGTCGGGATGCGCTACCGGCAGCGGCCCCGCCGCAGCGGGCAATTACATGGCTTCCAGCTTCACGTCCATGGCCGCCCCCTCGCTGGCTGATGCGGCCGCCATGGCGACCACCACCGTGGGCTCCAGCCTGCAGGTCCGCCTCAAAGACAACAGCACGCAGAGCTACAGGCTCGCCTACCAGCCCTTCTTCGTGACCGGCGACATGGTGCCGGACGGCAAGGGCGGCACCATCCTCGCCGGCGGCTATGTGGATATCAACAACCGGCCCATCATCGACCGCTCGGTGCCGGGCAAGGAACGCCAGATCTTCTCCGACTCGCCCGACGGCACGTCGCTGCTCGGTCTGCCGAATGCCAACGTGCCCGGCATCAAGGGCAAGGCAGTGTTCGCCGTTGTGCAGTTTGAATACACCACCCGTGACCAGGCCGGCGCCGACGCCTACGGCAACCTGCCCTCACCCATCGCCGTGCTGACGCTGGACCAGGACCAGGCCACCGGCAAGCTCAGCCTCGTGAAGTACCACAACGTGGACATGTCCAAGGCGCATGGCCTGTGGATCACCTGTGGCGCCAGCCTGTCGCCCTGGAACACCCACCTCTCGAGCGAAGAGTACGAGCCCGACGCACCTTTTGCCGCCGAAAGCGCGCAGTTCAGGAAGTTCAGCAAAAACGTCTACGGCGACGAGACCAGGGCCAACCCCTATCACTACGGCCACCTGCCTGAAGTCACTGTGCATCCCGACGGCACCGGCACGGTCAAGAAGCACTACAACATGGGCCGCATCTCGCATGAGCTGGTGCAGGTCATGCCCGACAACCGCACCGTGCTGATGGGCGACGACGCCACCAACAGCGGCCTATTTGTCTTCGTGGCCGACCGTGAGAAAGACCTCTCATCCGGCACGCTCTACGTCGGCAAGCTGGGTTCGGGCTTTTCCGTCGACCCGGCGGCCGAAGGCGCAAAAATTTCCTGGATCAAGCTGGGCCACGCCACCAGCGCCGAGATCGAAAAAATGTCCGACACGCTCAAGCCGGCCGACATCATGACGGTGCTCAAGGCCGACCCGTCGGACACCAGCTTCACCAAGGTGTTCTACGGCGGCAACGCCAACTGGATCAAGATCAAGCCCGGCATGGAGAAAGCCGCGGCCTTCCTGGAAACGCACCGCTATGCCTACCTCATGGGCGGCAGCATGGGCTTTTCCAAAATGGAAGGCACCACCGTCAACATCAAGGACAAGGTCGCCTACTCGGCGCTGCAGAACATGCAGGATTCCATGGTCAAGACCGGCAAGGGCTGGAACGCTGCCAGCGGCATCGCGCTCGACAAGGCGCTGATTGCCGGCGGCGTGATGGTGCACAAGCTGGACGGCAGCCAGAAAGACCTGGCCGGCAACGCCATCAACAGCGAATGGATGCCGGTGCACACCAAGGCCCTGCTGGTCGGCGAAGACATCGCCGGCGATGCACTGGGCAACAAGGCCAACCCCAACAAGGTGTCCAACCCCGACAACCTGAAGTTCTCGGAAAAAATGCGCACACTGTTCATCGGCGAAGACAGCAGCACCCACGTCAACAACTTCATCTGGGCCTACAACGTCGACACCCAGCAGCTGTCGCGCCTGATGTCCATGCCTTCGGGCGCCGAAGCCACCGGCCTGCATGTGGTGGACGACCTCAACGGCTGGACCTACATCATGAGCAACTTCCAGCACGCCGGCGACTGGATTGCGGCGCTGCATGGCAAGGTGCAGGCCACGCTGGACCCGCTGGTGCGCGCGAACTACAAGGACCGCTTCGGCGCGGCTGTCGGCTACCTCACCGCAGACCCCAGCAGCATCAAGCTGGGCTGACTGACGGCATAGCCATAAACATGGTTACAGGCACCGGCTTCGGTGCCTCAGGCGGAAAGCGGGCTCATGGCCCGCTTTCCGCTTTTTGCCCCGTATGAAATGCCGCGCACGGGTTGTGCGATGTGCGCCCTTACGTGTTCGTCCCTAGAATGTTCAGAACAGCAATGACCACTTGATGTGAGCCGCCACGCCGGGTTATGGGCATAAAAACACCGCCCAGCCCACACAGGACGGGCGCAATCTGCTATCAAAAACAGAGCATCTGCAGCGACAACATTGAAACAACCCCGAGACAAATCCATGCGATACGCCCAGACCGATCTGATCAACTACGCCCGAACCCTGCTGACCGCAGCCGGCCTGGAGCACGACAAAGCCGCTGCCGTGGCCGACATCCTGGTCCAGGGCGACCTGATGGGCCACAACACCCACGGACTCGCCCTGCTGCCGGGCTACCTGGCGGAGCTGGAGTCTGGCGCGATGGAAAAGCTCGGCACCCCAGCCGTGCTGGCCGACCATCCGGCCGCCGTGACATGGGACGGCCGCCGCCTGCCCGGCCCCTGGCTGGTTCTGCAAGCCATGACGTTGGCCACTGAGCGCGCCGCCACCCAGGGCACCTGCACGGTGGTGATTCGCCGCAGCCACCACATTGCCTGCCTGGCCGCTTACCTCAAGCGCGCGACTGACCAGGGGCTGATGATGCTGCTGACCTGCTCGGACCCGAACACGGCCAGCGTTGCCCCCTTTGGCGGGCTGGACCCGGTGTTCACACCCAACCCGGTTTCTGCCGGCATTCCCACCAGCGGCGTTCCGGTGCTGATGGATGTGTCTACCTCGGCCACGACCAACGGCATGACCAACCGGCTGTACAAGGAAGGCAAGCGTCTGTCTGCTGCCTGGGTGATGGACGGCCACGGCGTGGCCAGCGACAACCCTTCGGTGCTGTTCGACGAACCCAAGGGCACCATCCTGCCGCTGGGTGGCATGGACTCGGGCCACAAGGGTTATGGCCTCACCTTGCTGGTGGAGGCATTAACCGGCGGCCTCGCAGGCCACGGCCGCGCCGATCCGAAGGAGGGATGGGGCGCCACGGTGTTCCTGCAGGTGATTGACCCGCGCGCCTTTGCGGGCCTGGATGCATTCACACGCCAGACTGGCCATGTCGCCGATGCCTGCCGTGCATCACAACCCGCGCAAGCAGGGTCTGCCGTGCGCACGCCCGGCGAAAAAGGCCTTGCGCTGGCAGCCAGGCAAATGGAATCAGGCGTGGAGCTGTATCCCTCCATCCTGCCCGCACTGTCAAGCTGGGCCATCAAGCTTGGGGTGACGGAGCCGTCTGCCGCCCACTGAAGCACAGCCTTTTCAGGAGAAAACCGATCCGGCCAGCCGTTGCCGCTGACGGATTTTCTGCTTGCTGCGCCTGCTGATCAGCCTTTCGTATTACAGAAACCATCAAAAATTTAAAGTGACCCCCGCACACCCGGGGTTTGTCCCTAGGCAGGGAATTTTTCAGGTCCACATAATTAGTGCGTCGTTCAAACTAATTCTGAAGTGCTGCATTTGCAGCGGAACGATCACCGGGATTCAGCTGAGTTTTCAAAACTACACGCCCGACTGGGCAGAACTATCGGAGACATTCATGAAACTAAAAAATTCCCTCACCGCAATGGCACTCAGCCTGGCTGCTGCCGGCGCATTTGCGCAGGTCACTGTCGGCGTCAGCTGGTCCAACTTCCAGGAGGAACGCTGGAAAACCGACGAGGCCGCCATCAAGACGCAACTTGAAAAACTGGGCGCCAAGTACATCAGCGCAGACGCAGCGGGCTCCCCTGAAAAACAACTGGCGGACATTGACGGCCTGATGGCCAAGGGTGCCAAGGTCCTGATCGTGCTGGCCATGGACAAGGACGCCATCCTGCCCGCCGTAAACAAGGCCACCAAGCAAAAAGTGCCCGTCATCGCCTACGACCGCCTGATCGAAGCACCCGGCGTGTTCTACATCACCTTCGACAACAAGGAAGTTGGCCGCATGCAGGCCCGTGCCGTGTTCCAGGCCAAGCCCAAGGGCAACTACGTGATGATCAAGGGCTCCCCCACCGACCCGAATGCCAATTTCCTGCGCGAAGGCCAGCAGGAAATCATTGACGCCGCCGTCAAGAAAGGCGACATCAAGATCGTGGGCGAGGAATACACCGAGGGCTGGAAGCCCGAAGTCGCCCAGAAAAACATGGAACAGATCCTGACCAAGAACGGCGGCAAGGTCGATGCCGTAGTGGCCTCCAATGACGGCACCGCCGGTGGTGTGGTGGCGGCGCTGAGTTCCAAAGGCCTCAAGGGTGTGCCGGTGTCCGGCCAGGACGGTGACTTTGCCGCCCTGAACCGCGTAGCCATGGGCACCCAGACCGTGTCGGTATGGAAAGATGCGCGCGATCTCGGTAAACAGGCGGCCAGCGCCGCTGTCAATCTGGGTGCCGGCAAAAAAGTCGACGGCGCGACTTCCTGGAACGGTGGCGAGAAAAAGATCGCCCTGCAGGCCCAGTTCCTCAAGCCCGTGCCCATTACCCGCGACAACCTCGACGTGGTGGTGAAAGCCGGCTGGATCAAGAAGGACGAACTCTGCAAGGGTGTCACGGGCAACGTCGCGGCCTGCAAGTAATACAGGCATTAATACAGGCGTTCAACCACCTGCTCCCCGTTCTGCGCAAGCAGGCAAGGCAACCGGCCTGTAGGTTGCCTTGGGGAGTACTGCATCCTCAAAACCATGCAATTTCCCGTTCGGTTCCTGCGCAACGCTGCTGTTGACTGGCGGCTGGTGTTCATGGGGGGCGTGCTCGCCGTCCTGGCGGGCGTATTCCAGGTCCTGTCGGGCGGCATTTTCCTGTCGCCTGAGAATCTCTACAACATTGCCCAGCAAACCGCGGTGGTGGGCATCGTGTCCACTGTCATGGTGCTGATCATTGTGGCCCGGCACATTGACCTGTCGGTCGGTTCGGTGATCGGTTTTGTCGGCGTGCTCATCGCTTATCTTCAATACACCTTGGGATGGTCCTGGCCGGCGGCGTCACTCGCCGGCCTGGCCGCGGCGCTGGTGGTGTCGGTGTACCAGGGATGGCTGACCGCCATGCTCGGCGTCCCTTCTTTTGTGGTCACGCTGGGGGGCTTGATGTCCTTGCGCGGCGCGGCTTTTCTGGTGGCCGACGGCAAGACCCAGCCCGTCAGCGACGAGACTTTTCTGCAGCTCGGCGGCGGCTATGACGGCGGTATCGGGGTGACCGCCACCTGGGTCCTGACCGCCTGCGTGAGTGTGGTGCTGGTGGTTCGCATGCTGTTGCGCCGCCGTGCCTCCACGCGCCATGAGATGCCCAACCAGCCCGTGTGGGTGGATGTACTGCTGGTGGCGGCGCCGGTGGTTCTGCTGGCCGCGTTCGCCGCGACCATGAACAGCTACCTGGTCACCAACAAGGACGCCCCCCAGGGCATCCCGATTCCGGTGCTGATCTGGGCGGCCGTGGCGGTGGTGATGTCATTCATCTCCCAGCGCACTCGTTTTGGCCGCTATGTTTACGCCATGGGCGGCAACCCCGACGCCGCGGTGCTGGTCGGCATACCGGTCAAGCGGGTCACGCTCATGCTGTTTGCCCTGCTCGCCGTGCTTATCACCATTGCGGCCATTGTGTCGGTGGCCCGCCTGAACGCAGGCACCAACTCGCTGGGCACCGGGATGGAGCTCTTCGTGATTGCCGCCGCCGTGATTGGCGGCACCGCACTGGCCGGAGGCAGCGGCACCATCATCGGCTCGGTGCTGGGTGCACTCATCATGCAATCGCTGGACAGCGGCATGCTGCTGCTGGATGTCTCCATCGGAAAACGCATGATCATCATCGGGCAGGTGCTGATTGTGGCGGTGGTGTTTGACGTGCTCTACCGCAAGTGGGCGCAGGAAAGCTAGGATGAAACACCCCCGAAGCGCCTTCGGCGCCCGGCACCTCCGCCAGAGGCGGAGGCCCTTCGAAGCCGTCCAAGCCTGCGCAGGCAGGCTTGGAGCCGCGGCTCTCAGCCCCTCAAGGGGGGCAAGACCCGCGGCTCCAGACCGACCTGCGTCGGTCTGGACGGGTCGAGCGGTGGCTGCCTCCGGCAGCCACGCGGCCTGCAAGGCACACCAGCGGCCCGGCGAAGCCGGTTCCGCGGTGTCCCTGGCCTTTGCCGTGCGGTTTCATGTGTCGCGGGTGGCACGCAGCACAATGGATCACTGAAATGCAAACCACTACCGAACCCCTGGTCGAATTCAAGGACATCCGCAAGGCTTTTGGCGGCGTTCATGCCGTGGATGGCGTGAACCTGAACCTGTACCCCGGCGAAGTTGTCGCCGTCTTGGGCCACAACGGCGCCGGCAAATCCACACTCATGAAAATGCTGGCCGGCGCTTTTCCGATCGATTCGGGCGAAATCCATGTGATGGGGCAGAAAGTGAATCTCCGGACCCCGGCCGATGCACAGCACCAGGGCATCGAGACCATCTACCAGACACTGGCGCTCGCCGACAATCTGGACGCCGTGGCCAACCTGTTCCTGGGCCGTGAAAAAATGACGGCCTGGAATACGCTGGACGACTACTTCATGGAGGCACAGGCACGCAAGGTGTTTGGCCGCCTGAATAAAAACTTTACCAACATCCATACACCGGTGCGGCGCCTGTCTGGCGGTCAGCGCCAGGTGGTGGCCATCTCGCGCGCCATTTATTTCAATGCCCGCATCCTGATCATGGACGAACCCTGTGCCGCCTTGGGGCCGGAGGAATCCGCCATGGTCGCCAACCTGGTTCTCCAACTCAAGGCCGAAGGCGTGGGCATTTTCCTGATCACGCATGACATGCAGGATGTTTTTTCGCTCAGCGACCGTCTCTCTGTGATGAAAAACGGCCGCCTGATCGGCACCTACCGCACGGCCGACCTGAACGAAGACCAGATTCTCGGCATGATCATCGCCGGCAAGCAGCCGGAAGGGAAAACACAGGCGCCGCAACGCATTGCCTGAACCATGCCATCGGCCATGAAAACCACAGGTGACCAGCAACTCGTCAAACGCATCAACCGCAGTGTGCTGATGCGCTTGCTGCGCAACCAGCCGGGGCGCTCGCGCGCGCAGCTGGCCAACCATAGCGGGTTGACCAAGTCGACGGTCAGCCTGCTGGTGCGCGAACTCATTGATGAAGGCTGGCTCAGTGAAATCAGCATGGCCGCCGCCAACGGTGTGGGGCGGCCCTCCACGCCCCTGCAGATCGACTGCCGGTCGCGCGGCCTGATTGGTGTGGAAGTGGCAGTCGACACCTTGCGTGTGGTGAGCGTGTCCCTGCTGGGGCAGGTGCTGTGGTCAACGCAAGAGCCTTTGCGCGGCACCCGGCCGCAAGACGTCTGCAGCCAGATTGCGGACCTGACAGTGGTGGCCCAGGCGCAGCTGGTATTGCGCGGCGCGCAACTTTCAGGTGTGGGCATCGGCCTGCCCGGCGCGTTTGACGAAACCACCGGTGTGGTCCGCTTTGCCCCCAACCTTGGCTGGCGCAACGTGGACTTCTTGCCGCAGATCACCCAGGCACTGATTCATGCAGGCCTGCCCCCGGTACCAGTGCACGTGCAAAACGAAGCCGACACGGCCGCTCTGAGCGAATACGAATTCTCGGAGAACGACGGCAAGGACTCGCTGATTTTTGTGACCTGCGATGTCGGCGTGGGCGCGGGCATCGTGCTCAACGACCGGCTGTTCACCGGAATGCGGGGCATGGCCGGCGAAATTGGCCACAGCATTCTGGAACTCGACGGTCCCGCGTGCTCCTGCGGACGGCGTGGGTGCGCGGAGGCCTTCATCGGTTCGGGTGCTCTGGGCCAGTTGGCGGACGCTCACCGGTCAGGACACTACCTGGGTGTGCTGCTGCAGAACCTGTGGACCACTTTCGACCCCAGCGTGCTGGTGGTGGGCGGCGCATCCTGTCAGCATTTTCCGGAATTGGTGGAGGTTGCCAGGCAGACGCTGCAAAACTACGCCACCCATGCCGGCGTCACAGCTCCCATGGTGCGCGTGGCGCGTTACGGCCTGCTGGCTTCAGCGGTAGGTGCTGCCGCCCTGGTACTTCACCAATATCTGCGCCCCATGCATCCGCGCGGCCGCCTCGTGAGCAATGGCCTTCCTGAGGGCTTCAAGCCCGGGGTGACCGAATTGGCCGCAGCCTCCTGAAACCATTCGTAGGCCCTCGCTGACACCCATCAGCGCATCTACCCGATAAAGCAGCGGCTCCACGGCACGCATAGTGGGGCCACAACATTTCGTGGAGAAGAAAATGTCTTTTGCGCTTTACATGATCGGTTTCGTGATTTTCCTGGCCGGCGTCATTTGGGGCGCCGTGGTTGCCGGTGTGCCGCATCTGTACATCGGCATAGGTGCGCTGATCTTCCTGGGCATAGGAATCTTCAGCGCCGTGAGCCGCACGCGCAGCAAAGACCCCTCTTAAGCGGCACGCGCCGGCATCCCAACTATTCCGGCGGCGCTTCCCGCGCCATCAAAGCCTGCTGCAACTGCGCCAGCACGGCGCTTGCGGCGCGTAGCTGCGCCTCATTCATCCCCTCAGCCAACGCATTGGCCCATACTTTTTGCCCTGCCTGTATGGTTTGCAAGGCCTTGCGACCTTTGGCAGTGAGCCGCACCAGCTTGGCGCGCGCATGGGCCGGATTGTTTTCATAAGCACTGAGCCCCTCTTCCACGAGTAAATCCGCCACGCGCTGCACGCTCTGCCGCGTCAGGTTCATGGCGCGTGCGATCTGTGCCACTGACAGCGGCGCGTCCTCCACTGCGGCCAGCACCTGCCAGCGCGCCGAAGTCTGTCCGGCCGGCGCCGCCAGCGCATCACCGGCCGCCGTCAACAACCCATTGAGCTGCATCACCTGCACCACCAGCCAACTCAGGGAATTGGCGGCCGGCGTGCGCTTGACCTCTTCGTTGACAATTTCTAATTTGACAGCATGCTGTCGCTTAATTATACTTTCAGACATGACAACATTCTGTCATATCCGGATTTTTTCAACAACCTTCAACGTCAAGGAGTTCGCCTCATGCAAAAGACCTATACCGGAAGCTGCCACTGCGGCGCCGTTCGTTTTGAAGCCGACATCGACCTCAGCAAAGGCACGGGCCGCTGCAATTGCTCCATCTGCACCAAAACCCGCAACTGGGGCGCCATCATCAAACCCGATGCATTTCGGCTGCTGGCCGGCGAGAACGAACTGAGCGACTACCAGTTCGGCACCAAAAGCGGCCACCATTTGTTTTGCAGGCACTGCGGCGTGCGGCCTTTCGGCCGGGGTTACGTGGAGCAGATAGGCGGCGACTATGTATCCATCAACATCGCCGCGCTGGACAACGCCGAGCCGTCTGAACTTATCAGCGCGCCGGTCAACTACTCGGACGGGCGCAACAACGCTTGGTGGAACACCCCTGCCGAGACGCGGCACCTCTGATTGATCGCGGGCATCCACCGCCCTGAACGATGTCGGTCAGGAATTGAAGGCCAGGCCAGGCTTCAGCGCAATACAACGCAACGCGGCCTTCCGTTCGTCTATTTATGCAAAGCGACTGCTTTGCGAAATGCATATACTTCAACGGCTCCCCTCCCCGCCAGCCCTGCGTTCCCGCCTTCCCGAGGAAAGCCATCATGAGCATCGAAGCCTTTATCTACGACGCCATCCGCACGCCGCGCGGCAAAGGCAAAAAAGACGGCAGCCTGCACGAGGTCAAGCCCGTCAACCTGCTGGCCGGGGTGCTGGCAGACCTGCAACGGCGCAGCGGCTTCGACACCGCGGCAATCGACGACGTGGTGATGGGCGTGGTTTCACCGGTGGGTGAACAGGGCGCGGTGATTGCCAAGGTGGCCGCGCTCAAGGCGGGCTGGGATTTCCGCGCCTCGGGCATGCAGGTCAACCGCTTTTGCGCCTCGGGCCTGGAAGCCGTGAACATGGCCGCGCAAAAAGTGCGCTCGGGTTGGGAAGACCTGGTGGTGGCCGGCGGCGTCGAGAGCATGAGCCGTGTACCGATTGGCGCCGACGGCGGCGCCTGGGCGCAAGACCCGGAGACCAACAGCGCCACCCTGTTTGTGCCGCAAGGTATAGGCGCCGACCTGATCGCCACGATGGAAGGTTTCAGCCGCGCCGACGTGGACGCCTTTGCGCTCGAAAGCCAGCAGCGCGCCGCCAAAGCCCGCGCCGCCGGCCACTTCGCCAGCTCCGTCGTACCAGTCAGGGATTTTCTGGGCCAGACGATTCTGGCCGAAGACGAATTCATCAAACCCCACACCACGCTGGAAGGCCTCGCCTCACTCAAGCCTGCCTTCGACCAGCTGGGCAGCATGGGCTTTGATGCGGTGGCGCTGCAGCGCTATCCGCAGGTTGAGCGCATCCACCACGTGCACCACGCCGGCAATTCGTCGGGCATCGTGGACGGCGCGGCCGCCGTACTGGTGGGCTCGGAAGCCGCCGGCAAAACCCATGGCCTCAAGCCGCGCGCCCGCATCGTGGCCGCCGCACTGAGCGGCGCCGACCCGACCATCATGCTGACCGGCCCCATGCCCGCCACGCGCAAGGCGCTGGCCAGGGCCGGCATGACGGTGGAGCAGATCGACCTGTTCGAAGTCAACGAGGCCTTTGCCGCCGTGGTGATGCGCTTCATGAAAGAGATGAAGGTGCCGCACGACAAGGTCAACGTGAACGGCGGCGCCATTGCCATGGGCC
Organism: Polaromonas sp. P1_E11; assembly: GCF_056405995.1. NCBI lineage: Bacteria > Pseudomonadati > Pseudomonadota > Betaproteobacteria > Burkholderiales > Comamonadaceae > Polaromonas > Polaromonas sp. P1_E11. The sequence goes on from NZ_JBFUBA010000003.1 coordinate 231,500, forward strand.
ACCCGCTGGGCGCCACCGGCGCGATGATCCTCGGCACGCTGGTCGACGAGCTGCACAGGCGCAAGTTGCGCTACGGCCTGGCCACGCTGTGCGTGGGCGGTGGCATGGGCATCGCAACGATTGTTGAAAGAGTCTGAATGCCATGAAGACCATCCAGTACCAAATCGAGGGCGGCATTGCCACCATAACGTTTGACGAACCAGACTCCCCCGTCAACACCATGTGCCTGCAGTGGCAGGACGATCTCAGTGAAGTCACCGCGCAGGTGGTGAAAGACAAAAACGCCCTCAAAGGCATCATCCTCGCCTCCGCCAAAAGCACTTTTTTTGCCGGCGCCGATTTGAAGGCCGTGATGCGCCTCACACCGGCCGACGCGCCCAGGGCCTATGCCGAGATCGAGCGCGTCAAGAAAAACTTCCGCGCCCTCGAAACGCTGGGCGTCCCCGTCGCCAGCTGCCTTAACGGCACGGCACTGGGCGGGGGTTGGGAAGTAGCATTGGTCGGCCATTACCGCGTGGCGGTGGACGACCGCAAAACACAGTTTGGCCTGCCCGAGGTCACGCTGGGCCTGCTGCCCGGTGCCAGTGGCGTGACCAAGATGACGCGCCACCTTGGCTTGATGGGCGCGCAACCCTATCTGGTCGAGGGTAAAACCTTTAACCCGCGCGAGGCGCTTGAGCTGGGCCTGGTGCACGACCTTGTGGCCGATGCAGCCGGGTTGCGCGGCAAAGCACTTGCATGGATCGCCACCAAACCTGCCGCCCAGCACCCTTGGGAAGCCAGGGACTACAAAATCCCGGGTGGCACACCGGCCAGTCCCAAGATCGCCGCAGCGCTCAGCGTCGCGCCTGCCATGCTCAAAAAGCAGACGCGCGGCCTCTACCCCGCGCCTGAAGCCATCCTCGCCTGCATGGTCGAAGGCACACAGGTGGACCTGGAAACCGCCTTTCGTATCGAAAGCCGCTACCTCGCCAAACTCATGACGGGCACCAATGCCAAGGCCATGATCAACACCTTTTTCTTCGACATGAACGCCATCAAGAGCGGTCAGTCGCGGCCCAAGGGCGTGGGGCGTTTCCGGCCCGCCAAGGTCGGCCTGCTGGGCGCCGGCATGATGGGTGCGGGCATCGCTTACGCGCAGGCCAGCAAAGGCATTGCCACCGTGCTCAAGGACGTCAGCCAGGACAAGGCCGAAGCCGGCAAGGCTTACAGCAGCAAGATCACCGCACCGCGTGTGGAGAAAGGCCGCATGACGGCCGCCGAGCAAAGCGCCCTGCTCTCTCGCATCACCGCGACCGACCAGGTTGCGGAACTGGCCGGCTGCGACCTCATCATCGAGGCCGTCTTCGAGCGGCGCGACCTCAAGGCCAAAGTGACGCAGGAGGCCGAGCCTTTGCTGGCGCCCGGCGGTTTCTTCGCATCCAACACCTCCACCCTGCCCATCAGCAGCCTGGCCACGGCAAGCGACAGGCCCGAAAAATTTATCGGCATCCACTTCTTCAGCCCTGTCGACAGGATGAAGCTGGTAGAGATCATTCGCGGCAAGCAGACCGACGACGAAACCGTGGCCAGCGCCTTCGACTATGTGCAGGCCCTGGGCAAGATCCCCATCGTGGTGAACGATGCGCGCGGCTTTTACACCAGCCGCACCTTCGGCACCTTTGTGATGGAAGGCGCGGCCATGCTGGGCGAAGGCATTCCCGCCGCCGCGATTGAAAATGCCGGCATCCAGGCCGGCATGCCCGTCGGCCCATTGGCCGTGCTGGACGAAACCGCGTTGTCATTGAGCGTGCACGTGCTGGACCAGACACGTACCGACTTCACCGCAGAAGGAAAGACCTACACCGCCACCCCCGGCGAACTGCTGGTCGAACGCATGGTGAAAGAGTTGAAGCGCCCCGGCCGCGCGGCCGGTGGCGGCTTTTACGACTACCCCACCGAGCCAGACGCGAAAAAACACCTGTGGCCCGAACTCAAGCCCCTGTTTGAAAAACCCGGCGCCTCCTGGGACATCAACGAACTCAAGGACCGGCTGCTGTACCGCCAGGCTGTGGAGACTGCCCGATGCCTCAGCGAAGGCGTGCTGACCACCGTGCATGATGCCAACATCGGCTCCATCTTCGGCATCGGCTTTCCGGCCTGGACGGGCGGCGCGATGCAGTTTATCTACGGCATGGGGATTGACGCCTTTGTCTCGCGCTGCGGCGAACTGGCCGAAGAATTCGGCCCCGGCTTTGCGCTGACGGATGCGGTCAAAGATGCGATCCGCCAGCATCAGCCGGTTTACTAAGCTGCTCCGTTTAACGCACCCTCCCCCTCATTCATCTCATCGACCTTTATCCACTTCATGCCAAGACTTCAAAACAGGATCAGCATCATCACCGGCGCCGCCCAGGGCATTGGCCTGGCCACCGCCCTCAAGTTCTCCCAGGAAGGCGCCATCGTCATCGTCTGCGACGTGAAACAAGCCGGTGTGGATGAAGCCGTCAAACAATGTCAGGCCCTGGGTGCGCAGGCCGTCGGTTATGTGATGGATGTGACCCAGCGCGCCATGGTGGATGCGGTGGTCGGCAAGGTCAAAGACCAGTTCGGCCGCGTCGACGTGCTGGTCAACAACGCCGGCATCACGCAGGATGCGAGGCTGCAGAAAATGACGCTGGAGCAATTTGACAAGGTGATCGACGTGAACCTGCGCGGCGTCTTCCACTGCGCGCAAGCTGTGGCCGACACCATGACAGCGCAAGGCAGCGGCGTGATCCTGAATGCCAGTTCAGTCGTCGGCATCTATGGCAACTTCGGCCAGACGAATTACGCTGCCAGCAAGTTCGGCGTGATCGGCTTCACAAAAACCTGGAGCCGCGAGCTGGGCCCCAAGGGCGTACGCGTGAATGCCGTGGCCCCCGGTTTTATTTCAACGCCCATTCTGAGCACGATCCCCGACAAGGTGCTCAAGGAGATGGAAGCCCATGTGCCGCTCCGGCGCCTGGGACGGCCCGAGGAGATTGCGAATGTGTATGCGTTTCTCGCGAGCGATGAGGCGAGTTACGTCAATGGGGCTGTGATTGAGGTTTCTGGGGGGATGTCGGTTTAAACCCAGCTGACGAAAGTGGTAATTCTCGTGCAACACAAGAACGTGGCAGTCGAAGAATGAGGGGACGATTTAATATTGCCGCTCTTAGAACAATCAGAAACAAGGGAGCTTGTGTGCTTTCAATAATCAAGAATTTGTGTTTATTTGGCTGCGTTTTGTTAGCTGGCTGTATTACCCTCGCGCCAAAGTACGCGCCAAACAATCCAGTGAATAACGAGAGAATTCAAAGCGCGCTAATAACGTATCAGACCGCAGCGTCACTACCAATCACCTACAACGTCGATAGAACCTACAGTCCGGCAATCAAAGACGAACTGGGGAGGCAAGCGCAGAACGACACTCAGACGATGCTGCTTTTGATTGGCAAGCAGGTTCCGCTGCAACTGTCGAACGCGCTCACTGAACGCGGCGTCAGAAATGGTGCTGACGCAACGATTTCCCTTAGACCGATAAGCGCCAATGCCGGATGGAAGGGTGTAGTGCGCTTGCATCTGGAAGTTACCGTTCGCACAAGCGATAGAACAAAGCCGCAATGGGTAGTGGAAATTGGTGCTATAGGCAGGGACATAGGCACAGGCATTGATCCCAGCGGTGAAAAAATGGCAGCGCTATTTACCACCCAAATCATCTCTGAGCTGGCCAAAGCTGGCTTCATAGCGGCGGAGTAGTAAGCCTGCGTGAGCGGCATTGGAGGGACGCCAGAGAATCAGGCCAACACTGCCGCAGGCACGTGCCTTGGCTGGCTCGCCCGCAAGCCCTATCGCTTGCGCCTGATGGCAAGGCATTCTCAGCTTGCTGAAAACCCTCCGCCGAGTAAAAAGACATTGCGCCCGGTGCAGACAGAAAGATGAGGGACACCTGGTCTCCGATGATTGCCTGGGGGATGTCGGTTTAGCGCGCTGCAGAAAAGGACATTTTGAACTCAAGCCTTGGAATGCTGGCATTTCAACGTTTGAATTCACGGTGTTGCGCAACTTCTTTTCCAGGTCCGGTGGAATGATTGGCTGGGCGCTCGCCCTCCAGCCTGACAGCGATGGGCTTTATAAATTCACTCACAGCACTGACAAACTCCTCAGCTTGATCCTGCATGATGAAGTGCCCGCTATTTTTAACAACGATATGACGTGAATTGCTGGACAAGCGGGCCAGGTCATTCTGCTCAGTCTGCTGGATTCTGGCGAGCGCTTTTTCTGCTTCGATATTCCTGCCCGACTTCTCGGCTTCACGCTCGACCAGGCTTGGGTCTACCCGGTTACCGGCAGTCAATGCCAATAGAGGAAGGTTTCCCAAACTGAGGGGTGGCGGTGTGGCGGGATCAAGCCCTTGACGCATGACAGCAATTTCATTGACAACGGCATGCGCGGTATCGGTCCGATTTTGCATCGCCGATTTTGCCGCCAACACTTCTGCCGGCAGGGAAGAAGGCCGGCGGCCGGCATCGGCAATGCCCATCAGCCTTATGAGCCCGACTCGCGATAACGGCCCGGCAACTGCCATCTGCAAGGCTTGTTTCCAGTAGTCCCAGGCGGCATACGGATATTGGTGGGCAGGGCTTTGCTCATGCGTCGAATCGACAAGGACGATACCCTGCGTCTCCTCAGGAAACTGATGGTAGAAAGCCCGCACGTATATTCCGCCACGGGAATGGCCCGCCAGCACATAAGGCGGAGAAACGTCCGCATTGTTCAAGAGCGCATGCAGGTTCCGGGCTACATCTTCCGGCTGCATAGGGCTATCGATTGGATCGCTCCAGCCAAGCCCGGGGCGGTCATAGGAGCAAACGCGCATATTTCGCGCAAGCGCGGATTGAACCGGATACCAGGTCAGAAAATTGTCTCCCAGGCCGGCTTCGAGGAGGAGAGTTGGAGAACCGGAACCCACGCAGTAAAGATGGTGGTTCACGCCGTTCACTGAAATCATGCGACCTGGAGGCGCGAATGCAGTTCGGTCTGCAGCAGTTCTTTTCGATTGATAGGCTGTTCCCGCCAGCACGACAAAGCATGCAATTCCCAAACCGGAGAGAAGGAAGCGAAAGCGCCACAACAGCCTGAGTTTCATGACGCCCTCTCGATGTAAGAATCGGGCGTCACCTCGCGGCTTTGTCTGGCTGCAATCCGGCGACCAGGGCGGCCTGCATATCCTCAGGAAGACCTGCTACGCCCTTGACCACCCCGGGCCCTCCATTTCGCCAGTGAACCGTGAATTCGCGTGGTTGGGCCATTCCAGGCATGGCGTATGTGGTGACTTGCAGAACCGCCTCAGTGCCCCCTTCGAGCAGTGCGGCGGAAGACAGCAGCTTGACCACAGGTCCGAGTTCACGGACACCAATGACAACCACCCGGGTAAAAGCTCCTCCTCCCGAGGCAAGCTGTGCAGAAATGGCGCCAGGGGTGAGACTCGGGATGCGCCTGAGGTCGGCGCGAGCGAAACAACCGGAACTGTCAAGAAAATTCTTGAGACCCGTTGCAGCGGCCGCCTCTCGCTGGGCGATATCTTTCTGATCTGATCGCCACTCTGGTGCCCAGAGAACGAGAGCCGTAGCCGCGCGTTCGCACACCGGCGCCTGGGGTGATGGATTCAGGGTGATGGCCGTACTGGCGCATCCGGCCAAGAGCACGCTGCAGAATACAGCCGAAAAGTATTGGCCGAGTCGCTTTGGAAAGGTCATGTGTGAAGTCCAGCGTCATGCCCACAAGGGCTGCGGCATGGCCGTTTTTTTGGTATGACTGGCCGCTGAATCTGGCCAGGTGTTGGTTATTAAAAGAAATTACTCGTTCCTTTTTGAGATTCATTCAGCTCGAAAGAAACGACAAAAATCGGAAAAATAATTCTAGATGAGCTGTGCAATGACCGCCTCCTCAATACTGACGAGAGCAGGCAATACAAGGTTCACGTGGCGATGACTGCGGAAGGCTTCATCTGCCGCAACCAGGCACCAGGCGACAAACCCACACTGCCCTTGAAGCGCCGGCTGAAATGGCTCTGGTCGGCAAAACCGCAGGCGACTGCCACCTCAGCCAGGCCCTGCCCGGCCAGCATGGCTGACTGGGCGCGTTCGATGCGAACGGCGTTGAGGTAGATATGCGGCGGCACGCCAAACTGCCGGGCGAAGGCGCGGGTCAGGTGAACACGCGACAGGCCAGCCTCGCCTGCGAGGGCATCGACGGTGATGTCCTGGTCGAAGTGGCTGCGCAGGTAGTCGCGAATGCGGGCCATGCGCGCAACGCCGGCTGGCTTCACTTCATCGCCTGAGCGCCGCTCTCCGTAGCGCTGCAGCAAGCGCACCAGCACATTGCGCGTGAGCTCTTCGGCGCGCAGCGACTCCTGCGCCTGCCCGCCTGCGCCTATGGCAAGCGCCAGCGCGCGGCCCATGGCGGCGTCGCGCACCACAGGTTGACGGAAGTAAGCCGCCATCTCGAGGCCGGCTTCCTTGTCGCGGCATTCGTTCACCACTTGCGGCGACACATACAGCATGCTGTAGCCCAAGCCCTCCTGCGTGCCGCGCTGGCCGTCGTGCGGTTCGTCGGGATTAAAAAGGATCACGTCGCCGCGCAGACTGGCGTGCAGCGTGCCGCCGCAGTGAAAGGTCTGCACACCGGAGGCGGTGACCCCTATGGAATAGGTTTCGTGGCTGTGGCGCTCGAAGGTGTGCTCAGTGAAGTGGGCGTTCATCTGAGTCACGCCGGCCAGTGCACCCGGACGAAAGCGGGCCCAGTCTTTGGGCGTGGGGACCTGGGCGTCGTGCATGGAACAATCGTAAAGGAAACAATCGTACAAGACGCGGCAGCCCTGAACAAGGAAACTCCCCCTCAATCGCATTCAACCGCCATGAAAGAGGAGTTCACATGAAAGAAGCCGTAGACCTGCAGACCAAGCTCGCGACCTTTGAAGGCCACTGGCAGCCGCGCACCGTGAGCGAGTTCAACGGTCACGATGTGATGGTCGTCAAGGTTCAGGGGGAATTCAGCTGGCATTCGCACCCGGAGAGCGACGATTTCTTCCTGGTGCTCAAGGGCGAGCTGCACATCGACATCGACGGCCAGCCCACCGTCACGCTCAAGCCCGGCCAGTTGTACGTGGTGCCGCGCGGGGTGCGCCATCGCCCCCGGGCATCGCAAGAGGCGCACCTGCTGCTGATTGAGCCGACCGGTGCGCCCAACAGCGGCGATGCGGCCACAGCGGCCCCGCGCCGGGTGATCTGAGGCCGGGCCTGCCGAACCAGGGGCGTTACCGGAAGAGACCATATACTTGACTTTGTCAACCAACTGATTGACGATGTCCAGCATGGCCTCGTCAATCAATACCACCGCCTCAAACACCCCTTCCCCGCCACAAGCTGGAGCACCCGTTGCGGCCGCCGCTACGGCCCACGTCAAGGCCGTGCGAAGCTTTAACCGCTTCTACACCCAGCGCATCGGCGTGCTGGACCCTTACCTGGACAGCGAGTTTTCGCTGACGGAAGTACGGGTGTTGTATGAGCTGGCCCACCGCGACCAGCCCACGGCCACGGAGCTGGGGCGCGAACTGGCGCTGGACGCCGGTTACCTGAGCCGCATCCTGCGCCGCTTCGAAAGCCAAGGCTGGCTGGCGCGCGCGTCTTCGCCGGCGGACGCGCGGCAAAGCCTGCTAAAGCTGACCGAGGCCGGCCACGCCGCATTTGCGCCGCTGCAGCAGCGCTCCCGCGACGAAGCCGCAGCCCTGCTGGCCGCGCTGGCGCCAGACCACCAGCAAAAGGTGGTGACAGCCATGACCACCGTACAACGGCTGCTGGCCAACGGCAAGGAGTCCGCCGCGACACGTACGGTGCTGTTGCGCGACCCCGGGCCAGGCGACATCGGCTGGGTGGTGCAGCAACACGGTGAAATTTATGCGCGTGAATACGGCTGGAACAGCGAATTCGAGGCACTGGTGGCCGATATTGCCGGCAAGTACCTCAAGAACCACCAGCCGGAGTGGGAGAAGTGCTGGATAGCCGAAGTCGACGGCGAGCGGGCGGGCGCGGTGTTTGTGGCGCGTAAATCAGCCACCGTGGCCCAGCTGCGCATGTTGATCCTCACGCCGCAGGCGCGCGGACTGGGCCTGGGCGGGCGCCTGGCCGACGAGTGCATCGCATTTGCGCGCAGCAAGGGCTACAAAAAAATGGTGCTCTGGACCAACAGCTGCCTGGATGCAGCGCGCGCCATTTACGCCAGGCGTGGTTTCAAGCTGACCAGGAGCGAGCCCTACCATGGCTTTGGGAAAGAAAACCTGGTGGGCGAAACCTGGGAACTGCGACTGTAGCCGCCATGCAGGGCATGTCGGGCGCAGCCTCAAAAATTACGCCATTTTTGCCTCCAGCCCATATCCAACGAGCGCAAGCAGCTATCTTATTAATAGCAAACAGCGGCCCTTGGTCTCCTGTGTGCAGGCTGTGGTGCATCGATGAAACGGCGATAATTGGTGCATGAGCACCCCTCCCGCCGAAGACCGCCCGAAACCCCGATCCCTCTCCGATCTTTTCATCTCATTCACCTTGCTGGCGCTTCAGGGCTTTGGCGGTGTACTGGCTGTCGTGCAACGCGAGCTGGTCGAAAAAAAGCGCTGGATGACGCGCGAAGAATTCATTGAAGACTGGGCCGTCGCGCAAATCATGCCCGGGCCCAATGTAGTCAACATCTCACTGATGATAGGTGGCCGCTACTTCGGCCTCAAGGGCGCCCTGGCAGCGCTGGCCGGCATGCTGACCGTGCCGCTGGTGCTGGTGCTGCTGCTGGCGGTGGTCTATGCCCAGTTTGCCGGGCATCCCGGCGTGGCCGGCGCACTGCGCGGCATGGGCGCTGTGGCGGCCGGACTGATCGGCGCGACCGGCCTGAAGCTGTTCGGCGCGCTCAAGAAAAACGTGCTGGGCCTGCAGCTGTGCACCGCGTTCGGCGTGGCCTGTTTTGTGGCCATCGCCCTGCTGCGCTTTCCCCTGGCCTACATGCTGCTCGGGCTGGGCGGCTTGGCCTGTGTGCTCGCTTACCGCAGGCTGGCACCATGACCGAATCGCTGCATCTCGTTTTCGGCGCGCGGGAATGGTTTGATCTCTTCCTGCATTACCTCTCGCTGTCGCTGCTGTCGATAGGCGGGGCCATCACTACCGCACCCGACATGCACCGTTTCCTGGTCGACAAGCAGCACTGGCTGACCGACGCGCAGTTCAACGCGTCCATCGCTATCGCGCAATCGGCGCCGGGGCCCAACGTGTTGTTCATTGCGCTGCTGGGCTGGAATGTGGGGTTGAACGCAGGCGGCATGCTGACCGGGCTGCTGGGCGTTTTCCTGGCGATGCTGGGCATCCTCATCCCGAGCACCACCCTCACCTACCTGGCCGCGCAGTGGGGTCACCGCAACCGCGAACTGCGCGCAGTGCGGGCTTTCAAGCAGGGCATGGGGCCCATCGTGGTGGCCTTGCTGATCGCGACAAGCTGGATATTGGCCACCGCCAACGGCAGTTCGCTGAAAGACTGGCCGGTGTGGTTGCTGGCGGCCACCACAGCCGTGATTGTCTGGCGCAGCAAGATCCATCTGCTGTGGCTGCTGGGCGCCGGCGCGTTGCTGGGCTGGTACGGGCTGGTCTAGCGGCCCGTTCCGGGGCGGCTACTCTGGTTTGCCGCGCCGGTGAAAGTACACCATGCGGGCAGCCTGCCGCATGGGTTCGGTGTCCAGGGCCATATTGAAGATCCAGTCGGCCTGAAAACGGTCAAACAGCCAGCGCAGCGTACGTTTGGCGCGGAACTTCGGGTAATGCCGCACCAGCCCTTGCGCTGGATCAGCCGGGTCGCTGCCATCGACCGCCCCACCCTGCAAAAAGGCAGCCACCGCGCTGCCCACCGCATCGCCATGCTGCAGGGCCGTGTGGATGCCACCAGCCGTCACGGGCGACACCATGCCGGCGGCGTCACCGACCAGCATGACGCGTGCGTCGGACACCCGCTTCAGCACCCCGCCGCAGGGAATCATGCCGGCTCGCGTGGCCAGCGGACTTGCGTTGCCAACATCCACATGCGGCGCGATTTTTTCCATGAAAGCACCCATCCATGCCTGTTTGGCAGGCACGGACGCGCCTGAAGGCGACATCCGCCTGGCCAGCCCGATCTGGTGAATGCCGGCGCCCGCAACAGCCCAGCCGATGTAGCCGGGCGCGAGCTGACGGTCTATGAAGCAGTGCAGCAGGTTGGCATCCAGCCGGGCCTGGCCGTATTCATGCTCGATGCCGAAGAGAAACTGGGTATTGAGCGACAGGCCCAAAGCCTTGGCCACACGCGAATGGGGGCCGTCGGCACCGACCAGGTAGCGCGCCTGCAGCACCATCGGCTCTTGCGAGGCGACCGACTTGACCGACACGGCCCAGCCGCCGCTGTCTCGCACGGCCTGCTCGAACAGCGTGCCGACCAGCAAGGTGACACCGTCCGCCTGGACGGACGCACACATCCAGTCCAGCAGGGCCGGCGTATCGGTTGCCCAGAAGTAATAACCGGGCGCGTGCAGATCAACGTGGCGAAGGTTGGGCGAATAAAGCCTCACGCCGTCCACCTGCCGCACCAGCGCTGCGGGTACTTGCTGCAGCCACGGGATGGTGTCTATGGCATCTTTGACGATGATGCCGGTGGTGTGCAGCTTGTCGCCGGAAGAAGTCTTCTTTTCGACAATGGCGACCTGCAGGCCCGCCCTGGCCGCGGCGCGCGCGCAGGCCAGCCCGGCAAAACTGGCGCCTATGACGACCAGGTCGAAGTGGTGCGGCGTCGTCATGCCCTGCGCTGGCGCAGGGCTTCGTACAGGCACACACCGCTGGCTACGGACACATTCAGGCTTTCCACCGCGCCGTGCATCGGGATGCTGACCAGTTCATCGCAAGTCTTGCGCGTGAGCTGGCGCATGCCCTCACCTTCAGCGCCAAGCACCAACGCCACAGGGCCTTTCAGGTCCACGTCGTAAATTGTTTTTTCCGCATCGTCGCTGGTGCCTATGCACCAGATGTTGCGTTCCTTGAGCTCGCCGAGGGTGCGGGCCAGGTTGGTCACCATGAAATAGGGCATGGTTTCGGCGGCGCCACTGGCCACTTTGGCCACGGTGGCGTTGATGCCGGCCGCATGGTCCTTGGGCGCAATCACCGCATGGGCGCCGGCGCCATCGGCCACACGCAGGCAGGCGCCGAGGTTGTGCGGGTCGGTCACGCCGTCGAGCACCAGCAGCAGCGGCTGGGCAACGCCGGCTTCTTCGAGTTGCTCCAGCAATTCGTCGAGCGATTTGACCTGCGCCAGAGCGTCGACCCGGGCCACAACGCCCTGGTGGCCGTGGCTGCCGCACATCTTTGCCAGGCGCAAACCGTCGGATTCGATCAGCCGCACACCCGCCTCCCGGGCCCGGTCCGTGAACTGGCGCATGCGCGCATCGCGGCGGGACACATCGAAAAACACTTCCAGGACGGATTGCGGCGCTGTTTTGATGCGAACGCCGACGGCATGGAAGCCAAAAAGCACTTTGGGAGAAGAAGACATGGCAGCGATTATCACTGTTGGCCGTAATTGGCATTACTACCGGTGTACCGGGTGCGACGAGCGGGGCACAATGGCCCCCGGGCAGGACTAAAATAGTAACAATTTGTTGTACCTGCTGAATAATCCCGCTCTGCTGGCTGCAGGGCACCTGGAGGCGCTATGGGCTTGAGACTGAAATTCAATTTGGTGTTGATCGTGGTTTTTCTGGCCGGCTTTGCCGCAGCCGGCTACATCTCGCGCCAGCTGCTGCAGGACAACGCGCGCGAAGAGGTGCTGCGCAACGCCCGCCTCATGATGGACACCGCTCTTTCCGTGCGGGCCTACACCGTCGAGCAGATCAAGCCGCACCTGGACAAGCAACTTGAGGAAGTGTTCCTGCCCCAGACCGTTCCGGCCTACGCCGCCACCGAAACGCTGAGCCACATCCAGAAAAAGTACCGTGACTACGGCTACAAGGAAGCCACGCTGAACCCGACCAACCCGCGCGACCGCGCCACCGACTGGGAAGCGGATATCGTCCAGCAATTCCGCCAGAATGCCGAATCGAAAGAGCTGATTTCGGAACGTTCCGCCGCCACGGGCCGCCTGCTGTACATTGCCAAGCCCATCCAGATCACCAACGCTGCGTGCCTGCAGTGCCACAGCGTGCCGGCCAATGCGCCCGCCAGCATGATCAAGGTCTATGGCGAGGCCAACGGCTTCGGCTGGAAACACAACGAAATCATCGGCGCGCAGGTTGTCACCGTTCCCATGGACATCCCCATCCGCAACGCAGACCGCACCTTCAAGACCTTCATGGCCTCGCTGGCTACTGTCTTCGCCGTGGTTTTTGTCGTACTCAACCTGATGCTGAGCTGGCTCATCGTGCGGCCTATCCGCCGCATGTCCCAGGCTGCCGACAAGGTGAGCACCGGTGACTTTGACGTACCGGAATTCGTTGACCGCGGCAAAGACGAAATGTCCGTGCTCGGCGGCGCGTTCAACCGCATGCGGCGCAGCCTCGAAAAAGCCATGCAGATGATCGACCGCGGCGACTGATGCCCGGCAGAATTCAACAACGACAATAACCACACACCCCAGGAATCGACTCCCCCGAATGGACGAACCGGAAGAAACAACGCAAGCCCTGCCAGTGCGTCCCACAGGCGGCGAAGGCAAGGACGCGGCTGCGCTTCTGCCGGGGCAAACCGTTTTTGAATACCGCATCGACAAGATGCTGGGTGGAGGAGGCTTCGGCATCACCTACCTGGCGCAGGACATCAACCTGCAGCTGCCGGTAGCGATCAAGGAATATTTCCCCGGCGACCTGGCCGTGCGCGCGGAGGACCTGTCGGTGCACGTGCGCTCCAGTGCGAACAACGGCCAGTTCAATTGGGGGCTGGAGCGCTTCCTCGACGAAGCGCGGGCGCTGGCGTCCTTTCGCCACCCGAACATCGTGCGGGTGCTGCGTTACTTCAAGCAAAACGGGACCGCCTACATCGTCATGGAGTACGAGTCCGGCGACCCGCTCAAACGCTGGCTGGCCAGGCAGCCGGCGCTGGACCAGCAGGGCCTGCTGAAGATCATCTACCCGTTGATGGACGGGCTGGAAGCGGTGCACAAGGTGAATTTCCTGCACCGCGACATCAAGCCGGACAACATCTACATCCGCGCCGACGGCACACCGGTGCTGCTGGACTTCGGCGCCGCGCGGCGCGTGACCGGTAACCACGACATGACCAACATCGTGAGCCCGGGCTTCGCACCGTTCGAGCAGTACCACAGCAAGGGCCACCAGGGGCCGTGGACGGACGTCTATTCGCTGGGTGCGGTGATGTACTGGATGACGACGGGCCACAAGCCGATGGAGTCGGCCTCGCGGGTGCGCGAGGACACCATGCCCAAGGCGGCAGACACGGCCAGCGCGGTGGTCTTCGGTGCGCCCTTGCTGCGCGCCATCGACTGGGCCATGATGCCCAACGAAACACAGCGCCCGCAGGACGTCGGAGCCCTGCGCCAGGCGCTGATCAGCTCGGATTTCCTCAAGACCCAGACCATCCGGGCTGCCAACCCGGGATCCAATACAGCCGCTATCCCCCCGGCCGCGCCAGCTGCGCCGGTCGCACTGCAAACCGATACATCGCCCACAAAGACAAGCAAGCTGCTGTCCGAAAGCGCCGTGCTCGCCTACGCGGCCAATTCCCAGTCCATTCCGCTCAACAGTGCCGAAAACCTGCGCAAGAATGTACTGGGCACGATCATGTTCCTGGACCTGGTGTCCTACTCCACCTATTCGGTCGACCAGCAGGTGGCACTGAAGACCCTGTTCAACGAACTCATCACCAAGGCCATCGGCGGCGTGAAGGAGTCGTCGCGCATCATGATCGACACCGGCGACGGCGCGGCGATCTGCTTTCTGGGCGACCCCGAAGAGGCCCTGCAGTCGGCCCTGCTGCTGCGAGACCTGCTGGTACAAAAGTACGGCCGCAAGCTGTCCCTGAGGGTGGGCCTGCACCTGGGGCCGATCCGCATGGTGTTTGACATCAACAACCGCGTCAATGTGGTGGGCGACGGCATCAATGTGGCCCAGCGCATCATGGACTTTTCCAGGCCCAACCAGATCGTGGTCTCGCGTGCCTATTACGACGTGATTTCACGCATCACCGACAGCGCCGCCAGCCTCTTCGACTACCTCGGCCCGCACATGGACAAGCACCTGCGCTCGCACGAGATTTACGCGGTGCTGGACCCGAACGCCGCACCGGCCGCGCCGATGTCCCGCAACATGGAGTTCGAGCACACGGCATCGTTTGCCGCGCTGGCGTCGCTCACCCCTGAAATCGCGCTGGAAATTGAAAACGAGCTGGCCAAGGCCATCGGGCCGCTGGCCAAGGTGCTGGTCAAGAAAGCCATTCCGCGCACAGTCAGCGCACAGGGGCTGCGCGACCTGCTGGCCATTTCCATTCCCGATGCGACGGCCCGCGAAGCCTTCCTGAAGCCGCGCCACACCAGCGCGACGGTGAATTCGGGGTTGCATGGCGCCAGTGGCCCGTTGCGGTCCACCAGCGGCAGCAGCAGCTACAGCCGGCCCATTTCCTCGACGTTTTCCCGCCCCTTGCGCTCCGACATGAGCCGACCCCTGTCCACGTCGGCAACGACATCCGGAACGACCTCGGCATCCTCCACATCCATCAATGTGCAAAATTTCAATGCGGAGCTGCAGGCGCAACTGGAACGCGCGCTCAGCCAGCATATCGGTCCGCTCGCCAAAACCCTGGTACGCAAGGAAGCAGCCCGGCAGCTTACCTTTCAGGCCCTGATCCACGCTTTGGCGCAGCAGATTGACCGGCCTGATGACCGCGCGAAATTTCTGGCCGTAGCGCAGAAAATGCACGGCGGGCGCTGAGGGCGGCTTTTTTCAGCCTCGCAATACGCTATGCTTTTGATAGCTGCTTGCGCCCGATGAAAAAGGCCTTCAGGCCATTTTCCCTTAAGATTTTCGCACGGGATATCTTCGAAATCACACCGGGCTGACGCGTCCCGCATCGATGGTGATGCGGCGCTCGCAGCGCGACGCGATGGCCTGGTCATGCGTCACCAGTACCAGGGTGGTGCCGAGTTCACGATTGAGTTCAAACATCAGCGACATCACCGTCTCGCCGGTGGCAAAGTCCAGGCTGCCTGTCGGCTCATCAGCCAGCAGCACCGCCGGCTGCACCACAAAAGCACGGGCCAGCGCCACACGCTGCTGTTCGCCACCCGACAACACTTTCGGGTAGTGGCCCAGCCGCTCCCCCAGGCCGACACGCTTGAGCATGTCGGTGGCCAGCGAGCGTGCGTTTTTGGCGCCCGACAGCTCCAGCGGCAGCATGACGTTCTCAAGCGCCGTCAAATTGCCCATCAGCTGAAAGCTCTGGAAAACAAACCCGACCTTCTGCGCACGCAGGGCGGCCCGATCGTCTTCGCTGATTGCAAAGATGTCCTGCCCCGCCAGCCTGACCGTGCCCTGCGTGGGCGTGTCCAGCCCTGCGATGATGGACAGCAAGGTGCTTTTGCCGGAACCCGATGCACCGACAATGGCAGCGGTCTCCCGCGGGGCCAGGGCGAAGTCAATATCGCGCAAAATGGCCAATGTGCCGGTGGAGTCGGTGACCGACTTGAAAACATGCTCAACGGAAATAATTGAAGAGGTCGGGGACGGTGCGGGTACAACGGAAGCCGTAGCCCTGGAACCATCATTCACGCCACTCACCACGGGTTCAAACATGTCGGCCTTGTCAGGAAATATGAATTCAGACTTTACCAAGCTTGCCCTTGCGGCGGCAAAGCGTTTGCTAAAACCTTTCGGGGCGCTGCTTGTGGCCGCCGTGATGGGTGGCGGCACCCCGGCGGCAATAGCGCAAACACCGGCGCCCAAAGGCGAAACCATTCTGGTGGTCGGTGACTCGCTTAGCGCCGAATACGGCCTGAAACGCGGAACCGGCTGGGTGCCGCTGCTTGAAAAACAGCTTGCCAGCGAAAAGAAGACTGCCAAAGTCGTCAACGCCAGCATCAGCGGCGACACCACTTCGGGCGGCAGTTCCCGCCTGCCGGCGCTGCTGGCACAGCACAAGCCTGCGGTGGTGGTGATTGAGCTGGGCGGCAACGATGCCCTGCGGGGATTACCGCTGGACATGACCGAAAAGAATCTTGTCACGATGACGCAGGCGTCCAAAAAAGCGGGGGCCCGCGTGCTGCTGGTGGGCATGCAGGTACCGCCCAACTACGGCAGTGCCTATGCGGCGACGTTTTCAGGGCTGTTCGGCAAGGTCGCCAAGGCGGAAAAAGTGGCCCTGGTGCCCTTCTTTCTCAAGGGCATTGCCGATGCGGCCGACCCGCTGGCCAACTTCCAGGCTGACCGGATCCACCCAAACGAGCAGTCGCAGGCGAAGATGCTCGCCAATGTGTGGCCCGAACTGAAGAAACTGGTCAAGTGAGCCTGGACCGCATTTCTGCCGACGAGGCGCTCGGAACGCTCGGGAGTTATTCCGAGGTGATTGACGCCCGCAGCGAAGGTGAATACGCCGAAGACCACCTCCCCGGCGCGGTGAACTGGCCCAGCCTGCACGACGAGGAACGCAAAATCGTCGGCACCAAATACAAGCAGATCAGCCAGTTCGAAGCCAAAAAACTGGGCGCGGCGCTGGTGGCAAAAAACATTGCCGAGCACATCCAGCGTGATGTGCTGGACAAACCCCGGGAATGGCAACCGCTGCTGTACTGCTGGCGCGGCGGCAAGCGCAGCGGCTCGCTGGCGCTGGTGCTGGACCAGATCGGCTTCAAGGTGACGCTGGTAGACGGCGGTTACAAGGCATTTCGCGCCGCGCTGGTGGCGGATTTGCCGCAGCTGGCCGGCCGCTTTCACTACCGGGTGGTGTGTGGCCCCACGGGTTCAGGCAAGACCCGGCTGCTGCAGGCCCTGGCGGCCGAAGGCGCGCAGGTGCTGGACCTGGAAGCGCTGGCCAACCATCGCAGCTCGGTGCTGGGCGCCATCCCCGGCGTGCAGCAGCCCAGCCAGAAGGCGTTTGACAGCAGTATCTGGGCTGCGCTGAAACGTTTTGATCCGGCCCAGCCGGTCTACATTGAAAGTGAAAGCAAGAAAGTCGGCAATGTGGCCGTGCCGGAAGGCCTGATCACCGCCATGCGGGCCAGCCCTTGCCTGCAGCTGGACCTGCCGGAGGATGAACGCGTAGCGCTGCTGCTGGAAGACTATGACTTTTTCGTGAAGGACATCGCGTTTTTCTGCGAGCGCCTGGGCGCCCTGACGGAAGCGCGCGGCAAGGCCACAGTGCAGGACTGGCAGGCACGCGCCCGCAGCGGCGACGTGGCTTCCGTGGTGCGTGAACTGCTGGTCAAGCACTACGACCCGGGTTACCTGCAGTCGATGCAGCGCAACTTTTCCGGACATGCCATGGCCCGTGTACTTTCGCCGAAGGACCACAGCGCTGCGGCCATGGCCGCGTTGGCGCAAGCCCTGCAGGCTGAAAATTCCGCCCCCTGAAACGACAAACCCGGCTGACCTTCACAGGTGTTGCCGGGTTTTTGATGGCCTGCCGTTTTTTGCCAGCGTTTGGTTGCTACCAAATCAATAGCTGCTTGCACTCGTCCTTCAAGGGCTGCAGCCTCTTTTCATCAAAAATCGGGGAGGCTCAGGGGGCCGGGTCTACAGGTGGGGGGCCACCGGGCGCCTCACCGTCGGCATCGGGCGTATCGGTCCCGTCGTCAGCGGCATCGTCCGGCTTGCCCTCTGCCTTGCGCTTGAGCTTTTCTTCTTTTTTGCGTTTTTTCGCAAGCTCTTTCTGGCGCTTTTCGTAAGAGTAATTGGGAGTTGCCACTGCGTGCTTTCGTGAATAGGTAACCCTTACTGTACTGCATTGCCGTCACGGCATCACCTGGCTTTTGATGCAGTTTTTGATCCGGCTTTTATCAGGCCTTTATCAGGCTTTTTCCAGCGCCTGCGCGATGTCCGCCTGCAGGTCCGCTACGGCCTCCAGGCCCACCGAAAAGCGCACCAGCCCCCCCTTGTACGGCCATGGCGTGGTGCGCAGGGCCGGTATGTCGTACGGCGCGCACAGGCTCATGGGGCCCGCCCAGCTGTAGCCCAGTTTGAAGAGCTTGAGGCTGTCACAAAAGCGGTCCACCCGGTCCTGCGTGAACTCCGGCTTGAAAACAGCACTCATCAGGCAGGCAGCTCCCGTGCAGTCGCGTTTCCAGACCTCATGGCCGGGCGAGCCGGGCAAGGCCGGGTGCAGCATGGCCGCGATTTGCGGCCGGGTTTGCAGCCAGCCGGCCAGCTCCCGCGTCGCGGCATCCTGGGCGGCATAGCGCAGGGCCATGCTGTTAAGGCCGCGCAGCACCAGTTCAGCATCGTTGCCGCCTATGCCGTAGCCGACGCGCATGTGGCAAAAATGGACCAAGTGGTGCAGCGCCTCGTCGCGCGTGACGACGGAGCCCATCAGTACATCGGCACCGCCGCTGGGGTATTTGGTCAGCGCCTGGACCGAGATGTCCAGGCCGAGATCAAAAGCGTTGAAAGCCAGGCCGGCGCCCCAGGTGTTATCGAGCACAGTCACAATGCCGGCGGAGTGCACACTCTGGTGCGCCTTGACGGCGGCGACCAGCGCCGGCATGTCGGGAAACTCCAGCGTGATGGAGCCCGGCGCCTCGATCCATACCAGCCGGGTTTTGGGGCCCAGCTTGGCGGCCAGGTCTGCGGGGTTCATGGCGTCGTAAAAACGGTGCGTGATGCCCCAGGCGGCCAGCTCGCCCTGCGCGAAGCTCTTGTTGGGCCCGTAGGCGTTGTCGGGAATCAGCAGTTCGTCGCCGGCCTTGAGCAGCGCCATGCCAACCAGCACCACCGCCGCCAAGCCGCTGGGCACCAGCGTGCAGTATTTGCCGCCTTCCAGGGTGGCGATGCGCTCTTCCAGCGTGAAGGTGGTCGGCGTACCGTGCAGGCCGTAGGTATAGCCGGTCTTGTGCTTCCAGTCGCGGCTGCGCAGTGCGGCGACGGTCGGGAATGCAATGGTAGAGGCTTTGTAGACCCCGGGCGGTATGGCGTCAAAGCCGGCGGGGGGCTTGTACGGGTGGTGGATCAGGGTGGTGGAAATGTCGGATGGGGAATCGCTCATGCAGCGATATTACGGCAGTTTTTTCCGGTCTCGCTCAATGCCCTCGTTGAGGGTCATCCAGCCCACTCAGGACGCGTGGATTTTCGGATCTATGTGACGTAGCAACCTGAAAACCGCATTCGGGGCAGCATCGGCAAGCAGCTCATTGCTCCTTGTCGAAATAGCCTGCGTCTGTGATGCCCATCGACTTCGCCAAGTCTTGGCGCAAGGCCGCACCACTTGGACTTTCGGTGACTGACAAACACAGTGTATTACTGCCTCTCCACAAGTAGGACGCAATACGTCCTACCGCATTGAAGCGTGCTACTTCAAGGGCAGGTTTCGTTGCTTTGAAAAGTAGCTCGACCACCACGCAGTAAACGTCGCCGTCGAATATATGCACCGATCGAACCGCATGAAAATCATCGTATGCGTATTCATCGAAACCTCTCTTGAGAAAGGGAGAGGTTTTCCACTTGCGAATGCGCTTTGTTTTTTGATTGATGTCAAAGTTGAAGCTGCCATGCCGGAAAGTCCACAGCGTCGTCCATAGGACAATCATCACCGTGAATGCACCACCGCCGACGACAAGTAATGACAGCCAGGAATCGCGTGCCTCACGCCCCAAAAAAGCCATGAACCCGCCACAAAATAGGCCCACTAACAGGAAGAAGATCCCTCTGGCCAAGCCAGCTGGCGCTCCCGTTTGAAGAGATCGCCAGTTGTGCGGTCCGTCAGCGGACGGCAAGACCGGCAGACTTTGCATCATGCGGCGCTGACCAGTGTCAAACCGACGTATCCGACGCCGCTAAATCTTCCACTTCGCCATCAGCTGCGCTGGTGAGAGGGAATCGTATCCCTCAAACGGCTGGTGGATCCACGGATTGGTGGGCAGCAACTCGACCGAGTAGTCGGGCTGGAAAGTGGAGACGCCCTTGGTCCAGATCACGGCGCTGCGCAGCTCGGTGATGGGTTTGTAGTTGTTCTTGAGCTGGTGGATCACGGCGTTGAGCGTGTGGCCCGAATCGGCCAGGTCGTCGACCAGCAGCACCTTGCCCGCGATCTCGCCCTTGGGCGTGGTGATGAAGCGGGCGATGTCGAGGTTGCCCTGCGTCATGCCGGCGTCGGCGCGGTAGGAGCTGGTGGACATGATGGCCAGCGGTTTGTCGAAAATGCGTGACAGGATGTCGCCGGGGCGCATGCCGCCGCGAGCCAGGCACAAAATGGTGTCGAACTGCCAGCCGGACTGGTGGATTTTGATGGCCAGTTTTTCAATCAGGTTGTGGTACTCGTCGTAGCTCACATAGAGATGCTTGCCGTCTTCTGTCAACATGAATTACTCCTGATTTGATAGCTGCTTGCGCCCGTCCCTATTGGGCTAGACGCACTTTTCTGAAGTTTTCTGGCTAGGCGGCGTACGGATTGCGCAGCAGGATGGTGTGGTCACGGTCCGGGCTGGTCGAAATCATGTGGATCGGCACGCCGGTGACTTCCTCGATCCGGTGCAGGTATTTCTGCGCGGCAGCCGGCAGCTTGTCGTATTGCGTGACGCCCACGGTGCTCTGGCTCCAGCCCGGCAGGGTCTCATAAATCGGCTTGCAGCGCTCGATCTCTTCGGCGCCCATCGGCAGGATGTCGGTGATGTGGCCGTCAAGCTCGTAGCCGGTGCACAGTTTGAGCTCGTCGATGCCGTCCAGCACGTCCAGTTTGGTGATGCACAGACCCGAGAGGCCGTTGACCTGGGCCGAGCGCTTGAGCAATGCGGCGTCAAACCAGCCACAGCGGCGGCTGCGCCCTGTGGTCACGCCTTTTTCGGCGCCCACAGTGCTGAGGTGGTAGCCCACCGTGCCGGGCTTTTCCCAATCGAGTTCTGTCGGGAAAGGCCCGCCGCCCACGCGCGTGCAATAGGCTTTGGTGATGCCGAGGATGTAATGCAGCATGCCCGGGCCCACACCCGCACCCGCGGCGGCGTTGCCGGCCACACAGTTGCTGGAAGTGACATAGGGATAGGTGCCGTGATCGACGTCGAGCAAGGTGCCTTGCGCGCCTTCAAACAGCAGGTTGGCACCGGCCTCGTTGGCATCGTTGAGCTCGCGCGAGACGTCGGCCATCATGGGCTTGAGCAACTCGGCGTGGCGCATGGCTTCGGCGTAGACGGTGTCGAAGTCGACTGCCGGCGCATGCAGGTAGCCGGTCAGCACGAAATTGTGCAGGTCCAGCAGCTCACGCAGCTTGGCGGCAAAACGGTCTGGGTACTTGAGGTCCTGCACGCGCAACGCGCGGCGGGCAATCTTGTCTTCATACGCGGGGCCGATGCCGCGGCCAGTGGTGCCGATCTTCGTCGTGCCGCCCTTCTCGCGGTAAGCCTCGCGCGCGACATCCAGCGCGACGTGAAAAGGCAGGATCAGCGGGCAGGCTTCGCTGACGCGCAGGCGGGAACGCACTTCGACGCCGGCTTTTTCCAGCCCCTCAATTTCTTCGAACAATTTGGCGGCCGACAGCACCACACCGTTACCGATATAGCACTTTACGCCGGGGCGCATGATGCCGCTGGGGATCAGGTGCAGCGCCGTTTTCACACCATTGATGACCAGCGTGTGGCCGGCATTGTGGCCGCCCTGGAAGCGCACCACGCCTTGGGACATCTCGGTCAGCCAGTCGACCAGCTTGCCCTTGCCTTCGTCGCCCCACTGGGTGCCCACGACCACGACATTACGGCCCGCGGCTGCGGTTTGTTTGTTTGTCATCTTCAATTCTCGTTAAGGTTTCGGGATAAAGCCGGGCGCAGGCCCTCAAGCGGCTTTTTTAAGGGGCTGGACCACCCATTGACCGGCAGTGTTTGCCAGTTCGCGGTCGCAATCAAACTCGTTGACTTCATGTTCGTGGCCGGGCAGCACGCAGGCCACAGTTTCGCCGCCCGCACGCAGGCGGGCGATGGCGGCACGCAGGCCGGTATCTTCGCCCCATGGCGCACGGATGGCGGCCTTGAGGGCCCGGGGTGGCAGCACACTGACCAGCTCTTTGAGGTCAAGGCTGAAGCCCGCTGCAGGCCGGTTGCGGCCGAACACGGCACCGACTTCGTCATAGCGGCCGCCGCGCACCAGTTCGGCGCCCTGCCCGTAAATGGCAAAGCGGGTGCCGCTGTAATAGGCGTAGCCGCGCAGGTCGGCCAGGTCAAAACTGACCTTGACATCGCCTTTTTCACCCCTGGTGTGTGCGGCCAGCCATTTCAGGTTTTGCAGCGCTGCTTTCAGGCCCGTTGAGGGCGGCAGGATTTTTTCCGCTTCGGCCAGCACTTTTTCGTCGCCATAAAGCTGCAGCAACGCCTTGAGGCCTTCTCGCGCCGCAGCCGAAATGCCGTCCTTGAGGCTGGCAATCAGGCTGCCGAGTTCGCTCGCGTCCTTGGCCGCCAGCGCGGCATGGATGAGCGCCAGGGTTTTGCCGTTGACGGTGGCGCCAGCCAGCAGGCTGTTGACGATGCGGACATCCGCCATGTCCACGCTCAGTTCAGTGACGCCGGCCGCCTTGAGGCCTTCAAGCGCCAGCTGCTGGGCTTCCAGGTCTGCCTCCAGGCCGGCATGGCCATAGATTTCCGCGCCAAACTGCAGTGGTTCACGGGTGGCATGAGGCCGGTCGGCACGGGTGTGCAGCACCGGGCCGCAATAACAAAGGCGGGCAACACCGCTGCGGTTGAGCAAATGCGCATCAATGCGGGCTACCTGGGGCGTGGTGTCGGCACGCAGGCCCAGCGTGCGGCCGGAGAGTTGGTCCACCAGCTTGAAAGTCTGCAGATCAAGCGCCTCGCCGGTGCCGGTCAGGAGCGACTCGAGGTGCTCGAGCAGCGGCGGCATGACAAGTTCATAGCCATAGCTGCGGGCGGTGTCGAGGAACAGACGGCGCAGCTCTTCGATGTGGCGCGCCTCGGAGGGCAGGACATCGGCAATTTGATCGGGCAATTGCCATGATGACGACCAGGCGGGCATTGTGATTTTCGTGGGCTGTTAAAAACAGCATTTTACCGGGCTTGAAGCGGGTTTTCGGCCCGCTGAAGGCCCAATGACGCACTCTGGCGGAAATACCTGCCGGTGTCCGGTTTGCCGGGTGAGGCGAAATCAGGCCAGCACAGCCAGCAGGATCAGGCCCGCCGCAATGCTGCACAAGCCGAAGAAGCGGATCTGGCCGTTGCCCAGAGTGAGAATCTGCTCGAACATGCGGCGCCAGCCGCCGGGAGAGATGAAAGGCAACAGGCCCTCGATGACCAGCATCAGGGCCAGCGCCATCCAGAACGTGTTGCCGTCCACGCCGGCTTATTTTTTGGCGGGTGCGGCGTTGCCGGAGCCTGGGCCGCGCATCGCCTTGAAGAAATCCGAAGACGGATCAAGCACCATCACGTCGCTCTTCTTGTTGAAGCTGGCTTTGTAGGCATCCAGGCTGCGATAGAACTGGGCGAACTGCGGGTCGCGGCCGAACGATTCGGCATAGGTGCGAGCGGCCTCGGCATCGCCTTCGCCTTTGACTTTTTGCGCATCGCGGTAGGCGTTGGCAATGGTGACTTCTCGCTGGCGATCGGCGTCGGCGCGGATTTTTTCGCCCTCTGCCAAACCGGTAGAACGCAGTTCATTGGCCACGCGTTGGCGCTCCGCAACCATGCGCTTGTAGACGGAATCGGTGATGGCTTCCACATAGTCGACGCGCGTGATACGCACGTCGACCACGTCCACGCCCCACGGCTGGGCGCCCTGCACGGCCTGCAGCACTTCGCGCTTGACGTCGGCCATCAGCGCTTCGCGCTTGAGCGAAAGCAGGTCCTTGACGGTACGTTTGTTGATCTCTTCCTGGAAGGCATTGCGCACCACGCGGTTGAGCTGGTTGGCGCCGGTTTTTTCGTCCAGGCCGACATTGCGGATGTAGTCGGTGGGCTGAATGATGCGCCAGCGCACGTACCAGTCGATCACGACACGCTGCTTTTCTGCCGTCAGCATGGGTTCGGCGTCGACGCTGTCGAGCACCAGCAGGCGCTTGTCGATGTAGGAGACGTTCTGGAACGGCGGCGGCATCTTGAAATGCAGGCCCGGCTCAGTGACCACATCCTTGATCTGCCCCAACGCATAAACCACGCCGAACTGCCGCTGGTCCACCACAAAAAGCGTGGAACTGAGCAATGCCAGGATCACCAGCAACGAAGAAATGATAAATCCAACTCTATTCACGATCGTCTTCCTTAGCGTGTTTCACGATCGCGCGTGCGGGAAGCATCGCGGGAGCGGGCATCGAGGGGCAAGCTGGAAACCGGCGCGGCAGGTACCGTCGGCGAAGACGCTGCGCCGGGAACCAGCGCGGGCTCTGCGGCACTGCCAGCATCACCCTGCGCCGTCATCTGCATGATTTTGTCCAGCGGCAGGTATAGCAGGTTGGAGCCCTGACGGGATTCGACCATCACCTTGGTCACACTGGAATAAACCTGCTGCATGGCGTCGGTGTACATGCGGTCGCGGGTCACCTGGGGCGCCTTCTGGTATTCGGTGAGCACCGAACGAAAACGCTGGGCATCACCCTGTGCCTGGGCCACGATTTTGGCTTTGTAGGCTTCAGACTCTTCCTTGAGGCGGGACGCGGAACCCACGGCACGCGGGATCACATTGTTGGCGTATGCCTGGGCTTCGTTCTTGGCGCGTTCGCGCTCCTGGCCAGCCTTGAGGACATCGTCAAAAGCTGCCTGCACCTGCTCGGGGGGGCGCACACCGCTCTGCTGAAGGTTGATGCCGACAACTTCAACGCCGACCTTGTAACGATCGAGGATGGTCTGCATCAGGGCGCGCACGCGTGGCCCGATCTGGTCACGCTCTTCCGCCAGGGCGAGATCCATCTTCATTTTCCCGACCACTTCACGGACGGCTGTTTCGGCAGCTTGAACCACCGCCGCTGCGGGGTCCTTGCTTTCAAACAGATAG
This sequence comes from Polaromonas sp. P1_E11, assembly GCF_056405995.1. Taxonomy (NCBI): domain Bacteria; kingdom Pseudomonadati; phylum Pseudomonadota; class Betaproteobacteria; order Burkholderiales; family Comamonadaceae; genus Polaromonas; species Polaromonas sp. P1_E11. The sequence continues at coordinate 256,686 of NZ_JBFUBA010000003.1, forward strand.
GCGCGCGCATCATTCAGGCGGTACTGCACGGCAAACTTGATTTCAACGATGTTTTCATCTTCAGTCAGCATGGCCGAGTCGCGCAGGCCCGTTGCCTTGATGATGACATCACGGCCGACGTCCACTGAACGGATCTGCGTGACCACAACGATTTCGTGGCGCTGCACAGGATACGGGAGCCGCCAGTTGAAGCCCGCGCCCACGGTGGAGTGGTATTTTCCGAACTGGGTGATGACGGCCTGCTGGCCTTCCTGAACGATGAAAAACCCGGTGCCCAGCCAGATCAGCACTGCGACACTGGCAATCAGTCCGACACCAATGCCGGCACTTTTCATATCGGGCTGAAAGCCGCCGCCACTACCGCCGTTGTTTCCACCGCCATTGCCGCGGCCAAATCCACCACGGTTGGGGTTGTTCTTGCCGCCGCCGAAAAGGCCGCCCAGCTTGCGATTGAAGTCGCGCCAGAGTTCGTCCAGGTCGGGCGGGCCCTGGTTGGGCCCCTGCCCCTGTGGGCGGTTGGCGGGCCGGGTCGGTTGTTTGTCCTCCCGCGGAGCTTCGGGCTTGGCGTCGTCGGAAGACGGTTTGTCGTCATCCCGGCCCCAGCGCGGATCATTGAGGTTGAACATGCCTTGGGCGCGTTGCTTGAGCCGGCCTGGCAAGCTCGTCAAGGTCTGCAGCACGGGGTTCAGATTCATGGGATCAAACTCACTTTTTTTCATTACACCGACATTGTGCCTAATGAAATCGCCCTATCAGGCAAGGTCCTCGGCAGTTTGGGGGATTTCGTCGGCCGGCGGGTTGACCGCGTAGCCAGCCAGCAGCGCCCGCAAAAGCGGCAGGCCTTCACCTGTCTGCGCACTCACGAACACCCGTTCAACGCTGCGGCTTGAGCCCTCAAACGCGTCCCTGAGTTCGAACATGTCCTGCAGATGCAGGGGCAAGCTGTCCTTTTCAATAGCGTCCAGCTTGTTGAACACCAGTATTTGCGGCACATCGGCCGCGCCAATCTCCGAAAGCACGCGCTGGACCTGCTCGATCTGCTCGAGGTAGTCGGGATTGGCGCCGTCCACCACGTGCAGCAGCAAGTCGGCATCCGCTGCTTCCTGCAGCGTTGCGGCAAAGGCATCAATCAAGCCGTGCGGCAGGTCGCGGATGAAGCCCACCGTGTCCGACAGCGAGACGGAACGCGCGGCGTCACCCAAATAAAGCTGCCTTGTGGTGGTGTCGAGCGTGGCGAACAGCTGGTCGGCGGCATAGGCGCGCGCCTTGACCAGCGCATTGAAGAGCGTGGATTTTCCCGCGTTGGTATAACCCACCAGGGAAATCGTGAAGGAATTGCGGCGCTCCCGCTGCTTTCGCTGCGTTTGCCGCTGTTTCTTGACTTTGAGCAAGCGTTCCTTGGTGCGCTTGATAGCGTCACCAATCATGCGTTTGTCGAGCTCAATCTGCTTCTCACCTGGGCCGCCGCGCACACCGGCGCCGCCGGTTTGCCGCTCCAGGTGGGACCAGCGCCGCACCAGGCGTGTAGACATGTATTGCAGCCGGGCCAGCTCAACCTGCAACTTGCCTTCGTGGCTACGCGCGCGCTGGGCAAAGATTTCAAGGATCAGCAGGGTCCGGTCGTTGACCGGCATGTCCAGGTGCCGCTCCAGGTTGCGCTGCTGCGCCGGGCTGAGGGACTGGTCGAACAGAATTTCCGTGGCGCCGGTGTCCAGCGCCATCAGCTTGATTTCGTCGGCTTTTCCGCTGCCTATGAAGAGCGCGGCGTCGGGCGCCTTGCGCCTGCATGTGACGCGCGCAACCGGCTGCAGGCCTGCTGTTTGCGCGAGCAAACCGAGTTCCTGCAGATCAGCATCAAAGTTTGGCAACCCCAGATCGACCCCTACAAGGAGGACCAGGGGTTTCGGGCTCACCGGAGCATCGTACGAACTCAGCTGGCGGGGCTTTCTTCAGACTCGTTGGTTGCGAAATTTACGGCGCGACCTGGAACGATGGTGGAAATCGCATGTTTGTAGACCATTTGGGTCACAGTGTTGCGAAGCAGAACCACATATTGATCGAAGGATTCGATCTGGCCCTGCAATTTGATCCCGTTGACGAGATAAATGGAAACAGGAACATGCTCGCGACGCAAGGTGTTGAGAAATGGGTCCTGCAAGAGCTGGCCTTTGTTATTGCTCACGATATTTTCCGTGTTCAAAAGTTAATAGAACTTGACCTTACCACAGGGCGTCGGCCGGGTCATGTAGTCCTAGGCCGTTTCCTTGTCCTTAAAGGGGTTGTGCGAGCTCTTCATCTGGATGCGCAGCGGCGTGCCGACCAGGTCAAACTCCTTGCGAAAACGCCCTTCCAGATAGCGTTTGTACGACTCGGTGACATGCTCGAGCGAATTGCCGTGGATGATGATGATGGGCGGGTTCATGCCCCCCTGGTGGGCATAACGCAGCTTGGGGCGGAAAACGCCCGAGCGCTGGGGTTGCTGGAACTGCACGGCTTCCAGCAACAGCCGGGTCAGCACCGGTGTGGACATCTTGCGGTTGGCCGATGCGTGTGCCTGAACAATCGACTTCCAGACCGGGCCCAGGCCCTGCCGTTTGATGGCCGAGATCGGGTGGATGGCGGCAAATTTGAGGAAACCCAACCGGGTCTCGATGGAGCGCTCGAGCAGCTCACGCTGGTAGGAATCCACAGCGTCCGACTTGTTGATGGCCAGCACTACCGAACGCCCGCTTTCGAGGATATAGCCGGCAATGTGGGCATCCTGATCGGTCACACCTTGGGTGGCGTCGAGCAGCAACAGCACTACGTTGGCGTTTTCGATGGCCTGTAGGGTCTTGACGACGGAAAACTTCTCGATGGCCTCAAAAACCTTGCCTTTGCGGCGTAGTCCTGCCGTGTCGATCAGTTCAAACTTTTGCCCGGCGCGCTCAAAAGGCACGGAAATGGCGTCGCGGGTTGTCCCGGGCAAATCAAAGGCCACCAGGCGCTCTTCGCCCAGCCAGGTGTTGATCAATGTGGACTTCCCCACGTTCGGGCGTCCTGCCACGGCCAGGCGAATCACAGAAGGATCTTGAGGCTCAGCCTCTTCGTCCGGATCCGGCAAATTGAGCGGCGCCAGGGCCATGTCAACCAGCGTGCGCATACCTTGGCCGTGTGAGGCGGAAACCGCCAGCATCTCGCCCAGGCCCAGTTCAAAGAACTCGGACAGCTGCACGCCTTCAGTCATGCCCTCGGCCTTGTTGGCTGTCAGGATGGTGGGTTTGCCCAGCTTTCGCAGGTATTTGGCAATATCGTGGTCCTGCGCACTGATGCCGGCGCGGGCGTCAACCACAAAGACGACCACATCGGCTTCCGCGACCGCCTGCCGGGTCTGCTTGGCCATTTCCTTGTAAATACCGGACGCCGCATCGGGTTCAAACCCGCCGGTGTCGATCACGATGTATTCGTGGGGGCCCAGCTTTCCGTTACCGTAATGACGATCCCGCGTCAGGCCGGCGAAATCGGCCACGATCGCATCCCGCGTCTTGGTCAGCCGGTTGAAAAGCGTCGACTTGCCCACATTGGGGCGGCCGACTAACGCTATGACAGGTTTCATCAATCAGTTTCTGGCAGGACAGTAGGCCCTTATTGAGGCTGGAAGCCGTAAACACCACCGTTTTGCGTCACGGCGATCAGCGTATTGCCAGCAAGCACGGGCGTTGCGGCAATGGCTGAGCCATCGGTAGGCAGGCGATTGAACAGTGAGCCGTCTTCGCGGGAAAGCAGGTGGACGTAGCCGGAAAAGTCGCCGATGGCAATGGAGCGCCCGACGACGAGTGGAGCCGTGAGGCTGCGGTGGCGCAGGCGGTCGGTGGACCACGCACGCTCACCATCGGTGCGGCGCCAGGCGTTTACAGTGCCATCAGCTTCCGTGCCGAACAGCAGGCGATCGTCTCCATCAATGCCCTGCACCCCATTGGCGGGCTTGGCCCACAGCAGGTTGCCGCGCACAGCATTGACGCATCCAACGCTCGCCTGGAATGCGCGCGCGCAAACAATATCGCCCTGCCGGCTGACGCGTCCTACCAGGTCGACGAGCCGTTCCACGTCATTGATGCCGCGAGGCGTGGCAATCGGTGCCTCCCAACGGACGCTGCCGTTGGACGGGTTGAGGCCCACGAGGCGGCCGGCCAAACCTACGACCAACGTATCGCCCACCGCCAGCATGACGCCGGACTGGCGAAGCACCAAAGGTTCGTTGGGTCGCTGCTGCGCCCAGAGCTTGCGGCCCGTCAGTCCGTCAAAGGCCGTGACCGAACGGTCTGCGGCCAGGACAAATACCCTCAAGCCAGCCACGAAGGGAGCGGAAAATGCCTGGGCGCCCAGCTTTTGGCGCCAGAGTTCCTTGCCATCCTGCAACGCGATGACTTCATTGGCCTTGGTTACCACGGCAACGAACTTGCCGTCGTTTCCAGCACCGGCGGCCAGGGGTGTATTCAGCGCAAGGCGCCAGAAGTCGCGGCCGGTTTGGGCGTCCAGCAAAGCCACGGTGCCGTCGCCGCTGGCCACTGCCACGGTGTTGCCCGAAACTCCCATCTCAAGCGGGAAGTTCACCTGCCCCACGCGGGTGGTCCAGATCTGGCGCGCAGACACCAGACCTGTTACCGGCTGAAGTTCTGTGGGCTGCGGCTTCGCAGGACCGCCGCCAAAAAAGGAACAGCCACTCAAAATTGCTATCAAAACAATAGCTATCGGCGCACGAACCGCTTGGGCCAGAGGCCTAAAAGATTGACAAATCATTTCTTCACCTCTGTATTCGATGGCGCATCGGCCTTGGTTATCCCTGCGTTGGGATCAACCCCCAGCGCGTTGAGCTTGACCTCAACCAGACGCCGATACTCGGAGCGCTCGTCAAGCCCCTTGTAAGCCTTTTCGTATTCACTTTTCGCCTCTGATTTCTTACCCTGCGCTGCCAGAATATCGCCACGCCGGTCGGCAACCAGTGCCGTGAAGTCTTTCGGGAAAGGGCCCGAAACCTGCTGCAGGGCCTCGTCATAAGACTTCTTCTCAAGCAGCAGCCCCGCAAGGCGCAACCGGGCAATGGCCTGATAGCCCTCATCAGAGGCTTTTTCCGCGACCCAATTCAGGGCAGCGCGCGATGCATCAACATTGCCCTTGTCGTAATAAGCCTTGGCGGCGAGCAGCCCCGCCTGCTGGGCGTACGCTGTCCGGCCAAAACGATCTTTCATGTCGGCCAATGAGCGGTCAATTTTTGCCATGTCACCGGACTGCACAGCGCGCTCGACTTCGTCATACATGACCGAAGCCTGGGCCGCCTGGTTACGCTGCCAGTACTGGTATCCGTTCCATGCGGCAAAGGCGCCCAGTACCACAATCAGGGCCCAGGTGATCATGTCACCGTACTGCTTCCAGAAGTGCTTGAGCTCGTCAAGCTGTTCCTGTTCTTCCAAATCGAGATGTTTTGCCATAAAAGTCTTTGTTCTGCCCCGGAAATGGTGCGGATTGAGTTGGGGTGATTGTAGAGGCCCGGCCAGCACTCCAAATGGCCGGCCGTGGCGGCTCAGCCGCGCAGGCCGTGAGCCCAGGCCATGACATCCCCCAAGGGCTGGAGTGCCTGGGCCTGCAAGGCTTGGTCTTTTTCGCCCCGCAAGTGTTTGACGGCAACACAGCCTTGAGCGAACTCGGTTTCACCAAAAATCAGGGCGTAGCGCGCACCGCTGCCGTCAGCTTTCTTGAACTGGGACTTCATGCTGCCCATGCCATCGCCTGTTCCGGCGTGCATCTGCACGTTGATGCCAGCAGCGCGCAAGGCTTCGCAGGTTGCCATTACGGTTGGCATCATCTCGGCAGACGGAACGATCACGTAGGCGTCGGGGCCACTCACCGGCGGCAACACGCCCACCGCTTCAAGCAGAAGCAGCATTCGTTCCACACCCATGCCCCAGCCTACCGCAGGCGTTGGCTTGCCGCCAAGCTGCTCGAACAGGCCGTCGTAACGGCCGCCACCGCAAACCGTACCCTGCGAACCAAGCTTGTCGGTAACCCATTCAAACACGGTGAGGTTGTAGTAATCCATGCCACGCACAAGGCGCGGATTGATGCGATAGGTAAGCCCCACTGCATCGAGCATTCCGCGCACCGCATTCAGGTGCGCCAGCGAGGCATCGCCAAGGAAGTCCATGAGCTGCGGCGCTGCCTCCACGACAGCCTGCATGGCAGGATTTTTTGTATCGAGAATGCGCAACGGGTTACTGTGCAGCCGGCGCTTTGCATCTTCGTCCAGCATGCCGGCATGCGCCTCAAAGTGCGCGATCAGTGCGGCACGGTGTGCCATCCGCTCGCCAGGCTGACCCAGGCTGTTCAGCTCAAGCCGCACATGCTCCATCGGAATGCCCAGGTCGTGCAGCAACGCACGGCACATCAAAATTTGCTCGGCATCCACATCGGGCCCTGAAAAACCCAAGGCTTCGACATCGATCTGATGGAACTGGCGATAGCGCCCCTTCTGTGGTCGCTCATGGCGAAACAGCGGCACTGCCGACCAGACCCGTATCGGGCCGTTGTACAGCGTGTTGTGCTCAATCATCGCGCGCACAATACCGGCGGTGGCTTCAGGGCGCAACGTGAGTCGGTCACCATTCATTGAATCTACGAAGGAATACATTTCCTTCTCGACGATATCGGTCACCTCACCAAGGCCGCGCACAAACAGCGCGGTTGGCTCAACGATCGGCGTGCGTACATTGACATAGGCATAGCGGGCCATCAACGCGCGCACCTTGGCTTCGAACCACTCCCAACGAGCCGACTCAGGCGGCAGGATGTCGTTCATCCCCTTGACGCCTGTCAGTTTTTCCATTTTGGCCACGGCGGATTTTTCTACCGGGCCGGCAGCTGCTTTTTCAACCATGGGTGTTACGCAGCTTCAGCGACGGTATGCGTGCCAAAGCGTTTTTCAATGTAATTTTCAACAATGACCTGGAATTCCTGCGCAATGTTGTCGCCACGCAAGGTCAGTCTTTTTTCACCATCAATGAACACCGGTGCGGCCGGCGCCTCGCCGGAGCCGGGCAGGCTGATACCGATGTCGGCATGTTTGCTCTCACCCGGTCCATTGACGATACAGCCCATGACGGCGACCTTGAGCCCTTCAACGCCGGGATATTGTTTGCGCCAGACAGGCATCTGCGCACGCAGAAAGTCGTCAATCTGCTTGGCCAGTTCCTGGAAGGTCGTACTGGTGGTGCGCCCGCAGCCTGGGCATGCCGTCACACTGGGCACAAAGGTCCGTAAACCAAGCGCCTGGAGAATCTCCGACGCAATAACCACTTCCTGGGTGCGGGCCTCACCCGGTTGGGGCGTTAAGGAGACGCGAATGGTATCGCCGATGCCTTCTTGCAGCAGGATCGATAACGCCGTGGCAGACGCCACCGTGCCCTTGGTGGCCATACCGGCCTCTGTCAGCCCCAGGTGAAGCACGTGATCTGTGCGCCGGGACAATTCGCGATAGACCGAAATCAGATCCTGAACACCACTTACCTTGCAGGAAAGAATGATCTGGTTGCGCGGCATTCCCATTTCCTCGGCGCGCCGGGCTGAGTCAACCGCAGAGGTAATCAACGCTTCATACATAACCTGCCTGGCATCCCAAGGGACTGCACGCGCGCTGTTTTCATCCATCAGGCTGGCCAGCAGTTCCTGATCAAGGCTGCCCCAGTTCACACCGATGCGCACTGGCTTTTTCCAGCGCATGGCCACCTCTATCATCTGGCCGAACTGCCGGTCACGTTTGTCGCCCTTGCCAACATTTCCGGGATTGATGCGGTATTTGGACAGCGCCTCCGCGCAAGCGGGGTAATCCGCCAACAGCCGATGACCGTTGTAATGAAAGTCCCCTATCAGTGGAACGTCGATTCCCATACGGTCAAGCTGCTCACGCACATGCGGTACAGCCTGCGCCGCTTCTGGCGTGTTGACGGTGATGCGAACCATCTCGGAACCCGCCAACGCCAGTTCCTTGACCTGAATCGCGGTGCCAATGGCATCCACCGTGTCGGTATTGGTCATGGATTGGACGCGCACCGGCGCATCACCGCCGACGGTCAAAATACGGCTACCCCATGACACCTGTGACTGGAGGGAGCGCCGCGCTTTGGGAAAAGCGGAGTCGATCGGAAGGCAACCCTTCGACATTATTTCACCTCGAATCGGGCAACATTGTCCCTGGCCACACCGCTCAGATCAAAAGCCTGGCCGCGCACCTGCACTTGCGTCACATCCGCCTTACCCACCACGGCGGCCAGCGGCAGCGCCCCGGACGCGCCCGCGACTTCTCCGGCGGTCAGGGTACGGCGCAGCACAACCGTTCCCTTGGCATCCGTCACCTCCACCCAGGAGTCGCCTCTGGCGCGAAAAGTCACGATACCCGCCGGTGCCGCTGACAATACAGGGGCGACAACACCACTTGCCGCTGGCACTGGAGCAGGCTGAACCACCTGAGCAGGTAGAGGGGTAGTTGCCGTCCCAGCAGAGCCCGCGGGAGAGCCGGCAACCGTGGCTGCACCGACGCCTGAAAAAGTCTCATTACTCTGCTCTGCGGGAAAAACAGGCTTGGTGTCATTTACCAATCCTCCGCCCGACATCGCCACAGCTGCGGGCAGCGGTTTGGCGGTCCCGGCGCCGCCTGCTTGCATCTCGCTATCGCCCTGACCCTTCGCCGCGTCCTTGATGACTGGCAGGAAAATCAGTACCAGAGCGCCAAGCAACAATGCCAGGCCGGCCAGCACTGCAGGTTTGGAAACCTGGGTCCACACAGCAGGCCGGGGTCCTTCCCCTGGCGAGCGAAACGGTGCATTGATGCCAGCCCCTTGGTATATCAGCTTGGGGGCGCTGGTTTGAGGCAAGCGTTCCAGCACAGGGGCCGCATCCAGTTTGAGGCTACGGCATACGCTGGAAGCCAGTGCCCGAACAAAAACAGCGTCCGGCAGCAAGTCAAAGCGATCCAGCTCCAGCGCTTCAAGTTTTTTTACAGGAACTTTCAAAGATACTGCGAGCGCCGCGATATGTATGCCTGCAGCCTCTCTTGCCTCGCGAAGCAATGTGCCGGCCGTGGGCTCAAAGTCGGCACCCCGGTCAACGCCAGACGCAGCCATTCCGGATGTAGCCTCCCCAGCCGGTGCACTAACGTTAGCGTCACTCATTGAACGCCCCTTTGTCATAAGCAGCAGCCTCCCGGGACTGCGCAAAACGCTTTTTAAGCTGATCACCGAGCTGCCGTACCGTCTCCCGGTTGTTTAATTTTCGCTCGATTTTGATGCCTAGCCACAGGGTTTCAGCATTTGCAAAATCACTGTTGTTCAGCCGTCGTATGTAAAACTGTGCCCGAGTTAGATCGCCACGATCGTTCAAAAGATTAGCCAGGTTGTAACCAGTCACAGGATTTCCTGCGTCCAATTCATAAGACTGCAGGAGGCTTTGCTCGGCTTCTGCATGCTGTCCAGCACGAACCTGACAAACCCCCTGCGCCATCAGTGTTTTGGCCTTGCCTGCGTATGTTGGGTTCGCCACGGCCTGGGCAAAGAACCGAGAAGACTCGTTATAGCGTCCCTGCTGGCACATCAGCCATCCATAGTTATGCGCAACATCCGCATCGCGGGGATTCAACGCAAGTGCCCTGCGAAAACTATCCTCCGCCAGAGGAATGTCGTTAAGACGCATGTAGACCAGTCCGCGCAGGTTGTAGGCCTCCGCAAAAGTCGGATCCGTGGTCAGCGATTGCTTGATTTCGTCAAGCGCCACATTGGTTTGCCCCTGCTCGAAGTAGCCTGAAGCCAATTCAAGCCGAAGACGCGCTCGCCGCCGCTGATCGGGCTCGTCTGATTCCGTGACAATGTCAGTGCGGTTACCCGAGGCCCCTGGAGTTCCAGCCTGATGGGCACACCCTGTGAGCAACACTGCCAGCCAGCAGGCCGGCACCCAGATCATATTGGCGCGAAATCTCATGTACCCATCCCTTTGGCCACTACGACCTTGATTCCCCCGAGCATACCTTGCCGCTGTGCCGCCATGCGCTGATCCACACCCGTGCGGTCCTGTACATCGCCAGCCAGTTGCCCGCAGGCCGCATCAATATCGTCCCCCCGGGTTTTTCTGACGGTTGTCACAATACCCGCATCCATCAGGATTTTCGCAAATGCCATCACCTGCGGCATGTCGGAACGCTTCAACCCCGAAGCCGGAAATGGATTAAAGGGAATCAGGTTGAATTTGCAGGAGAGCCCTTGCGCCGCCTGGGCCCGAACCAGCGATACGAGCTGACGCGCATGCTCTGGCTGGTCGTTCACACCATCGAGCATGCAATACTCAAACGTGATGAAGTCACGGGGTGCCGATGACTGATAGCGGGTACAAGCCGCAAGCAGTTCAGCTATAGGGTATTTTTTATTCAAGGGCACAAGGTTGTCTCGCAGCCCGTCTTCCGGTGCATGCAGCGATACAGCCAAAGCGACCGGGCAGTCCCCGGCCAAGCGATCAATCATGGGTACCACACCCGATGTTGATACCGTCACCCGTCGACGTGAAAGGCCATAACCGTGGTCATCAAGCATGACCTTCAGGGCTGGCAGAAGCTGCGAGTAGTTCTGCAGGGGCTCCCCCATGCCCATCATGACGACGTTGGAAATCACCCGTTCATCCCTGTTCAGTTGCTGCCGCAGGAAATGCTCGGCAAACCATAGCTGGGAAACGATCTCTCCCGTGGTCAGATTACGGCTGAAACCCTGGTGACCCGTAGAGCAAAACCGGCAACCAACAGCACAGCCGGCCTGCGAGGAAATGCACAATGTTCCTCGGTCAGCTTCTGGAATAAAAACAGTTTCAATGATATCGCCTGCACCGACATCAAATAACCATTTGATGGTGCCATCGGCGGAATCGTGGCGGGAAACCACTGTGGGGCTTACGACCTGGGCTGATCCTGCCAGCTTGTCGCGCAGGGATTTTGCCAAATCCGTCATTTGCCCGAAATCTGCAACCCCTTTTTGGTGAATCCAGCGGAAAAGCTGCGTGGCCCGAAAGCGTTTTTCACCAAGCTGCCCACAAAAGGCGGCCAAACCATCCAGATCGTAGTCAAGAAGGTTGGCAGTCATCGCAGTAGAGAACCGACTGAACTGCCCCAAGCAAGCGACGGCCCTGGTTGGGTGTAGCAAAGCATGGGGCGAGACATAGTTAACGCGAGTAAACGTTCATGCCGGGAAAGAAGAAAGCAATTTCCGCCTTGGCCGTTTCAGCAGCATCCGAACCGTGGACGGCATTGGCATCAATGCTGTCGGCGAAATCCGCACGAATGGTGCCGGCGGCAGCCTTCTTCGGATCGGTCGCTCCCATCAGATCACGGTTTTTCAGGATGGCGCCCTCGCCTTCCAGCGCCTGGATCATGACGGGACCGGAAATCATGAAGGAAACCAGGTCTTTGAAGAATGGGCGCTCTTTGTGAACCGCATAAAAAGCCTCAGCCTCGCCTTGCGACAAGTGTGCCATCCTGGCTGCCACAATCTTCAAGCCAGCAGCTTCAAAACGCGCATAGATCTGCCCAATGACGTTTTTCGCCACGGCGTCGGGTTTGATGATGGAGAGAGTGCGCTCGATTGCCATGAGATTTCCTTACCTTAAATTTTTTGGAGTCGTAAATTATTCAAAAATTTGAATAAAGCCCATGATTTTAACCTGTAGGCGTATTGGCTCAAATCAACCTTGCGGTTAGAGGTGCCTCTGAGGGGTCATCGATTTCCGCCGCGGCTCCCACCGCCGCGATTGCCGCCCCCGCGGTTTCCACCACCGGCACCGCCGCGGCGCGGTCCACCGGTACCGTTTCCGCCCGTACCACCGCCCCCGCGACGCTGCTGGCCTTGCCCCTGTCGCTGCCGGGTAAAAGTGTCTGCGCCGATATAACCAAATGAGGTTTTCATCGGATCGGGCTGCGCTCCTCCGGCAGCTTTGTCACCACGGTCATCCCGCCGTTTTTGTCCCTGTACCCCATTGCCGTTGCCTTGCGGCTGGCCAGTCCGGAAGCCAACGCCGGGATTGCCGCCCTGGTTACGCCCCTTGCCACCGCGGCGTCGGTTTCCACGGGGTGCAGAATCGTTGAGATTCAGCGGCGGTTGCAACTCATGTGGATCATGAGTATCCTGATCGTCCCCCGATCCGCCTTGTACCGGCGCTTGAGATGCTTCGCCGTTTGGCGCTGACGGCCGTCCGCGGTCCCCGCGCTGCCGTTCGTTTCTGCGCGGCCCCCGCCTCGGTTGCTCAAGCCCCTCTCCATGGGTGCTGGCTCCCTGTGGCCCTCCCGGCACTGCGCGGGATTCGGAACGTGTCAAAGCGTTTGTCAGGGCCCAAATATCGCGCTCATCAAGCTCGACAAACGCGCCACGCTTAAGGCCGCGCGGAAGAACCATGGCCCCATAGCGGATGCGAATAAGGCGGCTGACAGCGTGCCCCACTGCCTCAAACATCCGTCTGACCTCACGGTTACGCCCCTCGGAAATTGTGACCTTGTACCAGCAGTTGGCGCCTTCTCCCCCTCCGGCCTCAATGGAGCTGAACTGGGCCATGCCGTCATCCAGGTTCACACCTTCGAGCAGGCGTTTTTTCTCTTCGTTATTTAGCGCACCGAGCACACGAACAGCGTACTCACGCTCCAGGCCGAAACGCGGATGCATCAGCTTGTTTGCCAATTCACCCGAACTGGTCAGCAGCAGAAGGCCCTCCGTGTTCAAGTCGAGGCGACCGACCGATTGCCATTTTCCCTGGAATAGCTTGGGTAAACGACGAAAAACGGTCGGACGGTTTTGCGGGTCATCATGCGTGACCACCTCTCCGGTGGGCTTGTGATAGGCAATCACCCTCGGCGGCGGCGGGTCGATACGCACCCGGATTGGCTTGCCATTGACTTTGACCGTATCGCCAAACTGGATGCGTTGTCCTATGTGGGCAGGCTCGGCGTTGACCGAGATTCGCCCTTCCAGAATCAGTTGCTCCATCTCCAGCCGTGAACCCAGTCCCGCCTGGGCAAGCACTTTGTGCAGCTTGGGGGTTTCGGGCTGGGGCGCGAGCACTCGCTTGGGCAGCGCCAACGCAACGTCTTCCTCATCAGCATCGAATTGCCCTGTCACGACATCCTCAAACCGGATGGCACCTGGGGGTGGGGCTGGGGCGTTGCGGCCGGCTGAAGGCCGCGGCGCTGGAGCACGGATGGCTTGCGCGGGGCCGGACTCGGAGGGTGCTATTGCTTCCGGCAAATCTTGCACGGCTTGCTCCTCTATGAGCACCTTGTCCTGCGGCTCACGAGGTGTGTCCGCAGATTCGGAAGCAGGAGGGTCTTGTTGGGTCATGATTTACATTCGGGTGGGCTCATCGCCACCGGTCTCATCGCTCTCAAGAGGCCCGGTGTCATTGTCGTCAGCGACCTGTGGTTGCGTGTACAGAGTTGGCGCTTCGGCGATCTCACCAATCTCAGGCTCTTCAGCCGTGCCTGACTCGGGCTCCGGCGCGGCAGGTTCCAGCCGCTCAACAGCGGTACCATCCGTACCCACCTCCGGCTTGCCCGCAAGTTCAGAGATGCCAAACTCTATCTGCTCGAGCATCGGAAGCTGATTCGGGCTGCTGTCCATCACGGGAAGCTGGTCCAGCGACTCGACCCCAAGGTCGTCAAGAAACTGCCGGGTGGTGGCGTAAAGTGCCGGGCGGCCGACAGTTTCCCGATGGCCGATCACTTCCACCCACCCCCGGTCTTCGAGCTGCTTGAGGATCATGCTGTTGATCGTGACCCCCCGGATGTCCTCCATGTCACCGCGCGTCACCGGCTGACGATAAGCAATGATGGCCAAGGTTTCCAGTGTGGCACGGCTATAGCGCGGGGGTTTTTCGGGGTGCAGCCGGTCCAGATATTCACGCATCTGCGGCCTGCTTTGAAAACGCCATCCCGTCGCCACGTGAACAAGTTCCACGCCACGGCCAGACCAATCGCTTTGCAACTCCTCAAGTACCAGCTTGAGGCTGTCCGCAGTCAATACCCCGTTAAACAGAACTCCCATTTCGCGCAGGGGCAATGGTTGCTGCGCGCAAATAAGTGCTGTTTCGAGGACGCGTTTTGCATCCGTCGTATTCATGATTGTGGTCGTTCCGAAAAAAAGCGGAAAAAAAGGCCGGGAAAACGTGGGTTCGGCGCTTGGCGCGCAGGGCACCCAATACGCAATCTCCTGATCAGGATGCCATGGTGCAGGTAGCTGAAAACTACTGGATTTGATTGTATATCAGGCCCAAACCGGCAATGGCGGCCTGAAGGTCGCCCGGAGGGTCTGACCGGAACTCCATCACTTTGCCGGTCACCGGATGCTCGAATGCCAGTCGGCAAGCATGCAGCGCCTGACGGCCAAGTCCAGCCGCAGGAGCCCCCCCATACAACTCGTCGGATACCAGGGGATGGCCAATGAAGGCCATATGGACCCGGATTTGGTGCGTGCGACCAGTGTGCAGCTTGCATCTGACCAGGCAGTGCTTACCGGTGCTTTGGGACAGCGATACCACGGTGGAGGCCGGCTTCCCGGCGTTCCTGTCGAGGTCCACCACGGCCATTCGCAAACGGTTGCGTGGATCCCGCCCAATGGGAGCTTCTACCTGCCGGGTTTTTCCGCCCAGCCAGGCACCGTGGGCCAGTGCGACATATTCCCGGCTCACGTCGCGGGCGGCGATCAGGCCGACCAACTGGTCCATCACCGTCCGCTGCCGGGCGACCACCATCAAACCGCTGGTGTCTTTATCAAGGCGGTGAACAATGCCGGCGCGCGGCAGGAAGACGGCCTGCGGATCATGCGCCAGCAAGCCATTCAACAAGGTCCCGCTCCAGTTGCCGGGCGCCGGATGCACAACCAGCCCTGCCGGTTTGTTGACCACCATCAGGTAAGCGTCCTCGAACACGATGTCCAGTGCCATGGCTTCAGGCCTGAATGCCTGGCTTTGCGGCGTTGGGCGCAACTCAATGGCGAGCTCATCACCAGCTCTGACCTTCGTGGATGTTTTGGTGACCGTAGAGCCCCGGAGTCTCACCATGCCGGAGTCGATCAACTGCTGAAGATATGTGCGCGAGAACTCGGGCACAATGACGGCCAAAGCACGGTCTAAACGGCTGCCATGGCTTTCGACCGGGACAGCTACCTGCCGCAACTCCACCTCGACAGCCGTATCGCCCTCCTCCAGAGCCTCATACGGCATCTCCTCAAGCGCAGTAGCGCCCGATATAATCAATTTGCTTTGTTCTGAATCAGTCATCAAGAAGGTCGATTGCAATGTTTTCCACCAAATTATCGGTTGTTCCCAATGCAATGCCGCTTTTTGCAGCCGTGTGTGCTTTCTCTTTCGTCGTTGCCGGATGTTCGAGCACCCCGGCGCCCGACAAGACCGCCACATGGAGCCCCAACAAGATTTACGCCGAAGCAAAAGATGAGGCCAGCGGCGGAGCTTATGACAAGGCAATCCCGCTGTACGAAAAACTGGAAGGCCGTGCTGCGGGTACCCCCCTCGCCCAGCAAGCGCAGCTTGAGAAAGCCTATGCCCAGTACAAGGGGGGAGAACAAGCTCAGGCCATAGCAACATTGGACCGGTTCATGAGGTTGCATCCGGCCAGCCCGGCCCTAGACTATGCGTTGTATCTCAAGGGCCTGGTGAACTTCAATGACAACCTCGGAATTTTCGGGTTTATCTCCCGTCAGGACTTATCCGAAAGGGACCAGAAAGCGGCCAAGGAATCCTTTGAGTCATTCAGGGACCTTGTCACCCGCTTTCCAGAATCAAAATATTCGCCAGATGCCCGTCTGCGGATGAGCTATATCGTGAACTCGCTGGCCCAATCCGAAGTGCATGTCGCGCGGTACTACTATTCACGCGGTGCCTACGTGGCTGCAATCAACCGTGCGCAGAGCGCAATCGCCGACTATCGCGATGTGCCCGCACTGGAAGAGGCGACCTTTATTCTGTACAAGTCCTACGACGCGCTGGGCATGGTTGAATTGCGTGACGATACCCGCCGTATCCTCGAAAAGAGCTACCCGCAAAGCGAATACCTGAGCAAGGGATTCAAGTCGGGAGACAATCCTTGGTACAAGTTCTGGTAAGAGCTTCCAGCCGGTCGAACAGCTCCTCCTCGGATGCCAACCGCCGCATCGGCGGAAGAGCTCGCAGCAAACGCCGCCCATAACCCATGGTTGCCAGGCGGCTGTCACACACCACCAACACCCCCTGGTCACTTTCTCGGCGTATCAGACGCCCTGCACCCTGCTTGAGAGCTACCGCTGCCTCGGGCAGAAAATAGTCGTTAAAAGCACTGCGGCCTTGTGATTCGAGGAGCTTTGAGCGCGCCTCGGCCAGCGGGTCGTTCGGAGGCGGAAAAGGCAGCTTGTCAATGACAACCATTTGGAGCGCGTCGCCAGGCACGTCAATGCCCTCCCAAAATGACGCCGAAGCCACCAGCACACAGCCTTTGCCACCATTGGCATTGCCTTCTCGGAAGCGTTCAATCAGCACACGCTTGGGCATGGCTCCCTGAACCAGCACCTCCATATCCGGCGAATCCAGAAAAACCTCTCTGAGTGCATCACCAATGGTGCGCAGAGCCCGTAATGTGGTCGTCAAAACCATGGTACGCCCCCCGAGACGTCTCGACCATCTGGCGGCAGCTTCGGCGACTTTCATGGTGTGCGCCGGGTCTCCCGGTTTGGGGAACACCTCAGGCACATACAAAGCCGCCTGCCTCTCGTAATCAAAAGGACTTCCTACCCGCAAGATCTCGGCATCTTCCAGTCCGCAAGGCTTGGTAAACCAGCTGAGCTTGTCGTCATCTCCCAGTGTGGCGGAGGTGAATATCCAGGACTTCGCCGAGCCGGCGGAGGCACCCAGCACTTTGCTTTTCACCGCCTTCGAAATATCCAGTGGCGACTCGACCAGCCGGAGCTGGGTTCCCACGTCCGCCCAGCGCACGCAGCCCGGTTCGCATGCATGAACGAAACGCTGGGCGCGTTCCGCCAGTTCCTCGGCACGCTCATGGAGGCGAACGAAATCAGGCGCGATTTCACTGACCGTATCCAGAGCGGCACAAGCCTGCTCGCAAGACGTGTGAATGACTTGCAACGCACTGTTCCACTCAGCCGCATTCAACCCCTCCGGAGACTCACCCACCCACCGCAGTTTGGTGCCGGGGTACTGTTTTCCGGCGCACAGACGCAGCTCGCGCGCGGCGTTCTCGACGGCCGACACCACCTCCTGCCAGTCCACCAGCCCGCGGGCCATCTGCAGGCCGGTTGCCAGCATGTCCCTCGCAAAATCAAGAAGCTGGCCCGTGGTCAGGTTTGTTCCCAGAAATTGCACACCGGTCTCGTTGAGCTGGTGCGCTTCATCGAAGATGGCGATGCGCACGGAAGGCAACAACTCGGCGACACCAGATTCACGCACCGCCAAGTCGGCAAAGAACAGGTGATGGTTGATCACCACCACGTCGGCAGCCATGGCTTCCCTGCGGGCCAGGTTCACATGACAGGCCCGAAAACGCGGACAGGTGGCGCCCAGGCAATTTTCACGCGTGGAGGTAACCAGGGGAATCACCGGCGAACGTTCGTCCAGCCCCGGGAGTTCGGCCAGGTCGCCGGTGCGCGTGAGCTTGGACCACTCTTCAATTTTGGCCAAGGCGCGCACGGAAACGCCGTCGGGCAAATAAGCCTCCTGGCGCGCCATTTCCATACGGTGCAGGCACAGGTAACTGCCCCGGCCTTTGAGCAGCGCCGTGCTGACGGGAAGACCCAGTGTCTCCACCAGTTGCGGCAAATCACGACCGAAAAGCTGGTCTTGCAAGGCCTTGGTCGCTGTCGACAACAACACGCGCTCGCCGCTCAGCAAAGCGGGAACCAGGTATGAAAAAGTTTTACCGACGCCGGTACTGGCTTCGACCACAAGGGGGTATGCACCCTCGATGGCACGCGCCACGGCCAAGGCCATTTCGGTCTGGCCGCTGCGCGGGACGAAATGCTCCACTGCGCGCGACAGGACACCTCCCGGCGCAAAAGCCTCTTCTACTTCTATCGCAAGGGTCATCAGGCAGGCTCTGGGGGATCCAGCGACAGCTCAAGCTGTGCAATCTGGTCACGAAGCTGCAAACGCCGCTTTTTGAGGCGCCTGAGCAACAACTCATCAATGGGAAAGGCGTGCGCGGTCAGGTCCACCAGAGCATTGAGATCGGCGTGCTCCATTTTGAGTTCGATCAGCTGGCGTTCCGGGGAATGTAAATTTAAGTCCAAGGTTTTTATCCGTGCACGCTGCTTCGCTTGATAATACGTCGATTGCGACCATAAATCGAGCCTCGCGCTTGAACGACCACACAATGTCCAAAGGCTATCGAATCACAGCGTCTACCGGTATCCATAAAGGCGATCGGGACTACCAGCAGGATCAGGTCAACCTGTTCAGTCACTCACGCATTCCCGGCTGCATGTTGGGTATCGTGGCGGACGGCATGGGAGGCCGTAGCGGGGGGCGCAAGGCCTCCGATCAGGTCATGTTGACGGCCAAGCAGCTTTTTGAACGTTATGCCCCGGAAACGGATGATGCCCCTGCGATGCTCAAGCAGGTCATCGAAGAAGCCCATATCGTCATCAAACTGACTGCCATCTCGGCCGAGCAGGAACCGCACAGCACGCTGGCGGCATTTCTGATCAACCCGGGTGGGGACTGTCACTGGGTACATACCGGCGACTCCCGGATCTACCATTACCAGGGCAGCAAGCTGGTACACAGGACGGTGGACCACTCGTATGTGCAGACCCTGGTGGACAAAGGCGAGATTACCGAGGAAGAAGCCAATGTCCATCCGCAGTCAAACATCCTGATGGGTTGCCTGGGTACGGAGGATGCGCCACCTATTACCCATCATTTCATTCCGCAACTCCGGCCTGAAGACGTCCTGCTGGCTTGCAGTGACGGGGTCTGGCACTATTTCAGTACCAGTGAAATGGGCTCGGCCCTGTCCATGCTGTCACCTCGCGAGGCAACTGAGTTCCTGATCCAGAAAGCAAGATCCCGTGCAAGAGGCGGCGGTGACAACCTCTCGCTGGTAATCGTCAAACTCGAACCTCTGGGTTGAGTTCCGCACGGCAGTTCAAAACCAGGCTTACTCCGGCAAAGGCAGCGGCTTCGCCGGGGATTTTGTTTGTTTCAGGCGGTCACGCTCATGCTGCGCCTTGCGCTCCTGAGCCTCCTTCTGACGGTCACTGAATTTTTTGGCTTCTTCCGCATCCGTGGCCTGCTTGTCGAGCCGGTCCTGGGCCCGTTCCTGGCTGCCCTTTATCTTGGCAGCGTTGGCGTCGCTGCTGCCTTGCTCTGCGGCCTTGGCTGCGCCACGGTCCTCGGCTTTCTTTTTCTCCCGTTCAAGACGGGATTGGGAGTCTGTCAAGGCCTTCGCCCGGCGGTCTGCGGCTTCCTGCTGCTTTTCAGCTGACGACTTCTCTTCTGTTTTGCGGATCTGCTCTGCCCCTTTGATGCGGCGCTCCTCGTCATTGAGCGACAACTCCTGCCTGCGTAGGTCTGCCATGGCTTCGCGCCGCCGCTCATTGACTTTGCCGAGGCAACTGTTGACGGCAAACCGGTCGTAGCATGCGGCATCCTCGGCCAAAAAGCCTGCCTCCAGCCTGGTGCGTTCGCCGCTGATTCTCGTCCGCTCGGCCTCAATGCTTCGAATCTGGTCAGCAGGCGCAGCCGTCTCCAACGTGGACTGCGCATTCACGAGCACGCTTAAAGCGGTAAGAAAACAGGCGGTAACCAGATGCTTCATGTGAGTGTTGTATCGACGTTTCTGCGTTCAAGCGCCAGGAATTCCCTTGACTGCATTTCGTTCAGCCGGGAAATCGTACGGGGAAATTCGTGTACCAGTGGCCCCTCGGTGTACAACGCCTCAGGAGCGACTTCTGCCGACATGATCAACTTGACCCGGCGGTCATACAGCACATCCACCAGCCAGGTGAATCGCCGTGCCTCGGACGCCATACGCACCGGCATATGCGGTACATCGCTTAGCAGCACGGTATGAAACTGCGTGGCTATTTCCAGGTAATCGTTTTGCGAACGCGGACCACCACACAGCGTCTTGAAGTCAAACCAGACGACTCCCCCCGCCTTGCGCCTCGCCTGGATTTGCCTGGACTCAATCTGCAATACCGGGTTCTCATCCTGAGACTCAGCCAGCGCATTAAAAGTTTCAGTCATTTCAGCATCGGCCTGAATGCCTAGCGGGGTGTGATAGAGCTTCGCCTGGGCTAACGTGCGCCCGCGGTAGTCCGTCCCGTTGTCAACACTGATGACCTCCAGCCTGGCCTTCAGGAGTTCAATGGCCGGAAGAACACGGTCGCGATGCATGCCATTCGGATACAGCTCGTCCGGCTGGAAGTTGGAAGTTGTGACAAAGCCGACTCCATTGTCAAACAGGGCCGACAACAGACGATGAAGAATCATCGCGTCGGTGATGTCCGCCACATGAAACTCGTCAAAGCAGATGAGCCGGTATCGCTTCGCAATGCGCCGGCCCAGCTCGTCCAGCGGATTTGCCGTACCCTGAAGGTCCTGCAACTCCCGGTGCACCTCGCGCATGAACTCGTGAAAGTGCAGCCGTACCTTGCGCCTGAGCGGGACAGCCCCGAAAAAGCAGTCCATCAAGAAACTTTTTCCCCGGCCGACGCCTCCGTACATGTACACGCCACGAGGGACATCAGGCCGGTTTATCAGCTTCTTGATGGCATTGGAGCGCTGCTCCTTGAACACCGCCCACTCAGAGGCGCAACGCTCAAGCGCTTCGACTGCCCGCAACTGGGCAGGATCGCTTTGATAGCCCCGCGCCGCAAGTTCGGCGTCGTACGCCGAGCGCACCGGTTGATTCACCGACTTCTTGCCTGCGTGCTCAGAAATTCAAGGTACGCTTGTCGACCGCCAGCGCAGCTTCCTTGGTCGCCTCGCTCAAAGACGGATGGGCATGGCAGATGCGTGCGATGTCTTCGCTGCTGGCGCGGAATTCCATGGCCACCACGCATTCGGCGATCAGTTCGCTGGCCATCGGACCGACGATGTGCACGCCGAGAATTTCATCCGTTGCAGCATCGGCCAGCATCTTCACCATGCCAGTCGTGTCACCCAGCGCGCGCGCGCGGCCGTTGGCCATGAACGGGAAAGTCCCTGCCTTGTACGCCCGGCCGGCAGCCTTGAGCTGCTCTTCGGTCTGGCCCACCCAGGCGATTTCAGGGTTGGTGTAGATCACCCAGGGAATTGTGTTGAAGTTGACATGACCATGCTGCCCGGCAATGCGCTCGGCAACCGCAACGCCCTCTTCCTCGGCCTTGTGCGCCAGCATGGGGCCGCGTACCACGTCGCCGATAGCCCAGACATTGGGCAGGCTGGTCTTGCATTCGTCATCCACCACCACGGCGCCGCGCTCGTCGAGCTTCAGTCCAACGGCTTCAGGGTTCAGGCCCTGGGTGTTGGCTACCCGGCCAATCGAGATGATGAGCTTGTCCACCTCCAGGGTCTGGGCCTCGCCCTTGGCATCGGTGTAGGCAACACTGACACCTTTCTTGCCGCTCTTGATCTCGCCGACCTTTACGCCGAGCGCGATTTTCAGGCCTTGCTTGTCGAATGCTTTCTTTGCTTCCTTGGCGATCTGCTGATCGACCGCACCCAGGAACGTCGGCAGACCTTCCAGTACCGTCACGTCTGCCCCCAGGCGGCGCCAGACCGAGCCCATTTCCAGGCCGATCACGCCGGAGCCGATCAGGCCCAGCTTCTTGGGCACGGCACCGATGCGCAATGCGCCATCATTCGACAGGATGTTTTCCTCGTCAAATGGCGCACCCGGGAGCGCGCGGGCGTTCGAACCCGTGGCCACGATGATGTGCTTGCCGGAGATGGTTTCCTCAGCGGCACCAGCGACCTTGACGTCATAAAGGCCATCTTTGGCGGCGACAAAGGAGCCACGGCCGTGAAAAAAGGTGACCTTGTTCTTCTTGAACAGGTAGACGATGCCGTCGTTGTTCTGCTTGACGACCGTGTCCTTGCGGGCAAGCATCTTCGTGACATCCAGGCCCAAGCCCTTGACCTCAATGCCGTGATCGGCAAAGTGGTGGCTGGCATGGTCGAAATGTTCGGACGATTGCAGCAGCGCCTTGGACGGAATGCAGCCCACGTTGGTGCAGGTGCCACCCAGGGCCGGGCCGCCTTTGGCGTTCTTCCATTCGTCGATACAGGCAACGTTGAAGCCCAGTTGGGCCGCGCGAATCGCGGCAATGTAGCCGCCAGGGCCGCCGCCGATGACGATGACGTCGAATTGTTTAGACATGTTTCTTTATTCCTTCTTGAGTTCAAACGCCCCCGCGTGGAGGACGATTCCAAATACACCGGTGCGCGCCTGCAAGCTTTCCTGCTGGGGACCATCGCGGCCAATTTTCACGGTCGTTCCTGGCGCGGTCCTGCAGACAAACAGATGCCTGGCATCGAGGCATTCAATCCCGCCGGCGGCATGCAGCGCGGCCCAGCCAAAGCCCTCGTACTCCTCCGCGAGAAAGCGGCGCAGGTTTACGGTCTCCGCAGGGGTCCGCACATCGGCAATAGTCCAGCGGACCAGGTCCGACTGGTATTTTTCAACCAGCTTCCGCGGGTCAGCATCCGGCGCCTTCGCCAGTACCAGCCGGGACTCCGCCTGCGAAACACTGACCCATTGCAGCCCGTAGTAACCGCTCCAGTTGTCGCCAGCCGGCGGCGCAGCCGCGACAAGGCCCACGCTCAACGTGCAGGCCAGGCAGGCGACGAGGCGGCGCATCGACAGCCTTAGATGTCGAACAGCAGACGTGCAGGATCTTCCAGCGCTTCCTTCATCGCAACCAGGCCCAGCACGGCCTCGCGGCCGTCGACGATGCGGTGGTCGTAGCTCATGGCAAGGTAGTTCATCGGGCGAACGACGATCTGGCCGTTTTCCACCACGGCGCGGTCTTTGGTCGCATGCACGCCCAAGATCGCGGACTGCGGCGGATTAATGATGGGGGTCGACAGCATGGAGCCGAACACGCCGCCATTGGAGATCGAAAAGGTACCACCGGACATTTCTTCAATGCCAAGTTTGCCGTCGCGCGCCTTGGCGCCGTATTCGGCAATCTTCTTCTCGATGTCCGCAAAGCTCATCTGGTCGGCATTGCGCAGGATGGGCACCACAAGGCCGCGCGGGGAACCGACGGCGATACCGATGTCGAAGTAGCCGTGATAGACGATGTCATTGCCGTCAACCGATGCGTTGAGCACAGGGTACTTTTTCAGCGCATGCACAGCTGCCTTGACGAAGAAACTCATGAAGCCGATCTTCACACCGTGTTCTTTTTCGAACTTCTCCTGGAAACGCTTGCGCATTTCCATCACGGGCGCCATGTTCACTTCGTTGAAAGTGGTCAGGATGGCGTTGGTGGCCTGCGATTGCAGCAGGCGCTCGGCGATACGCGCGCGCAAGCGGCTCATGGGCACGCGCTGTTCAGGGCGGTCACCCAGATCAGAAGGTTTGGCGGAGGCAGCAACCTGCGGCAAGGCCGCAGTAGGCACGCCCGTGGGAATGGCAACAGCAGCGGCCGGCTTGGCACCGCCAGCAGCCGCACCGAGGACGTCGCCCTTGGTAACGCGGCCATCCTTGCCGGTTCCAGGCACCGAACCGGCGGCAAGGTTGTTGTCGGCCATCAACTTGGCTGCAGCGGGCATGGGAACGCCAGCCATGGAACCACCGGCTGCGGGAGCAGGCGCAGAGGCCACAGCGGCGGCAGGTGCTGCCGCGGCCGCCGCCGGGGCGGCTGCGGGGGCAGCGGCACCCGCTTTGCCTTCGGTGTCGATCCGGGCAATCACCTGATCTGACACCACCGTGCCGCCGTCTGCGACGACCAGCTCGGTCAGCACGCCGGCGGAAGGCGCCGGCACTTCCAGCACCACCTTGTCGGTTTCGATCTCAATCAGGATTTCATCCACTGCGATTGCATCACCGACTTTTTTCTTCCATTGCAGCATGGTGGCCTCAGCCACGGACTCGGACAACTGGGGGACTTTGACTTCTACGATAGCCATGTTGATTCTTTCGGGTTCGTTCTTGTGTTCGTGTTCTTGGTTCGGGAAGGGGCGACCTTACTTGGTCAGCACAAAGCCCTTGAGCTTGGCAAACGCGCCGTCCACCAGCGCCTTTTGCTGCTCCTGGTGCAGGTGCGAATAACCCACAGCCGGTGATGCCGAAGCAGCACGGCCGGAATAGCCCAGTTTTTGACCTTCGAACATGTTCTCGTGGATGTAGTGCTGCACAAAGAACCAGGCACCCTGATTTTGTGGCTCGTCCTGGCACCACACGATGTCGGTGACGTTCGGGTACTTTTTCAGCTCGGCCGCAAAAGCCTTGTGCGGGAACGGATAAAGCTGCTCAACACGAATAATGGCCGTATCGTCAATGCCCTTTTCTTCACGCTTCTTGGCCAGGTCGTAATACACCTTGCCCGAGCACGCGATGATGCGCTTGACCTTGTCTGCCTTCTTGTTAATGTCATCCTTGGTCTCGGGGATGATGGTCTGGAACCCACCCTTGGTGAATTCGGACAGCGGCGAGGTGGCGTCCTTGTTACGCAGCAGCGACTTGGGCGTCATGATGACCAGCGGCTTGCGCAGGTTGCGCACCATCTGGCGGCGCAACACGTGGAAGATCTGGCTGGCGGTCGTCGGTTGCACCACCTGCATGTTGGTGTCCGCCGACAGCTGCATGAAACGCTCCAGGCGTGCCGAACTGTGCTCCGGGCCCTGGCCTTCATAACCGTGCGGCAGCATCAGCGTGATACCGTTGACACGGCCCCACTTCACTTCACCGGAAGCGATGAACTGGTCGATCACGACCTGCGCGCCATTGGCGAAGTCGCCGAACTGGGCTTCCCAGATCACAAGCGTGTTCGGATCGTTCGAGGCATAGCCGTATTCAAACGCCAGCACGGCCTCTTCCGACAGGATGGAGTCGATGACAACGAACGGAGCCTGGTTGTCGGCCACGTTCTGCAGCGGCACATAGGTGCCGGTGTCGAACTTTTCGCGATTCTGGTCGTGAATGACGGCATGGCGGTGCGTGAACGTGCCGCGTCCGCAATCTTCGCCCGACAGGCGCACCGGATAGCCGCTTGCCACCAGTGAGGCAAACGCCATGTGCTCGCCCATGCCCCAGTCCACAGGGACATCCCCGCGGCCCATGGCTGCGCGGTCGTCATATACCTTCTTGACCAGCTGGTGCGGCGTCACGGTCGCGGGGATGGCCGTGATCTTGTCGGCAAGACGCTTCCACTCGGCCATCGGGATCGCGGTGTCGCCGGCATCGGTCCACTTCTTTCCCAGGTAAGGCACCCAGTCAACCGCATACTTGCTCTTGAAGTTGGTGAGAACCGGATCAAACGTGCTCTTGCCGGCATCCAGCGCGGCGCGCGTGGCCTTGACCATGTCATCGCCCAGGGTGTCGCCCATGCCCTGTGCCGTCAGTTTGTCGGCGTATAAGCGGCGGGTTCCGGGGTGCTGCGCAATCTTCTTGTACATCAGCGGCTGGGTCAGCGCAGGCGTGTCCTGCTCGTTGTGGCCCAGCTTGCGGAAGCAGATGATGTCGACCACGACATCCTTCTGGAACTCCATGCGGAACTCGAGGGCCAGCTGGGTAGCCAGCACCACGGCTTCCGGGTCGTCGCCATTGACGTGCAGCACCGGCGCCTCAATCATCTTGACGACGTCGGAGCAGTACAGCGTCGAGCGGCTGTCGCGCGGGTCGCTGGTGGTGAAACCGATCTGGTTGTTGATGACGATGTGCACCGTGCCGCCCGTGAAGTAACCACGGGTCTCGGCCAGCGCCAGCGTTTCCATGACAACGCCCTGCCCTGCAAAGGCGGCATCACCGTGCACCAGCACCGGCAGCACCTGCAGGCCCTTGGGGTCAGCGCGGCGGTCCATACGGGCACGCACGGAACCTTCAACCACCGGGTTGACGATTTCCAGGTGCGAGGGATTGAAAGCCAACGTCAGGTGGACCGGGCCGCCGGGGGTGGTCACGTCGGAGCTGAAGCCCTGGTGGTATTTGACGTCACCGCTTGGCAGGTCTTCAGGTGCGGTGTGGTCGAATTCGGCGAACAGGTCGGCGGGGACTTTGCCCAGGGAATTGACCAGCACATTCAGGCGGCCGCGGTGGGCCATGCCGATCACGATTTCCTGCACGCCCTTGATACCGCCTTGCTGGATCAGCTCGTCCATGCAGGCGATGAAGCTCTCGCCGCCTTCCAGCGAGAACCGCTTCTGGCCGACGTATTTGGTGTGCAGAAAGCGCTCCAGGCCTTCGGCCGCCGTCAGGCGGTCCAGGATGTGGAGTTTCTTTTCCTTGTTGAAATTGGGCTTGCTGCGAATCGACTCGAGCTTTTGCTGCCACCAGCGCTTGTGGTTCTGGTCGGTCGCGTACATGTATTCGGCGCCGATGGTGCCGCAGTACGTTTCGCGCAGTGCGTTCATGAGCTCGCGCAGGCTCATGGTGTCTTTGCCGAAGAACGTGTTGCTGGTGTTGAACACGGTTTCCTGGTCAGCGTCGCTGAAACCGTAGAAAGACGGCTCCAGTTCGGGAATTTTGTCGCGTTCGGCACGCTTGAGCGGATCCAGGTCGGCCCAGCGTGCGCCGACGTTGCGGTAGGCGGCAATCAGCTGCTGGACGGCCGTGCGCTTACGGCCCATTTCGGAGTCGGCGCCGCTGGCGACCACGACCTTGGTCTGGCCCTGCTTGGCGCGCTCGGCAAAGGCGTTGACGACCGGCAGGTGTGGAACGTCCTTGGCATTGCTGCCGTCGACGGCGGGAACGTGCTGGAGTGCGTCGAAATACTCGCGCCAGTTATCGGGCACGCTGCCAGGGTTGGCAAGGTAGTTTTCGTACATCTCTTCGACATAGGGCGCGTTGCCGCCGAAGAGATAGGTGTTGCCTTGATAGGCAGAATAGACAGACGATGCTGCCGGGTTGGAACTCATATCCGCTGACCTCCGTTTCCCTTTGGGAAACATTAGCTGGTTAAAGCTTGTTAATTAACCTTCCGCAACACGGCTGGACCGATTAGCGGATGCGACTGTGGCAGGAAGGGCCTTCAGAAACAACCCAGATTGTGCCACCGAACTGTGACAGCGGAAAGACGGTGCTCCTGACCATACCCGAAAAGGCCATGGTTTCTGCGCGCGCCCAACGCTCCCACATACCTCTTACATGCTCTCACATGCGTTGAAGTTACTGCTGTATTTGGGGGCTGAAAGTCAGGCGGCAAGGCCCGGATTGCCGGCCACACCCACAAGCCGCGGGGTGTTGGGTTTGACAGGTTGAATGACCTTTTTGGCCTTCAGGTAGCTTTCCACCACCTCCCAGACCGGAGGACCGGCATTTTTGCTGGCCTCGGCCACCGGCGCCCAGCCAGCCACCTTGTAAGTCTTGCCGGCTTCGATGGGCTTGCCGCCCAGACGCATGTCCTGGATGCGTTCACCCATTTTGGCGCCGGGCTCGCAGGTGTAGGTCAAACCGCCCACACGCACCATGTCGCCGCCCTGCTGGTAATACGGGTCGGGGTTGAACAGGTTGTCGCCCACGTCCTCGAGGATGGTCTTGATCATGTCGCCGCGCATGTCCGTCAGCGTGGTCCAGGGATACGTGATCGCGGTCTGGTCCATCACGTGCTCGCGTGTGATGGCCTGACCGGGCAGCAGAGAGGTTCCCCAGCGGAATCCGGGTGAAAACGCGATCTCGGCGCCGCGCACATCCATCAGGGCGTCCAGGATCAGCTGGTCAAAACTGCCGTTGAAATTGCCCCGGCGGTACAGCGTGCCTTCCGTCACCGCCAGTTTTTCACCCAGTTTGGCGGTGTAAGGTGCCCTCACCTTGTCGATCAGCGCATTCATGGCCGCATCGGCGGGCAGCAGATTGGCAAACACCGGCAGCAGCCGGTAGTTGAAACCGGCCACCTTGCCGTCCTTGACGTTGAGGTCCAGCACGCCCAAAAACTTGCCGTTGCTGCCGGCATTGGTCACGATGGTCTGGCCGCCGGGGTTTTTGACGATAACAGGCACTGGCACGCCGTCGTGGGTATGGCCGCCCAGAATTGCGTCGATTCCCGTGACGCGCGAGGCCATCTTCAGGTCCACATCCATGCCGTTGTGGCTGAGCAGCACCACGGCTTGCGCTCCTTTGGCACGCGCCTCATTCACCGTTTCCTGCATTTCGCTCTCGCGGATGCCGAAAGTCCAGTTCGGTGTGAGCCAGCCGGGGTTCGCAATCGGCGTATAGGGAAAAGCCTGGCCGACGATGGCGACGCGCACGCCATTCATTTCCTTGATGACGTAGGGCTTGAACACCGGGTCGCCAAAATCGCTGGTTTTGACGTTTTGCGCAATAAAGTCGACCTTGCCGGCAAAGTCCTGCTCGACGATTTTTTTGATGCGCTCTTCGCCATAGGTGAAGTCCCAATGGCCCGTCATCACATCCACGCCCAGCAGCCTGGCTGCATCCACCATGTCCTGGCCCTGTGTCCAGAGCGCCGTAGCGCTGCCCTGCCAGGTGTCACCGCCGTCGAGCAGCAAGGCACCCGGCCGGCCAGCCTTCAGTTGCTTTACCAGCGTTGCAAGGTGTGCAAAGCCGCCCACCTTGCCGTACTGGCGCGCCGCCCGCTCAAAGTTCAGGAAGGTCAGCGCATGCGCCTCGGGCGTACCCGACTTCAGGCTGGCGGCCTTGAGCAGATGTTCGCCCACCAGGTGCGGCGCCTGCCCGCGCATCGCGCCCACGCCCAGGTTGACGGAGGGCTCGCGGAAATAGATCGGCAGCAGCTGGGCATGGCAATCGGTCATGTGCAGCAGGTGCACATTGCCGGTGCGCGGCAGCTCGTACAGGCTTGCAGCCTGGGCGGCGCCGGCCTCACGCTGGAGGGGAAAACCGGCGGCCAGCGCAGCGGCCATGACACTTGCAAACTCTCGACGGGACAGGTTCATGGCGTTGGTCATCCTGCCCGGTTACCCAGGCAAAGCATCAGATTGCTATCAATTCAGGAGCTGCTTGCGCGCGCCACTATTGGCCTGGCGGCACAAAACACTCAAATCACTTGTTGACAGGCGAGTTCGGATCCAGCAGCAGCGCCATCACGTCACGGATCTGCTGCTCGTTCAGGATGGCGGCATGGCCAAACCTCGGCATGTCGGAACACGCGTTGTAGGCTTTGGCGTTCCACAGCTTGCCCCAGGTGTACTCCACGATAGGTTTGCTCTCGGGTGACGCCGGATTGCTTACACCGCGCAGCTTGCCGTAGTTGTAAAGGCTGGGGCCGATGGAGCCGAAAGACAGCTCGGCTTTGCTGATCTGGTGGCAGTTGTAACAGCTGCCGCCATTGGCTTCGCCGGGCTTGTCGCTCCAGGTCAGGCCGCGGCCGTTCTGCGCAATTTTTTCGCCCTCGCTCCAGTTGCCGAGGTACTTGCCATCGGAAGGCAGCTTCACGGTCTTGAGGTTGGCTTCTTCAATGGCTTTGGCTGCTTTTTCCTCCAGCGGTTTGCCGGCGGCTTCCGAGCAGGCCTGGTTGGACGCATCCAGCGTCAGGCGGTCCATCTTCGCGATGCCCTGCTCACGGAAGGAGCTTTTCAGCACCTGCCGGGTGGCTTCGTCTACCTCCTGCGCCGTGGGCGCAATGGCGCAACTGGACAGGAAAAAGGCGGTCAATGCCAGGCAGGCGGAAGACAGGGCGGCTTTGGTGTAAATCGTGTTCATCAGTTCTCTCCTGCCTGATTAGCGTTTGAGGGCCGGCGCAATGGAAGCACCGCCCTTGCTGTTGACGCCCATGAACACGCCCAGGGCGATGGTGGCGTCGGAGGCGTAGCCCGGGAAAGGGAAACGCTGCTGGCGATAACAGTCATTCAGTCGGCGCTGCATGCTCCACAGATCCCCGCTTGAGACACGGTAGGCCGGCCAGGCGCCAAAACCGTTGCCGGCGCCGGGCTGTTTGGTCAGGTTGGGCAGGTCCTGCAGCCGGACACGCTTGTTGTCCTCGCCATGGCACGATGCACAGGAAAAGTCGTAAGGCCCGCCGCGCAGGTAAAACACCTTTTTGCCGACTTCGTACATCAGCTTTTCCTTGGCGTGCGACTGGGGCACCTTGAAGGTCATGTCGCGCGATTCAGCCGAGATATAGGCCACCAGCGACTCGATCGATTTCTGCTCGCCCGCGCCGAAGGGGGTTTTGGCGATCTCCGCGGCATTAAAACCCTGCAGCTGCTCCATACAGGTCAGCAGGCGGGACTCCATGTCCTGCACCTTCTGGGTATCGGCAAAAAAACGCGGCAGCTCGACGAAAGCACCTTTCACGACGCCCGGGCCCTTGCCCAGGTCGCATTTTTCGAGCGAGGCATTTTTGGGGCCGCGCGCCTGTTTCCAGAGTGCCTCGCCACGGGCTTCGTACAGCTCGGCCGGGTTGCCGTCAGCCAGCATGGCGCGGTATTCGGCAATACCTTCAGCCGTGCTCTTCTGCGCCGCAGCAGGCAATGACACGGTGGCCATGGCGGCCAGGGCCGCCAGCCCAAACAGGCTCAACTTCATCGTGGACTCCTCAAATATCGTTGTGGGCAGCAAAGGTGCCGCGACGGGAAACCGTCGGGATTCAGGCAATGACGGCTTCGTCGGTGCGCTTGTCGCCGTGGTTGTCGACCCAGCTGACCGCGATCTTGTCGCCGGCCTTGCCACCTTTGAAGCTGAACTGCACAAAAGGGTTCTTGGACACGGCCGTGCCCCACTGCGCGCTCATCACGGTCTTGCCGTTCCAGGTGGCGCTGATGTTCTGGATAAACCAGGCCGGAACGGTCTTGCCGGCCGCATCCTTGCGCTGGCCGCTCTCCATTTCGTGGCTCACCAGCACGCGCACGGTGGTTTTATCGCCTTGGGCCTGTGCCCGGATTCGCATCGGTTCTGACATTTTTTTCTCCTGATTTCAAGGGTTGTGGCGGTGATCGGGTGCGGGCGGGCCTAGCCGCCGCAGCCTCCGAGCGTGACCTTCACTTCCTTGACCGCATAAAAGTACTTGTCACCGGCCTTTGCCAGCGCGTAAACATTGGAGGACTGGCCCATCTTGATGTTGGTCGAGACGTTGGCGTCGGTGCCGGCGGGAATCTCGAACATGGCAGCCAGCGCGCTGGGATTCTTTTCGACAACGAGCGCAATTTGGGTGGTGTTGGCAATGTTGCTTTGCGCGCCGACACGCACCACATTGCCGTTCTCGGCAATTTCGGGCGCCTGCAGCAGCAGGTCCTTGCTTTCAACCGGAGCGCTGGTCGCGCCCATGGCTTTGGCGGCATCGGCCAGGGACTTGCTGTCAAAAGCGGCCTTGTTCCAGCCTGGCGCGTTTTGCGCGTGGGCCGGGTTCAGCCCGGTGGCAGCTGCCAGCACCAGCGCAGTGGCGCCAGAACTGCTGGCCAGAAAATCACGACGTTCCATGGTGAACTCCTTTTTCATATAACTTGAATGTCTGAAAACTAACAACGATTGGACACAAAAACGTCAAGCCGTGGAACGGTACTTATCCCGGGCATGCTGTCAAAAAAATGAAGCCGGCTGTCTCGACATCGTAAATTTCCATGCGCCTCATTTTGACGCGCCCTGAACCAGCCATTGGGAAATCTGCGCCGACTCCGCCGCACTCAGTGCCTGCGGCGGCATGGGGATTGCGCCCCAGACACCCTGCCCTCCGGCCTTGATTTTGCCCGAGAGGTAAGCCGTCGCATCGGCGCGGTCTTTATATTTGTTGGCTATATCCTTGAAGGATGGCCCCACCAGCTTGCTGTCCATGCCATGGCAGGCGGTGCAGGTATTTTTTTGCAGCAACGGCATGACGGACGCAACGCCGGGCGCGGCGGTTTTACCGGCAGCTGGCGGCTGCACGGCAACAACCGGCGTGGAGCTTGCTATCTTTTCAGGAGCTGCTTGCGCTCGTCCTGCCTGGTCTGGAGGCGTATTTGGTTCAAATATTACGGCCATGGGGGGCCGGGTGGTGTCCACACCCCGGCTGGCACCCACCAGCCGCGACTGCTCGGCCAGGTTGCCATGGGCGTTGCGCGCGTAGTCAGGCAAAAAGCTTTTGACCACCACCTCGCCGGCGCAATTCTTCATGCAGGCCGAGCCCTGGACATCGGGGCGCGCCGTGCCGCCCAGCTCCTTGCCCGGCCACATCGCGTGCGACGTCGTCATGCCGTTGCGGTTGGGCAAACGGGCCTGTACGTCGCGGATATTGGCGTCCGACAAAGTGAAGTTGTCGGGCAGGATATTGCCCAGGTTCAGGATGTAGGCGGTGACGGCGTAAACCTCGTCGGCCGTCAAAGTTTTCGGGGCGTTCCAGGGCATGGCGCGGTTGATGTAGTCCCAGAGCGTCGACAGCGTGGAGACTTTCATCAGCGTGGTGCGGTTCGGCTGGTTGGAGCCAGGCATCAAGCCGTCCACACGGCCATTCTTGATGTCTTCAGCCGTGACGCCGCCGGCAATCGGCGTGAACACTTCGGACGACTCGGCAAAAACGCCGTGGCAGGACGCGCATTGCGCCTCCCAGATCACCTCGCCCTGCCGCACCGAGCCCTGCCCTTTGGGCAGGCCCTTGAAGTCGGGCCGCACGTCGATGTCCCAGGCCTTGATTTCAGCCGGTGTCGCCGTGCGGCCGATGCCGGAGAGAACCGCCGGTTTGTCAGCAGCCGCAGCCCATGGGGTGACACCTGCCATCAGCAGTGAGCCCATCGCAATGAGAACGCCATGAGAAACGGACAAAGCCTTAAATCTGGACATTTTTCACCTCGCCGTTTTCTTCCAGCGACCACGACTGGATGGCGTTGTTGTGATAAATGCTGCGGGACGCGCGCACTTTGCGCAGTTCGTTGTACGTGGGCTGGATCTGGCCGGTTTCATCAACGGCACGGCTCTGGAAAATGGCCGGTTTACCGTCCCACACAAAATCGGCATTAAAGCGCGTCAGGCATTTGGCCAACACCGGCCCCTCGAGGCGCGCCGGCGCCCAGTTGCGCCCACCATCCACGGAGACATCCACACGTTTGATCTTGCCCCGGCCGCTCCAGGCCAGGCCGGTGACGTTGTGAAAGCCCTTTTGCAACAGCACCTGCCCACCGCTGGGCGAGGTCACCACGCTTTTGACTTCCTGGATGCTGGTGTATTGCCGGTGCAGGCCGCTGGGCTGCAGGTCGACGTAATGGATCGTCTCATCCTTGGCGCCATAAGGCATGTCGCCCACCTCGATGCGCCGCAGGTATTTGATCCAGCTCACGCCCTGCACGCCCGGCACGACAAGCCGCAACGGGTAGCCGTTTTCAGGACGCAGCATTTCACCGTTCTGCCCGTAGGCCACCAGCACTTCGCCGCTCATCACCAGGCTCATGGGGATGGTGCGGGTCATGCCCGAGCCGTCAGCCCCCTCGGCCAGGATGAACTTCGCGCGCTTGAGGTCGGCGCCGCACAGCTCCAGCAGGGCCCGCAGCGGCACGCCGGTGAACTCGCTGCAGCTCAGCATGCCGTGGGTGTACTGCACCGTTGGCACCGCCGCATTGCCCCACTCCATGCCGGTGTTGGCGCCGCATTCGATGAAGTGCATGCGGCTGACATTCGGCAGGCGCATCAGCTCGTCCATGCTGAAGACCATAGGGCGTTTGAGCATGGCGTCATCGGAGCCATTGACCATCAGGCGATGTTTCGAAGGGTCGATGTCCCACCAGCCCTGGTGGTGGCGCTCAAAGTGCAGGCCGCTGGGCGTGATGATGCCGAACAGGCCTTGCAATGGGCAAAAGCTCACACTGGCCTGGCCGATGCGCGTGAGGCCCGGGCTCTCGCGGCGCTGCAGGTTTTTTTCCCATTCGCTGGGCAGGCCGTAACCACGGGCCGCCACGGGCTGGCCCAGGCCCTTGCTGTGGGCGGGAAGGTCCAGGATATTGGCATCGCCTTCCGGTGTCGCTGCCCGCGCCTGGCCCACCGCCGCCACCCCGGCTGACGCAGCCGCAAACGCGCCGGCCAGAAAACCGCGGCGCCCGGCACGCACATCCGCTATTTGCGCCCTTGAGAGGAAATTCTCAGGCGCACGCTGTATGAAACGGCTCAGCATAAAAGCGTTCTTTCGGTTCAGGCATCGTGGGAGGCAGGTCGCGGCGACAGGCTTTCGGCCGGCGACAATCCGCCCGGCTCATCCAGCTCAATGGCGATCTGGGTGCAGACGCTGCGGCACAGCGCCACGGCTTTTTCGCTCTGAACGCGGTAAATCACCTGGGTGCCTTCCTTGCGCTTGGCCAGTACACCGGTGCGGTACAGCACGGCCAGATGCTGGGAAAGATTGGGCTGGGTGGTGTCGATCTCCGCCAGCAACTCGTTCACGGACTTTTCACGTTCGCACAGGGCGCTCAAGACGCGAAGGCGCATCGGCGTCGCGAGCACGGCGAACAACTCGGCAGCCAGTTCAAACACACGGCCCCTCTCGACTTGCGCACTGGTCTGGATCATCTCGTTCATAGCGATTTATTCTTAATATAAGTAATTGCTGATATTACGCGTGGAGCCGCCCCAAAAAACCCGTAAATACCCTAGGCAAGCAAGCCGAACCGGTAAATATCACCAATCAACCCGCCAAACGCTCAAAAGGTGTTGCCTCCATGCACTTGAACAGGGTGGCTGGGGTGTAATAAAGCGCTGAAAGACCCCTCATCGTGATATAAAACTTTTGTTACTTACGAGTTGTTACCCGGGGCCCGTAAAACCCAATACTTATGTCTTCAAAAAACACATTCATCTTCAAAAGTACCGGCATTCTTCTTGCCGTCATGATGGCCACCGCGGCGCATGCGGAAATCGATGCACTGGTCAATGATGCGCGCACCCTGCTGGACCAGAGCCAGGCACAAAAAGCCTTTGACCTGCTGGAGCCTCAGGAAACCACGCGCGCAGGCGACCCCGACTTCGACACGGTGCTGGGTATTGCCGCCAATGAAACAGGGCAATTTACCCGCGCCATATTCGCGCTCGAACGCGTGCTGGCGGTCCAACCGGCCAACTCGCGCGCACGCGCAGAGCTTGGACGGGCGCTTTTTGCCGTCGGGGACAACGCCGGCTCACGCAAGGTGCTACTGGAAACCAAACAGGACAACATCCCGGCGGAAGCTGCTGCCACCATTGACCAATTCCTGCAGGCCATCGACCGTACGGAGGAAGCCGCCCGCTCGTCCGTCAAACCGTATCTGGAGGCCAGCGTCGGCTACGACACCAATGTCAACAGCGGCCCCGGGAACCCCAATGTCGCGGTTCCGCTTTTCGGCGGCGCAATTTTCACACTCAATGCTTCGGGTGTTGAGACCAAGGACGCCTTCATGACTCTGGGCGGCGGGCTGTCAGCCCGTTACGTCGTCGACCCACGCTGGTCGTTGATCGCGAACGCGAGCGGGAATTCGCGCATCAATGCCAAGTACAACGACTTCAACACCGGTCAGGTTGATATCAACGCCGGCGCCAGCTACCGCTACGAAAAGCACGAATTCACCGGTGTCGTCCAGGCCGGCACCTATACCGTCGCCGGATCCCGCGCGCGTGACCAGCAAGGCCTGGTCGGCGAATGGACCTACCGCATCGACGGCTTCCGCCAGTGGAGCACCTACTTGCAATGGGGCCAGTTGAGCTATCCGGGCCAATCGCTCCGTGACACGGACCGCACCGTACTGGGTACTTCCTACGCCCATGCATTCCGCGACGGTTTGCTGGTCTTCGGGGGCATCTATGTAGGTACCGAAAAGGAAAAGGCCAGCGGCGTTCCGCACATGGGCCACAACCTGTTCGGCATCCGGTTGGGTACGCAGAAATCCATCAGGGACGACCTCGCATTTTTTGGCAATATCAGTTATGAAGACCGCAAATATGGCGGCACCGATCCGCTGTTCCTGGTCACCCGCAGCGACAGGCAGCTCAACCTGAACCTCGGCCTCAACTGGATACCCGCCAAACTCTGGCGCGTGACGCCCCAGCTCTCGCTGACCTCCGTCAAGTCCAACATTGCCATTTCCGATTACAACCGCAGCCTTTTCTCCGTGACGGTGCGCCGCGACTTCTAAACCGGCTGTGCCGACTGAACACGCCCGCCAGACACTCCATGAAAACCTTCCGGAAACTCCTCCTCAAACACGCCGCCCTGCCGGTCGTGATTGCGGCGGCCTTTCCCGCGCAATCGTTCGCCGCCGGCTCGGCCGGCGTGGCCCAGTTCGTCGCCGGCGACGTCAACGTGTTGCGTGCGAACGGCAAAACCGAGGCGCTGACCAAGGGCAAACCGATTGAAAGCGGCGAATCCATACTGACGAGCACCGCCGGCCGCGCCCAGGTTCGCTTCACCGACGGCGGCCTGGTGTCCCTGCAGCCCAACACCGAATTCAAGATCGCGAACTATGTCGACGAGGCCGACCCCAAGCAGGACCGTTTCCTGGTCGATCTGTTGCGCGGCAGCATGCGGGCCATCACCGGCCTGATCGGCAAGCGCAACCGCGAGAACTACAAGGTCACTACCACCACGGCCACCATAGGCATACGCGGTTCCGGCTTCAGCGTGGGCTACAACCCGGACGGCTCACTGGGCATCACGACCGAGCTGGACGCCATCGAGGTCTGCAACGCCGGCGGCTGCGTCGGCCTGACGGCCGGCGAGTCGGTACGGGTCATTAACAGCTCCGAAGCGCCAGTTCGTACCAATACGCGTGCCAACGTACCGACACCGCCACCCGTTCAGGAGGCGGTTGTTGCGGGCAACCAGGCCACCTCCGACGGCAAGGCCGCCATTGTCCCCATCACGCCCGTCAAACAGGTGTTCACCGACCTGGCCGCAGCGATTGCGTTCACTGACAGCGCGGCCAACCCGGTGATCGAAAGCTACTACCCCGAGGCCGGCACCGCTGTGCTGACCAGCTTCCTCAGCGGCAAACCCATCGACTTCGACAGCCTCGATAGCCGCAACCTCCTGACCCAGTTCCGCAGCACGCCCGGCCTCACCACGATGGAAAAAGGCTCGCTGGGCGCACCAGCTGACCCCGACTTCGTCGGCTGGGGCAGCTGGGTGACGGGACAAAAGTTCGTGGGGGGCGCGCCCAGCGCGATTGAATCCGTTCACTTTGTGATGGGCCGGCCGACACCGACGGCCCAGATGCCGGCCGACAACATGCAGGGCACCTACCAGTTCGCCGGCGGCACCGCCTTCTCCAGCCTGCTGGGTGCGGGTCAGGTCGTCAGCGGTTCGCTGGTCGCCAATTTCGGCGCCTACAGCCCGGGCCAGGGCTATGGCAACCTGGACCTCACCACGCGCTTCGGCGGCAATGACTATGGCGTCAGCAGCAGCATCGACATCAACAACGCCAAAATCACTAACTCCTCAGGCGCGAATGTCACCGGCTTCTTCACCGGCAACAATGCCAGCCGTGCCGCACTGGTCTACAGCGCCTCATCGGTTACCGGCGCGGGCCCCAGCGCGGGCCAGGTTTCCGGTGCGGCCGTTTTCCAGCAGCTCAATTTGGTCGTAAGACCCCCCCTTTGAACGGGCCGTACCTTGCCCCACAGCAGCCCAGTGCGCACCCCTTAAAAAATACCGGAGAACCCACCATGACCCCGCAGTTCAAACTAAAGCACACCGCCCTGGCCATGGCACTGGCCGCCATTTACCCACTGCAGGCCCTGGCAGCGCCTTCCGCGGGCGTGGCCCAGTTCACCACCGGGGAAGTCAGTTTGCGGCGCACGGACGGCAAGACCGACGCACTGGTCAAAGGCAAGGACATCGAAAGTGGCCAGGCCATCATTACCGGCCTCGATGGCCGCGCCCAGGTAAAGTTCTCCGATGGCGGTGTCGTTTCGCTGCAGCCGGGAACGGAGTTCAAGGTCGCCAACTATGTGGACAAGGCCGACCCGAAGGAAGACCGCTTCCTGGTCGACCTGCTGCGCGGCAGCATGCGGGCCATCACCGGCTTGATCGGCAAACGCAACCGTGAAAACTACCGCGTCACCACCACGACGGCCACCATTGGTATCCGAGGCTCTGGTTTCAATGCAGGGTACAACCCGGACGGCTCGCTGAGCGTGACAACCGAGCTGGATGCGATTGAGGTCTGCAATGCGGGGGGATGTGTCGGGTTGACGGCAGGTGAGTCTGTCCGGGTGGTCAACAACACAGACACGCCGAAACGAACGAATGTACGCCCGCCCATACCCACGCCCGAACCTCCAATAGAGCCCATCATCATCAATAAAGCGGTTGTGACCGATGTCAAGCCAGTCAACACAGGCACGTTCACAAATTTCAAGTCAACCGCAACCTACCACTCGCAGGGCAATTTTGGCCCTTCCACCATTTCGCCTGTTGCCACGGGCACTTCCGCAACCATTGACACCGGCAAACTGACCGCACTCAGCGCCAACGGCAAGGATTTCACCCCCACCATCAACGCCTTTGCGGGCTCGGCGGGCTCTACCGATGCGGGCGACTTCATCGGGTGGGGTTCGTGGACCACGGGCACACGCAACCCAAGCACCACGAACATCAACGATCTCCACTACATCGTCGGCCAGCCTACCCTCGTGATGCCCACAGCGGGCACCCTCAGCTACAACCTGATCGGCCAGACACCAGTCACGGGCTACGACACATCCGTACAGGCGGCAGTAGCCTCCGGAACCCTGACCTCCGCAACGTTCAGCGTCAACTTCGGCACGGCCAAGCTGAGCATGGGCGTGGTCACGACACTTGGCGGTTTTGCGGCATCCAATATCAGTGTTGCAGGCGGGCAGTTCAGCTACTCCAACGGTGGACCGGTTTTCACCGTGGACGGTTTCTTCACCGGGGTGAATGCAAGCCGCGCCGGCATGGTTTACACCGGTACCAACGGAAACATCCGCTATTCAGGTGCTGCAGCGTTTGCCGCACCTTGACGGCGGCAAACGATCGAATTCACCTGAGATAAAACGCCAGGTCGCGCTCAGTTGCCTCGGGGCCGTGCACCTGGCTGGCCCGCTGTTGGGCTGCCATGCCCAGCCGAAGCCTTAACTCGACCGAATCGTTGAGCGACATCAGGGCATCGAAAGCCTGCTCCTGCGAACGGATCAAAAACCCCGAGACGCCCTGCTCGATCACTTCGGCGTAGCCGCCGTTCACGTGGGCCACTACCGGCAAACCGGCGCCCATGGCCTCCAGCACCACCCGTCCGTATGCCTCGAAAAAGTTGCCGGTGCGGTAGAACATCGCATCCAGCGACCGGTAAAAGTCCGGCACGGATTCTGCCCCCGCAGGCAGCAATTCAACACCTTCGGTTCCGGCCAGACCCGGCGCCAGGCAGGTTCCTCCCATGATGCGAACCCGTATGCCGCGGCTGGCCAGCATGCGGTAAAGCGAAAGGTCCTGCGGGTTATGCTTTTCCAGCAGATCGCGGCTGGCACGCCCGACAGTGAAGGGCCGCGGCTGGGCTCCACCATGCGGCCATCGGGCAAAACGTTCAACGGCAACCTCTGCAAAAGGCGTGAGGTCGAGCAGGCTGGGAATGACCCGCGCGGTCAATGCCGCGGTGCGGCGCAACCAGTCGGACACAGAAACGATTTCCGGGTCAAGGCCGGTGTATTCCCGCACGCCTTCGACAATGGCAAACAGCTGCCCCTGGTGGGAAATGTTGTGCAGAAGCACGATGCGCTGGAATCGCGTGTATTTCAGCCAGACTCCCGGTTGCAGGTGCACGCCGCCTATCAGCAGCGTGCCCTCCCTGGGAAACTGGTGCGCAAATGGCTGCACAGTGGTAATGCCTTCCGCGGCGTACCCTCGGTGCACCGGCACATCGGACCACAGCTTGACCGGGCGCCTGCCGGCCAGAAGCCGCGAAAGGTCCAGCAGCTCCCGCTCCGCGCCCGTGTACAACTCGCCGAAACGGCCAAGCAGGTGCAGGACGCCGGGGTCGTTGGAAGTCAGGCCTTGGGTCATCAGCCGCGATTATCTCCGCGCCCGGTGCATCCCCGGGCCCACCGTGCCACATAATTCCTGCATGCAAGATGGCGACAAAGTTGCGATGGACCAGGCCCGCCCGGCATCCCACGAGGCGGATCACGGGGAATGGATGTCGCGAGGCAGCCAGCTGGACAACGCCGGCCAGCCCGAACTGGCGCTTGCGGCTTTTGAAAAGGCACATGCCCTCTCGCCGACGGATGTCAATTCGGCATCCGCCTGCGCCACCCTGCTCAGCGTGCTGGACCGCCCGCAGGCCGCCTACCGAACGCTGCGGGGCGTTGAAGCATCGCTGCTGCAGGACGCCGACGGCGCCGCCAACCTGGCGATTGCAGCAGAGGGTTGCGGTGACCTTGAAAAGGCCCAGGCAGCCTACGCGCGGGCCCTGGAACTCAACCCCGACCACCTGCGTTCGCTGAACAACGTCGCCATCCTGGCGGCCGGTTCATCGCAGTGGGACCTGGCCATTCACCTGGCCCGCAAGTGCCTTGATCTTCAGCCCCGCCACCCGCCCTATCACGCCAACCTCGTGGAATACCTCTCAGGCGCGCGGCGCTACGCCGAGGCCGTGGAGGCCACCAGGCTGGCCCTGGCGCAATTTCCGGAACATGCCGAGCTGAGACTTCGGCACCTCGCGCTTCTGGCTTTCACCGGTGAGCTCGAAAAAGCCGACGCTACCCTGAAAGACCTCGATGGCAACACCCGCAACCTGTTGGGTGAGTTCCTGCTGAAACTGGAAACCGCCGAAGGTGCTGCGCTGGAGGGCACCATCCAGGGCAAGGCCATCGACCACTTGGCGGACGACGCGCTGCAGATCCACACCCGGCAAGCCTTCCGCAATATCGCCATCGGCGATTGGCGGCATCACCACAAGCTCACGGATATCCTGCAGAAAGCCCTGGCCGAATCCCTTGCCCCCCAAACGCCCCGCGACTGGGGCGATGCGCCTTTCCACGGACTGGTACTCGCCATGGATGAAGACGCGCTGCAGCAGATGCGCCGGCAAACTCTCGACGCAGTGAGAAGCCGGCTCAACCCCTGCCCGCCGTTCAAGCCCGATTCGCGCACACGCCGCCTGCAGAGCGACTGCCGCATCCACGTCGGCCTCGCCGTGCAAAGCCTGGCCGACGCCCGGCACATGCGGGCGCTCGAGCAGCAACTCGCGCTGCACGACAGTGGCCGCTTTGCCATCCATGTCTATGCCTTCACGGGGCGCCCGCAGCCGGAGCACCTTGAGGTTTTGCGCCGCCATGCGGCCAGCGTGAACGAACTGGGGCACATGACTGACCTCGAAGCAATGAGACGCATCCGCCTGGACAGGCTTGATATTTACATGGAACAGGCCCTGAACCCGGCCTGGACGCGGCAGGAAATCGCCTTGATGCGGGTCGCGCCCGTGCAGCTGCGCGAGCCCGGCCTTTACGGGCATCACGTACCCGGCGCATGGGACTACACCCTTTCCGACCACTTCATCCACCCGCGGGTGGAAGATCAGGCCGGCCCCGTCGTTCGCCTTCCGCAGACTTGCTGGCCGGGAAGCTTTGGCATGGATGCCGAGCCCACAACCCCCTCCCGCGAAAAAGCCGGGTTGCCCGGGGACGCCCTGGTACTGTGTTCATGCCTGTTGCCGCCCCTGCTGGATGCCGCCACCTTCGCCAGCTGGATGAAAGTGTTGCGGTCGCTGCCCGACGCGGTGCTGTGGCTGCCTTTTTGCAGCCGGGCCGCAGCCAATCTCGTGCGCGAAGCACAGGCTGCGGGCGTGGGCGCACAGCGGCTGATCTTTTCAGCCCTTGCCGCCTGGCCCGAGATACCTGCCCACCTGGGCTGTGCCGACCTCTTCCTGGACACGTTGCGCCTCAATGCCGCGCCCGGACTGGAAGAAGCCCTGCGCCAGGGCGTTCCCGCGCTCACCTGCCCCGGCAGCAGCATGGCCGCGCGCATGGGCGCAAGCATTCTGCGGGCTGCCGGCCTGCCTGAATGCATTCTGGAAAGCCCGCAGGCTTATGTTGCGGAGGCCGTCCGCCTGGGCCGCAACCCCGAGGCCTTGCAGCAGCTACGAGACAAGCTGCATGCCGCACGACAAACAGCGCCCTTGTTCGACATGACTGCGCGCGTAAGGGATCGGGAGGCTGCGTGGGCCCAAATGGTGGAACGCTCACACACTGGTTTGCCGCCAGCGGCTTTCGATGTGAACCCTGCGTCCTCCGCCAAGGCTGGATCGCTGCTATCAATAAAATAGCGGCTTGCGCCCGTCCTTATTGGGTTTAATCCCGATTTAATGCCTGAAAATTCTGCTTTGACGCACCGCAATCACGGTGCAAGAGTCACTGCGTGATGGCGCAGACTTCGCCGGTCGGCGGCAAACCAAGCTGGCTCTTGGCAGCGGCGACATTGGCCATCTGTCCTGACGTCACACCATTCTTGACGGCCGTCAGCTCCGCCAGGATGGAAATCGCAATCTCGGGCGGCGTCTTGCTGCCGATGTAGATACCGATCGGGCCGTGCAGCTTGTCCAGCTCCGCCGCCGTCATGTCGAAGTGCTCAGCCAGCCGCTCGCGGCGGCGCTGGTTGTTCAGCCGGGAGCCGATGGCGCCGACGTAGAACGCGTCGGAGCGCAGCGCCTCCATCAGCGCCAGGTCGTCCAGCTTGGGATCGTGCGTCAGCGCGATCACTGCGCAGCGTGCGTCCAGCTTCATTTCCTGCACCACGTCGTCCGGCATGCCGGTGGCCAGCTCCACGCCTTCTACCTGCCAGCTGTCACGGTATTCCTCACGCGGGTCGCACACCGTCACGGCGTAGTCCATGCCCCGCGCAATTTGCGCCACAAAACGGGAGAGTTGTCCGGCACCGATGATCAGCAGTCGCCAGCGCGGGCCGTGCAAGGTGACCAGCGCCGCTTCAGACACCTGCATGCCCTGGCTGGGCTGGGCCGTGCTGAGCGTGACGGCGCCCGTGTGCAGGTCAAGGCGGCGCGCCACCAGCTCACCCGCCTGCAGACGCTGCAGCAATTCATCGATGCGGCTGGCTTTTGACAAAGGCTCAATGGCCAGCTCGATGGTGCCGCCGCAAGGCAGGCCAAAGCGGCGCGCTTCGTCGGCTGAGACGCCGTAGGTCACGATGGCCGGTTGCGTCTGGCTGAGGCCCTCGCGGCGGGCCCGGTCAATCATGTCGTCTTCAATACAGCCGCCCGACACCGAACCCACCACCCGGCCGTCTTCACAGATGGCCAGCATGGAGCCTTCAGGCCGCGGGCTGGAACCCCAGGTTTTGAGCACAGTCACCAGCTCGCAGCGCAGGCCCGCGGCCAGCCACTGCGATGAGGTTTTCAGAACTTCGAGGTCGATGTTGTCCATGCATCAAATGCTAGCAGCCCATGCTCATCCTCGCCTCGGCCCGGCTCCAATACCCTCAAGCCTTGGCCAGGTTGTCATTCAACGGCAGCGTGCGCACCCGCTTGCCGGTGGCGGCAAACACCGCATTGGCCACCGCTGGCGCCACCAGCGCGGTAGCCGGCTCGCCAATACCGCCGGGCTTCTCGGTGCTGGGTACCAGGGTGATGTCCATCACCGGCGACTCATGCATGCGCAGCACCGGGTAATCGCCAAAATTGGTCTGCTGCACCCGGCCCTTGTCCAGCGTGATCTGGTTGTTC
Organism: Polaromonas sp. P1_E11; assembly: GCF_056405995.1. Taxonomy (NCBI): domain Bacteria; kingdom Pseudomonadati; phylum Pseudomonadota; class Betaproteobacteria; order Burkholderiales; family Comamonadaceae; genus Polaromonas; species Polaromonas sp. P1_E11. The sequence continues at coordinate 300,480 of NZ_JBFUBA010000003.1, forward strand.
AGCGCGGCTGACAGGCCAAACACGATGCTCGACTGGATCTGCGCCTGCACCGTGTCGGGGTTGACCATGCGGCCCAGGTCGGCCACCACCGTCACCTTGTGCACCGTGATCTGGTTGTCCTTCACCGACACCTCGGCTACCTGCGCCATGTAGGTGTCATAACCCTCCATCAGCGCCATGCCGCGGCTGCGGCCCGCCGGCGGCGGTGTGCCCCAGCCGGACTTGTCGGCCGCCATCTTCAGCACATTGGCAAAGCGCGGCTGCTTTTCCAGCAGGGACATCCGGTAGGCATACGGGTCTTTGCCCGCCGCCAGCGCCATTTCGTCGACAAAGCTTTCATTGGCAAAAGCATTGAGCGCATGGCTCACCGAACGCCAGTAGCCCACGCGCAGCCCGCTGTCGTGGATCACCAGGTCGTACTGCGTGTTCGGGATGTCGTAAGGCATCACGCCGGCTTCGGCCATGAATGGGTCCAGCGTGTCTTTGGGCAGGCCAAAGGCGCGTTGCGTGATGGACTGCGAGGTCACCTTGAAGTTAAACGCCACCGGCTTGCCGTCGGCGCCCAGTCCGGCCGAAAGCTGGTTCACCGCCATGGGCCGGTAGAAGTCGTGCGTGGTGTCATCTTCGCGGCTCCAGAGCAGCTTGACGGGCTTGCCCACGGCTTTCGATATCTGCGCCGCCTGCACGATGAAGTCCAGCTCCAGCCGCCGGCCAAAACCGCCCCCCAGAAAGGTCGTTTTCAGCGTGATGTCTTCGGGCTTGATGCCCAGCGCCGCGGCCACACTGCCCTCAGCACCCTGCTGGAACTGCGTGGGTCCGATCAGCAGTATCTTGCCGTTCTTGTAATCCGCCGTGAAGTTCATCGGCTCCAGCGTGGCGTGCGCCAGCAACGGTGACACGTACTCGGCCTTCAGCGCCTTGGCCGCTCCCTTCATGGCGCCCGCCGTATCACCCTTGGGCGCGATGATGGGTATCACCTTGCCACTGTCGGCCGCCTTGCGGATGCCCTCCAGCATGCTCGCATTGCTGATGGACGCGACCGGGCCTTCGTCCCACTGCACCGTCAGCGCCTGGCGTGCCTTGTAAGCATGCCAGTAACTGTCAGCTACCACCGCCACGCCGTCGGGAATCTGCACCACGTCAATCACACCGGGCATGGCTTTGGCCTTGGTCGCGTCAAAGCTGATGACTTTTCCGCCGATCACCGGGCATTGCTGCAGGCTGGCGTAGACCATGCCGGGCAGCTTCACATCGATGCCGAATTCGGCCGTGCCGTTGACCTTCATCGGCGTATCCAGCCGCTTGGTGGGCTTGCCGATGACAGTAAAGTCTTTCGGGTCTTTCAGCGCCACATTCTCCGGCACCGGCAACTTGGAGGCCGCTTCGGCCAATGAACCGTAAGTCGCCTTCTTGCCATTGGGGCCAATCACCATGCCGTTCTCAGCCTTGAGCGTGGAAGCATCGACATTCCATTTGGCAGCCGCCGCCGACACCAGCATCATGCGCACCTGCGCGCCCGCAATGCGCAGCTTTTCCCAGCCGTCACGCACCGAGGTCGAGCCGCCGGTGATCTGCGCGCCCAGCAGTGCGTTGGTGTAGACCTTGCCCGGAGGCGCAATCGCCACCTTGATCTTGCGCAAATCGACATTGAGCTCTTCAGCAATCAGCATGGGCATCGAGGTGTACACGCCCTGCCCCATCTCGGAGCGGGCCGACAGCAGCGTGATGGTGTTGTCGTCGGCAATGTGCACCCAGGCATTGGGGGTGTAGAGCGTGCCGGCGGCCTGCGCGGACGTCACGGCCAGCGGCAGGCCCAGCGTGACGCCCATCATCAGCCCACCCGTGACGGCAGATGAGGCTTTGAGGAAGGTACGACGATCAGGGCGATCGAGGGAGACCAGTGTGTTGTCAGTCATGATCATTCTCCTCAGGCTTTGCGCATAGTGGAAGCAGCATCCTTGATCGCCGCCTTGATGCGCGGATAAGTGCCGCAGCGGCAAATGTTGCCGCTCATCGCCGCGTCAATATCAGCGTCGCTCGGGTTCTTGTTGCCCGTAAGCAGGGCCGCCGCGCTCATCAGCTGGCCCGACTGGCAGTAACCGCACTGCGGCACATCATGCTTGATCCACGCCACCTGCAGCGGGTGCGTGTTATTGCGGGAAAGGCTCTCAATCGTGGCCACCTTCTGGCCCGCGGCCGCAGACAGCGGTGTCTGGCAGGAGCGCACCGGGTTGCCGTTGAGGTGCACGGTGCATGCGCCGCATAGCGCCGCGCCGCAGCCAAACTTGGTGCCGGTCATGCCCAGCTCATCGCGTATCACCCACAAGAGGGGCGTGTCAGGTTCAGCGTTGACGGAAACGGCCCGGCCGTTCACGTTGAGTTTTGTTGTCATGTGGGGTCCCCTTTTGTTGAATCGCTGTCATCACAGGATCAGGCAGGCCCCCAAAAGTCAGCTACTACCCGAAGGCCTTGCGGGACTCATGCTACGACTGCACCTTGAGGGGTATCCGGGTAGAAACCCTTGGCTGAAACAAAGTGTCGAGAAGTTTTCTCAACATGAGACATGAAGGGCGCGCCCGCTGTGCCCTCTAGAATCTGCCAACACTCATGGCCATTAAGGCTTGATTCACCTGAACTTGGAAGCCAAGATGATCCGACGCACGCTGGCAGGAATACTTTTGATTGCAAGCGCCTGCACTTGGGCCAATCCCCCTGCAACGCCTTCTACGCCACAGCCTACCGAAGTTCAATTGCAGGACCCCATGCCGGGGCAAGCACTGCTGTATCTGGTGAGAATTTCCGGGGATACAGAGACCGTTACGGTGTCGGTGGACGGTGCAAAGGTGGCCACTCTGCCGCAAAACAGCTATACCGCCATCAGTGTCGCGCCAGGTACCAGGCGGCTCTCGGCCGCCACAGCTGCCGGACAAGAGCGCGTCACAGAGATTACGGCGCAAACGGACGAGCGGCGGTTTTTCTACTTGCTCGCGCCCTTCTCACGACCGACAGGAGACTTCTCCCTCATGTTTGGTTTGCTCGGTGCCATTGTTCACGAAACCATTAACCGCCCCGTTGCGACCAATGGAAACCGTGTCTGGACCGAGACCCAGGAACCCGAAGCGAAAGGCATGATGGTCGGCACCACACTTGCCCTGCCGGACTAAAGCAAATGGAAGTCTGCGCAGTAGCGCTCTACCCCGCCACCCGATCTCGAATCTGCTGCAACGCCGCCGGGTCATCCATCGTCGTCAGATCCCCTGGGTCCCTGCCCTCGCACACGGCCTGAATCGCGCGGCGCAGCATCTTGCCGCTGCGGGTTTTGGGCAAGGCTGACACGAAGTGCACGCGCGACGGGCGCGCGACGGCCCCCAGATCACCGTCCACGCGTTTCATGACCTCGCCTTCAAGCTTCATCGCCGCTGCCTTGTCGGCCAGCACGCTCGAATCTTTGGGCACGGCAAAAGCCATCGCCACCTGGCCCTTGAGCTGATCGGCCACACCGATCACGGCTACCTCGGCGACGCCGGCATGGCCTGAAATGCTTTCTTCAATCTCGCGCGTGCCCAGGCGGTGGCCTGCCACGTTGATGACGTCATCGGTGCGGCCCAGGATGAAGTAGTAACCGTCTTCGTCGCGTATGCCCCAGTCGAAGGTGCTGTAAACCATCTTGCCGGGCACGCTCTTCCAGTAGGTGTTGACGAAGCGGGCGTCATCTTTCCAGATGGTCTGCATGAAGCCGGGCGGCGTCGGGCCTTCAATAACGACCACGCCTTTTTCATTGGGCTGCGTTAATTCTTCGCCGGTGGACTCGTGCAGGATCTTGACCTTGTAGCCGTACATGGGCACGCCGGGGCTGCCGAACTTGCTGGCCTTCTTTTCAACGCCGTTGGCAATCGTGATGATGGGCCAGCCTGATTCAGTCTGCCAGTAGTTGTCGATGATGGGCACGTTCAGGCCGTCGCTGATCCAGCGGGCCGTCGGCTCATCCAGCGGCTCACCGGCCAGGAAGAAGGCGCGCAGGCTGGAGAGGTCGTGTTTTTTCAGCAGGGCCGGGTCCTGCTTTTTGAGTACGCGCACGGCGGTGGGCGCGCTGAACATGCCGGTGACCTTGTATTTTTCGACCAGGCTCCACCAGATCGCGCCATTGGGCTGCTGGTCCATGCCCTGCGTGGGCAGGCCTTCATACATGATGGTGGCCATGCCGGCGATCAGCGGGCCGTAGATGATGTAGCTGTGGCCCACGACCCAGCCGATGTCGCTGGTCGAAAAGTAGGTTTCGCCGGCGCGGCCGTCAAAGATGTGCTTCATGCTGGCGGCCAGCGCCACGGCATAGCCGCCGGTGTCGCGCTGAACGCCCTTGGGCTTGCCGGTGGTGCCGCTGGTGTAAATGGTGTAGCTGATGGCGGCGGAGTCCAGCCACACGCAGTGCACCAGCGCGTGCATGTACTTGGCGCGCAAATTTTCCCAATGCAGATCGCGCCCAGCCACCATGGGCATGGGCGCCAGGCCGCGGTCAACCAGCAGCACGGCCTCGGGCTGGTGTTTTGACAGGCGGATGGCCTCGTCAAGCAAAGGCTTGTACGCCACCACCTTGCCGCCGCGCGAGCCGGCGTCGGCGCTGATGATCACGCGCGGCGTGGCGTCGTCAATGCGCGAAGCCAGTGAGCCGCTGGCAAAGCCGCCAAACACCACGCAGTGGATGGCGCCTATGCGCGCGCAGGCCAGCATGGCAAAGGCGGCCTCGGCAATCATGGGCATGTAGATCAGCACGCGGTCACCCTTGACCACACCCATGGCCAGCAGGCTGGCAGCCATGCGCTGCACTTCGGCGTGCAGCTCGGTGAAGGTGTAGGTTTTTTCAATACCGGTTTCGCTGGAGACGTAGATCAGCGCGGGCTGGTCTGGCCGGTCTTTCAGGTGCCGGTCTACCGCGTTGTGGCACAGGTTGGTTTGCCCACCTTCAAACCACCGGGCAAACGGCGGATTGTCGTCATTGCAAACGCGGGTGAAAGGCTTGTGCCAGTCGATCAGTTGGGACTGCTCGGTCCAGAAGGCGTCGGGCTGGTCTGTGGACTGGCGGTAGAAGTCTGCGTAGCTCGTCATGTCTCGTCTCCGTTTTTGTTTTCTCGGTCGCTTTGTTTATATTTTGACGACGATGCGGCCGCGCACCTTGCCCGACATCAAGTCGGCCGCTTTTTCTGCCGCTTTCGCCATCGGAATCTCTTCCACCATGGCCTCGAGCCTGGCAGTGTCCAGGTCTTTTGCCAACCGGTCCCAGGCCTGCTGGCGCTTGGCCAGCGGCGCCATCACGCTGTCTATGCCTGCCAGCGTCACGCTGCGCAGGATAAACGGCATCACCGTCGCGGGGAAATCCGCGCCCTGCGCGAGCCCGCAGGCCGTGACCACGCCGCCGTAGCGCGTTTGCGCGCAGGCGTTGGCCAGCGTGTGCGAGCCCACCGCGTCCACCACGCCCGCCCAGCGTTCCTTTTGCAGCGGCTTGCCGGGGGCAGACAGCTCGGCCCGGTCGATCACGCTGCTGGCGCCGAGCTGCTTCAAATAGGCTTCCTCGCTGGCCTTACCGGTGGCGGCCACGACGGTGTAGCCCAGCTTGCCCAGCAAAGCGACGGCCACGCTGCCCACGCCACCGGTGGCGCCCGTCACCAGCACCTCACCTTCGCCGGGCTTCACGCCGTGCTGCTCCAGCGCCAGCACGCTCAGCATGGCGGTGTAGCCTGCGGTGCCAATTGCCATGGCCTGGCGGGTGGTGAAGGCTGCCGGCAGCTTCACCAGCCAGTCGCCCTGCAGGCGCGCCCGCTCGGCCATCAGGCCCCAGCGCGTTTCACCCAGGCCCCAGCCGTTGTGCACAAAGCGGTCACCGGCTTTCCAGCCGGGGTGGCTCGATTCGAGCACCGTGCCCGCACCGTCAATGCCCGCCACCATGGGCCAGCTGCGCACCACCGGCCCCTTGTTGGTAATGGCCAGACCGTCCTTGTAATTGAGGGTGGAGTACTCGACCTGCGCCAGCACGTCGCCCGCCGGAAGCTGGGCCTCGTCGGTGTCGGTGATGGCCGCTGAAAAGCCGGCGTCGGACTTGGTGAGCAGAAGTGACTTGAACACGGCGTTGTCTCCAGATGGGTTGTTGTCGCAAGGCCAGAAACGCTGAAAAACCGGCGAAACTGAATTCTTAATTATGGATAACGGGCTTTCAGGAGACTGACGATGCCCCTGGCATGCCGGGCGATGCTATTATTTTTATAGCTGCTTGCGCCCGCCTCTATTGGTCTGCAGCTACTTTTCGTGCCTGAATAACGTGCGTTTTGCCTTCCCTGGACCTGTTTTGGGCGCTTTTGGACTGCTTTTGGGCCTCAGGGGCATGCCTGAAGGCAGATTTTTGCCGTTTTTCAGAACAAAATTAGCCCGCAAGCCAATAAGGGCCAGCGCGAGCAGCTACTCTTTTAATAGCAAAAGACTCGACTGACAGAAGGCGCTCTGTCAGCTCCAGACTGCGCTAGCCGCGCAAGATCGCCTCACCGGTCCGCGGGTTTACAAGGGTCACATTTTCAAGCGCCCGAATGCGCCAGATGTCGTCCTGTTTTGTCAGCACTGCGAGGATCAGTGTGTCCACCACGTGGGGCCCGGCCGGGTGGCTGGCGCCGGCAGCCAGGCGGCTCCAGAAATGGACGACCGCCGCCCCGTCTGCAATATGGGCGACATCGATCAGCTCGTTCTGGAGTGTGGAGTCGCGGTAGATTGTTTCGTGAATCGGAACGTGCAGCGCCACGATCTCTTCAACGCCCCGGACATAGTGCCCGAAGCGATTCACGAACGTTGCGTCCTGATCGAACAGTTCACCGAGAGCCGTCATGTCGTGGCCATTCCAGGCGACTTGAAATGCACCGGGCGCATCTTCAGGTTTTTTTATCCTGGTCATAGGTTTGGTCCAAGGTCTCCCGGACTACTACGGCGCTAGGCATTTGGCATGAGGGCGGCTGGAGGCAAGCGAAGCTTGCCGGAAAACTTCCCCCTCGATGGAAGGATTAGGCCGCACTGTTGCCGAAAGCATGCGGCTCATATTGAGTCACGGTACGTTGCACACTTGCGCGGGTGCCAAGCCTCGCGAGCCACTCCGCCACAGCACGATGTTCGCCAATGGCTGTTTGTCCCTCAGGGGCAAGGGAGAAGTAGCGAAGCATCGGATAGGCGTGCAGATCTGCGAGAGAGAGGGTGTTGCCGGCAAGGAACGGTGAATCTCCGACAAGAGCCGCAAGCGCTTCAAGGGCGATGCGGGACTCTTTCAATGATTTGGCAACCAGAGATTCATCGGTGGAGCCGCCTGTCATGGGCAGGCGAACCCTTTGGACAAAGACTCCCCACACCATCGGCCGATAGGCGTAGGAGTCAAGCATCCCGATCACTTGCGCCATACGCGCCCGCTCACTCGGCGTTGGCGGTTGCAGCGATGGGCCGGGGAATGCCTCATCTACGTAACGGCAGATTGCCGCCGTCTCGTAAATCGACAGATCTCCGTGACATAGCACGGGGATCCGTCCAAACGGATGGCGCCTGGTGTGGGCCGCAGGCACGCCACCTGGACCGAAGATGTCGACCTCTTCGATTCGATAAGGCACGGCTTTCTCTTCGAGCGTGAGACGGGCGATCCGCGTATACACGCTGCGCGGCAAGCCATAGAGAGTTATGGTTGATGACATGGCAAAGCAAATGACCGTGCGGCCTCACGTAAAAATAATCAGGCTACCACTTTTGCGGCGAAACCTCAGATACTCTTTTCACAGGGAAGTCTCACATCAATTGATGATTTTTCCCATGCCATTCTCTATGCGATCTCTCAGTTGTTGAATGAACTGTGAGTCATAGGGTTCCCAGCTTTCGAGTTCGCCAACAACCTTGACAGGCAGCTTGCTTCGATAGGACCGCGTCGGGTTGCCCGGGAACTTCTTGTCTGTGACGTTGGGATCGTTCTCATATTCCCCCGTCGGTTCAACGATATAGACCCGCGGCCTGCCGCTGCCTTTGGCTATTTCTGCTGCAAGCCCGGCGCCTTTGGGAAGGGCTGTGAAATAGATGTGGTTCATCACAACGCTTTCATCGTAATTCGATTTAAAGCCTGGTGTCAGCAGCTCGCCTGTCTGCAATTCGGCTTTTGTGCCGTGAAAAAAAGGGCCGGTGTCCAAAGCTGTCATGGTTGTTAAGTGCAAACGGGGTTGATGCTGGAGGCGCCTGACGTTTGACTTAAGCGAGTGGCCGCAGGCCAGTCCGCTTGAAGGAAGAGTTAGGCACCATCGTCAAGAGGCCCAGGAAATCCTCGCCGAAGCTTTGAAATTGCCTCATATGATCTTGCGCCCGCCCAGATTGAAAGAAGGCAAAACAGCGTCGTTCCACTATTGAGAACATGGTTGCCTATAGCCAAGCCAACTACTCCCAATGCGAGTGCCAAAGAAAAAAGCGCTGCTGCCCTGCTCCTGCGACGACCTACGAGATAGGCGCAAAGTGCGTTGAGCACACCTACGATCAACATTGCATACGCGCCAACAAAAACCGCAGAGAGAATATCCACCGCCGCGATGACGTAAAGTGCTTTGGAGGCGTCGCGGATCATCGCTTCCGCCTGATACGGAGATTCAATCTTCGACAGGAAGGCGCGGTCGGTTGAGTCTTGCATGCTATGTCTATTTTGGAGGCACTTGACATCTCACATAAGCGGCACTGCACGACGTCCGTTGGAATGACGGGTCAGACGACATTGGCGATGGCCAGCAGTCCGATGCAAACAACTCAGTTTGCAATGGGAAAGCGTAGAGCGAAGATGATGTAAAGGCCTAAGGCGATCTCGCCCAGGCCGATAAGGATCGCTGGAAGCCCTTCAACGATACGCTGCTCATTGCTATCTTCATTCCACGTGAATTTGGCTTCCCGGCGCAGGACACTCTTCACGCCAGCGGCGATGGATGCGAGGCCAAACAGCACAACGACGACTTTTAGAAGCAGTGCCATGAGCTGCCTAACGCAATTCAGACCGCAAAAGCTGCGGTCCAACTTGACTGCTATGGTTTAACTTGGACATCGAATCCTCCCAAATCCTCTTGTTTTGGCATTACAGCAAATACGCTGGATTTTTGTGCCTGTACAAAGAATCCCATAAAGCCCTGCTTTCACTGCAGTTGATCCGTCTGCCTGATCAGCTGAGGGAGCGGTTTTGATATCCGCACTATAGCCTCTGCACCAAGAAATTTTGCGTGTAGCGGTTACGTTTTTTATCCACTGGCATGACTTGAAGCATCCGCGCGACATGGGTACCACGGGGGTTGACGATCTTTAGCGGGAAAATCGTATGCCACGCCAGCCAGCTACTCAAGAACGTACTTGATCGGCAGATCCACCCAGGAGTCCACGGCACGGCCCGACTTTGTTCTGRCCGGGTTGAACCTGAACTTTTTCACACCTTCGATTGCGGCAGCATCCAGCGTGGCAAAACCCGAGCTTTGACGGAGCCGCACCTCGCCGGCGTTGCCATTCGCCAAAACTTCCACTCGCAATCTGACAACGCCCTCCTCCATAAGACGACTGGCACGTGCTGGATACGCAAGCCTTGGCGAATCGGCCTGGCTGGCAGGCCGCACAATTTCATCCGGGCCGGTGACACAAGCTGTCAGCGCCATCGACAGAGGGAAAAGGAAGAAGATGCAGAAAATGCGAAACAGGTATTTCATGGGGTACCGGTATGGATTGCAACTGGACAAAATTCGAACGCCAGCCAGGCGGTCAAAAAGCCTCATTGATAAAGCCAGCTTAGAACCTGGCTGAAAAATACCACGGGAATCCTGCAAGCAAGACTGTTATGAAGCCCGAACCAATTGCACGCAAACCAGCCAAACGGCATGAGCAGCATCAGCAAGATGAAACCGTCCGTCAAATAGGCGGAAGGCCTTCTCTTTCGGATCTGGATGATGAGATCAATCAGGAACGCGCCGAGCATCACGAAGGTCATGAAGCCCAGAAGAATGGCGATTCCCAGGCCAGTATCTCCGTGGTGTTCTTGTGTGCGCGCGTACTCGAACGCACTTCGCGCATACAGGTACACAAAGAATAACGGCGCGATAAACGCCAGGAGCCGAGCGGCTACCGGCAGTACGTAATTTCTCATTGGAGGTCTAAAGCCTGAACGCAGGCGCACCATGAAGCGACTTCGGCATAAATGAATCGTTAAGCCGAGCTACCGGCCAGGTCTGCCTTGACAAAGAGATCATGATCATCCGGGATGCAGCTTGCAATTCATTTGATGGGCAGTGGTTTCCATCTTTCTCACTTGATTCGGATCGGCTCAGTTTCGCAGCACCTTGCAGTCGGCGGCGCTGGTGAGTGAAGGGCCTGCGACCAGGTAGAAGAGCGGCAACGGGCTGACTTTCTTTACGTTGCCAGACAGGAAACCGCAGCCGAGAAAGGCCTCTGGATTCGAGAACTTGTACCGGATACCCCAGCCCGTCACGAAGTACACAATCTCCTCCTGGCCAGGGATTGAGACTATATTGTCGAGCAACTCTCCCACACCCTGTGGAGCCCCTTCGCCTTCGCGTGTCACTACCGCGAAGCTCAAGCGACGCGCCGTTCGGCACGCGGTCGCGTCCGGCAGCGCGATACCGTTATTCATCGCCTCCAACTCCTTGGGCGAGATCTTCTGGACGTCGCTCCAGCGGAACCCACATCCGAGGAAAGCATTGGCGTTGGCAATCAGGTGCTTCGTCCCGTCCGGAAGCACGTAGTACACCTCCGGTCTGCCATCAACCATTACCGGCGCGCGATCGGCCGGCGCCTTCTGAACGGGACGCAGTCCGCGGACCATCTCGCAGGTCGGCACATCCGAAAGGGGGTACATGCGGATCCTGAACGCATAGTCGAGCCACTCCTGTTGCACCGTCACCACATCGGTCCACTTGAAGCCGCAGCCGAGGAGTGTTTCCGGATTCACGAAAGGATAGATTGGTCCGTCGGCCAGGGCCAGGTAGACCGTGGGACTTCCCTGCACGGTGACGACCTTGTCGTTCTCATGCGCTCGTGCGCTATCTGGAGCGCCAAGACATGCAGCAGCGGATAGGGCAAGCGCGACCACTAGATAAAGCTTTTTCACATGCCCCTCCCATTTTTTAGTTTTGAGAGACCGCAAGCTGCGGCCACAAGCGTCTTCTATTGCGTCTTCTATTTAACCAACCCCAGCACATCCCTGAACACTTCATGCTCCGCCGTGCGCAGCCACTCAAAGGCCACCATCTCGGTCGTCACCAGTTCGGCGCCGTTGCCGGCGAGGCGGTCAAACGCTGCATCGCGGTTGCGCTCGGTGCGTGAGCTGCAGGCGTCGGTGACCACCCAGACCTCGAACTCTTCTTCCAGCAAGTCCAGCGCGGTCTGCATCAGGCAGACGTGGGCTTCGCAGCCGGCGATGACGATGGTGCTTCTGCCCTCTTCCGGCTCGGGCGCCGGTTTTTGCAGGTGCTTGGGCAGGCTGCGGGCATTTCCGCCTGTGGGTGCCTTGCGCACCGGTGGGCGCAGCAGGTCGCCCAGGCCATCGGCCACGGCGCTGAAGAACATCTTGTCCATGGTCTTGCCGCCAGCGGCTTCAATGGCGGCCTGTAATTCGGGCACGGTGGCGCCCAGGCTTTCGGGGTTTTCTTCGGTGCCCCACACCGGTACATCCAGCAATTTGGCCATGCGGGCCAGCTTGACGGCATTGGCCATGACGAGGTTGCCTTCAAAAATGGCGGGCATCAAAAGGGTCTGGTAGTCGACCAGTACAAGTTGGGAGTCGTCGGCGTCAAGCAGCATCGGGGGTCCTGGGGAAATTCTGGAGGCGTTCTGGAAAGAAGATCAGGCCGGGCTGCGCTGCAGGCGCTCCACCAGGCCGATCACATAAGCGTCGAACAGCAGCGTGGCGTCCTGCCCGAACATGCGGATGCGACCGGTATGTTGGAGAAGCAGCAAGCCCATGCCATGCGCGAACAAAGCCGTATTTTCGCGCAATGCGTCTTCGGCGTTCAAACCCATGGCCCGCAAGGCGGCTTCGCAGGGCCGCAAGGCGTCATGAAGACGGTCATTGAGCCGCTGGTTCAGCTCAGTGCCGAGCCCGCGCGGGCGCATGCCCTGCATGAGGTAAAAACCCAGGTCCAGGTCGCGCGGGTTGGCCGCAAAAAAACCAAACCAGGCGCTGGCCTTGGCTTCCAGCACCTCAGCCGGGCCGCCCTGCGCCTCACCCGCAGACGCCACCACGCCATGGAGGCGCTCCAGGCATTCGGCCAGCAAGGCGCCGTAAATGGCTTCCTTGTTTTCAAAATAGGAATAGATGGCCCCGGCGGTGTAGCCCGCCTCCTTGGCAATCTCGCGGATGCTGGCGCCGTCAATGCCCAGGCGTTCGAAGACGGATCGGGCGGCGTCCAGCATCAGGGTTCGGCGTAAATCGTTTTGGACCTGCTGGCGATCTATTCGGGTTTGCATCGCCAGAATATAGGCGTGAAAGCCGTTTATCCAGCGTGCGATTTCCGGTGAAAATTAACGCTTGTTCTAAAAATTAAACATTGTTTAGATTCAGCGGATGACGCCAGAAGAGCCGCCACCATCGCACTTTCCTCTCGTCACATGATCGGCCTGGCCTCGCCTGCCGCCAAGCCGGCCAGCCTGATCAGCTACTCTTTTGATAGCTGCTTGCGCCCGCCCACAAAGGGCCGGAGGCGCATTTAATTCAAATCCAGCCCCCAAAAGGTGTTATTCAGGCTCGATTCCCGCGGCCTTGATGATCTTTCCCCATTTCAGCGTTTCCGCCGCCTGAAACTTGCGCAAGTCTTCCGGGTTGCTGGTGAAAATTTCGGTGCCGCTGGCCTGGTAAAACGGTGCAGCCGAAGGGCTGCGGGCTGCCTTGACCAGCATGTCGCTGAGCTTGGCCACCACATCGGCGGGCGTGCCGGCCGGCGCATAGGCAGCAAACCAGTAGGTCATTTCATAACCCTTGACGCCGGCTTCTGCGATGGTCGGCACCTCGGGCGCCAGCGGTGAACGTTGCCGGGTGGAAACACCCAGCGCCTTGAGCTTGCCGCCCTTGACCTGCGGCAGGCCGGTCGCCATGTCGGTGATCATCATGTCGATCTGGCCACCCAGCAGGTCCGTCACCGCGGGGGGGTTGCTTTTGTACGGAATGTTCAGGATGTAGGTGCCCGTCATCTGCTTGAACTGCTCGCCCGCCACGCGGCTGGACGAGCTGCCGCTGCCGAAAGACAGCTTGCCGGGTTTCGATTTGGCCAGCGCAATGAACTCCGCCACGCTGTTGACCGGCAGCGCCGGGTTGACCACCATGATCTGGCCGCCGCGGCCCAGCGCGGTCAGCGGTGCGAAGTCCTTGACCGGGTCGTAAGGCAGCTTTTTGAACAGGTGCTCATTGGCCGACTGCGTGGTGTTGGTGGTGATAAACACGGTGTAGCCGTCGGGCTTTGCCTTGGCGGCTGCCTGGGCGCCGATGAAGCTGTTGGCGCCGGGCTTGTTGTCCACCACCACGCTGACTTTGCTGTCATTGGTCACGGCCTGGCCGATGGCGCGCGCCAGCTGGTCGGTTGCGCTGCCGGCCGCAAACGGCACGACAAAGGTGATCGGCTTTTCAGGAAAGCCCTGCGCCTGAGCCGCCTTGGGCACGGCGAGGGGCGCGATGGCCCACAGCGCGGCAATGCCGAGCATGGCGGGGCGGATGCGGCTGTGGACGGATTTTTGAGTGGCGGTTTTCATGTTGTCTCCTGATGTTGTGATGAGGCGTATCTGACGTTGTTGATCTCGTCTTGGTGTCCTGGTGAATCGGTTCCGTTAAAAAGCGTGGTCTCCCCCGGCGAGCAGGCTCGCCAGCGCTGCGGGCACTTCGATAGGTAAATCCAGCAGCCAGAATGAAAGCGACTTGCCGTGCGTGTCGAGGTTGAGCGCGTCATTCACGCCGCCGTCGAGCACGTCGTCGAGCACAAAGTTCAGCGCGCCCAGCAAAGGCAGCTCAAACCGCTGCACACGGCTGGGCTTGCGGTGGGCAAAGTGGTGCGCCACTTTGGCTTCGCTCAGCTGCTGCAAAAGAACGGGATAAAGCTCAGCGTGCCAGGCAATCACGCTGATGTTGGACCGGTTGCCCTTGTCACCCGTTCGACCGTGCGCGGCGCGGTACAGCGGGACCGTGATCATGGCCTGGCTCATGCGACCTCTCCTGCGGTATCGAGCATCCTGAATGACACCTTCACAGCGTCTCGGGGCACCAGGCAGGGCAAGGTGTTGAGCCTTGGTGTCAGTGCCGTGCGCACGCCGCCGCCGCCGGCCGGGCCGCAGCAGTACAGGGCGGTGACTTCCCGCGTCAGCCGCTCGGCCTCAAGGCGGTCAGTGTGTGTGGCAGCCACGCGCAGGCGTACATCGCGCGCGTCTCCGGCCGGTGTTGCGGCCAGCAAGCTGCCGGCGTCGTCACCCATGACGCTGAGCGCGCCGATCAGGTCTACCCGCAGCGCCAGGGCTGGCAAGCGCCGGCGCAGCACATCGGCAGCCAGGCGGGCGCGGGCCTCGGCGCGCGGGCCGGCGTACGAGATTTCACCTTCGGCCAGCCAGCCGCCCTCATGGCAAAGGTTGACCTTCAGGCTGGGTGGCCGGGCACGGCCGCGCACGCCGCTCAGCGCCACGCGGTTGGGGCCAAGCTGTTCAATCTGCGCTGCGCTGATGTCGGCCACCACATCGGGTGTGAGGTAGGCGGCGGGATCATGCACTTCATACAACAACTGCTCCTTGACGCTGGCAAGGTTCACCAACCCGCCGGTGTTGGCGGCCTTGCCGATGATGCAGTTGCCGTCAGCAGTGATTTCGGCAATCGGGTAGCCGATGGCGTGCAGGTCGGGAACGTCCTTGTAGCCGGGGTCTGCAAAATAGCCGCCGCAAACCTGCGCCCCGCATTCCAGCAAATGGCCGGCCATGGTGGCGCGCGCCAGCCGGTCCCAATCATCGGCACGCCAGCCAAAGTGCGACATCGCAGGCCCGACGGCGAGCGATGGATCGGCCACACGGCCCGCCACCACAATTTGCGCGCCGGTGTCCAGCGCAGCGGCAATCGCTTCAGCACCGATGTAGGCATTGGCGCTGACCATGCGGATGCCGTCCATCGCGCTGCCCAGTTGGGCGCGCAGCAGCTCGCGATGCCGTTCTTCCGAGAGGTCGTCACCTTCGACCACCGCAATACGCGGTGCAGCCAAACCCAGCTCCCGGGCCATGGCCTGGATATGCCGCGCCGCGCCGATCGGGTTGGCCGCACCGAAGTTGCTGACGATGCGAATGTGGTGCTGCAGGCAGCGCGCCAGTACGGGACGCAGCATGTCGTCCAGCAACGGCTCAAAGCCAGCGCCGGGGTCGGCGCGGCGGCGCAGTTGCGCCAGTGCCAGCGTGCGTTCAGCCAGCGTCTCGAAAATCAAAAAAGCCGGCCCGCCCCGCGCGATCAGGGTGTCCACCACCGGGCCGGCCGCATCCACACGGTCACCCGAAAAGCCGGCCGCGCAACCGATCAGCAGGTTGGCGGGCGGTGTGGCAATAGGGGCGGCAGCGACAGCGGTGGTAGAGGTCATCATGGCCAAGCGTTGAATGCCACGAATTTAAGCCCCAGCCTTTTATTTGTAAAATGCAAAATTCCTATTGATTGACTTGAAAAGCAGATTAATGGCCGCGCCCATCACCAGCCCGAAAAATACGGCCCGCCTGCCTGCACGCAGCCCCAACCTGTCGACGCGCCAGCTGCGGGCATTCCTGGCGCTGGCCGAGCTGAGCAGCTTTACCCGGGCCGCTGCCGCCTGCCACCTGTCGCAGCCTGCGTTCAGCGCGCTGATCCAGACACTGGAAGCAGAGCTGAACACCCGGCTGTTTGACCGCGACACGCGCAGCGTACAGCTGACAGCGGAAGGTAGATTGTTTGAAGCGCCGGCTCGGCAGCTGCTGGGTGACTTCAGCGCCGCGGTGGGTGAACTGAGCGACCACGTCGAGCGCCGCAAGGGACGCGTGCATGTGGCGGCCCTGCCCTCGCTTGCGGCGGGCTGGTTGCCTTCCATCTTTGCGGAGTTCGGGCAGGCTTGGCCCGGTATTGACCTCAACCTCAGCGACCTGCTGTCTGACGCCTGCATCGAACTGGTACGCAACGGCAAGGCCGACTTCGCGCTTGCCTCAACAGGCGCCACGCATGCGGGCCTGACCACGCAGCTCCTGTGCACCGACCGTTTTCACCTGGTCTGCCGCACGGACCATCCCCTGGCCACAGAAAAAGTATTGACGCTGAAGAAACTGGCAGCCTTCCCGTTTATCCACATGTCGCGCAACAGCAGCGTGCGGCAGGCGCTGGACGCTGCGCTGCGCCCGTTGCAGACCCATACGGTGCTGGAAGTGGACCAGCTGGCAACAGTAACCGGCATGGTCGAGGCAGGCATCGGCATCAGCGTGGTGCCGGCGCTCACGCTCTTTCACTTTGAGCGAAAAAACCTGCTGACGCGGCCGCTGGCCACGCCTGGCCTGTCACGAAAAATTTATGCCGTGCGCCGGCAGGAAGGCAGCCTTTCGGTGGCAGCACAGGCACTGCACGACCTGGTCATGGAACGCATGAAAGCGTGGCAACCCGGGCTGCAGCAGCTCAAACGCCGCAAACCCGGAAAGCCTTAGGGCTTCAGGACTTTTTAGGGCTTAGAGCGAGCCCAGATCCTGCACGGCATCCACCACCATGCTGGTACCCAGCGCAATCAGCAGGATGTCGGTGGCGACACGCACATACTTGTGGCCTGAGGGCGGAGGGCCCAGACGCACCACCACCGATGCAGGCACCGGGTAATACACCACGCCCGCAGGCAGCGGTTGCCCGATGGCGTATTTTTTGGCCTGGCCCGGGGGCATGCAGCCGTTGTTTTTCTTGGCAAGGCCCGGAGGGCAATGGCCGGACTTGAACTGTTTGCCGTAGTAGTCCTGAAGCACCACACGCTGCTCGGGAACAAAATAGCCGCCGACCCTGACGTCTTCGTGTTTCTTGCCTTTGGATTTCTTGTCTTTTTTGCCGCCGTGGTCGTCCTGGTCCGACTGCTCCACCTGGCTGTGCTTGCCGCCCTTGTCCTTGTTCTTGCCGCCGCCGGCCCATTCGGGTTTCTCGGCAAAGCTTGTGGAGCACATCAGTGCACCTGCCATCAAAAGTGCCAGGCTGCGGCTGGTCAGGCGCAAACCTGTTGTCGGTGTGTGTGTTGTTGTCATCGTGGTTCTCCAGTGGTTTTCAGTACAGGGCTCGCCGGACACAGGCAACAAGTGCACAGCGTCCCTTTTTCAACGGCGGCCTGCGGTTGCCGTTGACAGGGCATTCACCTGCCCCGTTGCACTCTGCGGGCACGCCCATACGGGCATGCCGGCACACGCAGAGCTGCACAATTCTGGCGTTGAAACACAGCATGGGGGTGTAAGGAAACAAGCTGTTTCACAGTCATACGTTGTCACGTCTCAGGAGGTCTGGCGTTTCCTGCCGGTCACAATTACGACAGGAGAAAAAAATGATAGCTATATTTTTTATAGCTGCCCGCGCCCGTTCCAATTGGCCTGCAGGCACTTAAGACCTGCAAAACAATCAAACCTCAAACCATCGCGCTACTTTTTCGGTTCGGCAAACTTGAGCAGGCGTGTGGCCAGCAGCGTTTCAGCCAGGAAACAGACCAGCGCGAAAAGAAAGCACACCACGCCCGACAAAAAACAGACAGTGGCAATGCGCAGGGTCGGCAACTCACTCGTCTCACCCAAAAACAGCAGGATGATGGTGGTGCCGATCAGCATGGCGCAAAAGGTCAGAAAGGCGATGCAGATGTTGACCAGCCAGCCGCGCTGGCGCAACTCGCGCAGTTCGGCATACATGCGGTGCGCACGGGCCTCTTCCACGCCGCCGGTCTCCAGCCGGTTCTCCAGGAAACGCGCGCGGTCAATGATGCGGGCCAGCCGCCCGGCGACGGCGGCGATCATGCCTGAAACAGCGGTCAGCAAAAACACTGGCGCCACCGCCAGCTGGATGCCATGGGTGACGGTCGCAAGGTCGGGGGCGAAATTCATGCGGAGCGTCTCCAGCTGCAGGTTGAGATGGGCCGCATTTTCTCATGCCATGCCCATGCCTTCGCCAGAAAAGGGCCCCAGACACCGCGCCGCTAGCGCAGCTTGAACAGTTCGCCGTAGCGCAACTGGCAGTTTTCGCAGAAGAAACTGCGGCGATTGGTTTTACCGAGGTGAGCCTTGACGAAAGGAATGGCGCAGCGCGGGCAGGTCTTTTTGGTGTGGGCCAGCCAGTGCTGCTTGAGCACGAATGCCCTCTTCCACGCCAGAAAGTCAAAGCTGTACTGCCGCGCCTGCTCAACCAGTGCCCGCAGTTTGGGCGCGGGCAAGGCGCCCACGGTCGACAGCGGGTGCACGCGGATGCGGAATAGCACCTCGTTCTTGATGATGTTGCCGACACCGGCAAAAACCGTCTGGTCCAGCAATGCATCACAGACGAGGTTGTCCGGCATGGCCCGCAGCTTCTTGCGGGCTGCTGCCGGGTCCCAGGCGTCAGACAGCACGTCGGCGCTCCAGTCGTAGGAGGCGTCCAGCGGTCCTTCCACAAAACGTACCGAGCAGGTGTAGAAGTTCAACTCTTCCCCGCCGGCAAACCCCAGGCTGAGCCGCGGGACAGCGCCGTCCTTGCCTTCATTGATCCGGTAGGTGCCAAACATCAGCAAATGGATGCGCACGGAAAAACCCTTGAACTCGAGGAGAAAATGCTTGCCCCAGCTGCGTACCGCCACGATACGCTGGCCTGTCAGGCGCCCCATGTCGATGTTGCTGTTGCCACTGGCACGCAGCACTACCCGGCCGGCAAATGCGGTGGCCTCCTCCCTGAGGATCTGGATGGACGGCCCTTCGGGCATTCAAAGCTCCCTTTGCCGCCTGGACACGGCAGACTGTGGTGGGATTCTGGCGTGCGGCGCACGGCGCCCGATGTGGGCCGGGACCGGCTGGGCCTGACGGCGCGGGCGCGGCCCGCAGGTGGGATTGCCCTACAGCAATGTCGTCGCTGTCCGACAGCTCGCGGCGTGCGGTCGTCCCCACAATGAACTCCAAGGCAGTGCCGCGTTGCCTTCCGCGTTGCCTTTTTTCCTGCGACCGCCATCGCGGCACTGCACCGAATTATTTCCACAAAGGATTACCCATGCTCCCCAATAACGAGGGACAGCGCGTCCCGGACGTCACCTTCAAAACTCGCCGGAACGACCAGTGGGTTGACGTGAAAAGCACCGACCTGTTTGCCGGAAAAACCGTCGTGGCTTTTTCCCTGCCCGGTGCCTACACGCCCACCTGCTCTTCCACCCACTTGCCGCGCTTTAATGCGCTGGCCAACACCTTCAAGGCCAACGGCATTGACGACGTGGTCTGCTTCTCGGTCAACGACGCCTTTGTGATGAACGAATGGGGCAAGGCGCAGGAGGCCGGCAACATCACCCTGATCCCGGACGGCAATGGCGACTTCTCCCGGGGTATGGGCATGCTGGTCGACAAGAGCGATCTCGGCTTCGGCAAGCGCTCCTGGCGTTATTCCATGCTGGTGCGGGACGGCGTGGTCGAGAAGATGTTCATTGAGCCTGAAAAGGACGGCGACCCCTTTGAGGTGTCGGACGCCGACACCATGCTCAGGTACGTCGCCCCGAACGCGGTGGCGCCCGAGCCCGTCACCCTCTTCAGCAAGCCGGGCTGCCCGTTTTGCGCGAAAGCCCGGGCCATGCTGGACGAAGCAGGCCTTAGCTATGAGGAGATCACCCTGGGCCAGGGCATCACCACCAGCACACTGCAAGCGGTGGCAGGTGCCGGCACTGCACCCCAGGTGTTTGTGGGCGGCAGAAAAATCGGCGGGTCGGAGGACCTGCAAGCCTGGTTGGAGCAATCGCATTCAAAACCAGGCACTGACGCGGGCACGGCATTGCCGCGCCAGTTTCTCAGCTAGGTCCTACTTGCCCAGTCCGATCGCCGCGCGCATCTTCTCCAACTGGTCCGCTGTTGGCACCACAAAGGAGAATTGCGGACCCAGGTCCAGCGCGACGGAGAGCGGCTTGGATGGTGCTGTCAGGCCCTGGAAGGCGGCAACGGCCTTCTTGACGACGGCATCCGGCACGCTGGCGTGCAGATACAGGCCAAAGCCGACGCTGGTGGCCTTGGTCGGAACCACCACGAGGCGTGCCTGGTGCACCTTTTCGGAGCGCCCGGCAAGTCCCTTGAGGCTGATGCCCAGTGCGGCGGACTCGCGGGTGACGACGCCTGCCCAGGACTGCTCCTCCCATGCGTAGGTGGCCTTGGCAATCAAGCCCTGCTGGCCGACGGTGGCTTGCGGCGCGACATCCTCCACGTTGCCGCACAGGCCCTCGGCTTTCGCGATGGCAGCCTCCACGCCGGCCGCCGTGCCAAAGCATTTGGAACGCTGGAGCTGGTCCAGCACGGCTTTCTGCTCTGCCGGTGGCAGGGTTTTCAGCGCCACGGCGCCCGCGTCGGTCGCGGCCTTGCCGGCAGCGGTGATGGCCAGCACCGCGGGCTGGACCACTTCATTGTTGAACACCACGAGCTTGTAACCGCTCATCAGGCCAATGACCTGATTGGTGTAGACCCAGCAATAAGGTGTCCGCCCCGATGCGGTGATGTCGTCCACTTTCTTGATGGCATACAAGGGCGTCTGCGGCAAGCCGGCACGGCCGATGAAGGCATGCATTTCCTGTTCGGCCACGGCACTTTGATAGGCTGCTTCACCACGGAAGAGTTGGGGGTTCATGTAAGCCCCTCCGTCGCAGCTTTGTGCCCGGACGGCCGGTGCCAGGCATGCGGCGGCCAGTGCCAGCGAAAGGGAAATACGGGACAGATAGCGCATGTTTGGCTCCAAAGTAGTGGCATTTGACATCGCGGCAGCTTGGCTGCGGTCACCCGACTTGGTAACTAAACATGACGCGCATATATCGGGCCATCATACGGACGACCCTGCGGGAAAGGCCAGGATGTTTACCCAGGGTTCATCCGAATATTAGGCGGTAGGCGGTGTCATCAGCTTAGCAAGCTGGTACCCGGCCCTCGCTTTCAGCCGTAAGGCAGCTATAAAATCGGTAGCATTTCGGGCCCGATGGTATTGAATTACCAGCCCTTCCCGCAAAAAATACGGGCATTGTGGTTAACCGTATCTGTCCTGCGACCGGCTTTCAATAAGCCGCGAGCCGACGGATCCGGCCGGGAACATCCTCTAAAAGGCTTGCCCCCTGCGCCTGGCGCCCGCCGCGCGCCGGGCGCGCCAGCTGACCACCGCTTCGCAGGCGTCAAAGTGCTTGAGCAGGTTCTGCTTTTGCCGTTCAAGCAACGAACTGGCGGCAATCATCTGCGGCCATGACTCACACGCTTTTCCCACTGCTTCATTGAGCACGCCGCGCACGCGTGTTTCAAACATGCCCGTGGCGTTGCAAAAGCTGCGCAGCGTTTTGGCGGTCAGCCTGGCCTGCTTTTCACCACCGGGCGCAAAGCGCAGCGCGTGGCCCCTGCCGCCCAGGTACGCCGCGTACGCCACCACGTCGTAGGCCGGAGACAGCTCGGGCGTGCGGCCGTCACGGTAGACCACACCAAAGTTTTTGACATGGGCGTCATAGTTGCCGAGCATTTCATTGACCATCACGCGGCGGATCAATTCTTCTGCAGCGCCCTCTCCCAGGGGCGCCTCCAGGCTCATGCCTTCACGCAAAGTCCGGGCCATGGCGGCGTAGGTTGCAGCGGGATGCGTGTATTTTTCTTCTGGCTGGATGCGCAGGATCTGCGCAAAGTCTTCGCAATGAATGTGGCCCTCAGGCCCGCGGTCAAAGCGCTTGACGGCGAGGAAATGCCGGCTTTCGCCAAGCACAAAGGGTTGCTCGGCGACGATCTCGTCCATGGGCGCCAGCCAGGTCTCACAGACGTTCACCCCCGCTGCCCGCGCCAGCCGCAGGGAAAGCTCTTCCACTTCGGGCAACAGGGCAAATTCTGCTGTGGGCAGCTTGGCGATGATGTGGGTGCCTTGCGCATCGCGGGTGCGCGCCACGTAGCGGCCTGGCTGCTGCACCAGCGCCAGCTTGGGCTGCACGCCCGACAGCGATGTCGCGTCGGGCAAGGGGTCGGCCGTGACGGACATTTCGAGCGCATCGTTGTGCTGCGTCACCACGCCTGCCAGCGCGTCGGCATCCAGGTGCGCGGGATAGGCATACACATTGCCCGGCAGGTCTGTGCCACAGGCGGCCAGCATGTCGAAATGGTCGTTCGGCCCGCAACCGCGCAACTGCTCCAGGTGGCGGCGCAGCGGCCCTTCGGGCAGCAGGTTCTGGAAGAAGGCCGGCAGGCGCCCGCCTTCGGCATTGAAGAATGGCGTGTTCACATAACTGCGCCAGAAAATCTCCCGGCGCTGCGGATCGTCGTCGGTGGCGGCCCAGGAGAACACCGGCGAATCCGGGTTGGACCAAAAACCCTCGTCTGGAATGAAACGTGTGAGCGCGCTACTGCCCGTGCCGTACTGGAACAGCAGGCCGGCACGCAAGGTGCCGATATAAATATCGAGCGCCAGAACGTTCATGGATCAGGGCCTGACGTTCTTGGTGTTTGCCGCAGCGAGCTGGGAAGTTTCGGCCACGATGCGGTCCACCCGCGACAAGGCCGGCGCCGGCCCTTCGGCGGCTTGCGCCTGCAGCCCTGCAGCCACCACCTTGGGCAACAGCAACACCTCCAGCCCGAGCTGGTCGGCAATGGCCATCAGCGTGGTCACGCGTGGCGCCGTCTTGCCCTGCAAAACGCTGCGCACCGACAAAGGCGTCAGCCCCGTGCTTTCGGCAACGGCCTGGTAATCCAGCCCCAGGCGCTGGCGCTGGCCTTCCAGGCTGGCAGCAACTTCAGACAATGTCTTCATAGATAGAGAAATATCGTTTCTTGTTAAAACGATAGTATTTTATCTAGTCAAGCAATAAATATCAATACTAAACTAGCTTTTCATACAAAAACAATAGTTAACTATCCATTACCGAGAGGCTGGCTTAATCCCGGCGGCGACGCCGCATGCATGGGACAGCACGCACAGCTAGTCGGCATAAACACCGGCCGCCTTGATGATGGGCCCCCACCGGGCAATTTCGTTGCCCAGAAAGCTGCGGTGCCCGGCCAGCGTGGCACGGTCATCCTCCACGACCTGTATGCCTGAGGCAATTTGCGCCTGCCTGAAGGCAGGTGTTTTCATGGCCACCCGCAGCACATCATTGAGCCGCTGCTGGATGTGCGGCGGCGTGTCCTTGGGCGCGTAAAGGGCAAACCAGATGCTCAGCTCGACACCCGAAATGCCGAACCGCGCCATGGTCGGAACTGCAGCGAGCGACGTGCCGGTCAGGGGTTTGGCGGAGGTCACGGCAATTGCCTTGAGCTTGCCGGCCTGGATGTGGCCGACCGTCGTAGGGGTGGGGTCACAGATCATGTCCACATGCCCGCCAAGCAGGTCTGCCACTGCAGGCGCGCTGCCGCGGTAGGGCACAGTCGTAATGCTGACTTTCAATGAAGACTGGAGCAGCAAGCCGCACAGGTGCGATGACGAGCCAATACCGGCGTGCGCGAGCCTCACCTGCGGCTGCCGGGCCATCCAGCGGATGAGGCTCACCAAGGAGTCCGCAGGCACCTGCGGCCGCGCAACCAGCACCAGCGGCGTATCGACCACCACCCCCAGCGGCGCGAAATCCACATCCGGCTTGAAGCCCAGGTTCCGGTACAGCGCCGGCGAAGTCGCCATGCCGATGTGCCCCATCAGCAGCGTGTGGCCATCGGCTGGAGCCCGCATGGCGATGACCGTGCCGAGGTTGCCGCCGGCGCCGGACAGATTCTGGACAACGACCGGCTGGCGCAGCTGGGCCTGCATGGGCACAGCAAGCTCCCTGGCCAGTTTGTCCATGGGCCCCCCGGCAGCAAAGGGCACGATGAGGGTGACCGGTTTGGTGGGATAGGCATCCTGAGCGCACACAGACGCAGCGCAGAAGGTGAACATGAAGGCAATGCAGATGGCTCTGGTCATAAATCCCCCTCGGGTTGGTTAAACGGATGCGGATTGCGTTGCCGGGCCTTCGGCGGCTGGCGGCGGCCTGCGCGATGCGTCCACCTCGCGCGCACCAAAAGACAGGTGTTCGTTCACGTCGAGCAGCGCATTCACTGCGGCTTCGTCCAGCCCGCACTGCAAGCCCACCAGGGCAGCCGCTATCGATACGCCCTCCACCCTGGACTTCTGGCAGGCTCGGGTAACCAGTTCATGCGCGCGGTTCAGGCCGATGCGCCTGGCCAGCGCCATCTGCACGGTCTCGGTGACGATCGCCCCGTCTGTGAGGGCAACGTTGCGCGCCATCCTGGCGGAGTCCACCACCAGCTCGTCCAGCATGGTCGTGGCCTGCGCCAGAAGGGCTCCCGTCAGGGAGAAGCACAGCGGCACTGCATGCAGCTCGATATACCAGGCGTCCAGCGATCTTTCGTTCTCCACCTGCGCCGCGTCCAGCATCATCGGGGCCGTGTGGAACAGCATTCTCGAAAGAGCGACGACGGACGACGCCGCGACCGGATTGTTTTTCTGCGGCATGGTGCTGCTGGCGCCCCTGCCGGCGGCAAAAGCCACTTCACCGACTTCCGTGCTGGAAAGCATCAGCAGGTCCCGGCCGATCTTTCCGAGCGTCGCAGCGATCTGCGACAAAAGAAGCACCGCCTCGGCCGGGCCGTCACGCATGCAATGCCACGCAATATCCGGTTCGTTCAAGCCCAGCTTTTGCATCAGGCGCCGGCGTATTTCATGCCCCGCGCCGGAGAAGGAAGCCAGCGTGCCCACGGCGCCACCCAGCTGCCCGGTCGCCACGCGCGGCACAGCCTGTGCAAGCCGGTCCATCTGCCGCAGCACGCCCGAATTCCAGACCACAGCCTTGAA
This sequence comes from Polaromonas sp. P1_E11, assembly GCF_056405995.1. Classification (NCBI taxonomy): domain Bacteria; kingdom Pseudomonadati; phylum Pseudomonadota; class Betaproteobacteria; order Burkholderiales; family Comamonadaceae; genus Polaromonas; species Polaromonas sp. P1_E11. Next base: position 325,498 of record NZ_JBFUBA010000003.1, read on the forward strand.
GCCGAACGTGACGGGCAACGCATGCTGCTGGTTGGTCCGTCCGGCCTGGATGGTGCGCTGGTGGGCCGTGGCCAATGCGCCCAGCGCCCCCGAAAACTGCGCCAGCGAATCGCCGATCAGCGCGAACGCTTCCTGCATCTGAAGCGCCAGTGCGCAATCCATCACGTCCTGGGTCGTTGCGCCATAGTGGACATACTGGCCCAGGTCACAGCGGCACAGCTTGACCACCTGGTTCACCAGCCCCACCATGGGCAGGCCGACCAGGCGCGTCTTCTGCTTGAGTTGCGCAAAATCGATGTTTTCGACGTGGGCAACGCGACAGATTTCATCAGCCGCATCCTGAGGAATCACACCCAGTTCAGCCTGCACAGCGGCAAGTTCACGCTCAAAGCGAAGGCAGCGGTCGACAAAATTCCGCTCCGAAAAAATGCCCGCGATGGCCCCGCCGTCATGCAAATCACTGAAGAGCTGGTTCATTCGTCATGCCCTTTGCGTTGCCACAGATGTTGCTAGGTGAAACAAACTGTATCCAATATGATGTCTCTGTAAAAACGATTTGTTGTGATCCCTCCGTTCTCTTTTAGCGATGGGTTGACCATGAATGTTCTGGGCCTGAAAACGTTTGCCGCCGTCGCCAGCCAGGGCGGCATTACCTCTGCCGCGCAAACGCTGCACACCGTGCAATCCAATATCACCCAGCGCATCCGGATGCTGGAATCGGAGCTGGGCCTGGCGCTTTTCAAGCGCCACAGCCGCGGCATGGAACTGACGCGGGCAGGCCAGCGGCTGCTGCCCTATGCCAACCGCATCGTGGCGCTGATGGATGAAGCGCAGGCCGCGGCCAAAGGAGAGGAAGAAGCTCCCGCCGTCCTGACAATCGGCTCGATGGAGACCACCGCTGCGGTCCGGCTGCCCTCACTGCTCGCCGCATACCGCCGCGTGCTTCCGCAGGTGGCCATCTCGCTGGAAACCGGTCCGACCGCGGCACTGATCGAGGCCGTGCTCACGCGGCGCCTGGACGGCGCGTTCATCGCCGGCCCGCTCAACAACCATGCGCTGGTCAGCCTGGTCGCGTTCGAAGAAGAACTGGTGCTCGTCTCGTCTGCCGGCTGGGTGCGCCCCAGTGAGCTCGGCAGGCGCCTGGAAAACGGCGCGGCGGCGATCATGTTCAAGACCGGCTGCTCTTATCGCCAGCGGTTCGAACAGCTTCTGAGCGAGCGCGGCTGGCCCAGGTACACCCGGCTTGAAATGGGCACACTGGAAGGCATCCTGGGCTGTGTTGCCGCGGAGGTCGGCATCTCGCTGCTTCCGCGGTCCGTTGTCGAAAACGCGGCCAACAGGTCCGCCTTACGGTGCCATCCATCGACGGGCAAAAAATACGCCGTCAAAACACTTTTTATCCGCCGGCGCGACGAGCATCCCGGCGAAGCCTTGCAGCAATTCATGAACCTGCTGTGAGCCAAGCGCACGGCATCAGAACACAGCCCCTAACCAAATTTGCGCGCTGCATCCAGTGCCAGCCCGGCGCCGATGCTGCCGAAACGGTCGCCTTCCACACTGCGTGCCTGCGGCAGCAATGCTGAAATTTGCTCACGCAGCAAAGGCACCCCGCTGGAGCCACCGGTGAAGAACACGGTGTCAATGTCGTCGGCGTTGACAATCGCGTCCTTGACCAGCCCCATCACGGTACGCGCCACGGTGCCGACCAGTTCATTGATGGCCGCGTCGAAATCGGGCCGGTGCAGGGTGAGCGTCTCGCCGGGCGCAATGCGCCCCAGGTCCATAACGGTTTCGGGCGCATCGGACAGCGCGATCTTGGCCGCTTCCACTTGCATGGCCAGCCAGTGCCCTGCCCGTTCGCGCACCAGGTTTTGCAGGCGGTCCAGTTTGTCTTTCTCGATTGCGCCGCGCCGGATATCGCTGATCTGCGTCCACGACTTCTTGCTGTAGACCTGGTTGATGGTGTGCCAGGTCGCCAGGTTGAAGTACTGGGCCGACGGCACCTGCAAGCCGCTGTGAAGCAGGCTGCCCAGGCCCAGCGTGGGCATCACACTCGCAAGGCTCAGGTATTTGTCAAAGTCGGTGCCGCCTATGTGCACACCGCCACTGGCCAGGATGTCGTCACGCCGGTCAGCCTTGCGGGCCCGCTCGGGCGACAGGCGCACCAGCGCGAAGTCCGAGGTACCACCGCCGATGTCAACCACCAGCACCAGCTCTTCACGCCTGATCTGCGACTCGTAGTCGAACGCCGCCGCAATCGGCTCGTACTGAAAGGCAATGTCTTTCAGGCCCACTGCATGGGCGATCTCGGCCAATGTGTTTTCGGCTTTCTTGTCTGCGGCAGCATCGTCGTCAACAAAAAACACCGGGCGACCCAGCACGGCCTGCGTGAAAGGCTGGTCGGCGGCTTTTTCAGCGCGGTGCTTGAGCTCACCGATGAACTGCGCCAGCAGCACACGAAACGGCAGTGCACGGCCGGCGACTTCGGTGTGGTCGTCGATCATCGACGTGCCGAGCAGGCTTTTGAGCGAACGCATCAGGCGGCCTTCATAGCCGGCAAGGTAGTCGGCCAGCGCCGCGCGGCCGTAGCTCACATGCTCGTCCTCGGCATGAAAGAACACCACCGAGGGCAGCGTGGGTTTGCCGCCTTCAAGCGCCAACAATGCGGGAAGCCCCGGCCGGTTCCAGCCCGCAGTGGAGTTGGAGGTGCCGAAGTCGATGCCGCAGGCGCGGGGCGCGCTCACCGCCCGGCCGGCCTGGCGAAGCCGTTGTCGGCCCACGCCACGGCGCTGGCACGGTTGAGCTTGAAGGAAGGCGCCACGCGCACCTGCGCCAGTTGCTCACCCGCCTCGTCGCTGGCACTGAGCAAACCGTGCGGGTTGTCTTCGTCAGGAACAATATCAAGCGAGACCGTGATGCGCCCGGCATTGGCCGTCACGGTAATGCTCTGGTGCAGCGTGGCATGCAGCTGCTGCTCATGCCTGCGCACAAATTCGGAAGCGGTTTTGACCAGCGTGCTGAAGGCCGGGCCGTCGAGCGGCTTGGGGTTCTTCTTGTCGCGCCCCATGGTCCAGGGGCCCACCAGTGCAGGCTCGGGCTCGCCGTCCTTGATCATCGCGACAGCCCAGCCGTCGTCGTCTTCATTCTTGATGACTTTGGCCGTCCAGCCGTCGCCGCACCAAAGGCGCGGCTCCTGGGTGTTGGGCGGGGTGTCGTGGAGAGATTCATCGGCCGGGCCGGCCGGCAGGGTGCGGGAGTCAGTCAAAACGCGGGTCACTCGGGTCGGGCACCCCGGCAGCGGGGCCAGGGGCAAATTCAGGTACACACACCGCCTTCAAATAACACGGTGCGCCTCGGACCCGGATTTTAACGCCCGCTCACAAACCAAATTCGCTCAAGCCCGGATGGTCGTCCGGCCGGCGCCCGAGCGGCCAATGGAACTTGCGATCGGCGGCCTTGATGGGCAGGTCGTTGATGCTGGCGTGGCGTACAGCCATCAGGCCGTTGTCGTCGAACTCCCAGTTCTCGTTGCCATAGGAGCGAAACCAGTTGCCGGCGTCGTCATGCCACTCATAGGCAAAACGCACGGCGATGCGGTTGCCGCCAAAGGCCCAGAGCTCCTTGATGAGGCGGTAGTCCAGCTCGCGTACCCATTTGCGCGTCAGCAGCCCCGCGATTTCCTCACGCCCCGTGACGAACTCGGCGCGGTTGCGCCATTTGCTTTGCGGTGTGTAGGCCATAGCCACGCGCTGAGGCTCACGCGTGTTCCAGCCGTCTTCGGCGGCGCGGACTTTCTGCACGGCGGTTTCAAAAGTAAAAGGGGGAAGCGGCGGCCGTGACTCCATGGGGATCTCCTGGGGTTGAAAAAAATTGAGAAAAACCAGATGTAGACAGATCTGTCTACTTTTGTGAAATTCTGGCACATGTAGACAGATCTGTCTATGTCGCGTCTACAATGTCGCCATGGACGTCTCCACCCTCCCCGCGCGCGCGCGAATCCTCGTCACGGCACACGAACTTTTCTACCGCGACGGCTTGCGCGCCACCGGTATCGACCGCATCATCGCCGAGTCTGGCGTGGCCAAGCTCACCTTCTACCGGCACTTTCCCAGCAAGGACGAGTTGATCCGCACGTTCCTGGACTACCGGCATGAACGCTGGATGGGCTGGTTTGTCGACGCGCTGGGCCGCCATGGTGCGCAACCCGGCGGTGGGCTGGCCCCGCTGGTGCAGGCCATGGCCGAGTGGTTTGCCGACCCGGCATTTCGCGGTTGCGCTTTCATCAACGCCGTGGCGGAAGTGGGCGGCACCCTGCCGGGCGTGGCAGACATTGCACACCGGCACAAGCAGGACATGCAGCAGGTCATTGCCGATTTGCTACCCGGTGGCGCGGGCCAGGCAGAGGCGGCGCGGGCAGCCGCGCTGGCAGTGGATGGCGCCATCGTGCGGGCGCAGATGGACGGCGCTGACACGGCGCTGGCAGGCCTGCGCCTGCTGCTGGGCGGGCTGGACAGCCCGGCCGGCAAAGCGGGCAGCCGCTAGGTTTTTGCAGGCCGGCGCGATTTTTCTTTGGGCCGCGACGCGAGCGCAGCGCCCGCACGCTCAACCACCTTCACGGCCGGGCGTTTGCCCGACGCCACCCACTCGCCGTAAAAGTCGATCTTGCTGTCCAGCAGCTTGAGCGCCAGCTGCCATTCGGCAATCATGTCCTTGACCTGCGCGCGGTGCGCGGCGAGCAGTGCCTGCCGCTGCCTGAGTGTGCTGCTGCCCTGCTTGACCAGCGCGGTGTACTCCCGCATTTCGGCAATCGACATGCCGGTGCGCCGAAGCCGGTCCATCAGGTCCAGCCAGCTGATGTGCAGGTCGCCATAGACGCGTCGGCCACCGGCGTCGCGCGTCACGCCGGGGATCAGGCCCTGCGCCTCGTACCAGCGTATGGTGTGCACGCTGCGCCCGGTGCGTGCGGCAAGCTGCCCGATCAGAAAACTTTCAGCCATGCCCGACTGTATAACGGCTCAGGCGGCAAGCACGGGTGCCTCCAGCGCAGAGCTCACCAGTGCGGTGTCGAAGTACTCCGTCAGTTCTTTCATCTGCCCGCCTTCCATGCGGCAAACATAGCAATAGCGGTTGTTGTAGGCCTTGCCGGCCCGGGTGGTGACTTTCCCCCGGAACTCGATGACAACCATGTCGCCGTCGGCCATCACACGCTCTGTGGTGCTGACATAAGGCGTGGCGAACTGGGCAAACAGCGGCCGCAGCAGTTCGGTGACGACCGCCTGCTTGCCGCGGTAAGTACGCGACCAGGGCGTGCTGCCCTCCAGGGTCCAGCAGAAATCATCTGCCATGGCGTCGACAAATGCCTGGCCGTTGCCTTTGTCCAGTTCGGCCATGACCTCCTGCATGCGCAGGCGGTTGGCGGCTGTGATGTCGGTGGTGGGTGCTGCACTCATGATGAAACTCCTTGAAGGCTTCTTCGCACGGAATGCGAAGTGGGTATGAAGCGGGTAAAGGCCGGCGACATTGCCGGGGCCCTGAAAGGATTGGAATACCTTGAGTGCACTCAAGGTCAAGCCCTGGAGACAAAATGCCGCAAAATTCACCATGAAATAGGCTTTTGGCGCAATAAGGACGGGCGCAAGCAGCTATGCTTTTAATAGCAAACCTACAATGGCGCATGAACCCCAAAAAGCCTGCAACAAGTGAATGGGTCAGCAAGATGCTGGCGGTGCTGAAAACCGGCAACACCCCGGCGGCGCTGGCCCAGATCAAGGCCACCACCAGCAGCAAGGACTTGCAGCAATTGCACGCCGCGCTGGAAAAAGCGCAGTTGCTCAAACAGCTCAAGCCTGTCGACATTGCGATTGCCGACCAGCTCCAGGCACTGGCCTCGCCGCGGCTGAGCCGCTCGCCCTGAACGCTTCAGGTCCGTTCCCTTTCAGGCGGGGCGGATTTCAAACTGCGCGTCGCCCATGTAGCGGTTTGGGCCCAGTGCGGCCGTCACGGCAGCCAGCTCGGCTGCCTGCCACTGGTTAAAGATTTCCAGCTCGTCGCCTGACAGCACATCTTCGGCCGGCGCTTCGCCGTAAGTCGCCACCAGTTTCATGTAGGCCGCATACACCGGCCAGACCAGGCTTTCGTCTCCCAGCTCGGCTTCCAGCGCCGTCCGGAAGCGTTGCTCGGCGGCCTGCAGTTCTGCTGCGGAGGCGTCTTCATAGGCGTAAAGCCTGAGGCGGTAGCTCACGGTTGTTTCTCTCAAGGCAAAACGGGACAAGGATCAGGGCGTTTGCGGTTTCACCGGTACAGGCATGCCCTGCGTCAGCTCGATGCGGCGCCGCAGCTTTGCCGCTTCCTGGGTATCGCCACCCTGCTCTGCCCGGCGCAGCTGAACGCCCAGCCAGGCCAGCAGCGGCCTGCGCCATCCCTGCACCGACGCCGTATCGATGGCCTGGGTGATCACCGCAGGGCTGGCTTTGCCGGCCTGCAGCATCACGCCGGCAGCCACCAGTTTCGACAAGGGGTCGGCAATGGCCGCCACAGCACCGGCGTCGCCAGCCGCGGCACGGCGCTGCGCTTCAGGCAGCAAGGCGATGCCCTGCGGCTGCACCTGACCCTTGAGGTAATCAGCGTAGGCACGCTGGGCATCAGTGGCGTCCTCGCGCAGTTTCTCAAAGCCGGTGCAGGGCTCATCGAGCACCAGGCTGGCCACCCGGGTGGCGCAGTGCAGCAGCTCGGCAGTAGCTAACAGCTCGGCCCGGCCGGAGCGTGTGAGCTGGGTGCGGGCGCGCCCGAGTTCGGCCATCTCGACGCGGCTGTTGCCTTCCATGTAGGCGGCCACAGAGCGGTCCATTGAGCCTTTGGCCTCGAGTTGCCAGTCGGGCGGTTGCGGGCCGCCGGCACAGGCGGCCAGCAGCAAAGCCGAAGTCAGTGCGGCATACGTAAAGATGTTCTTCATGGCAACTTCATCTCCGCGTCGCGGGCGTCTTTGGCGAAAGGCCATTTGCGGCTGATTTCGTTGATGAGGCCTTCGACCTTGCGCAGGCTGGCTTCCACGTCGGCGCGCAGCGCGCCCAGGTCGTCAGTGGCATCTTTGGCGTTGCGGGTAACAGCCTGGGCGTCCTGCAGCAATGCATCCACCTTCTTGAGGCTGGTGCGGGCCTCGCCCAGCATGGCGTTGAGCTGAACCACGGTGGCCCGGGTTTCGGGCATCAGTCCCTTGTCGCCGAACACCTGGGTATCGGTCTTTGCGGCCAGCCCGTCGAGTTTGGTGAGCAGCGAGTTGGTGCGCTCCAGCGTGGCGGCAAACTTCTTGGCCTCTGCCTCGCTGCCCAGCAACACCGTCAGCGCGCCACCCGGCCCGTTCAGCCGCTCTGTCAGAGTCTGCAGGTTGGCCAGGCTGGTACCCACCGCACCCCCGCTACCCGTCAGGGTATTGAGGTTTTCAATCAGGTCCTTGGCGGCAGCGATCACTTTGGGCACTTCGCCGGCCGCATCGCCCAGCAGCACGGTGCGTTCCGCGCCGTCGGGCAGCGGTGGGTCGTTCAGCAGGCCGGTGTAGGCGCGGATGTTGGTGCCGCCTACCAGGCCGCGCACCAGCGTGAAGACGCTGGTGGTGCGCAGCCAGTGGGCATCCTTGGCGGCCACATCCACCAATATGCGGGCCTTGCCGTCGCTGGCCAGCTCGATGCGCTTGACACGGCCTATCGGGAAACCCGAGAAAGTCAGGTCCATGCCGACCACCACGCCTTCGGAATCCTCCGCAATGAGTACCAGGCTTTGCGTGGACTCAAACGCCCCGCGCGCATACATCACATAAAGGGCCGAGCCCACCACCAGCAGCAGCATGAAGATCAGGAGAAGCCGGGCCTTGAACTCCAGGCTGGCGATCTCCGCCGGCGAAGACTCTGCCTCGCGCGCCGGCTGGAGCGGGTCCGGCCGGCCGTGCTCCTGGGATGAAGGGTCGTGGGGTGAACTCATGGTTTGTTTTGGTGTTGTTTTTGGTATTTTTTGAGGAGGTCAATAGTAGTTGCCGACCAGCGAAGCCACTTCAATCAGCAAAATCACGGCAAACATGCGCACGAGGCCGCGCATCTCGGCGCTGGTGCGCACGCTGGCTTCGCCCATGCCGTAAAGCGCCGAGGCCATGGGGATCAACGACACGGCCAGGCAGAAGAACAGGGTTTTGAGCACAAAGATCAGCGTGACGGAAGGGCTGAAGACCTGGCCGAAGAGCCGGGTGTAGGCCGCCAGGCCCGACAAGGCAAAGCCGTAGGTCGCCATATATGCCACCACCAGTGCCACCACGCAGCTGAGCGCAGCCAGCGTGATGCCGGAGAACATGCCCGCCACCACACGCGGCAGCACTTCGCGCCGCACCGGCTCAATGCCGCGCTGGCGCATATCGTCGAGTTCACCGCTGGCCTGCATGGCGGTGAGTTCGGCGCCGTCGGGGATGGTGCAACGCAACGCCACAAAAAGCGCCGCCGTCAGCGGAATCAGCTCCAGCACCAGCACACGGATCACGACCTGCAACGCATACTGCGACAAGCCATAGCTCAGCGCAGTCACCAGCACGATGCGCGTGAGCACCACAGTGACCAGCGCGCACAGCAAGGTAAAGCCCAGCAGGATGGGTGCGGTGTTGATGTAAATGTGGCGGGACAGCACCGTGCGGCTTTGCGGGCTGTAGCTGGAAGGCGAGAGGGTCAGCACCAGGATGATCGCGCCCAATTTCACCAGACGCCACCATTCGACCAGCCAGTGCTGGGCGGTGCGGCGTGTTTGCGAGAGGCGGCCTTGCCAGAATGATGCTGTTGAAGCCATTGGGGCCATGATACCCAAGCACGTGCTGGCACAGGTTTTGCACGTTGGCAGCAAGGTCTCCCCCATTTGGATGAGGACCAGACCGCTGGTCTCCAATGCAAATGAGCGGCTAAAAACGGTGCGGGTCACATAGAATCCATGGGCCGCCTTTCGCCCCTGTAAACCCCGTCAAACCGCTCCATGCTCCCTTTTAGTGTTCCCCTGTCAAGGTGGCCCTTGCGGTTCCATGCCATGGCAGCGTGCCTGGCAGTAACGGCCATGGCGGGCCTGGCAGGCTTGTGGGTGTATGCCACCGCCGAAAAAGCCGCCAGACAGCGGGGGGAACTGCAGGCATCGGAAACCCGCCTGCAAATACTCGTGCAGGACGAAAGAAAGCGGTCCGCAGGCAACTTCACGCAAAACCTTCCCCTTGCTTCGAGCGCCGACGAAATCGTGCGCGATATGGGCCGGCATGCCCAGGCCATGAAGATCCAGGTGGCCTCCCTGTCCATCGCCGTAGCCGACCCCGCGCCAAGCCTCATCCGGAAAGTCCAGTTCAATGTCACTGCCAGCGGCGATTACGCGTCGCTGAAGAACTGGCTCGCCGAAATGCTGGGCCGCTATCCGTCCCTGGGCATCCAGACCCTCTCCCTGCGCGGGCTCCCCAATGACGCCCTGCGCCAGGAAATGCAGCTGGCGCTGGTTCTTTTCGTCAAGGATTGAGATGGCGAGCCGGCTCCAGATTTATTCATCGGTGGGTGTGATTGCCATCATCGCGTGGGTTGCGGCGCCCCCGCTGGCATCTTCCCCTGTTGAAACCTCACGCAGCACAGGCGCCCAGAGTGCGGCAATGCGGGCATCCAAACCCTCCATGCCCCTGCCCGCGATTCTTGAGCGGCCGGCCCTGGAGGCTGCAAGCCGGGACCCTTTCGCCATTGTTGCAGCCCCCGCCCCGGTCATCACGACGCCCAAGCCGGTACAGGTTGCACCACCGCCCCCTTCACCGCCGCCCCTGAACCTGCAGTTCACCGGCAGGATGACCGGCCCGGACGGCAAGCAGGTCATTTTTGTGGCTTTGGGCGACACCACCCTGTCGTTGTCGGTGGGCCAGACCTTGCCGAACGGCTACAAGGTGAACGCCATCCATGAACGGTCCGTGGAACTCAGCTACCTGCCCATGAACTTTCACACCCGCCTCGACCTTCCCGCTCCTCCTACTTACGAGATCCGATGAAAATCCGCACACTGCAACTGGCGACCTGGAGCAGCCTGGCTTCCTTTTTTGTATTGACGGGGTGCGCACAATTTGTTCGCGACGACGTCAATACCAAGATGCGCCAGGGGGACTATGAAGGCGCCATCCAGGGGGTCCAGGAAGGCCTTGTCAAATACCCCGACAACACGGCCCTGCGCGCGACGCTGATCTCCGTGCAAAACGAGGCCGTCTCCCGGCTGGTAGCGCAGGCCATACAGCTCCGGGCAACAGGCCGCTTTGACGACGCCGACAACGTACTGCTCCGCGCGCAGGCGCTGGATCCGAAGAATGACCGGATCATGGCGCTGCAAAACGACATCACCGCGCAGCGCCGGGCCGAAAAAAGCCTGGATGAAGCCCTGACCTTGATGAATGCCAAAAACAGGGAGCAGGCCTTGCGCGTGGTCGAGAAAGGTCTGCGCGACTCCCCCCGGCAGCCTGAACTGCTGGCCTTGCAGCGGCGCCTGGAGGCCGAACTGCGGTTTGAAACCGAGCCCGCCGGACGGCGCGGCCTGGCGGAAAGCCGCCCCATCACGCTGGATTTCCGCAACGCCCCGTTGTCTACGGTGCTGGAGGCCATTACACGCGGCAGCGGCATCAACTTCATCCTTGACCGCGACGTCAAACAGGACAACCGCGTGACCCTGTACCTTCGCTCGGCGAAGGTCGACGATGCCATTGACCTGGTCGTGGGCGCGCACCAGCTGTCGCGGCGGACCATCGACCCCCAAACCGTGCTGATCTACCCCAACACGCCCGAGAAACAGCGTGAACACCAGGAGCAGGTGATCCGCGTTTTCCATTTGGGCAACGCCGAGGCCAAATCCACCGCGACCCTGCTGCGCACCATGCTGCGCATCAAGGATCCGTTTGTGGACGAGCGCGCCAACCTGATCGCCCTTCGTGAGAGCCCGGAAATCATCGCCCTTGCGGAGCGCCTTGTCGCGCTGCACGACATCGGTGACGCCGAGGTCATGATGGAGGTGGAAATCCTGGAAGTCAAAACCGCGCGACTCACCGAACTCGGCATCAACTTCCCGAACACTCTCACGCTCACCGCCTTGCCCTTGCCCGGTGCCACGGGTCTGACCGTCAGCAGCGTGAGAAGCCTCAATTCGGAGCGCATCGGCGTGGGCATCGGCAACACGGTGATCAACCTGCGGCGCGAGGTCGGCGACTTCAACGTCCTGGCCAACCCGCGCATCCGGGCCAAAAACCGCGAAAAAGCAAAAATCCTCATCGGCGACAAGGTGCCCGTCGTCACCACCAGCTCCACAGCCACCTTCCTGTCCGAAAGCATTAGCTACCTGGACGTAGGCATCAAGCTCGAGGTCGAACCCGTGGTCTCGCCCGACGACGAGGTCTCCATCAAGCTGGCACTGGAAGTCAGCAGCATCGCCAAGGAAGTCCGCACGGCATCCGGCTCGCTGGCCTACCAGATCGGCACCCGCAATGCGAACACCGTACTCAGGCTGCGTGACGGCGAAACCCAGTTGCTGGGCGGGCTGATCAGCAATGAAGACCGCACCAGCGCGAACCGCGTCCCCGGCCTGGGCGACATGCCGGTACTGGGGCGTCTCTTTTCCAGCCAGAAGGACGACTACCAGCGCACCGAGCTGATCCTCGCCATCACGCCCCGTATCCTGCGCAGCGCCCCACATCCGGACATTTCCCAGTCGGAAATGTGGGTGGGCAGCGAAATGGCCACCCGGCTGCGCGCCTCGCCTGCACGCGTACCCCTGAGCAAAGCCGCTGGCGCGGAAGCCGTCACGGTGGCGGCCAACACACAGCCTGCCAAGGCGGCTATTGCAGCACCGGCCAATGGTGACACCGCCAGCGCGGCGGCAAAAGCGGCGGTTGCCACCGGCCCCGTACTGGCCTCCTGGAAAGCACCTGCCGACATCAAGGCAGGCACGGAGTTTGTTGTCACGCTGAACCTGTCGTCAGGTGCGGCATTGCGAGGCGCCCCTCTGGAGATCTCCTTCCCGGCGCAATCCCTGGAGGTACTGGACGTCTCGGAAGGCAGCTTCTTCAAGCAGTCGGGCGCCACCACCAGCTTCACACAGGCGGTCAACACCACCACCGGCCGTATTGGTGCCGGCATCCTGAGCAACGACAGCGAGGGAGCCACCGGCCAGGGCAGCCTGCTGCAGTTGCGCCTGAAAGCCAAAACTGCCGGCCCTATTGACCTGGGCATCACCAGCCTGAAACCCATTGCCTTGAGCGGTGGGGCGGCTGTGGGTGAACTGCCCGCACTGCGTCTTGATGTGAAATGAAGCGGCGCGCTGTCGTCAAAGCCATGGGCCTGGCACGCGGCTTTACCATCATCGAACTGCTGGTGGTCATGGCCGTACTGGGCATACTCGCCGCGGCCGTGATGCCACTGGGCGAGACCCTGGTCACGGCGCAAAAAGAGCGTGAACTGCGATTGGCCCTGCGGGAAATTCGTGGTGCCATCGACGATTACAAACGGGCCGCGGACCGCGGCGGGGTGGCCATCGCTGCAGGAGAAAACGGCTACCCTTCCAGCCTCAAGGCGCTGGTGGAAGGCACACCCGACATCCGGCCGCAGGGCAAGGGCCAGATGCAGTATTTTCTGCGCCAGATCCCGCGCGACCCTTTTGCCGATGCGCGCCTGCCGGCCGAGCAAACCTGGAACCTGCGCAGCTACGCGTCTCCGGCCTCCAAGCCCTCACCGGGCGCCGATGTCTACGACATCCATTCATCGTCAGCAGCCATTGGCCTCGACGGTTCCCCTTATGCAAGCTGGTGAACCGTCCTTGCCCAGCAAACCCGGCGCCATGAAGGCGCTGCGGCGGCGTCTGGGCTTTACCCTGATTGAGCTGCTGGTGGTGATGGCCGTGCTGGCCATACTGGCCAGCATGGTCGCGCCCCGCTACCTTTCTCGCGTCGATGACGCCCGCGAAACCGTTCTGCGGCAGAACCTCGTCGGCATGCGCACCGCCATCGACCAGTTCTACCGCGACAAGGCGCGTTATCCCGAGACCCTGGACGAACTGGTCGCGCAGCGCTACATCCGCGCCGTGCCGCTCGACCCCATCACCAAGCGACTGGACAGCTGGGTATTGATTCCGCCCAAGGAATCCTCCAAAGGCGTGTTTGACGTGAAAAGCGGCGCCACCCAACGCGCCCGGGACGGCACGGACTATGCGAGCTGGTAACCGCGCCCCGACCACCCGGCCAAGGATGGCAAAACGCCAGCAGGGCTTCACCATGGCCGCCGTGCTGGCGGCGATGCTGATCCTGGCGCTTGCAACGCAAAGCGTCATGACCTATGTGTCGCAACAAGACCTGCGCGAACGCGAGGCCGACCTGCTGCGTATCGGGCAAGCCTATGCACAGGCGATAGGCACCTATTACGAGTCATCACCCGGCAACCTCAAGCGCTGGCCGCAAACGCTGGAAGATCTCACGGAAGACAAACGTTTTGTCGGAACCCGGCGGCACATCAGGGAGGTCTATCCCGACCCCATCACCCGGTCCTCCAACTGGGGCATCGTTCGCGCGGAAGACGGCGGCATTGCGGGCGTGCACAGTTTGTCGACGGCGCAGCCCATCCGCAGCGCGGCCCTTGAACTGGACAATCTGGCGCTCCCCGCCGCGAGCCAATACGTTGAGTGGCAATTTGTTTATCGCCCTCCATTGGCGTCTCTGGCGCCGCGCCGCTAAGGGCTACGAACATGCAGTACCACGTTCGAAGCCTGCGCCTGGGGGATTCCGCCGTCAATGAGCAGTTGCTGGAAGCTGCTGACGAACCCTCATTGAGAGCCAAGCTGCACACGCAGGGGCAAACCGTGCTGAGCGTGCGCGCGGCCTCCAAACCCTGGGCTTTCCGGTTTTCTCTGGCGGGCAATCCTTTTCCCATGTTCTGCCGCGAGATCAGAACACTGATCCATGCGGGTATGACGGTGGTGGAGGCAGTCGATACTCTGTCGGCACGGCAGCGCCTCGAAGGCCGGAACGACGGCATTGCCGCGGCCCTGCTGGTACGCCTGGAGCAAGGCCAGTCGCTCTCAACCTCCTTGAGCGAACTGCCCAACACGCCGGCCGTGTTGATTGCGGCCGTGCGCGCCGGCGAACGCACCAGCAACCTGGTCGAGGCGCTCGACGACTATTTGCGGTTCAACAAGCTGGTAGATGAGCTGCGCACCAAGGTCGTCAGCGCGTCGATCTACCCTGCCCTCGTCACCACACTGGGCCTGGGCATCTCGCTGTTTCTGTTGCTGGTGGTCATGCCCAACTTCGCCGGCATGTATGAAAACCTTCGCGGCGCCTCTACAGGCACGACTGCGTTGACGATCGAGATCAGCCAGTTCATCGGCAAAAACCGCGCGCTGGTGCTGGGGGGCCTGCTGGCAACAGCGCTTGTGTTGGCGTACGGCATTGTGAGCGGCCACGCCAAACGGCTTTCCGTCAAGGCGGCGCGGTCTATTCCGTGGATCCAGCGGCGAATAGAAGATTTCCAGCTGGCCATGATGTACCAGGCACTGGCTTTGCTGCTCAAGGGCGGCTACCCGATGACGGACGCCATGGCCGTCGCCAGCCAGTCAGCCCTGTCGCCCGAACTCAAAAGAGCCCTTGCCCAGGCACTGGGCCAGATAGAGCGCGGCGGCCTGGTGTCGCAGGCGCTGGCGCAGGCCCGGCTGTGCGACGAGGTCGGGCGGCGGCTGATGGCCGCAGCCGAACGCAATGGTGACTTCCATCTGGCGGCCGACGTTGTTTCCCGCATTCACGGCGAGCGCTTTGAGTTGTTTGTAGAGCGCACAACCCGCATTGTTGAACCTCTTTTACTGCTGGCTGTGGCCCTGATGGTGGGTACCATCGTGGTCATGATGTACCTGCCGGTTTTTGACATGGCCACCAGCCTGCGCTAGGCGCCACTGCACATGAACACTCCCATCCCCCCCAGCGCTCTTGCCCATGCCGAATTCGATCAGGTGCTGGCAGCGCTGCGCAAGTCCCCGGCCCTGGACGGCAGCCTGTGGCTGGGCCTGGTCAATGCATTGAACACCACCGAAGCGGCCCTGATGGCCACGCTGCTCGATGACCATGGCATCTCTGTCATTGACGACAGCCAATGGCAGGGCATCACGGCGGGTGACGTGGCTGCAGGATCGAACAATCTTGCGGACCCGTGCATCAAGGTGATGGTGGCTGGAAAAACACTGCTGCTGTGTGAAGACCCCTGGTCTGCAGAAGCCACGCTGGCACTTGCCAGAAGCACCCAGGTCCACAGGCAGCTTGCACTGGCCCGCCCGGGTCAAACCGCTTTTCTCAAAAGTATTCGGAAATCTGCGGCCGCTGTTGCACCGGTAAACAACGCCAAATCGGGCACTGCCAACGACTCTTCTCCCGTCGTTCAATTTGTGGATCAGGCCATCGCCAGGGCGTATGAAGAAGGCGCCAGCGACATCCACTTTGAAAAAGACCGCAAGGGCGTGGGCATCAAGTACCGGCTCGACGGCGTGATGGCGCCCGGCGAAAGGCTGGACGACCCGCAGCGCGCCGAGGAAGTGATTTCGCGCATCAAGGTGCTGGCCCAGCTCGACATCACCGAGCGCCGCCGCCCGCAGGACGGGCGCATCCACTGGCAACAAAAAAACGGCGACAGCATTGACCTGCGGGTGTCCATCATGCCCAGTATCTTTGGCGAAGACGCCGTGCTGCGGCTGCTCGACAAGGCCCAGCTGCGCCATACCGAAGAAAGCATGTCGCTGGATGTGCTGGGTTTTGAGGGCGCGGTGGCCGCCACCATTCGCGCCCTGGCCACCCGGCCCCACGGCATGCTGCTGATCACCGGGCCCACCGGCAGCGGCAAAACCACCACGGTGTACGCAGCACTGTCGGAGGCCAACGACGGCCTCGAAAAAATCGTCACCATTGAAGACCCGGTCGAGTACGAACTGCCTGGCGTGCTGCAGATTCCGGTCAATGAACAAAAAGGCCTGACCTTTGCCACGGGCTTGCGCTCCATCTTGCGCCACGACCCTGACAAGATTCTGGTCGGTGAAATCCGCGACGCGGAAACGGCCGAGATCGCCATCCAGTCGTCATTGACGGGCCACCTCGTCTTTACCACCGTGCACGCCAACAGCCTGTTCGACGTGCTGGGGCGCTTCCAGCACTTTGGCATCGACCCCTTTGCGTTGGCCTCGGCCTTGAACGGTGTGGTGGTGCAACGGCTGCTGCGCAAGCTGTGCCCGCATTGCGTTCAATGGAAAGAACCTACCGCTGCAGAGCGCAATAAGCTCACGGCGCGGGGCCTGCCCGTTCCGCCTAAATTACCCAAAGCCCAGGGCTGCGAGCACTGCCGCCAGACCGGCTACCGCGGGCGCTTTGTCGTCGCGGAAGTGCATGAACTGACAGACGCCGTGCGCGATTTAATTGTGAGAAAAACCTCCATGACCGAACTCAAGGAAACCGTGTACCGCGACGCCAGCACACGACTGCTGGTGCAAGCCATTGCCCGGGTCGAGCAAGGCAGAACAACGCTTGAGGAGGTTGCCCGTGTGGTCGGTCTGGTCTGAAACAGTAGACGTCTATCTGGGGCAAGGCGTGGCCATGCTCAAGGCCGGCGCCAAAGAAACCATCGTCTCACGCAGCCCGGCCACCTTGCCGCTGGAACGCGTGCTGGCCAGGCTGGCCGACAGTGCTGCCGCCGGCCAGGTCATCCTCAAAAAAGGCAGCCGCCTACGCGTGAGCCTGAGCGGCGCCTGGTGCCCTGCCCTAGGTGTGACGATTCCCGAAGGCGTGACCCGCTGGGAAGAAAGGCATCAGATTGCATTGGCATCCGCCGCCAGGGATATGGGCACCGACCTGGAACAGATCGCCTGTGAAATCGACGCTCTCGCATCCGGCGCCGGAGCTGCCATTGCATTGCCCATGCGGCAGGAGCTGGAGCGCTGGGCTGCACAGTTGGGTTGCCGGTTGGTATCGGTGTCGCCTTTGTGGGCGACCGCCACTCAATCCAGACTGAGCCGCCAGCGCACCACCCAAAGCCTGCTGGTGATCGAGCCCGACGCGGCCACTTTGATCGCCAGCGACGGCAAAGGCGGGTTCAACACCATCACTTTGCCCGGCGAACAGGATGTCACCTCTTTGCAAGCCCATAGCCAGCAATGGCTGCAAGACCACGGTCATGAAGAAAGCGGGCTTGCCAAGCTCGGCTTCGGCCTCACGCCCCACCCACTCATGGCAAGCGCACCCCGCCGCTGGGCCGGCCACTGGTACAGCGCATGAAAGCGATTGATATTGATTTTGTGGCGAACAAGCGCTGGCGCTGGATATGGGCTGCGGCAGCCTTGTGCGCTGTGTGCCTGGCAGGCGCCGTGACGATGTATTGGCAAAAGGCGAGCCAGGCGACACGCGACATTGAAAGCCGCGCCAGCATCAGCCAACAGCAAATAGCGCAACTCAATGCGCGCCGAGTCGTCGTGGCAGACCCCAAACAAGCCAGCGCAGAGCAAGCCGTTCAGCTGCTCCAGCAAGATCTGAACAAGGTATTTGCCTCAGCCGAAAACCTCAAGGAAATCGGTGTCCGGCTGCGCAACCTGAACCTGGATGGAACGGCCGGCGTATTGCGCCTCGAGTTTGAATTGGATGCAATGGCCAAGGCCTCGACGGTAACGGAGGCGCTCAATGGTGGTTATGAAAGCCGGCCTTGGCAGCTGGAGAGTGTGACAGGCGCTGGAGGTGGTGGGCAGATCGGCTTTGCTTCAGCGCAAATGGTTCGCGGCTTGTGGTTTGTGCAGATCAACAAGCTTTGATCGCACTGGCAGTATAAGCCACCAATATTGAATTCATAGCGGTTTGCACCCGTCTCTATTGGACCAGAGGCCGACTAAGATAACAAAATGATCAAGAAGCGTTTGAGTCAGTGTCTATGCACCGAAGTTGTGAGTGTCGTTGAAATCTGACCCAGTGAACAGTAATTTCCATCGAATCTACCCCACATATGGTCAGACTTCAGCGCAATTCACACTCATTGACCCGTGTGAACTACTGGGTCATCTGTAGAAAGCACTTCAACACAGACATCATCCGTAAACACAGCGAAGTGCTTTACGCGCCCCACCGAATGAACCCCGCTGCTGGAATGTTCAAGCCAATCTAAGAATTGAGAGTTCGTCGCAACAAAAACATTATGTCGTTGAACTATGAAACCGCCATTCCAGTAGTCCATCAAACTTCCTTCCTGGGTAATGCGAATCGCCAGCGGAGTTTCAAAAGAAAGATCTAAATTCCCTCCTGTATCGGAAGCCAGCAATTCAAGTTTGAATGCTCCGTCCAGTCCGTAAGAGATGAATCCAATATCATAGAAATTCTCTTCGATACCCAGCCAAGGCAAGAACGCGATGGGCGCGAATTGTGAGGTTGGGTTATTAGCGGGGGCCATATCGGAACTCGTCTGTAGTGCGTCCACCAGGTTTTTGAATCTCCAAGGTCGGGCGTCCGTCTCTTGATCGATCGCGATCAATAACTCGCCGACCATCCTCCAACGTACCTACCCGCGTCCCGTCTGGATAGGTCTTGACATCTTTCGGTCTAAGCGAATCGAAATCGTCGGCCTTCTGCGAAGGATCTTGCCCTCGATCCCATATCCTGTTTCCGTGCTTCGTCTCATGCTCTAGCGTTGAACCACCTCGAAGGTCGTCAACCGTATTCGTTGGCTTGTCTGCCCCGTCACTTGTATTTCCATCGAGTGCAGCATCAACCGCAGCCCCAGCGGCTCCGGCTCCAGCAGCAGAGGCACCAATCATATTTGCATTCAATGCGATACAAGCACCGGCGGTTCCAAGATCGCAACCAATCGAGGCAATTACACCACCAATGGCTCCGGCAACACCGAAATAATACTTGCATCGGCCGACTCCTCCGCAAGCATTAAATAGGTAACCGAAAACACCCGTAACTGCCCCATTCTCAAATTTCCCTCCGGCTATTACAGAACCTACACCACCACTCACAGCCGCGGCAACCCCTCTTGCAATATCGTTCTCAAATTTCAAATTGTTTGTCGCGAACTTGCCAAACAGCGCACTAGCAGCACCGGAACCACAATTACCGCCTCCAGCGGCTTGGCTAACACACCCTGCCGCAGCATGAGCTGCGTAGCGCGCAAATGAGTTGGCGCCTTCTGCACCAGGTCCGCCCGCCAACCCAGCCGCCCCAAATAAAGCGCCGCTGAATGCACCTTCTATCCCGCCCTTAAAGCTACCGCTGCTCACGACACCTGCCGCAAATCCACCCGCTGCGCCTGCACCTATTGCAACCTGTGCAGAGGTAATGCCTGGAACAGCCATCAAATTCCACTCGGCCCACTGCCCGGTGTAATACGCGACGACCACCACCACAACCACTTTAAAGAGGCTTTTAAGGCTGAAGTACCCAGTGGGATCCGTGAACGCCAGAGGATTATTCAGCACATAGGCATAGCGGTTGTATGACTGCGCAAACGCGGGATCATTGATGAAAGTATCAGCACTCATGAAGCGCCCGATGAGCGGGTCATAGATCCGCCCATTCATGTGAATGACCCCCATCTCATCGAGGTGCTCATGCATGGTGTAGCCGCGGTCGGTGTTGTAGCCGACGATTGAGTCCAGCACATCCGGCGTGCCGTTCACAAACCTGCGCTTGCCCCAGGCATCAAAGGCCATGCGCTCGACCACCGTTCCGGTTTCATCACTGATCGCCACCACGCTGCCC
>NZ_JBFUBA010000004.1:0-315238 GCF_056405995.1 Polaromonas sp. P1_E11
GACGGACGGGCGCAGCGCTCACCACCGGCACCGCCGGCTTCACCAATGCCGCCATCACCCACCCCGCATTCAGCGCTGCCACCGGGGCAGGCCCCAATGCGGGCACGGCCACCACCTTGACCGCCACCAACCGCGTGGTCCGCGTCGAAGGCAAATGGACTTACACCTACCTCAATACAACGGTGCCCGCAGCCGGCACCTACGGCGGCGTCAACACCAGAAACAGCCGCATTACCTATACCGCCACCCAGGTCTAATCACGCGCGCTCTACAAATGGCCCCGCCTGGCGGGGCCATTTTTATTTTTGTTGATATTTGTCAGTTAGCGTAAAGTGACACTTATGCGTGCACCATCCCAGCTCTTCTTGCCCACTTGCAACAGCGTGTTGCCGATGCTGCGCGTCGCCGCATTGATGGGGGGTGCCTTAGCCTGCGCAGGCGCGCAGGCCTTTGTCGTCACCATCACAGCAGGCACCAAGTCATTGTTTTTGCAGGTAGGCGCCGGAACCATGACCGGCGGCAACTTCAATTCCGGGGGCACGCCCGGCAACAACTCCACCATCAACCGTGTTTCGGTCACCATTCCAGCAGCCAACATCGGAGCCGGCACCAGCGCCATGACGACCGACAGCACTGTCACAGCCAGCCCTTGGGACGGCTTTGCATATTGCACAGTGCCCTCACAGGTTTATGTCGGTGGCTTTTACCGCACGCCCGGCACGGGCGCAAACGCCACACTCACCGCCACCGCGCCGGCCTCGCTGGTCAACGCCACTGGCAACACGATTCCCTTCAATACCATCTCCTGGGTTTCGGGTGGCGCGCAAGACGCGACGGCCACCATTCCCAGCGGAACGTTTGTGGGCGGTGCATCACAAACGCTGCTCAGCGTTACACGCAACACCTGGTTTGAAAGCTGTCTGCAGTTCAACTACGCCAATACTCAAATGGTGGGTTCGGGCACCTTCACCGGCCGCGTCAGCTACACCCTGACCTCCCCATGATGATGAAAAGACCGGTCGGCCTGTCACACCTCATCGGATTTTCCGCCCTCCTGCTGCTTGCCAACGTGCTGACGGCGCAACATGCGTCGGCCGCCACCACCCGTGTGGATGACACCGGCACGGTAGCCACTCAGAGCGTCGTTCCCATGCGCTGGCGACAACTGGTTCCCGGCCGCGGAGCCGACAATTCGGTAGAAGCCAGCCTGCGGGTCGCGCTTCGCCTGAACCTGTCGCGCTGGCTGAACCAGCCGGTCAGGCTTTACATGGGGCTGGCTCCTGTCCCGGGCGAGCCCATCTTTGTCACCTGGCGAACCCAGGGCCGTTTGTTGCCGGGCTCGTTGCGGTCTGGCGGGCGCACCCTGATCTTTGACGGCATCGTCAGCGCGGCTTCCCTGGAAGAAACCGTTGAGTTGCTTGTCAAAACAGATGGGCGCGCGTTGACGTCATCCCAGGCCCTGCAGTTTTATTTCGAGGTAGATACCCCATGACCCGTCTCCGATTGCCTGCCATGCCGCGGTATGCCACCGGCGTTCTTGGATTGGCCTTTGCACTGATTGCACCTGTCGCGACGGCCAGCGAATTTGCGCTGGCAGTGTCCCCTCCCCGATTCGAACTTGAAGTCAAACCAGGCGAGCGCACCCGCCAGGTCATGGAAATCACCAATGCATCGTCAGCTGCCTCAACGTTCAGTATCAAGACGGCGGACTGGCGGCTTGGCATGGACAACTCCGTCACTTTTAACGATGAACTGGGGCCCGGCAGCTGCCGCCCCTGGGTGTCCATTGAGCGGCGCGAACTCACTGTTGCGGGTGGGCGTCCTTACCGGTTTCGCTTTGAAGTCAATGTGCCGCCTGATGCAAAACCGGGTGAATGCCGCTTTGCCATCATGCTGGAAGGCCAGGAGCAGGTCACCCGCATGGAGTCAGGTCCGCCCATCCCGTTTTCCGCGCGTCTCGGCGTGGTGGTGTACGTCACCATCGGCGGCGCAACACCGGAGCTGAGCGTCGCCGGCTCGGGCGTCCAGATCGTGAACGGCAAGCCCACACCCGTCCTGCAGATCCGCAACAGCGGCACGGCCCACGGCCGCGTTACCGGCTTTCTGAACGGCACCGATGCATCCAACACGTCACTGGAATTCTCACCCGCCAATACCCCCATATTGCCTGGGGAGACGCGCACCATTTCACTGAGCGCCACACGGCCGGGCGACCAGGACACGGCAGTGCAAATCCGCTACCCCGTCACGGTGCGCGGCAAGCTCGAGTGGGGCAAAGGCCAAACACAAAGTATTGAGCAGCGCTTCGCCCCATGACGCGACGGGCGCACACGCCGATCATCCCTTCTTCCTGGCCACTCAAGTGGTGGCGCTTCGGCCTTGCGGGACTTGGGGCCGGTTTTGCAACGGCTGCGGCCTTGGCCCAGGCACCGGCCCCTCCCGCCGAGGGCCAGCCTTATGTGGACCGCGTCATGGAGGGCCTGCCGGACCCGGACGGCGGCCTCCAGCTGAAGGCCAGTGAATACAACGAAGCGGGCTGGCCGCGAAGCTGGCGTGTTGACTACTCCCTGTTCAAACAAAGCGGTAGCGGCGACAGCACATCCCGCGCGTTGGGCATAGGCGGCTTCCTGGACACACCGAACCACGGCGCGCTCTCGGTTAATGCCAACCTGGTCCAGCAGCAATCAAATGCGCCGGGCAATCAGGCACAAAGCAGCGGCAGCACCTGGCGCATTGACCAGCGCGCCCTGCCGCTGGACGGTGGCTGGTTTGCCAACCACAACGCGGGCGACATCAATACCGTCAGCACCCGGCTCGCCCGTGGTACGGGGCGCGTATCGGTGCCTGCCACACCCATCCGGGGTGTTGGCGGACAGTGGTACCTGAACGACACCGTAGACCTGAACGCAGCCGCGGGACGTACCGGCCTCTTCAGCGGGCTGGATGCTGCAGGGTTCCAGACCTCCGGCGGCAGCATCGGGTCTGCCGGTGCGCAATTTCGCCTGCCCACCGGTGACGCACTGGGAGCAGGAAGCCGCACTGACGCCGCATTCCAGCTGATCGACGGCAAAAACATTTCGGACAGCGGAGGCTTCGGCAACTCCCTCAACACCCGGGCTTATTTTGCCGCGGCGTCCTGGGAAGGCGCAGCGCCGTGGGGCTCAGGTCTGGCTACCGGTTATGGCTCACCCAGCGAACGCATCGGCGGCTTACGTATGCAGGCCAACGTGGTACGCAGTGACAGCACGCAGGGGGGCGTTGCAACCGGCTTCTGGCTGGATGCCGCGTGGCGCACCGAACGCTGGCGTACCACAGCCGGTGTTTTCCGCTTTGAACCCAATTTGCGCTGGGGCACCACCGTCCTCGCCAGCGACCTGCAAGGCGTCTACTGGCAAGCCGACACCTCCACCCGGCAGTGGCAAGCCGGGTATGCAGTCGAGTTGAGCGACAGCGTGAGCCGTGCCGGCGCAGGCAGCGGTGCGTCGGGACGCAGTGCCTTCATCAACGTCAACGGCCGCTACCTGCTCGATTCGCGCAACTCGGTGGGCGCAGCCCTGAGCTTTCGCACCATCACCAGCCCCGGCCAGTCCGCGCAGCTGTCCTGGAGCCGCGCCGGCGACTGGGGCCAAACCCAATGGCGCGCCGACCTGGCCAATGCATCCGGCGTCCGGACGACCCGGCTCGGGGTAGACCAAAGCTGGCCGGTTGTCTTGCCGGCCACTTTCGGCACCTCGCTGGCATGGGAGCGGATGAGCGGCAACGTCAGCCCCACTACCGGGCTGATCTGGGGCATTCTTGGCACACTGTCGCCGTGGTCGCAATGGTCGCTGGATGGGTCGGTGCGGGGTGCCCGCCGCAGCGACGGCGGCGAGTCGGTCAATGCCAATGTCGGCGTGACCTGGCAACCTTACGGCGGCTGGTCGCTCTCCCTTCGGTACACCGAGTCGCGCGGGCAGGAACCGCTTCCAGCACTGGTGGTCTCGGCCCTGACGGCAGCAACGCAGCAGGCCATTGCAACCACCCAGACAAACCGCAGCATCCAGCTGCTGCTGCGCTACGAAGACCGTGCCGGCACATCCACCGCACCGCTAGGCGGCTTGCCCGGAACCGGCTCCGGCGGGCTCACCGGCACAGTGTTTTTTGACGCAGACAGCAATGGCCGCAGGGAAGCCTCTGAGGGCGGCGTGCCTGGCGTCACCGTTATCCTGGACAGGCGCTACGTGACGCGAACCGACAGCCAGGGCCGCTACGAGTTTCCCTACGTGGCAGCCGGAGAGCATTTGATCGAAGTTTCTCCGGACAACGTCCCGCTGCCCTGGAGCCCGGTTCTTCGCGATCCTGCGAAGACCGTCATTCTGGTGCGCCAAACCAACTCACTCGATTTCGCCGTGCAGCGCGAACGCTGAAAACACCGCCTCCGCGCTCCATGGAGCGCCCACGTGGGCGGAGATGCCCGGCGGCGCGAAGCTCTGAGCGTCCGGGATCGGGAGCAGCGACGGCCCCCTGCAACTCAAAAATTGACAAATCAACGGCGCCAATCGGCCGAAATTTGATAAAACAATCAAAAACAAACTGAAATTTGCTGAAAAACCAGATAAACCGGTAAATAAGTCACATGTTTACCGCCATTAATATCTTGCATCACTTTTATCAATTTAGTTACTATGAGGGCGTACTTAATCATTTCCTGGTTCAGCCCCAATGTCCTCCTGCCGCACCTACCCAACGTCTTTCAGCCGCCTCATGGCGCTGTCGGCGCTGCTGGTGGCCATGTTCTGCATACCGCAGATTTCACGTGCAGGCGAGATGCTGAGTGTTGACAAACCCCAGGCCAGCACGAAGCTGGATTTCGCCATCGTCATTCCGGCTGTGCTTCGTATTCTGGAAAACAGCCACCCGGCCGCCCTGTTCTCTGCCGACACAACCGGCTCCCTCATTTCAGCCACGCAGCGCATGGTGCTGGTATCGACCCTGGGCAAGGGCTTCTGCATGGACCTGCAGCTCAACCAGCAGCAGGTAGCGGGCTGGCAGCTGAACGTCAGCGGCAGCGCGGGCACACGGGTCGAGGCAGCCGATGGCGGCTACCGGGTCTGCGCATTGCGTCCAGGCCGTTTTGAACTGGCACTGCAACACGCCTTCAGCCTGAAAGAACGCAAACCCGGCGCAGACGCCTCGGCCTCCAACTTCAGCTGGCCCGTCAGTGTGAGCCTGGTCACCCCCTGACCAGATTGCGTAAACTCCCGGCCGCCAGGAAGGCTAGCGGCCCAGCCATTGCACCAGCTGGCGCGTCACCTCGGGGCGGCCCAGCAGTTCCATGTGGTTCATGCCCTGCACCACCCACTGGTTTTCCGGCGCAAACGCCAGCGTGCGAGCTGCCTCTTCGTGCAGGCCCAGGGCGCTTTCCAGGGACACCAGCCCATCACCCACCATCTTGCGCGCCAGCGCCTCCCTGACCGGGACCAGCGGGCCACGGCCGGCTGACAGCGTGGTCGCGGCGACCGCATAACAATCCACGCCCCCGGGCAGGGGCACGACCTCTCGCACGTCGGGGCCGCGCTCAAAACGTCCCGCCTGTCGCCAGTCGGCTTCCAGCACATTGCCGTGGCGCAGGTCAGTGATGCCGGCACTGCGCACCTGGCCGATCCGGGCAAAGGGCCGCGTCACCAGGTTGCTGCCCAGCACGCCGTCGACCCAGCTGCCCAATCGCTCCAGCGGCGCGCCGTGATGGGGTGTTCCCAAAAACACCATGGCTTTGAGCTGCTGCAGCCAGCTGTGGCCCGTCTGGGCGGCATGGTGGCAGGCGCTGCGCGCAACCAGGCCGCCCATGCTGTGCACCAGCAGCGTCACGTCCTGCACCGGCTGCGGCCAGGCCTTGACCAGCTGCTGCAGCAAGCCGGCCAATTGCTCTCCGTTGGCCGAGGTATGCAGCCCCGTGTTGTAGTGCAGGTACACCGGCGTGTAACCCAGCTCGCGCGCCAGCTGGCCGCCATGGCCCTGCGGCAGCGCGCTGTTGCCGCACCACTGCAGGTCATTCATGCACAGCCCGTGAACCATCACCAGGATCTTTCCCGTCGCGTGCGGCAGTCGCGCGGCCAGCGCCTGTGGGTCCAGCACCAGCGGCTGGCCTTCATGGCGCAGGCTCATGCGGATGGCCAGCGGGTTGGCGGTGTCAAGCAACAGGTCCCCCAGCACGCCGCTCAGGGCCGAAAGCATGGCTTCGCGCTGCGGTGAAGAAGCCTGCGCGCCGGCCAGCGGGACCGCACGCGACAACACCACATTGGCCGCCCCCCCCGCCAGCCGCGTGACGCCCCTGATGCTGCCGTAGACCCAGCCCGTGATGCCGGAAGGCCTGACGCCGCTGCTTCCCGGCGCGCTGTCGACGAACCTTGAACCCAGCAGGCCAAACGGTGCGGCAACGGCTTTGTACACATTGCCCTGCACGGTTTCCGCCAGGCCTGTGACGCCCAGGGTGGCCTGCGTGGCAAGCTGGGCCAGCCCCTGGATGTCGGACACATGCAGCCAGGTCGGCAACCTGAAAGACCCGGGTTTGGGGATGGTTGCCGTGGCGTCAAGCCGTTCTGGTGTGCTCATGGCGCGATTGTGGCGCCATAGGCGCCCATGCGCCAGCGGGTAGTGCTGTAGCGGCAGTTCTACAGATAAAAAGCGGTGTTAAGGCAAGCAGAGCGAGCGCAACCAGCTACCAAATTAATAGCAACAGGTTTCAGCACACACTGTTAACAGAGGCTGGCCGTGCGACAGCAAAGTGCCGCATTGCAGCGTGCCGGTTTGTCTAGTGCAAGATCGTTTGTTCCTGGCAATAATCAAACAGGCCTTCGAGCTCGCTGGATTTGTCGAACACCGCATCGGCCCCGAGTTCGGCGGCGCGCCTGCGGATTTCATCCGTTGCGTAGTTGCTCAGGACGACCACCTTCTGGTAAGGCTCGCGATTGCGGCAACCAGCGAGCACGCCCAGCCCGCTGCCTTCTTTCAGGAAAAGATCCACGATGGCCAGATGCCACTCGCCGTCGTGGAGCTTCAGCCAGCGGGTGGCCTCGGTCTGGGTGGCACCGTGGCCTGTTACCTGGACAGCGGCAATCTCCTTGAGCGCCTCTATCAGGTTCTCAAGAACGATTTCGTTGTCTTCTACCAGGTAAGTAATTAGTGCCATACAACCCACTTTAGGCTTTGGCCTACGGGAAACTGCCATCCGTTGACGCGCATCCGGGTAGGACAGAGGGACGCACGGCCCACAGGACGGTCAGAGCCTGACAGGGCAGACTAGAAGTGCTCGTGCGGCGCCAGGTAGCGCCATTGGCCGACCGGCAGGTGGCCCAGATTGACATTGCCGATGCGCACGCGCTTCAGGCCGGTAACAAACAGGCCCACCTGCTCGCACATGCGGCGAATCTGGCGTTTTTTGCCCTCCTTGAGCACAAAACGCAGTTGCTCGGGGTTTTGCCATGACACCTGTGCGGGCTTGAGCGCCTGGCCGTCCAGGCTCAGGCCGTGATTCAGCAGCGCCAGCTTTTCGCGCGGGAACAAGGCCTGCACGTTGGCCGTTTCGTCCCCCTTTTCGGTTCTGTAGCTGACACGCACCAGATACTCTTTTTCGATCTCGGAGTCTTCGCCGATGAGCTGGCGCGCCACACGGCCGTCCTGTGTCAGCACCAGCAACCCGATGGAGTCGATGTCCAGCCGCCCGGCCGGCGCCAGGCCACGCAACTGCTCGTGGCCCCAGCGCATGCGGCTGTTGCATTCGCGCCAGCGGTTTTGCGGCTGCACCAGCACCACGGCCGGCTCATGCCCGTCTTCGGCCTGGCCGCTGACATAACCGACCGGCTTGTTGATCAGGATGGTGACCTGCTGGCGCTGCTGCTGCTCGGCCTGGCGGTCAATCTCGATGCGTGCATCCACGGCCACCGGTTGCCCCATGACGGCCGGTGCACCGTTCACACGCACCCAGCCGCGGGCGATCCAGTCATCGGCTTCACGGCGAGAGCAAAGGCCCAGCTCGGCCATGCGCTTGTTCAACCGCACGGTGGGGGCCGGTGCGCCTGGTGCAGTCGCCGCTTGCGCTGCTTTCTGGATTCGTACGGCGGCGCCGACAGGCCTCGGGCCGGGTTTGAGAGGTTCAGTCATTTGCTATCTATTTTATAGCTGCTCGCGCAGGTTATTCCTGGGCTGCAGCCGTATTTGGCACTTAAATATTGCCTGGTAAGACCCTCAGGCCACCCAAAGGCGATAACCCACCGCCGTTTCCGTGAGCAGGTGTTTGGGCTGCGCCGGATCGGCCTCGAGCTTCTGGCGCAGGTGGCCCATGTAGATGCGCAGGTAGTGATTTTGCCCGGCATGGGCGGGGCCCCACACCTCGCGCAACAGCTGGCGATGCGTCAGCACCCGCCCGGCGTTGGTCGTCAACACGGTGAGCAGGCGGTATTCAATCGGCGTGAGGTGCACCTCCACGCCGCCGCGGCGCACCAGCCGCGCCTGGCGGTCCACCACCACATCGCCAAAGGTAAAAAGCGGCTCGTCAGGCGTTCCGTCAGCGCTGGCAGCCCGCGGGCGGCGCAGGTTGGCACGCACACGGGCCAGCAGTTCGCCCACGCCGAAGGGCTTGGTCAGGTAGTCGTCGGCGCCGGCGTCCAGCGCGGCAATTTTGTCGGCCTCGTCGGCACGCGCCGACAGCACCACAATCGGCACGGCCGACCAGCCGCGCACGTCGCGAATCACCTCCAGCCCGTCACCGTCAGGCAAGCCGAGGTCCAGCACCAGCAGGTCGGGCTTGCGCGTGCCGGCCTCGGTCAGCCCGCGCTTGCCGGTGTCCGCTTCGAACACCTGCCAGCCTTCGGCTTCCAGCGCCGCGCGCACAAAGCGGCGTATCTGCGGCTCGTCTTCAATCACAACGGCAACGGGTGCGGAGTGGGACATGGGCAAAGAGGAAGAAAGGTCAGGCGGTTTCGGGCAGGCCCTGCGGCGGCGGGCGCCGCGGCAGGGTGATGGTGAATTCTGCACCACCACCCGGCGCATTGGCGGCCGTGATCTGCCCGCGGTGCGCCTGCACGACCGCCTGGCAGATGGCCAGGCCCAGCCCCACGCCCGGCGTGGCCGACTCGGCCTCGCCGCGCGTGAACTTCTCGAACAGCTCATGCTCCCGACCCTTGAGGGCCGCGGGCAGGCCGGGCCCGTGGTCACGCACCGCCAGCGTCAGCGCCTGCTCCGTCGCCTCTGCGCTGACTTCTATGGGCGCCCGCCCGTACTTGGCGGCGTTTTCCAGCAGGTTGACCAACACGCGCTCCATCAGCACCGCATCAAATTCGACCAGCGGCAGATCGGCGGGTAGCGCCGCCGTGACAGCCTTGCCGGCCAGCGCGTGCTGTGCCTGGCGGATCGCCGAGCCGACGATTTCCTCGACCGACTGCCACTCACTTCGCAAGTTAACGGCACCGCTTTGCAGCCGCGCCATGTCCAGCAGGTTGTTGACCAGTGCGCTCAGGTGGCGCGCTTCGCTGCCGATGGCGCGCGCCGCCTGCGACTGTTCGCTACTCAGTGGCGGCGCCGTGCGCTGCAGGGAGTCGGCCAGGCCGATCAGCGCGGTCAACGGCGTGCGCACGTCGTGCGAAATCGCCGCCAGCAGCATGTTGCGCAGTTTCTCGGACTCCATCTGCACCACCGCCTGCTGGGCCACCTCCACATAGTGCACGCGCTCCTGCGCGATGGCGATCTGCCGCGCCAGGGTTTCGAGCTGCTGCATCTGCTCGGGAATCAGCAGCCAGCGCGCCTGCGCAGGCTTGAGCGCCAGCACGCCACGCACGCGCATCGGCGCCTTGAGCGGGATGTAATGCCATGCCTGGGCCGACAAGGTGGCGGTGGCCAGCCCCGCCGGCTGTTCGTTGCGGAACACCCAGTCGGCCACGCTGGCATCGAAATCCGCGGGCGGTTTGGCGGGCGGCAGCAACTGGTCGTGGCTGTCGGTCACCATCACCACCGCCTGCCCGCCGAAGTTGCGCTGCGCGGCCGCTTCGCCGAGTTCCATGACCTGCTCACTCAGCAGCGCCGCCGACAGGTCGCGGGTGAGCTCGAACAGCGACTGCGCGCGGCGCTCGCGGCTGGCCGCGATGCGCGCCTGAAAACGCAGGCCCGCCGTGAGCTGCCCGGTCAGCAGGCCAACCATCAGCATGACGGAAAATGTCAACAGGTACTGCACATCGCTGACGGCAAACGACAGCTGGGGCGGCACAAAGAAAAAATCAAACGCCGCGACGTTGAGGAAAGCCGCCAGCGCCGCCGGCCCACGCCCGAACTTCAACGCCACCAGCACCGTACAGAGCAAAAACAGCATCACGATGTTGGCGAGGTCAAAAAAACTGAGCAAGGGCAAAGCCAGCACGGTGACGGCTGCGCTGCCGGCCGCAGCCCATGCGTATCGCGGCAGGCTCTCCTGCCAGGCCGCGGCGGCATCATCGTCCGCAGAACGCTGCACGGCGCGCGTCAGCCGCCGCGCACTGTCGGCATGGCCCACTTCCACGATGTCCAGGGTAGGCGCCAGCGTGGCCAGCCGGCGCGTCATGGTGGAGCCGGCCCACAGCGCGCGCC
Organism: Polaromonas sp. P1_E11; assembly: GCF_056405995.1. NCBI lineage: Bacteria > Pseudomonadati > Pseudomonadota > Betaproteobacteria > Burkholderiales > Comamonadaceae > Polaromonas > Polaromonas sp. P1_E11. The sequence goes on from NZ_JBFUBA010000004.1 coordinate 10,594, forward strand.
AACCCGGCAGCTGCGGGCGCCCCACCACCAACGTGGCGCAATTGAGCTGCTGTGCTTGCGCCACCAGTTCGGCCGCGGCATCGCTGCCGGTCAACACGGCTGTGGCCGCGCCCAGTTCTTCGGCCAGCTGGATGACGGCCAGGATGCGGTCGCGCCTGGCGACCTCCAGCAGTTGCAGGCGCGGCGTTTCAACATAAGCCGCGTGCCAGCGCACATTGAGCTGACCGGCCAGGCGCGCCGCCGTGCGCACGGTCTGCTCAGCCCCTTCGCGCGGGCCTATGCAGGCGAGGATGGCGCCTTCGGTGTTCCAGACCGGTGCTATGGATTTCTCGACGCGGTAGCTGCGCACGTCGTCTTCCACATGCTCGGCCGTGCGCCTGAGGGCAATTTCGCGCAGCGCGATCAAGTTGCCCTTGCGGAAAAAATTCTGCGCCGCGCGCTCAGCCTGCTGCGGCAGGTAGACCTTGCCGGCCTTCAGCCGCGCCATCAGCTCGTCGGGCGTAACGTCAACCAGGATGATTTCATCGGCGCCGTCCAGCACCGTGTCCGGTACGGTTTCATGCACGCGTATGCCGGTGATGGCGCCCACCGTGCCGTTGAGGCTTTCCAGGTGCTGCACATTGACCGCCGACCAGACATCGATGCCGGCCTCCAGCAGCTCCTGCACGTCCTGCCAGCGTTTGGCGTGGCGCGAGCCCTCTACATTGCTGTGGGCGAGTTCATCGACCAGCAGCAGCGACGGCTTGCGCGCCAGCGCCGCGTCCAGGTTGAACTCTCTCAACCTGTGTCCGCGGTAGGCCACCTCCTGCAGGGGCAACTGCTCAAGCCCGGCCAGCAGTTCCATGGTTTCACTGCGGCCATGCGTTTCGACGACGCCGACCAGCACATCCCGCCCGGTCTTGCGCTCGCGCTGCGCGGCGCTGAGCATGGCGTAGGTCTTGCCCACGCCGGCGCTGGCGCCGAAGTAGATGCGAAAACGGCCACGGCGCGCTTTTTCCTCCTCGCCGCGCAGGCGGTCGAGAAGCTCGTCGGGGTCAGGGCGGGAGTCGGGAAAACTGGCCATGCCGTTGCGCTGTTACTGGGTGATTCAAAAGTTTCAAAGATCGCCTCGCAAAGGGTAACACCGGGTGTGTTTTTCCTGTTCGCCTGACTCGCCATCTTTTGGCATGCCGGACTCCTGCCTTTCACTACGGCCCGCGATCCACCAGGCCACCGCCAGCGGCACGCCAAAGGCGGCCAACGCACACAAGACCCGCAAAAGATCAGAGTCCATGGAAATTTCTCTTACCGAAGCGCTTCCAGCGCGAAGTTGAGTTGCAGCACATTCACCTGGGCCTCGCCCAGAAAGCCCAGCAAGGGCTGCTCTGTGTGCTGCCCGACCAGGGCCTGAAGCTTCTCAAGCGGCAGGCCGCGTGCTTTAGCCACGCGGGCCACCTGGTAACGAGCCGCAGCCGGGCTGATGTGCGGGTCCAGCCCGCTGGCAGAAGCCGTGACCAGGTCCACCGGCACCTGAGCCGTGTTACCGGGATCGGCCGCTTTCAGCGCCTCGACACGGCCCTTGACGGCATCGACCAGCGCGGGATTCAGCGGGCCCTGGTTGGAGCCGCTGGAAGCTGCGGCGTTGTAAGGCATGGGGCCCGTGGCCGACGGACGGCCCCAGAAGTGTTTGGGATCGCTGAAGTTCTGCCCGATCAGCGAAGAACCGACGGCCTTGCCATCACGCTGGATCAGACTGCCGCCGGCCTGCGACGGGAACAACGATTGCGCGACGCCGGTCACCACCAGCGGGTAGGCCACACCGGTGACCAGGGTCAGCACGGTGAACATCACAATTGCGGGGCGAAGAATATTTGTCATGAGGATTCCTTGATATGCAGGTGTTCAGGCGAGGTTCAGTGCTACCAGCAGCAGGTCAATCGCCTTGATTCCGATAAAGGGCACGATGAGACCGCCCAGGCCGTAAATCAGCAGATTGCGGCGCAGCAGCGTGGCGGCGCCCACAGCACGGTACTTGACGCCCTTGAGCGCAAGCGGAATCAGGAACATGATGATCAGGGCGTTGAAAATCACCGCCGACAAAATCGCTGACGACGGACTGCCCAGGCGCATCACGTTAAGCGCAGCCAGCTGCGGGTAGGTGGTCACAAAGATCGCCGGGATGATGGCGAAATACTTGGCCACGTCGTTGGCAATCGAAAACGTAGTGAGCGAGCCGCGCGTCATCAGCAAGGCCTTGCCGGTTTCCACAATCTCCAGCAGCTTGGTCGGGTTGGAATCGAGGTCCACCATGTTGCCGGCCTCCTTGGCAGCCTGGGTGCCGCTGTTCATGGCCACCGCCACGTCGGCCTGGGCCAGGGCCGGCGCGTCATTGGTGCCGTCGCCCGTCATCGCCACCAGCCGGCCTTCAGCCTGGTACTGGCGTATCAGCTTGAGCTTGTCTTCCGGCGTGGCCTCGGCCAGGAAGTCGTCAACACCCGCCTCGGCGGCGATGGCAGCGGCCGTGAGCCTGTTATCGCCGGTGATCATCACCGTTTTGATGCCCATGCGGCGCAGCTCGCCGAAGCGTTCCTTGATGCCGGCCTTGACGATGTCTTTCAGCTCCACGATGCCCAGCACCGTGCTGCCGTCGGCCACGGCCAGCGGCGTACTGCCGCGGCGCGACACTTCGTCGGAGGCGCGCAGCACCTCGGCCGGCACGCTGCCGCCCAGTGCTTCCACATGCTTGCGAATCGCATCGACCGCGCCCTTGCGCAATTGCCGCTTGCTTCCATCGGGATTCAAGGCGTCCATTCCGCTCATGCGGGTTTGCGCAGTAAAGGGAACCTCGGTCACGGCCTGCATGGGCGACTGGCTTACGGCCAGCTTCAGGGCCAGCGCCACGATGCTGCGGCCCTCCGGCGTTTCATCGGCATAGGAGGCCTGCATGGCGCAGGTGGCGAGCGCTTTTTCAGACACGCCGGGCGCGGGCAAAAAACTCGAAGCCTGGCGATTGCCGTGGGTGATGGTGCCGGTCTTGTCCAGCAGCAGAACATCCACGTCGCCGGCAGCCTCAACCGCGCGGCCCGACGTGGCGATGACGTTGGCCTGCATCATGCGGCTCATGCCGGCAACACCCACCGCCGACAGCAGGCCGCCAATCGTGGTCGGGATCAGGCAGACCAGCAGCGCCACCAATGCAGTGATGCTCGCTACCGTGCCGGCTCCCACCGCACCCACGCTGAACACGGAGAACGGCAGCAAGGTGACCGTGACCACCAGGAAAACAATGGTCAGCGCCACCAGCAAAATCGTCAAGGCGATTTCATTGGGCGTCTTCTGGCGCTTGGCGCCTTCGACCATGCTGATCATGCGGTCCAGGAAGGACTCGCCGGGGTTGACGGTGATGCGCACCACCAGCCAGTCGGACAGCACGCGCGTGCCACCGGTCACGGCCGAGAAGTCGCCCCCCGACTCGCGCACCACCGGGGCCGATTCACCGGTGATGGCGCTTTCGTCGACCGAGGCCACGCCTTCAATCACTTCCCCGTCCAGCGGAATCATGTCGCCGGCATCGACCAGCACCACGTCTCCTTTTCTGAGATTTTCAGCTTCTTGCGGCAGGAACGTGGAGCCATGCCGGGGCTCCTTGAGCTTCTTGGCCCAGGTGCTTTTTTTCAGACTTCGCAGCGACGCCGCCTGGGCCTTGCTGCGGCCCTCGGCCAGCGCTTCGGCAAAGTTGGCGAACAGCACGGTGAACCACAGCCAGACGGCCACGGCAAAGATGAATCCGGCCGGTGCTTCGCCCTGGCCCTGCAAGGCTTGCAGGCCCAGCAAGGTCGTGAGAATGCTGCCGATGTAGACGACAAACATGACCGGGTTGCGCCACTGCACACGCGGGCTCAGCTTGGTGAACGAAGCCACGATGGCCGGCTTGAGCAGCGCGGGATCCAGCAGCACTAAAGTTTTTTGGGTACTCATATGGGTTTCTCTTTGAGCCTTGCGGTTATTTGCCTGGCCACAGCATCAGGTGCTCGACCACCGGGCCCAGCGCCAGGGCAGGCACGTAATTGAGCAGGCCTACCAGCAGCACGGTGCCTATCAACAGCGTCACGAACAGCGGGCCGTGCGTGGGCATGGTGCCGGCCGTGACCGGCAGGCGTTTCTTGGCGGCCAGCGCACCGGCAATGGCCAGCACCGGAACGATGAAGCCGAAGCGCCCCAGCCACATGACGATGCCCAGCAGCGTGTTGTAGAACGGCGTGTTGGCCGACAGCCCCGCGAAGGCGCTGCCGTTGTTGTTGCCGGCCGAGCTCAGCGCGTAAAGAATTTCAGAAAAACCGTGCGCACCGGGGTTGGCAATGCCGGCCTTGCCGGCGCCGGCCAATACGGCGATGGCGGTGCCGGCCAGCACCAGGACAGGCGTGACCAGGATGGCGATCGAAGTCAGCTTCATCTCGTGCGCCTCGATCTTCTTGCCCAGGTATTCCGGCGTGCGGCCAATCATGAGGCCGGCGATGAACACCGCCAGGATGGCGAAGATCAGCATGCCGTAGAGGCCCGTGCCAACGCCGCCGAACACCACCTCGCCCAGCTGCATCATCACCATGGGCACCATGCCGCCCAGCGGCGTGAAGGAGTCGTGCATGGCAATGACCGCGCCGCAGGAGGCCGCCGTCGTGATGACCGCGAACAGGCTGGACGCATTGATGCCGAAGCGGGTTTCCTTGCCTTCCATGTTGCCGCCGGCCTGTAGCGCGCTGGCCGTCTGGTCCACGCCCAAAGGCGGCAGCAACGGGTTGCCGGCCTGCTCGGCGGGCGTGATGGCCACCACCGCGATGACAAACATCACCGTCATGGCGGCCAGCACAGCCCAGCCCTGGCGCTGGTCGCCCACCGCGCGGCCGAAGGCGAAGCACAGCGCCGCCGGAATCAGGAAGATGGACAGCATCTGAAAAAAATTGCTCAGCGCCGTCGGGTTTTCGTAAGGGTGCGCTGAATTGGCGTTGAAGAAGCCGCCGCCATTGGTGCCCAGCATCTTGATAGCCTCCTGCGAAGCAACCGGGCCCATGGCCAGGGTTTGCTTGTCGGTTTTGGCGTCTTCCATGACGGGATTGCCCTTGTCGTCTTTCAGCGCCTGGCCATCAGGGCCGTTTTTCGGCTGCTGGTAGCTGGTCACTTCCAGCGTGCTCACGTCTTTGTAGGCATCAAAGTTCTGGATGACGCCCTGCCCCACAAGGAAGACGGCAAACACCAGCGACAGCGGCAGCAGCAGCCAGGCCGTGATGCGCGTTACGTCCACCCAGAAGTTGCCGATGGCGCCGGTCGCCCGCGCCGCAAACCCGCGGAACAGCGCAAACACCACCGCAATGCCGGTGGCGGCCGAGAAGAAGTTCTGCACCGCGAGCACCAGCATCTGCGTGAGGTAGCTCATGGTGGACTCACCGGCATAGCCCTGCCAGTTGGTGTTGGAGACAAAGCTGACGGCGGTGTTGAAGGCCGAGTCGGGCGTCACCGCAGCCATGCCAGCCGGGTTGAGCGGCAGCCAGACCTGCAGGCGCTGCAGGGCATAAACGGCCAGCACACCGAGCGCGTTGAAGGCCAGCAAGGCCAGCGCGTACTGCGACCACTTCATGTTGGTATCGGCCGATGTACCGGCCAGGCGGTACAGCGGCGCTTCCGCCTTATGCATCCAGTTGGGGAGGCTGCCGGAATACAGGCGGGCCAGCCAGATACCCAGCGGCCAGGCGGTGAGCAGCAACACACCCAGAAAAAGGGCCAGCAGACCCCAAGACGAGTTGCTCATCAAAACTCCTCGGCGCAGATCAGCGCATAGACGAGGTAGGTGAGCAGCAGAACGGCGCAGACGCCGCCAAAGCCGTACAAAACGTCGAGGCTGATCATGAACGGCCTCCTTCGGATTTTTCAAGCTTCTGGAAGCCCCAGACCAGCAAGACCATCACACCCCAGAGGGCGGCGGCGCCAAGAATAAACGCGAGATCCATGACTTTCTCCAACAACAAACGATGGAAGAAGTTTCGGATTCGGCGTGTAAAAACGGGGATGAAAGACCGGTAGCCGGTATAAAGAAAGCGTAAAAATCAGGGGTTTACCCCTGTTCAAGCCGATGCGTGAGACCGCATCACCACGCGCAGATGCAGCGCGCGCAGGGCGTCAATGTCGTCCAGCAGGGACGAGGCCAAAGGCAGCAAGGGATCACCCTGATCGCCCGCTTCCTCCAACAGCAAGACCAGACGCGCGGCCTTGGCATGGAGCGCCTCCATCGCCTGCGAAACCTCGCTGTGGTTTTCCATCGCACCGGCGTGGCTATCGCATCGCGCTGCGGGTAACCATGTAAACGCCTATCAGCAGCAGACCGGTGAAAAACAGGCGCTTGAAACCCTTCTCCCCCACCCGCCCGCGCAGCTTCTGGCCGGCGGCCATGCCCAGCAAGGCAGCGGGCAATGGCAGCAGCAAACTCCAGCCACCCGGCATACTGCCCATGGCAAAGGAGCCCTCCATCACCAGGCGCAGAAAGAGTGCGACGGTGGAAACGGTGAAAGACAGGCCCAGCGCCTGCACCAGCTCGTCTTTCTTGAGCGACAAGGCCTGCAGGTAGGGCACGGCCGGAAAGACAAACACGCCGGTGGCCGAGGTGATGGCGCCGGTCGCCAGGCCGGCAGCGAAGGAAAAAACCCGCTCACCGCGGGGCGGGACCACCAGCGGCAGCGCGCACAGCCCCAGCAGCGCATAAATGATCAGCGCGGCGCCCAGGCCTGCCGAGGCGAGGTCTGCATCGAGGGTGACCAGGCTGACCGGTGCCCACAGCGTCCCCGCGACCACCCCAGCCTGCAGCGGCCACAGGCGCCGCAACAGGCTTTCCAGCGCGGCGCCGTCCCACATTTGCCAGGCATTCGTCAGCAACGAAGGCAGGATCAGGATGACGGCTGCCTGCGCAGGCGGCATCACGCCGGCCAGCAAGCCCATGGAGAGCGTCGGCAACCCCAGGCCCACCACGCCCTTGACGAGGCCGGCCAGCAGGAATACGCCGGCGACGGCGGCCATCAAGAAGGTGTCGTTCCCTGCGCTCACGAAGTTGTTCATCGAGTTCATGTCGCCGATTCTGCGCAGCGGCGCGCTGGCGCTCAAGCGGTAATATCCGTTCACAGCCTTCGCCGTTGCCGAAGGCTAAAACGCCTGCAGCCCATGCCCGCCCCCCTTCGCTTTGACCTCATCGACCTTCGGCTGTTTCTGCACACCGTTGATACAGGGAGCATCACGGCGGGCAGCAAGCTTTCACACCTGGCGCTCGCCTCGGCGAGCGCGCGCATCCGCGGCATGGAAGACGTGCTCGGCGTCAGCCTGCTGGAGCGCTCGCGCTCCGGCGTGACATTGACGAAAGCCGGCGAGGCTGTCGCCCACCACAGCCGGCTTATGCTGCAGCAGCTTGAGCGCATGCACGGCGAGATCGGCGACTATGCCGGCGGGCTGGCGGGCAAGGTGCGTTTGCTGTCGAACACCGCCGCCATCACCGACTACCTGCCGCAGGCGCTGGCGGATTTCCTCAACGCCCACCCGGCCATCGACGTCGACCTGGAGGAGCGTCCCAGCCACCTGATCGTGTCGCAGTTGCTGGGCCAGGTGGCCGACATTGGCATCGTGGCCGACTCCGCCGACATCTCCAGCCTTGAATCCAAACCCTTCCGGCGCGACCGGCTGGTGCTGGCAGTCCCGCCTGGCAGCGGATTCGGCCGCCAGCGCCAGATTCAGTTTGAGCAAGCCCTGGGCCATGACTTCGTCGGCCTGGGGGAAGACAGCGCGCTGCAACAGCACCTGAACCTGCAGGCCGAACGCCTGGGGCTGCGGATGCGGACCCGCATACGGCTTCGCAGCTTTGAGGCAGTCTGCCGCATGGTGGAGGCCGGGGTCGGTGTGGCCGTAGTGCCGGCCGTCGCGGCCGAACGCCATGCGGGCGCGGGCAAGCTGCGCATCCTCAAGCTGACCGACACCTGGGCCGACCGGCAATTGCTGATCTGCGCGCGCCGCTTTGACCAGCTGTCGCTGCCGGCGCTTAGACTGGTCGAGTCCCTGTGCGCACCTGCCGCGCTGCCGGAGCGCCCACACACGCACCAAGCACCCACACGATAAAGTCATGCCCATGCAAATCCCTGAACCCACAGACCTGCTGGCCAGATCCTGGCGGCGTTGCGCGGGCGCCCTTGCCGTCCGGCCGATCGGGCCTTTGGTGTTTGATGAACTGGTGGCGCGCTATTCGGAACCGCACCGCAAGTACCACACGCTGCAGCACCTCACGGAATGCCTCGCGCATTTCGAGGCCGTCCGCGACCTGGCCGAACAGTCCGCAGAAGTTGAGATGGCGTTGTGGTTCCATGATGCGATTTATGACACGCAGCGCCACGACAACGAGGAAACAAGCGCCGACTGGGCTCGCGAGGTGCTGCTGGCGCACGGCACTGCCACGGCCGCCGCGCAGCGCGTTCACGACCTGGTCATGGCCACCCGCCATACGGCGCTGCCAGCCTCGCCTGACGAACAGCTGCTGGTCGATATCGACCTGTCCATCCTGGGCGCCGGCCCCGGCAGGTTTGCCGAGTACGAGCAGCAGATCCGGGACGAATACGCTTTTGTGCCCGCCGCCCTGTTCCAGCAAAAGCGGCGCGAAATCCTGCACGGTTTCCTGGACCGGCCTGTGATCTACAGCACGGCGCATTTCCGCGAGACGCTGGAAGCGCGTGCGCGCGAGAACCTGCGCAAGGCGATTGCCGGCACGACTTCGGCAACCAGCCCTTCAGCACCATGAACATCTGCCCCCATTGCCACCAGGCCGGAATCAAAACCTGGGAAAAACGTCTCTCCAGCCGCGGCAACCCCGCCACCTGTACCTTGTGCGGAGGGCTCTCGCATGTTCTGGCCAGCGCTGCGGGCGGCACATTTGTCCTCACATCCGTCCTGTTGGTGATTGCCGTCCTTGCCGGCTTCTTGACCAACTCATGGCTGGCCGGGTTGTCGGGTGGACTGCTGGCAGCGGCCTACAACCTGTGGGCATGGCAGCGCGAAGTGCTTTGGCCGATCCTCAAGGAAAACACCCAGGCTGCCAACCGTGCCAATTGGATATTCACCGCGGTTTCCTTCTTTATTTTGTTTCTTTCCTGAGGACGGCGGCTGTACTCGTCACGCCGCATCGCTCCTGATTTCATAGCTGCCCGCGCCCGTCCTGATTTGGTTTCAGGCATTTTTGATATTCAAAAACGACAAAAACCACGCCCCAAATGGTTCCCGGCAATTCAACCCATTCAACGGCCTGCTATTAATTCAGTAGCTGCTTGCGCTCGTCCCTATTGGCCTGCAGCCTTTATTTGCTTGAGAAAACACTGGAACGCAGGGCGCCCAGGTCGAGCACGCGCAGGCCGCCGTATTCGATACGGATAAAGCCCTGGGTCTGCAGCGTGCTCAGCGCCTCGTTCACACGCTGGCGTGACAGGCCCACCAGGTACGCCATTTCCTGCTGCGTGATGCGCAGGACTTCACCCACGCCCGGGTACAGCACCGGGTTGAACAGCGTGGCCAGGCTGCGCGCCACGCGGATGTCGGGGTTGTTCATGCGGTCGATTTCGCGCGCCACGATGAACTGGCCTAAGCGCTCATTGAGCTGGTTCATCACAAAGCGGTTAAAGCCGATGGAATGGTCCAGCAGCCAGTGGAAGTCGTCGACCGGCAACCCTGCCACCACCGTCTTGCGCAGGGCCTGGATGTTGTAGCGGTAGGGCTCGCGCTTGAGCACTGTGCCTTCGCCGAACCAGGCGCCCGGCGGCAGGCCGGTAAAAGTCATGGTGGCGCCCTGCTCGCTGTCGGTGCTCATCTTGAGCAAGCCCTCGACAACGCCGAACCAGTAGGTCACCGGCTTGCCGACACGGCACACGTAGTCGCCGATGTTGGCGTCGCCGACGCGCACGCTGGCTACGGCGCGCTCGCGTTCGGCCGGCAACAGCTCGTTCAGCCAATGGATGCCGGCAAGCTCCTGTGCGTCGGGCATGCGGGCACGGATCTGCATCGATTGGCCTGTCATCGTCACCATGCGCGCCGCCCTAAGGGAAAGTCCGGGGGAGTAATCACCCTTGAATTGTCGTCCGAACGACAACCTAACGTCAAACGCATGCCTACGATGCATTCACAAGACAACTTTCGGGCTAGCCGGCAAGCGAGCGACTCCCCGAAGGCATAACGACCGCGAGACAAGGACCATGCAGACCACTTTTCCGAGACTGTTGCTCAAACATGCGGCTGAGCGCCCCGGCGCCCCGGCCATGCGCGAAAAAGAGTACGGCATCTGGCAGGCGCACAGCTGGGCCGGCATGGCGCAGCTGGTGGAGTGCATCGCCTGCGGCCTGCATGAAGCCGGGCTGCAGCGTGGCGAGCACATGGTCATCATCGGCGCCAACCGGCCGCGCCTGTACGCCACCATGCTGGCCGCGCAGTCGCTGGGCGCCATACCCATTCCGCTCTACCAGGACGCCGTGGGCGCCGAGTGTGTCTTTCCCATCAACAATGCCGACGTACGTTTTGCGCTGGTGGAAGACCAGGAGCAGGTCGACAAGCTGCTGGAGATACGCAGCCAGTGCCCGCAACTGGACCAGATCATTTATGACGACCCGCGCGGCCTGCGCAACTATGCCGAGGCCGGACTGCAATCGCTGGACGCCTTGCTGGAAAAGGGTGAAGCCTTTGCCGCGAAACAACCCGGCTTCTTCAAGAGCGAAGTCGAAAAATCCCGGCCGGATGATGTGGCCGCGATGTTTTTCACCTCGGGCACCACGGGCAACCCCAAGGGTGTGGTCCACACCCACAACACCCTGCTGGACCGCGCCAAGGCCGGTGCCGACTTCGACAAGCTCACCTCCGGCGAGGAAGTGCTGGCCTACTTGCCACCCGCGTGGGTCGGCCAGAACATCTTCAGCTATGCGCAATGGCTGGCCTGCGGCTATGTGGTGAATTGCCCCGAAAGCGCGAGCACCGTGATGATCGACCTGAAAGAAGTCGGCCCGACCTATTACTTTGCGCCACCGCGGATTTTCGAAAGCCTGCTGACGACCGTGATGATCCGCATGGAAGACGCGGGCCGCATCAAGCGCGGCATGTTCAACTATTTCATGGGCGTGGCCAAACGTGCCGGCCCCTCGTTGATGGACGGGAAACCGGTGGGCGGGTTCGACCGCCTGCTGTATGCGCTGGGCAGCTTGATGGTCTATGGCCCGCTGCGCAATACGCTGGGTTTTTCGCGCGTTCGCGTGGCCTACACCGCGGGTGAAGCGATTGGACCGGACCTCTTTACCTTCTACCGCTCCATCGGCATCAACCTGAAACAGCTGTATGGCTCGACTGAGACCGCCGTGTTTGTGTGCCTGCAGCCGGACAACGAAGCACGCGCCGATACGGTAGGGGTGCCGATCAGCGGCGTGCAAATCAAGGTGGCCGACAACGGGGAAATCCTGGTGAAGTCCGCCGGCCTGCTCAAGGAATACTACAAAAACCCCACGGCGACGGCCGAGGTGCTGAGTGCCGACGGCTGGTATCACACCAGCGACGCGGGCTTTATCGATGCCAGCGGCCATCTCAAGATCATCGACCGGGTGAAAGACGTGGGCCGCATCAAGGGCGGCGCCAACGACGGCGCCATGTTCGCGCCCAAGTACGTGGAAAACAAGCTCAAATTCTTCCCGCACATCAAGGAAGTCGTGGCCTACGGCGACGGCCGCGAAAAAGTCTGCGTGATGATCAACATCGACTTCGACGCCGTGGGCAACTGGGCCGAACGCCGCAACCTGCCCTACGCCGGCTACACCGACCTGGCGCAAAAGCCCGAGGTCTACCAGCTCATCAAGGAATGTGTCGAAAAAGTCAACGCCGATCTCAGCGTGGATGCGCTGCTGGCCGGCTCACAGGTCAGCCGCTTCCTGGTGCTGCACAAGGAGCTGGACGCAGATGACGGTGAACTCACCCGAACCAACAAGGTGCGGCGCGGTTTCATCGCCGAGAAATACCAGCCGCTGATCGACGCACTCTATGGCGACAAGACCGAACAGTTCATTGAAACCGTCGTGAAATTTGAAGACGGCCGATCAGGCAGCGTCAGTGCGACGCTGAAGATCAGCGACACCCAGACTTTTGCGCCAGTAAAGGCGGCAGCATGAACAACAAGCAACAGCAAGTCCCCCAGATACCAGCTCGAGCCGCGGAACCGGCTTTGCCGGGCCGCAGGCGGGCGGCCCCCTCGGGGGGCAGCGTAGTACACGCAGTGACAAGCGTGGGGGCAAAGTTTGCACCTGTGAAGGCGGCAGCATGAGCAAAAAGATCGGCGACGTCATATTGGACGTCAACAACATCAGCCTGAGTTTCGGCGGCGTGAAAGCGCTGTCCGATATTTCCTTCAATGTGAAGGAGCATGAGATCCGCGCCATCATCGGCCCCAACGGCGCGGGCAAGAGTTCCATGCTGAACTGCATCAACGGCGTCTATGCGCCTCAGCAAGGCTCCATCACCTTTCGCGGCCAGACCTTCAAGCATATGAACAGCCACCAGGTGGCGGTCATGGGCGTGGCGCGCACTTTCCAGAACCTGGCGCTCTTCAAGGGCATGAGCGTGCTCGACAACATCATGTCGGGCCGCAACCTCAAGATCAAAAGCAACCTGCTGCTGCAGGCGCTGCGCATCGGCCCTGCCGAAAAAGAAGAAATCATGCACCGCGAGGCCGTCGAAAAAATCATCGACTTCCTGGAGATCCAGGCCTACCGCAAGACGCCCGTAGGCCAGCTGCCCTACGGCCTGCAAAAACGCGTGGACCTGGGGCGTGCCCTGGCCATGGAGCCACAAGTGCTGCTGCTCGACGAACCCATGGCCGGCATGAACGTGGAAGAAAAGCAGGACATGTGCCGCTTTGTGCTCGACGTGAACGACGAGTTCGGCACCACCGTCGTGCTGATCGAGCACGACATGGGCGTGGTGATGGACATCTCCGACCGCGTCGTGGTGCTCGACTACGGCAAAAAAATCGGCGACGGCACTCCCGACGAAGTACGCAACAACCCGGACGTGATCAAGGCTTACCTCGGAACGAGCCACTAACTATGAACAAAAAATCCCAGTTGAATTCTTCAAGCGGCCGCAGCGAGCCCGCAACAGGGGGGGCCTCGTGATGGGTTCTTTTCTCGAAACCATCATCGGCGGCCTCATGTCGGGCATGCTGTATTCGCTGGTCGCGCTTGGCTTTGTGCTGATCTACAAGGCGTCGGGCGTCTTCAATTTCGCGCAAGGCGCGATGGTACTGTTCGCGGCGCTGGCCATGGCGCGGTTCTCCGAATGGATACCGCAATGGACGGGCCTGGACAACAAGTTCATCAACAACGCACTGGCCTTTGCGGTCGCGCTGGCCATCATGGTAGTGGTGGCCTGGTTGATTGAAAAGCTGGTGCTCAGCAAGCTCGTGAACCAGGAAGGCGTGGCGCTGCTGATGGCGACGCTGGGCATTTCGTATTTCCTGGACGGCTTCGGCCAGACCATCTTCGGCTCCAGCATCTACAAGATCGACGTGGGCATGCCCAAGGATCCGATGTTCCTGCTAGAGGGTGTCTTCCAGGGTGGCCTGCTGGTGAACCAGGAAGACCTGGTCGCCGCGCTGATCGCCACCGCCCTGGTGGCGGCACTGGCCGCCTTCTTCCAATACACCAGCACAGGCCGTGCCCTGCGCGCCGTGGCAGACGATCACCAGGCCGCGCAATCCATCGGCATTCCGCTGAACCGCATCTGGGTCATTGTCTGGAGTGTTGCAGGCTTCGTGGCACTGGTGTCCGGCGTCATCTGGGGCAGCAAGCTGGGCGTGCAATTTTCGCTCTCGGTGCTGGCGCTCAAGGCGCTGCCGCTGGTCATTTTGGGCGGCCTGACTTCGGTGCCTGGCGCGATTGTGGGTGGGCTGATTCTGGGTGTTGGCGAGAAGCTGGCCGAGGTCTTTCTCGGGCCCTATGTCGGCGGCGGTATTGAAATCTGGTTCGCGTATGTGCTTGCGCTTTGTGTCTTGCTCGTTCGGCCTCAGGGCTTGTTCGGCGAGAAGATCATTGACCGCGTCTGACGCCGTTTTATCTAAAGAAAAATCATGTTTTACAGAGAAAACGGCCAGTTCAAAACCAACTACCGCGCAGACCAGCAGATCTTCCCGATCCTGCAGGACAGGATCGCCATCGGCTTGCTGCTGGCGGCTGCCTTTGTTGTCGTGCCGCTGCTGGCCAGCGACTACCTGTTCCGCGCGATCCTGATTCCCTTCCTGATCTTCTCGCTGGCAGCCGTTGGGGTGAACATCCTGGTCGGCTACTGCGGCCAGATATCGCTGGGCTCAGGCGCCTTCATGGCCGTCGGCGCTTATGGCGCCTACAACTTCTTTGTGCGCATTCCCGGCATGCCGCTGATTCCGGCACTGATCCTGGGCGGCTTGTGCGCCATGTTGTTCGGAATTTTGTTCGGACTGCCCAGCCTGCGCGTGAAAGGCCTGTACCTGGCGGTGACCACGCTGGCCGCGCAGTTCTTCAGCGACTGGATGTTCCTGCGCATCAAGTGGTTCACGATGGACACGCCTTCGGGTTCGGTGTCGGTGTCCAACCTGCAGGTGTTTGGTCTGCCCATTGAAAGCGCGCTGAGCAAATACCTGTTTTGCCTGGCCATCGTGGTGGTAATCACCCTGCTGGCCAAGAATCTGGTGCGCAGCGCGATCGGCCGCGAGTGGATGGCCATTCGCGACATGGACGTCGCCGCCGCGGTGATTGGGATCCGCCCCATGTACGCCAAGCTCAGCGCGTTCGCGGTGAGCTCTTTCATCATCGGCATCGCCGGCGGCCTGTGGGCCTTCATTTACCTGGGCGCCTGGGAGCCTGCTGCTTTTTCGGTGGACTACTCCTTCCGCCTGCTGTTCATGGTGATCATTGGCGGCATGGGCGCCATCATGGGCAGCTTCTTCGGTGCAGCCTTCATTGTGGTGCTGCCGATTGTGCTGAGCCAGCTGCTGCCGGTGCTGGCGGGCTGGCTGGGCATATCGATCTCGACGGCGGGCATCTCGCATGCCGAACTGATGATTTTCGGCGGTTTGATTGTGTGGTTTTTGATTGTCGAACCGCACGGGTTGGCCAAGCTGTGGGCAGTTGGAAAGCAGAAATTACGGCTATGGCCATTCCCCCACTAAAGCGTTCCGATGCGCCCGGCCTAGGGTTAAGAATTACTCGAAATCACCAATGCGCAATGGATAGTTAGGTCGTTTACTGAGGTGTCAGTTTTTTCACGGTGTTTATAAATTTTCCAGGAGACAACAATGAAGATTCGTAATGTGATGTTGGCGGTGGCAATCCTCGCCACCGGCGCTTCGTCCCTCGTGGCGACCAGCGCATTCGCCCAGGCGAAGGAGCAGTTCTTCCCGGTGCTGTCCTACCGCACCGGGCCTTACGCGCCCAACGGTGTGCCCTGGGCCAACGGCTATGTGGACTACCTCAAGCTGGTCAATGCGCGCGGCGGCATCAACGGCGTGAAGATCTCGTTTGAAGAATGCGAGACCGGCTACGACACAGCGCGCAGTGTCGAATGCTACGAACGCCTGAAAGGCAAGAACGGCGGCGCCACGCTGGTGCAACCGCTGTCTACCGGTGCGACGTTTGCCATCACAGAAAAAGCCCCCGTCGACAAAATTCCTGTGGTGACCGTGGGCTATGGCCGCAGCGAGAGCGCGGACGGCTCCATCTTCAAGTGGAACTTCCCGATTGCCGGCACCTACTGGGTTGCCGCCGACGCCATCCTCCAGGCCATCGCCAAGAAGGAAGGCGGCTTCGACAAACTCAAGGGCAAGCGGATCGCGCTGGTCTATCACGACTCGCCGTTTGGCAAGGAACCGATCCCGCTGATGCAGGAACGCGCCGCCATGCACGGCTTTACCTTGCAACTGCTGCCTGTTACCGCGCCCGGCGTCGAGCAAAAAGCCACCTGGCTGCAGGTTCGCCAGTCGCGCCCAGACTACGTTGCACTGTGGGGCTGGGGCATCATGAACACCACCGCCATCAAGGAAGCGCAAGCCACCGGCTACCCACGCGAGAAGATGTACGGCGTGTGGTGGGCAGGCGCAGAGCCTGACGTGAAAGACGTGGCTGAAGGCGCCAAGGGCTACAACGCCGTGACGATGCAGCACGGCGCCGAGCCGAACTCCAAGCTGGCCAAAGACATGCTGACCCTGGTGCACGGCAAAGGCCAGGGCACGGGCCCCAAGGAAGAAGTCGGCCAGGTGCTTTACATGCGTGGCGCCATGAGCGCGATGCTGGGCGTGGAAGGCCTTCGCGCTGCACAAGATCGTTTCGGCAAGGGGAAAATCATGACAGGCGAGCAAGTGCGCTGGGGCCTGGAAAACCTGAACCTGACACAGGCCAAGCTGGATGCGCTGGGCTTTGCCGGCGTAATGCGCCCGATCAGCACCTCTTGCACCGACCACATGGGTTCGGCATGGGCGCGCATCCATACCTGGGACGGCAAGGAGTGGAAGTTCACTTCCGACT
Organism: Polaromonas sp. P1_E11; assembly: GCF_056405995.1. Taxonomy (NCBI): domain Bacteria; kingdom Pseudomonadati; phylum Pseudomonadota; class Betaproteobacteria; order Burkholderiales; family Comamonadaceae; genus Polaromonas; species Polaromonas sp. P1_E11. The sequence continues at coordinate 27,162 of NZ_JBFUBA010000004.1, forward strand.
GGCTGCAGGCTGATGAGCAGGTGATCAAACCCCTGGTCAAGTCCACCGCCGCCAAATACGCAACAGAGAAAAAACTGACAGCACGCACACCCGCCGACTGCCAAAGCTAGGCCCCCGTGGCGGCGCTCTGCGCCGCCTCCCCCTCAAGGGGCGGCACTGGCGGACCGGCAAAGCCGGATCCACGGTGCCCTTGCCTTGAAATCCTCCCGTATGGCGGGAGGGGTGCGGCTCTCGCGAGCCGCCAGCCTTGAGGGCTGATCGCCTTGCCAGCAGCCCTCAAGATTGGTCAGGAAAAATATGGACACACTTAACATCGTTCTCAACGTCAACGGCATCGAGGTCATCTACAACCATGTGATCCTGGTGCTCAAGGGCGTCTCGCTGCAGGTTCCGCAGGGCCGCATCGTGGCCATCCTGGGCGGCAACGGCGCAGGCAAGACCACCACACTGCGCGCGATTTCCAATCTGCTCAGGGGTGAGCGCGGCGAAGTCACCAAAGGCTCCATCGAGCTGCGCGGCGAGCGCATTGAAAACCTCTCGCCGGCCGACCTGGTGCAACGCGGCGTGGTGCAGGTGATGGAAGGGCGGCACTGCTTTGCCCACCTGACCATCGAGGAAAACCTGCTGACCGGCGCCTACACGCGCAGCAGCAAGGCGGAAGTGGCGGCCAACCTCGAAAAGGTCTACAACTACTTTCCGCGGCTGAAAACCCGGCGCACCTCGCAGGCGGCCTACACCTCGGGCGGTGAGCAGCAGATGTGCGCCATCGGCCGCGCGCTCATGGCCAGCCCATCGATGGTGCTGCTGGATGAACCTTCCATGGGCCTGGCGCCGCAGATCGTGGAGGAGGTCTTCAACATCGTGAAGGACTTGAACCAGAAGGAGCAGGTCACCTTCCTGCTGGCCGAGCAGAACACCAACATGGCGCTCAAATACGCCGACTACGGCTACATCATGGAAAGCGGCCGCGTGGTGATGGACGGTGCAGCCGCCGACCTGGCCAACAACGAAGATGTCAAGGAGTTTTACCTCGGCGTGGGCGGCGGCGAGCGCAAGAGCTTCAAGGATGTGAAGAGCTACAAGCGGCGCAAACGGTGGCTGGCGTAAGGCCCCCACGCTCCGCCGCTGCGCGGGTCGCTGCCCCCCGAGGGGGCGCTGCGCCTGCGGCCCGGCGAAGCCGGTTCCGCGGCCCCTGCTGGCTTGAAATCTCCGCATTGCACCGAGGGTATTGACAAGGTTTGGAAGATCTCAAATGACCACACATTACGACTCACTGGAAGTGCGAAGCCCTGCGGAACGCGAAGCGGCCCTGCTGACGGCCTTGCCGCAGCAGATCGCGCATGCCAAGACGCGGGCGCCTGCCTTCACCGCCATTCTCAAGGACGTTGACGCTCAAGCCATCACATCACGTGCAGAGCTGGCGCGATTGCCCGTCACGCGCAAGCATGAGCTCCTTGAGCGCCAGCAGGCCGAGCGCGCGCCCGGTGGCAGTGGCAACGCATTTGGCGGTTTCAGCGCCTTGCGCTACGGCGCGCACATGCCCCATGTTTTTGCCAGCCCGGGCACCATTTACGAGCCGGAAGGCAAGCGCAAGGACTACTGGCGCATGGCCAGGGCCCTGTATGCCGCGGGCTTTCGCGCCGGCCAGCTGATTCACAACAGTTTCAGCTACCACTTCGTGCCAGCAGGCTCCATGATGGAAACCGGCGCACATGCCCTCGGTTGCACCGTGTTCCCGGGCGGCACCGGCCAGACGGAGCAGCAGGTACACGCCATGGCGGAACTCAGGCCGGCCGGCTACATCGGCACACCAAGCTTCCTGAAAATCATCATGGAGAAGGCCGCCGAAATGAAGGTGAAACTGCCGACCGTGACGCGTGCCCTGGTTTCAGGCGAGGCTTTTCCCCCCAGCCTGCGCGACTGGCTGGGTGAGCGCGGCATTGCCGGCTACCAGTGTTATGCCTCGGCCGACCTCGGCCTGATTGCCTACGAAACCGAAGCGCGTGAAGGCCTGGTTCTGGATGAAGGCGTGATCGTGGAAATCGTGCGCCCTGGAACAGGTGACCCGGTGGCCGAAGGCGAAGTGGGAGAGCTGGTGGTGACCACCCTGAATCCCGGCTACCCGCTGATTCGCTTTGGCACGGGCGACCTTTCCGCCATCCTTCCAGGCACCTGCCCCACGGGACGCACCAATGCGCGCATCAGGGGATGGATGGGAAGGGCCGACCAGACCGTCAAGGTCCGAGGGATGTTTGTACACCCCGGGCAGGTCGCTGACATTGCCCGGCGCTTTCCTGAAGTGATCAAGGCCAGGCTGGTGGTCAGCGGAGAGATGGCGAGTGACAACATGCACTTCCAGGTCGAAACCGCTTGCGCCCCGGATGGCCTGGACCAGCGTATCGGCGACGCCATCCGTGACGTCACCAAACTGCGTGGAACGGTACAGCTATTGGCTCCGGGAAGCCTCCCCAACGACGGAAAGGTTATTGAGGACGCACGGAGTTACAAATAGAGCCCCCACGCTTGTCGCTACGCGTACTGCGCTGTCCCCCCTAGGGGCGCTGCGCCTGCGGCCCGGCAAAGCCGGTTCCGCGGCCCCTGCTGGCTTGAACGCCTAAGCCACTCTGCAAAGGGACCGGGGGCTTGCCCTTACGTAGTTCCCGCGATGTTTGCGCAGTAAGCGGACCGTAAACTTGGCGCGTTCATCACAAGGAGACGCTCATGAAACGCCTGTTAGTCCTCGCCGCCGCTGCAACGGCCATGTTTGCAGCCCACGCGCAAGCCCCTGCCTTCCCCGGCTCCAAGCCTGTCACCCTGGTGGTGCCTTTCGCGGCCGGCGGCCCAACCGACCGCGTGGCACGCGACCTGGCCGAAGCCATGCGCAAAGCCATGGGAGGCAGCGCCAACTTCGTGGTGGAAAACGTCAACGGCGCCGGCGGCACTATCGGTGCGGCCAAGGTAGCCCGCGCAACACCTGATGGCCACACCTTGCTGGTGCACCACATCGGCATGGCGGCTGCGCCGGCCTTGTACCGCAAGCTGCCCTACAAGGTGCTGGACGACTTCGAGTTCCTGGGCATGATCAACGAAGTGCCCATGACCATCATCGGCAAACCGCAGCTGCCGGCCAACAACTACCGCGATTTCGAGAACTACATTCGCGCCAATGCCGGCAAACTCAACATCGCCCATGCCGGCCTGGGTTCCGCATCGCACCTGTGCGGCCTGATGTGGCAGGCAGCCATCAACGCCAAGGACGCGATGACCACCATCCCCTTCGGCGGCACGGCGCCGGCCATGAATGCTCTGGTGGGCGGACAGGTCGACATGATGTGTGACCAGACCACCAACACCACCGGCCAGATTGAAGCCGGCCGCGTCAAGGCGTTTGCGGTCACGACCGCCAAACCGCTGAAGAACAACAAGCTGCTCAAGGACTACCCGACGCTGCAGGAAATGGGCCTCAAAAACTTTGACCTGACGATCTGGCATGGCATGTACGCCCCCAAGGGAACGCCGCCGGCCGTGATGACCCAGCTCAACAACGCCCTGAAAGTGGCGCTCAAAGACCCCGACTTCATCAAGAAGCAGGAAGGCCTTGGCGCCGTGGTGGTGACCGACAAGCGCGTCGAACCCGCCGCCCACAAGGCTTTTGTATCGGCCGAGATCAACAAGCTCAAGCCCGTGATCGACGCCGCCGGCAAGTTCGCCGACTGATCCGTTGACCGTTTGATTGCCAGCCGCCCGGTTCACGCCGGGCGGCTTTTCTTTTTTTGGGTGGCTGGGTTGAAACCCTCTTGAAGCATGGACCCACGCACGCTATCTTCATGTGACCCCCGGCCGCGCCGGCCATCCCTGGAGCCCCTCTTGAACAACAACAGCAAGCCCTTTCTTTCCCATCGCTACGGCGCTTTCCTGGCCACCGCACTGACCGCCGTCGCCACCTTTATGGCCACGCCCTCCGCCTGGGCGCAAAGCGCCAGCTGGCCCACCAGGCCCGTCAAAATCGTCGTGCCCTTCGCGCCAGGCGGCACCACCGACATCCTGGCCCGCGCCATGGCACCTGAACTCTCCAAGGCATTCGGGCAGCCCTTTGTGGTTGAGAACCGTGCCGGTGCCGGCGGCAACATTGGCGCAGACGTGGTCGCCAAATCCACACCTGACGGCTACACCCTGCTGATGGGCACCGTGGGCACGCATGGCATCAACAAGTCGCTGTACAGCAAGATGGCCTACGACCCGCAAAAGGACTTCGCGCCCATCACGCTGGTCGCGGGCGTACCCAACGTGATGGTGGTGAATACCGAAAAGGCGAAAGCCGCCGGCATCAACAATGTCACGGACTTCATACGCGCGGCCAAAGCCAAGCCCGGCACTTTCAACATGGCCTCCAGCGGCAACGGCACGTCCATCCACCTGGCGGGTGAACTGTTTAAGACCATGAGCGGCACTTACATGACCCATTTCCCCTATAGCGGCTCCGGCCCGGCACTGCTGGCGCTTGTGGGTGGCGACATGGATGTGATGTTCGACAACCTGCCGTCTTCCATGCAGCTCATCAAGTCCGGCAAGCTCAAAGCCCTGGCCGTGACCAGTTCCGAGCGCTCGGCCGCCCTGCCCGACGTCCCCACCATAGAGCAGGCCGGTGGCCCGACCATGAAAGGTTTCGATGCGAGCTCCTGGTTCGGCCTGCTTGCCCCCGCCGGCACGCCGCCCGACATCGTGAACCGCATCCAGCAGGAAACCGCCAAGGCGCTGGGTACGCCTGCGATGAAAGAGAAACTGCTGGCACAGGGTGCAATTCCGAGCGGCAATACGCCGGCACAGTTCACGGCTTTTATTAACGCCGAACACAAGAAGTGGGCGCAGGTGGTGAAGGCTTCGGGGGCGAAGGTGGACTGAGTGCATATCAACTCACCACGCAAAAAGCCCTGTCACCAGGGCTTTTTTAATATGGGTCGGCGCGACCGCTGGGCCTGCAGAGCCTAAACGCCCCAAACCACCTCATGCCCCGACTTCAGGTTGCGCTGCAGCATGTCGATAAAGGGCACGGCGCGCTGGCGCAGGCCCAGGCCGTCGCCGGGGACGACGCCGTCTTCGGCATTGGCGTCGTGGGCTTCTTCATGCGCGATCGCTGCCTGCAGGGCGGCGATCGCGGCGGGCATTTGCTCGGGCAGGATGATGCCTTTGGGGGCGGGGTCTTTGCCGATGATTTCGAGGACCTTGCGGCCGTTGGCTTCGAGCATGATCACATCGCCGGCATCTTTGGATTTGAATTTGTAAAGCATGGATAGCTCCTCAAGTTGGACAGACGAGCCATTATGGAAAGTTTTCGGGCCCATGTATGTAGGCAGGTTTCACTTCCTGGGGCCGAGGGGCTTTGCGGGCCCGGGTGCGGGACCGGCCGCGCGGCTCAAGCAAAATAGGGCCCATGTTCAATATCGCCACTGTCCCCAAGTCGGCTCGCCAGGCGCTCAGCCAGGATGGGCTGAGCCTGCTCAACCCTGCCGAGCTGACAGCCACACTGGAACTGCCGACGCCGGCATGGACATCAGGCTGGCAGGCGCTGACAGACTCCTGGAACCGCTTGCCGCCTGACGCCCATCTGAAGGACGGCGGCCACTACCGCAAACGCCGTCATTCCTGCTTCGTCCAGGAGCTGGCCGCAGGCACGCTCACGCAAACCCCGCACCGCGCCCACTGGCAACCCACCGACTACAACGCCCTGCACGGTGGCTTCGAGCGCTGGTTCGACCCGGTCGAGCCAGCGGTAGCCACAGCCCCGGCATGGACGGACCTGCTGGCTAACCTGGGCAAGCTGTTTGCGCAAGTGCAACCCGCCGGGCGCTGGCATATTGAAGCGCACCAGTTCCGCATCGATACCGCGGGCGGGGTAGGCCGGCCCACACCTGAAGGCGCACATCGCGACGGTGTGGACTTCGTGGTGGTGATGATGGTGGCGCGGCACGGCGTCAAAGGCGGCGAAACCCGGGTGTTCGATGCAAACGGCCCGCACGGTGTGCGCTTTGTGATGCAGGAGCCCCTGACGGCGCTTCTGCTGGACGATGCCCGGGTCATTCACGAGACCACGCCCATACTGCCGGCAGACGATCGGGCCGGCGGTAGTTTTCGGGATACGCTGGTGCTCACTTACCGGGCAGCAGGCTTTCAGGCACCCTGAAACGCAGTTCGCGCAACGGCCGTAAATATCCCCGCGGCCTCTTCCCGCTGCGGTAACACCCGTTTTCCGGTGTTGCGAAAAACATCGGAAAACCCGCTTGACGGATTTAGTTTAAACCTAAACAATTAAGGTTAAACTAATCCAGAGAGTACGCATTCATGCACATTCTTTGCCTGGGCGGTGGTCCCGCAGGCTTGTATTTCGCCCTGCTGATGAAGCTGCAAAACCCGGCGCATCAGGTGACGGTGGTCGAGCGTAACCGGCCTTTTGACACCTTCGGCTGGGGCGTGGTGCTGTCGGACCAGACGCTGGGCAACCTGCGCGTGGCCGACCCGGTCAGCGCGCAGCTGATCGGCGACGCCTTCAACCACTGGGATGACGTGGAGGTGTTTTTCAAGGGGCGCTCGGTGCGCTCCGGTGGCCACGGTTTTTGCGGCATCGGCCGCAAGCGCCTGCTCAACATCCTGCAGGAGCGCTGCATCGCGCTGGGCGTGGACCTGGTGTTCGAAACCGACGTGCAGGACGACCAGGCTATCGCTGCGCAATACAACGCCGACGTGGTGATCGCCAGCGACGGTCTGAACAGCCGCATCCGCAACCGGTATGCGGAAACCTTCAAGCCCGACGTGGAGCTTCGCGCCTGCCGTTTTGTCTGGCTGGGCACGCACAAGACGTTCGACGCCTTCACCTTTGCCTTCGAGCAGACTGAGCATGGCTGGTTCGCCGCGCATGCCTACAAGTTTGACGAGAACACTTCGACCTTTATCGTCGAGACACCCGAGGCCGTGTGGAAGGCGCACGGCCTGGACCAGATGAGCCAGGAAGACGGCATCGCATTTTGTGAACGTCTGTTTGCCAAATACCTGGACGGCAACCCGCTGATGAACAACGCGACGCATGTACGCGGCTCGGCCATCTGGATACGTTTCCCGCGTGTGGTGTGCGAGCGATGGGTGCATGAGGCCGCTATCAACGGCAAGCAGGTGCCGATTGTGTTGATGGGCGATGCGGCGCACACGGCGCATTTCTCGATTGGCAGCGGGACCAAGCTGGCACTGGAAGACGCGATTGAGCTGACCAACTGCTTTGCCCAGCACGGTGATGCCACCGCGGCGCTGCAGGCTTATGAAGCGCTGCGCTCGGTCGAGGTGCTGAAGATACAAAACGCGGCGCGCAACTCGACCGAGTGGTTCGAGAATGTGGACCGCTACAGCGGCATGGAAGCCGAGCAGTTCTTTTATTCGCTGCTCACACGCTCGCAGCGCATCAGCCACGAGAACCTGCGCGTGCGCGATGCCGCCTGGCTGCAGGGCTATGAGCAATGGTTGGCTAAAAGCAGCGCACCGCATGCGCCGCCGCCCATGCTGCTGCCTTTGAAGACCCGCGAACTGAATCTGAAGAACCGCATCGTCGTTTCTCCCATGGCTACCTACAGCGCGGTAGACGGCGTGCCGCAGGACTTCCATCTAGTGCACCTTGGCGCACGCGCGCTGGGCGGCGCTGCACTGGTGTTTGTGGAAATGACCGCGCCATGCGCAGAGGGCCGCATCACCCCCGGCTGCCCGGGCCTCTGGAACGAAACGCAAGCCAAGGCGTTCAAGCGCATCGTGGATTTTGTGCACGCCTCGGGCGCTGGCGCCAGGATTGGCATGCAGCTCGGCCACAGCGGCCCCAAGGGCTCAACGCAAGTCGGCTGGGAGCAACCCGATGAGCCGCTCGCCACCGGCAACTGGCCGCTGCTGGCGGCCAGCGCTGTGGCTTACGGCATCACCAACCAGGTGCCGAAAGCCATGACGCGCGGCGACATGGACCGCGTCAAGGCGGAGTTCGTGCAGTCCACGCATTACGCAGCCGAAGCGGGCTTTGACTGGCTGGAACTGCATTGCGCCCACGGCTACCTGCTGTCGAGCTTTATCACGCCGCTGACCAACCAGCGCACGGACGACTACGGCGGCAGCCTGGAAAACCGCTGCCGCTTTCCGCTGGAGGTGTTTGCCGCCATGCGTGAAGTGTGGCCGGCGCATCTGCCGATGAGCGTGCGCATTTCGGCGCACGACTGGGCGCCGGGCGGTAACACGGCGGATGACGCTGTGGCCATCGCACGGATGTTCAAGTCAGCAGGGTGCGACTTCATCGACGTCTCGTCGGGCCAGACCACGCGCGCGGCCAGGCCGGTTTACGGCCGCATGTACCAGACGCCGTTTGCCGACCGCATCCGCAACGAGGTGGGCATACAGACCATCGCCGTGGGCGCGATCTCGGAAGTCGACCATGTCAACAGCATCATCGCCGCCGGCCGTGCCGACCTGTGCGCCATTGCCCGGCCGCACCTGGCCGACCCCGCCTGGACGCTGCACGAGGCCGCCAGGCTGCAAAGCCGGCATGTGGACTGGCCTCTGCCCTACCTGAGCGGGCGCGACCAGCTCTACCGTGAACTCTCAAAGAAAAAAGAGCTTGCAACCCAGGAAGATCGGGCGCAAGCAGCTATCAAATAGATAGCGCCAACGAATTACACCATCAAGGAGACAAGCCATGGACATGGAAGCAAGAGGGCACAGCGAACACCCCGAGGCCTTGCGGCTCTGGCTGCGCATGCTGACCTGCACACAACTGGTCGAGAAGCAGGTGCGTACCCAATTGCGCGAGCAGTTCGACACCACCTTGCCGCGCTTTGACCTGATGGCGCAACTTGAGCGCAGCCCGGAAGGGCTGAAGATGAACGAGCTGTCGCGCCGCATGATGGTGACCGGCGGCAACGTCACGGGCATTACCGACCAGCTGGTGAATGAAGGGCTGGTGGAGCGCGTGGATGTGGAGGGTGACCGCCGGGCCTATCGCGTTCGCCTGACCCCGCGGGGGCGAAAACTGTTCGACGAAATGGCAAACGAGCATGAAGCCTGGATCGTCGCGGCCTTTGAGGCTTTGTCACCACGCGAGGTGGAGTCCCTGCACAAACTGCTGGGCAAGGTCAAGCAACACCACAACGCCCTGCTGGCCGACAGCAAACTGGAAACGACATGAAGCACTACATCAAGCTGGGTAACCCCATGCACGCGCAGTTTGATGCGCTGGCCCATCACCAGGCGGAGCATTTCGCTTACGCCTTCGACGCCAGCGTCGCGACGCTGACGCTGAACAGGCCCGAGCGCAAGAACCCGCTGACCTTCGACTCCTACGCGGAGCTGCGCGACCTGTTCCGCACGCTGAACACCGCCACCGACGTAAAGGCGGTGGTCATCACCGGCGCCGGCGGCAATTTCTGCTCGGGCGGCGACGTGCACGAGATCATCGGGCCGCTCACCAAGATGACCATGCCGGAAATGCTGGAGTTCACGCGCATGACGGGTGACCTGATCAAGGCCATGCGCCTGTGCCCCCAGCCCATCATCGCGGCGATTGACGGTATCTGCGCCGGCGCCGGTGCCATGATGGCGCTGGCCGCCGACATGCGCCTGGGCACGGCCCAGGCCAAGACGGCGTTCCTCTTCACGCGCGTGGGGCTGGCCGGTGCCGACATGGGGGCCTGCGCGTTGCTGCCGCGCCTGATCGGACAGGGGCGCGCATCGGAACTGCTGTTTACCGGCAGATCCATGAGCGCGCAGGAAGGCTTGCAGTGGGGCTTCTTCAACGCGCTGCACGAGCCGAAAGATGTGCTGCCACAGGCGCAAAAGCTGGCACAAGAGCTGGCTGACGGCCCGACCTTTGCGCACGGCATGACCAAAACCATGCTGCACCAGGAATGGGCGATGACGCTGGACCAGGCGATAGAGGCCGAAGCACAGGCACAGGCTATCTGCATGCAGACGCAGGATTTCACCCGCGCCTACGAGGCGTTTTCGGCCAAGCAAAAGCCCGTGTTTCGCGGCGACTGAAGAACACGCTCGACGAGTCAGCAAGCCAACCAGGCAAGGATGTTTCAAGCATGAGATCGACCACCGCCCATCTGGCGCTGCCTTTTTTTGACGAAGTTCACCGCGACTTGGGCCAGCGCGTCGCCGACTGGATGCCGCAGCAGCACATCGACGAGAGCGACGACCGCAAGGCCTGCAAGGAGTGGGTGAGCCTGTTGGGCACCAACGGCTGGCTGCGCTACTGCGTGCCCGCGGGCAAGGACGGAGCCCTGGGCGGCGCACTTGAAAAACTGGATTCCCGCGCGCTCGTCATCCTGCGCGAAACGCTGGCCTTTCATTCGCCGCTGGCCGATTTCGCGTTCGCGATGCAAGGGCTGGGCAGCGGCGCGATCACGCTGGCGGGGACGCCGGCACAGCAAGCGGCTTACCTGCCGTTGGTGGCCAGTGGAAAGAAAATCGCGGCCTTCGCCTTGAGCGAACCCGACGCTGGCTCGGACGCCGGTGCCATGGTGACCTCCGCCGCAGACACGGGCGACGGCTGGGCCTTGAATGGCAGCAAGACATGGATCAGCAACGGCGGCATCGCGGATTTTTACGTCACTTTCACCAAGACGGATCCGCAGGCCGGAACGCGCGGCATTACGGCTTTCATCGTCGATGCGGAAAACAAGGGTCTGGACAGCAGCGAACACATCGCCGTCATGGCGCCACACCCGCTGGCCACGCTGAAGTTTGCGCATTGCAAGCTGCCGCGGGACGCGCAGTTGGGCACGCTGCATGGCGGGTTCAAGCTGGCGATGCAGACGCTGGACATCTTCCGCGCCTCCGTGGCCGCCGCCGCGCTGGGCATGGCGCGCCGTGCCCTGGCCGAGGCAGTGCATTTTTCGAAGGAGCGCAAGATGTTCGGCCAGACGCTGGCCGACTTCCAGCTCACGCAGGCCAAGCTCGGCGAGATGGCAGCGCTGATCGATGCGGCCGCGCTGCTAACCTATCGCGCCGCCTGGATGCGCGACGAAAGCGAACGCCTGGGCAGCGGTGCGCGCATCACTGCCGAAGCGGCCATGGCCAAGATGACGGCCACCGAGAACGCCCAGAAGGTCATCGATATGGCGCTGCAGATGCATGGTGGCCTGGGCGTGAAGGTTGGCACCAAGGTGGAAAGCCTGTACCGCGACATACGCTCGTTGCGCATCTACGAAGGCGCGACCGAAGTGCAGCAACTCATCATTGGAAAGGCCGTATTGCAATCATGAGCACCTCTGTCTCCGACTCCATCGAAAGCGTTGCCGCGGTATCGTCCGCACAGACGGACCGCTTTGTACATGACCGTTTGCCGCCGTACGAACAGCTTCCGCGCATGGTGTACGCGCTACCCGAGCTGTGCATACCGGCGCAGGCCAACCTCGTGCAGGCCCTGTTCGACAAGGCGTTTCGGCAGGGGCACGCGGGCAAGCCGCTGCTGCGCTCGGACAAAATCACGCTGAGCTATGCAGATGCACTGGATCGCGTAAACCGCATCGCGCAGGTGCTGACGGAAAACTTCGGCCTGAAGCCCGGCAACCGGGTGTTGCTACGCGGCGGCAACTCGATCGGCATGGCACTGGCCTGGCTGGGCGTGGTGCAGGCCGGGCTGATAGCGGTGGCGACCATGCCGCTGCTGCGCGCCAAGGAGCTGGGCGAGATCATTGAGAAAGCCAGGCCCGCGCTGGCTTTGTGTGATGCCGGCCTGCTGGAAGAGTTACAGGCGGCGCAGGTGCAGAGCGATACGCTGCCCACCATCGTGCCCTTCAACCTGATGGACGCACCGGGCTCGCTCGCAGTGCTGTCGGCGCAGAAGGACGGCAAGTTCACGCCCTGCCCGGTTGCCGCCGACGACATCGCCTTGATGGCTTTCACGTCGGGCACCACAGGCAAGCCCAAAGCCGCGGTACATACGCATCGCGACGTGCTGGCCGCCTGCGAGGCCTGGCCGCGCCACGTGCTCAAGGCAAGGCCGGACGACATCGTCATCGGTTCGCCGCCGTTGGCCTTCACCTTCGGCCTGGGCGGCATGCTGATTTTCCCGATGTGGGCCGGCGCCTCGGTTTACTACCCCTCCATCGCCTATACGCCGGAGGCCATGGTCAAGCTGATCAACCAGGTCGGCGCAACGGTCTGCTACACGGCACCGACGTTTTACCGGCAAATGGCTGCGTTCGCCAAACAGCACGGCGTGCCCGGCTTACGGATGTGCGTGAGTGCCGGCGAGAGCCTGCCTGACGCCACGCGGCAGCTATGGAAGGACGCCACCGGTATTGAAATGATCGACGGCATAGGCGCGACCGAGATGTTCCACATCTTTATTTCCGCTGCCGGCGCCGACGTGCGCCGCGGCGCCATCGGCAAGGTGGTGCCAGGCTACACCGCCAGGGTGGTGGACGACACCGGCACGGAAGTGCCGCGCGGCACCATAGGTAAGCTGGCTGTGGTGGGCCCGACCGGCTGCCGCTACCTCGATGATGCGCGCCAGGGCAACTATGTGAAGGACGGCTGGAACTATCCGGGCGACGCCTTCATGCAGGACGCCGACGGTTATTTCTTCTACCAGGCGCGCGCCGACGACATGATCATCACCGCCGGCTACAACGTGGCGGGCCCGGAAGTGGAAGATGCCCTGCTCAAGCACCCTGCCGTAGCTGAATGCGGCGTGGTGGGTTTGCCCGACGACGACCGGGGGATGGTCGTCAAAGCCTTTGTGGTGCTCAAGCCTGCCCACGCAGCAGATGACGCCATGACAAAAGCCCTGCAAGACCATGTCAAGGCGGCGCTTGCGCCTTTCAAATATCCCCGGCAGATCGAATTCGTGACCAAACTCCCGCGCACCGAAACCGGCAAGCTGCAACGCTTCAAGCTGCGCGAATCATGAAGTTCACCGCGCAAAAGCTCGTCAGGTTTCACCATTGTGATCCGGCCGGCATTGTTTTTTACCCGCAGTTTCTCTATCTATTGCATGAGGTGCAGGAAGACTTCCTGGCGCACATCGGCTTTCCCGAGCATGTCCTGATTGCCGGAGGCACGGGTGTACCGATTGTGGATTTGAAGGTCGAATTTCTGGGTATGTGCCGCCACGGCGACCCACTGACAATTACGCTGGAACTGACGCGCCTTGGCAACGCGAGCATGGGTATGCAGTACGAAATCCATGGCAGCCCAGCCTCGCCAGACGGCGCCGTGGCCATCAAGCTGAAAGCGCATGGCGTGGTGGTCTATTCAGAGCTTCCCCATGGCAAACCCCTGCCGCTTCCCGAACGAATGCGCAACGCCCTGTTACCTTATTTGAAAACATCCTCAGGAAGCTCATGATCAAGAAACTACAACCACCCGGATGGGCCGAGCCCAAAGGTTATGCCAACGGCATCCTTGCACGCGGCGCCCTGCTTTTTGTGGGCGGCCAGATTGGCTGGAATGCGCAGCAACAGTTCGAGAGCGACGATTTCATCGCACAGACGCGCCAGGCGCTGCTGAACATTGCGGCCGTGCTGAAGGCCGGTGGCGCCGGGCCCGAACATATGGTCCGCATGACCTGGTATGTAGTGGACCGCGTCGAGTACGTGGCCAGGCTCAAGGAACTGGGTGGCGTTTACCGCGAAGTCATGGGAAAGAATTTTCCGGCCATGACATGTGTCGAGGTTGCGGCGCTGGTTGAAGACCGCGCCCAGGTCGAAATTGAAGTGACAGCAGTTGTGCCGGACTGAGCAACCGCTATACAGGCCAGCCCCAAGCAATGACTGCCAGTGATGCTACTGGCAGCAGAACCGCTGAACGCCGAATGAAGGCCGGAAAGCAAAACGCCTGCTTGATGCAGGCGTTTTGCTGTTGGCCTTGAGAGGCTAACGTGTTGGTTGCGCGGGCAAGATTTGAACTTACGACCTTTGGGTTATGAGCCCAACGAGCTACCAGGCTGCTCCACCGCGCGGTATGTGTGTATTGTAGCTTACTCTGCCTTGGCCGTGTCAGCTGTAGTGTCTTCCGACACTTCAGGACGATCCACCAGTTCGACCAGCGCCATGGGCGCGTTGTCACCAACGCGGAAACCCATCTTCAGGATACGCGTGTAGCCGCCGGGACGTGCCTTGTAGCGTGGGCCGATCTCAGCGAACAGCTTGACGACCATATCACGATCGCGCAGGCGGTCAAATGCCAGGCGCTTGTTGGCCAGAGTAGGTTCTTTGCCGAGGGTGATCATGGGTTCGACCACGCGGCGCAATTCCTTGGCCTTGGGCAGGGTGGTCTTGATGACTTCGTGCTGCAGCAGCGAATTCATCATGTTGCGCAGCATGGCGAGGCGGTGCTCGCTGGTGCGGTTGAGTTTACGTAATCCGTGTCCGTGGCGCATGATGGTTCCTTTTTTAAAATCCAGGCAGCCGTATCAGGTACTGCCCGTGCGAGATCCCCTTTCAGGCGGGATCTTGTGGTTCAAATTAACGCTTGTCGAGGCCGGCGGGTGGCCAGCTTTCCAGGCGCATACCAAGAGTCAGGCCGCGCGATGCAAGCACTTCCTTGATTTCGTTGAGCGATTTACGGCCCAGGTTCGGCGTCTTCAGCAACTCGTTCTCAGTGCGCTGGATCAGATCGCCGATGTAGTAAATATTTTCCGCTTTGAGGCAGTTCGCCGAACGAACGGTAAGCTCGAGCTCGTCGACAGGGCGCAGCAGGATCGGATCGAACTGCTGCGAGCTGCGCTGAACGGGTGCGTCAAACGCGGCCAGTTCATTGCCTTCGAGCTGCGCGAACACGGCCAGCTGCTCCACCAGGATCTTGGCCGAGGCTCGCACAGCATCTTCAGCCGTCACCGCGCCGTTGGTTTCGATTTCCAGTACAAGCTTGTCGAGGTCGGTGCGCTGCTCAACGCGGGCGCTTTCGACGATGTAGCTCACGCGCTTGACGGGCGAAAACGACGCGTCCAGCACGATGCGGCCGATCGATTTCGGCGACTCATCGCCATAGCGGCGCTGGTTGCCCGGTACGTAGCCGCGGCCGTTTTCCACCTTGATCTGCATGTCGATCTTGCCGCCGTGCGACAGGTTCACGATCACGTGTTCAGGGTTGATGATTTCCACATCGTGCGGGGTCTGGATGTCGGCCGCGGTGACTGGGCCTTCGCCATCTTTGCGCAGGCTCAGCGTGACTTCGTCGCGGTTGTGCAGCTTGAAGACCACGCCCTTGAGGTTCAACAGAATGTTGACGACGTCTTCCTGAACACCGTCGATGGACGAGTACTCGTGCAGAACACCCGCGATGGTGACTTCGGTGGCGGCGTGACCGACCATGGAAGACAACAATACGCGGCGCAACGCGTTGCCCAGCGTATGGCCGTAGCCACGCTCGAACGGCTCCAGAGTCACCTTGGCGCGGTTGGCGCCAAGCTGCTCAACATTAATGGTTTTTGGTTTCAACAAATTGGTCTGCATGCAGTCTTCCTCTCAATACCCTCGGTTCGTTACACCGATAAGGCCGGCGAAGCACACCCTGGCGATACGGTGCCCCGTATCGCAGGAACGAAAAATTAGCGTGAGTACAACTCGACAATCAACGATTCGTTGACGTCGGCGGCAAACTCGTCGCGATCGGGTACCTTCTTGAAGGTGCCTTCTCCCTTGTCGGCATTCACATCGACCCAGGCGGGCAGGCCAACCTGTTTTGCAAGCTCAAGGGCTTCCGTGATGCGGGTCTGCTTCTTCGACTTGTCGCGCACGGCAATGATGTCGCCGGCCTTGACCATGTACGAAGGAATGTTGACAGATCCGCCATTGACCGTGATGGCCTTGTGCGAAACCAGCTGACGCGCTTCAGCACGGGTCGAACCGAAGCCCATGCGATACACAACGTTGTCCAGACGCGACTCAAGAATGAACAGCAGATTGGCGCCGGTATTGCCCTTGCGACGATCCGCTTCTTCGAAATAACGGCGGAACTGCTTTTCGAGCACGCCATACATGCGCTTGACTTTTTGCTTTTCGCGCAATTGCAAGCCGAAATCGGAAGTACGGGTACCGGAGGTACGACCGTGTTGACCCGGCTTGGAGTCGAATTTGGCCTTGTCGCTGATGGCGCGGCGTGCGCTCTTCAGGAACAGGTCGGTGCCTTCACGGCGGGATAGTTTGGCCTTGGGGCCTAGGTAACGTGCCACTTGAATGTCCTTTTGTCATCTGCTGCAATGAATTGCAGGAGCCGGAGGTCGTAACCTGCGGCGGTGGGCTTGGTAAAAATGCCTGGTATCTGACGGGCTGAAACAACCCGCCGGACGCCTGGGCACGGGGAATTAAATGCGGCGGCGCTTTTGCGGGCGGCAGCCGTTGTGCGGAACCGGGGTCACGTCGGCAATCGAATTGATCCGGATGCCGAGTGCGCCCAAAGCGCGAACAGATGATTCACGACCTGGACCAGGACCCTTGATTTCGACGTCAAGATTCTTGATGCCTTGCTCAATGGCGGCACGACCTGCCACTTCGGAAGCGACCTGCGCTGCGAAAGGGGTGGATTTGCGCGAACCCTTGAAACCCTGACCACCGGAAGACGCCCAGGACAAGGCATTGCCCTGGCGATCCGTGATAGTGATGATCGTGTTATTGAAAGAAGCGTGGACGTGGGCGATACCATCCGCCACGTTCTTGCGAACTTTCTTGCGAACGCGTTGTGCGGCGTTATTGCTTGGTGATTTTGCCATGACGACCTCTCAATTATTTCTTCAAAGCTGCAGCGGCCTTGCGCGGGCCCTTGCGGGTACGGGCATTGGTCCGGGTGCGCTGGCCACGCATGGGCAGGCCGCGACGGTGGCGGAAACCACGGTAGCAACCGATGTCCATCAGGCGCTTGATGTTCATCGTGGTTTCACGACGCAGGTCACCCTCGATGGTGAACAGGGCGATCTGCTCACGGATTTTTTCCAGGTCGCCATCGGTCAGATCTTTGACCTTTTTGGCGTAAGCGATGTCACATGCTTCGCAAATTTTGCGAGCGCGCGTGCGACCGATGCCAAAGATAGCAGTCAAGCCGATTTCGGCATGTTGCTGCGGCGGAATATTGATACCAGCGATACGAGCCATGTTCGTCCTCTAAAACTCTTGAAATCAGCCTTGACGCTGTTTGTGACGCGGATCCGTGCAAATCACACGGACAACGCCCTTGCGACGGATAACTTTGCAGTTACGGCAAATTTTCTTGACCGAAGCTGAAACTCTCATTTCTATTACTCCTAAACTTTCACTCTGTGCTTACTTGGCACGGAAAACAATTCGTGCGCGCGATAAATCGTAAGGCGTTAACTCAACCGTTACCTTGTCACCGGGAAGAATGCGGATGTAGTGCATACGCATTTTTCCCGAGATGTGCCCCAGTACAACATGTCCATTTTCCAGCTTCACCCTGAAAGTCGCATTGGGGAGGTTTTCTACAACCTCACCCTGCATCTGGATCACATCGTCTTTAGACATATCCCATCAAATACCCAGTTAACCGCCCAGTGACGTCTTGAAGTTCGCCTTTTTAAGCAACGACTCATACTGTTGCGACATCATGTAGTTCTGTACCTGGGCCATGAAATCCATGGTCACCACGACAATAATCATCAACGACGTACCGCCAAAATAAAACGGCACGTTGTATTTCAAAATCAAAAACTCCGGCAACAGGCACACGAATGTGATGTAAACCGCACCTGCAAGCGTCAAACGCACCAGGATTTTGTCAATGTAGCGGGCTGTCTGATCACCCGGCCGAATTCCCGGAATGAACGCACCGCTCTTTTTCAGGTTGTCTGCCGTTTCACGACTGTTGAACACCAGCGCCGTATAGAAGAAGCAGAAGAACACAATCGCGCTGGCGTACAGCATCACATAGATGGGCTGGCCCGGCGTCAGCGTGCTGGCAATGTCTTTGAGCCAGCGCATGCTTTCACCGGTGCTAAACCAGCCCACAACCGTGGCAGGCAGCAAAATGATCGATGAAGCGAAAATCGGTGGGATCACGCCCGCCATGTTCAACTTCAGCGGCAAGTGCGATGACTGTCCACCGTAAACCTTGTTACCCACCTGGCGCCGCGCATAGTTCACAAGAATCTTGCGCTGCCCACGCTCTACGAACACCACGAAATAGGTCACCAGCACGACCACCGCGACGATCACAATGGCCACCAGAATGCTCATCGCGCCAGTACGCACCAGTTCCAGCAAACCGCCCATCGCATTCGGCAAACCGGCCGCGATACCCGCGAAAATCAGGATCGAAATACCGTTACCCAAACCGCGCTCTGTAATCTGCTCACCCAGCCACATCAGGAACATCGTGCCGGCCGTCAGGCTGAACACTGCCGTCATGCGAAAACCAAAGCCGGGTGCCAACACCAGGCCTGGCGAGCTTTCCAGCGCCACGGCAATGCCCATAGACTGGAACAGTGCCAAAGCCAGCGTGCCGTAACGCGTGTACTGCGTAATCTTGCGTCGGCCGCTTTCGCCTTCTTTTTTCATCTGCTCGAACGTCGGAACGACGTACGTCAGCAGCTGCATGATGATCGATGCCGAGATGTACGGCATGATGCCCAAGGCAAAAACCGTAAAGCGCGACAGGGCCCCACCAGAAAACATATTGAACAGGTTCAATATGCCGCCTTGTTGGCCCTTGAACAGCTCTTTGAGCTGGCCAGGATCAATCCCCGGCACCGGGATGTGCGCGCCAATGCGGTACACCACGAGAGCCAGCAGCAAAAACACAAGCCGGTTGCGCAAATCACCGTACTTGCCGGTCTTCGCAATTTGAGCTGAGTTGGTTGCCACTGAGTTTCCAGTCAGGTATTTAAGCGACAGAGCCGCCGGCGGCTTCAATAATGGCCTTGGCACCCGCCGTGGCGGAAATACCGTTCAGCTTGACAGCCTTGGACAGTTCACCCGACTTGATGACCTTGACGTTCTTGGCAAGCTGGCCCACCAGGCCGGCAGTCTTCAGTGCCAGCAGATCGACTTCAGCCAGACCCAGCTGCTCCAGCGCACTCAGGGTAACCTCGGCGTTGAACTTGAGCAGATGCGACTTGAAGCCACGCTTTGGCAAACGGCGCTGCATAGGCATTTGACCGCCTTCGAAGCCCACCTTGTGGTAGCCACCAGCACGTGATTTCTGACCTTTATGGCCGCGTCCAGATGTTTTACCCAGACCGGAGCCAATGCCACGACCGACGCGTCGCTTGGCATGTTTGGCGCCTTGGCCAGGCTTGATTCCGTTCAATTCCATTTTGAGTCTCCGCTCAGACAATCTTGACCAGATAGCTGATCTTGTTGATCATGCCGCGCACTGCGGGCGTATCCTGCAATTCGCTGACGCTGTTGACGCCACGAAGGCCCAGACCGCGCACAGTGGCGCGATGCGATTCCTTGGTGCCAATCGGGCTGCGAACCAGCTGGACTTTGACTTTGGTTTCTTTGGTCATTTTCAATGCCGCCTTAGCCGAAGATCTCTTCGACCGATTTGCCACGTTTGGCCGCAATTTCAGAAGCGGTCGTGGAATTGTTCAGTGCATCCATGGTGGCGCGCACCATGTTGTAAGGGTTGCTCGAACCATGGCTCTTCGCCACGATGTCGGTGATGCCCATGACTTCGAAAACGGCGCGCATTGGACCGCCAGCGATGATGCCGGTACCCTTGGGAGCCGGCGCCATCATGACGCTGGCTGCACCGTGGTGGCCGAAAACATTGTGGTGAATGGTGCCGTTTTTCAACGAAACCTTGGTCATGTTGCGGCGCGCTTCTTCCATCGCTTTTTGCACGGCTGCCGGCACTTCTTTCGACTTGCCTTTGCCCATGCCGACGCGGCCATCGCCGTCACCCACGACGGTCAACGCGGCGAAACCGAGGATACGACCGCCCTTTACGACTTTGGTCACGCGGTTGACCGCGATCATTTTTTCCTTCAGACCATCGTCTGGAGCGTCGTTTTGCTGTTTTGCTTGAAACTTAGCCATACTTAATTCCAGTCTGCTTAGAACTGCAAACCAGCTTCGCGAGCCGCCTCAGCCAGCGCTTTGACGCGGCCGTGGTACGCAAAACCGGCGCGATCAAACGCCACTTTTTCAACACCTGCTGCTTTTGCCTTTTCGGCAATGCGTTTGCCAATGGCTTGCGCAGCAGCAACGTTTCCACCTTTACCCGAAGCGCCGATTTCCTTGCGGACTTCCACTTCCGCGGTGGAAGCAGCAGCCAGGACCTTGGTGCCGTCGCCAGAAATAACGCTGGCATAGATGTGCAGATTGGTGCGATTCACGGTCAAACGGGCAACACCTTGCGTGGCAATGCGAATGCGGGTTTGGCGTGAACGACGAAGGCGCTGCTCTTTTTTGGTCAACATGATGCAGCTCCTTATTTCTTCTTGGTTTCTTTGATCGTGATCTTCTCATCCACATAGCGGATGCCCTTGCCTTTGTAAGGCTCGGGAGGACGAACAGCACGAACTTCAGCGGCGATCTGGCCGACGCGCTGGCGGTCGGAACCCTTGATCACCACTTCCGTGGGAGTCGGGGTTGCAACGGTGATGCCAGCAGGCATGTCCATGATCACAGGGTGCGAATACCCCACGGTCAGGTTCAGCTTGGCGCCCTGGGCCTGGGCCTTGTAGCCCACGCCGACCAGGCTCAATTTTTTCTCAAAACCCTTGGTGACACCCGTCACCATGTTGTTCACGAGCTGGCGCATCGTGCCGCTCATGGCATTGGCTTCACGCGAATCATTGGCCGGCACAAAAGTCAGCTTGCCTGCATCGTTCTTGATGGTGACAAGCGCATTCTGCGTCAGCGCCAGGGTGCCGAGAGCGCCCTTGACATTGATCTGGTCTGCTTTCATGGCCACGTCCACACCCTGAGGTACGGTCACTGGCATTTTTCCTACACGAGACATTTCAGTTTCTCCTCAATGCCGCCGTTAGGCCACGTAGCAAAGCACTTCACCACCGATACCGGTAGCGCGGGCTTTACGATCGGTCATGACGCCTTGCGGGGTCGTGACAATTGCCACACCAAGGCCATTCATGACCTGGGGGATGGCGCCATGGCCTTTGTAAACACGAAGGCCGGGGCGGCTGACGCGCTCGATGCGCTCAATCACGGGCTTGCCTGCGTAATACTTCAGGGCGATTTCCAGCTGGGACTTGCCTTCGTCGGTCTTCACGGAGAAGCCATCAATGTAGCCCTCATCCTTCAGAACCTGCGCGATGGCAACTTTGACTTTTGACGAAGGCACCAGCACAACGGCTTTTTCAACCATTTGCGCATTGCGGATGCGGGTCAACATGTCGGCGATAGGATCACTCATGCTCATTTTGTGTTCTCCTATGCTTACCAGCTTGCCTTGGTGATACCAGGGATATCACCAGCAAATGCCAACTCACGGATCTTGGCGCGAGCCAGACCGAATTGACGGAAAGTACCGCGCGGGCGGCCCGTGATCGCGCAGCGGTTACGCTGGCGGGTCGGGTTCGCATTGCGGGGCAGTTTTTGCAGCTCGAGGCGAGCCAGCTGACGCTCTTCGTCAGAGCGCTTGGCGTCGTTGGACGTCGCCTTGAGTTCAGCGTATTTCTTGGCGAACTTCGCGGCGAGTTTCTCGCGCTTCAGTTCACGTTGCAGTAAAGCTTGTTTTGCCATGTCCCGCCTCAGTTCTTGAACGGAAAACGGAAGGCGGTGAGGAGTGCCTTGCACTCTTCATCGGTCTTTGCCGTTGTGGTGATGCTGATATTCAGGCCACGCAAGGCATCAACCTTGTCGTACTCGATCTCAGGGAAAATAATCTGCTCTTTCACGCCGATGTTGTAGTTTCCGCGGCCATCGAAGGCCCGGCCGGAAATACCGCGGAAGTCACGCACGCGGGGCAGGGCCACGGTGACGAAACGATCGAGGAACTCATACATCTTCACGCCGCGCAGGGTAACCATGCAGCCGATAGGCAAATCTTCGCGGATCTTGAAACCGGCGATAGCCTTCTTGGCCTTGGTCACAACAGGCTTCTGACCGGCAATCTTGGTCATGTCGCCAACGGCGTTGTCCATGACCTTCTTGTCGGCAACAGCCTCGCTCACACCCATGTTGAGCGTGATCTTGGTGATGCGGGGAACCTGCATGGGCGAGGTATAGCCGAATTTTTCAATCAGGCCGGGGGCGATTTTTTCGCGGTACTGAGCTTGCAGGCGGGCCTGCGAAGCAGCTTGTACAGGTGCGGTCTTTGCCATGTTATGCAACCTTGATTTCTTCGCCACTGGACTTGAAGACGCGCACTTTCTTGCCGTCTGCCAGGAGCTTGATGCCAACGCGATCCGCCTTGCCGGTAGCGGCATTGAAAATTGCCACGTTCGACTGGTGAATCGGCATGCTTTTTTCGACGATGCCGCCAGTGGTGCCCTTGAGCGGGTTGGGCTTGGTGTGTTTTTTCACCAGATTGATCCCGTCCACCAGCACATAGCTGTCGTCTTTACGCAGCGAAATCTTGCCGCGCTTGCCTTTGTCGCGACCAGCGATCACGATGATCTCGTCGCCTTTACGGATTTTGTTCATGGCGAGTCCTTACAGAACTTCAGGAGCCAGGGACACGATCTTCATGAACTTTTCAGTGCGCAGCTCGCGCGTCACTGGTCCGAAGATGCGGGTGCCGATTGGCTCCAGCTTGGCGTTAAGCAACACTGCTGCGTTGCCGTCGAATTTGACGAGGGAGCCATCGCCACGGCGAATGCCTTTGGCGGTGCGAACGACCACAGCACTGTAAACCTCGCCTTTTTTGACGCGGCCACGCGGAGCGGCTTCTTTGATGCTCACCTTGATGACGTCACCAACGCTGGCGTACCGGCGCTTGGAGCCGCCCAGAACCTTGATGCACATCACGGACTTGGCACCCGTGTTGTCAGCAACATCGAGCTTGGATTGCGTTTGAATCATTTAAATGTGTTCCCAACTTGCACCGGAAGGCAACCCCTTGGGATTACCAGCCAATCAGTCTTGGGCCCGTCGTCCACACCGCAAACCACTTGCAATGCTTCCGTTAGGCAGAATTCCTCGCCTTTTAGAGCGAAGCCCACGATTATCACTAAATCATTTCTGGCTGTCAACCGACTGTTGCGAAATAACCGGTAACGCCACTCAGCCGAGGCTTATACCGGATCGCGCCAGATAGCTCTATTGAGCACAAAATATGTCTCAGGGCCAATATGGACAAGCGCAAGCAGCTATTTATTTGATAGCAAAAATGATGGCCCCCGGCCGTTATTGCCGCAAACCGCCAAGCTAAGCAGGAAAAGGCTTTAGCCATGTTACCCATGGTTTTTGCCGCCCCATCCGGCCTTCCCTCAGCCTGGCAGACTTAGGTATTGAGTACAAAGCGCGACAAAATCCTCCAGTTGCGGGTCGGTCCCGTTTTCCTCCCGGAGCAGGGTTGCCACCTCGGGCGCCAGCGTCCTGGCCAGCGCCGCGTCAAGGAATAGCAAACGGGAACGGCGGGCCAGCACGTCTTCAACGGTACGGGCGTATTCATGACGGGCGGCGAATCGCACCATGGCCTCAGTCAGCCCGCCGCCGAGCTCCCTCCCGGCACCCGGCAAGCCCTCCACCACAGCAGATTCGCTTCCATACAGATGAATACCGGGACTTTCGCTGATTTTTCGGCTTGAAGACTGAGCACCCACTAACTTCAGTTGGGTGGTGGCGTCTCCCGGGCGAGAGGACAGCAACGCCGCGCCAAAACACTTTGCCAGGACATCTTCAGCCATTGCCCGGTAGGTTGTCCACTTGCCGCCGGTCACCGTGACCAGGCCGCTTTTGCTGACCAACACCGTGTGTTCCCGCGACAAGGCCTGGGTACTGCCGGCGTCGTCATCCGGCGGCTTGACCAGGGGCCGCAACCCCACCCAGATGCTTTTGATGTCAGCCGGACCGGGAGCCCGGCTCAAGTAGCGGGCTGATTCGCGCAAGATGAAGTCGACTTCTTCCCGGAAAGGCAACGGCTCACGCGCCAGGTCGTGGCGCGGCGTGTCCGTGGTCCCCAAAATGGTTTTACCCAGCCATGGCACGGCAAACAGCACCCGGCCGTCGGCCGTCTTGGGCACCAACAGGGCGTGGTCGCCAGGCAAAAACGAGCGGTCCACCACAATATGAACACCCTGGCTGGGCGCCACCATGGGCTTGGCATCCCGCCCTATGGCTTGCCCATCCTGGAGCCGCAGCTGGTCCACCCAGACGCCAGCCGCGTTCACCACACAGTTGGCGCGGATTTCGAATGTGCGGTCCGTTTCCTGGTCCCGTGCGTGCAGGCCGACCAGCTTGCCGCGCTCATGGATCAGGCCCGTTGCCGCGCAGTAATTCACCAGCAACGCGCCCTGGCGTGCCGCGGTGCGGGCCAACGCCAACGCCAGCCGCGCGTCGTCAAACTGGCCATCCCAGTACTTGACGCCGCCCTTGAGCCCTTGGGCCTGCACCGTCGGCAGGCAGGCAAGGGTTTCTTGCCGGTTCAGGAATTCAGTGGCGCCCAGGCCCGCCTTGCCAGCCAGCGCGTCATACATCTTGAGCCCGATACCGTAGAACGGCGCCTCCCAGAACTTGTAGGAAGGCATGACAAAGGGCAAGGGCTGCGCCAGATGCGGTGCGTTGGCCAGCAGCGTGGTGCGTTCGTGCAAGGCCTCACGCACCAGCGAGATATTGCCCTGCGCGAGGTAGCGCACGCCGCCATGCACCAGCTTGGTGGCGCGGGACGATGTGCCCTTCGCAAAGTCGTGCGATTCGACCAGCACGACGGAAAACCCGCGGGCGGCCGCATCCAGTGCGACTCCAAGGCCGGTAGCGCCGCCGCCAATGATCGCGATGTCGTAGTGGTGCGGCTCGGCAAGCCGGGCCATCAAATCCTGGCGCCGCGTTTGCGCGGGCGCTAATTCAGTCGTCATGGGCTTTGCTTCCCGTTTTCATACAAACCCATTGGTAAAAGAGCGCCGAGCTTACCTCGGCGCTTGTTGCGATAACCAGAATCCTGCAAAAAGCGGGCCGTACGGCGCTTGCGCGCTGCACGGCCACGCGATCAGCGTACTTTTCCGTCTTTCCAGGCCTGCAACAACTTGTCGTAGTTGATGGTTTCACCCTTGGGCTTTTCATTAGCCAGCTTGGCCCATGGTGCACCCTTGTCGCTCAGCCACTTGGCCGGGTCACCCTTGGGATTGAGCTTGGGCGCGCAATGGGCCATGCCCGCGCGCTCCAGGCGCCCCATTACCTGATCCATCTCGTCGGCCAGCGTGTCCATCGCGCCTTGCGGCGTCTTTTCACCCGTCACAGCCTGGGCCACGTTCTTCCACCACAGCTGCGCCAGCTTGGGGTAGTCGGGCACGTTGTTGCCGGTCGGTGTCCAGGCCACGCGGGCCGGGCTGCGGTAAAACTCGATCAGGCCGCCGTAATTGGCGGCGTTCTTGGTGAAGTACTCATGGTGGATGTCGCTGTCGCGGATGAAGGTCAGGCCCACCACCGATTTCTTGGCCGAGACGGTCTTGGAGGTGATGAACTGCGCGTACAGCCAGGCGGCCGCCACCTTGTTGGGGTCATGGTCCTTGAAGAAGGTCCAGGAGCCCACGTCCTGGTAGCCGTTTTGCATGCCCTGCTTCCAGTACGGGCCGTTGGGGCCGGGCGCCATGCGCCACTTCGGCGTGCCGTCGGCGTTCACCACAGGCAAGCCCTTCTTGGTCATGTCGGCGGTAAAGGCCGTGTACCAGAAGATCTGCTGGGCGATCTGTCCCTGGGCCGGCACCGGACCGGCTTCGCCAAAGGTCATGCCGCTGGCCTCCTTGGGCGCGTACTTCTTCATCCAGTCCACATACTTGGTCAGTGCGTAAACCGCGGCCGGCGAATTGGTGGCGCCGCCGCGCGAAACCGAAGCGCCCACCGGCGTGCACTTGTCGGCCGCCACGCGAATGCCCCACTCGTCCACCGGCATGCCGTTGGGAATGCCCTTGTCGGCGGTTCCCGCCATGGACAGCCAGGCGTCGGTAAAGCGCCAGCCCAACGAGGGGTCCTTCTTGCCGTAATCCATGTGGCCATAAATGGGCTTGCCGTCTATGGTTTTCACGTCGTTAGTGAAGAACTCGGCGATGTCCTCATAGGCGCTCCAGTTCAGCGGCACGCCCAAGTCGTAACCGTATTTGGCCTTGAACTTGTCCTGCAAGTCCTTGCGCGCGAACAGGTCGGCACGGAACCAGTACAGGTTGGCGAACTGCTGGTCGGGCAACTGGTAGAGCTTGCCGTCAGGCGCCGTGGTGAAGCTGGTGCCGATGAAATCCTTGAGGTCCAGGCCCGGGTTGGTGTATTCCTTGCCCGCACCGGTCATGTAGTCGGACAGCGCCAGAATCTTGCCGTAGCGGTAGTGGGTGCCGATCAGGTCGGAGTCAGAAATCCAGCCGTCGTAAATCGACTTGCCCGACTGCATGGAAGTCTGCAGTTTTTCAACCACGTCGCCTTCCTGAATGATGTCATGCTTGACCTTGATACCGGTGATTTCCTCGAAGGCTTTTGCCAACGTCTTCGATTCGTACTCGTGGGTCGTGATGGTCTCGGACACGACTGAGATTTCCTTCACTCCCTTCGCCTGCAGCTTCTTGGCCGCGTCAATGAACCACTTCATTTCCGCCTGCTGTTTGTCCTTGCTCAGAGTAGAGGGCTGGAATTCGCTGTCAATCCACTTTTTGGCGGCCGCCTCGTCAGCCCACGCCGGGCTGGCCATGGCACACACTGCGGCCACTGCCAGGGCCGAATAACGCATCTTCATGATTTGTCTCCTCATTGGTTCACTCCCCGTGGTTGAAGGCTTGTTCGGCTCCGGGGAATATGAGCCGGGTTCCTTTTCAAAACTTCTAGCCCTTGCGCATGACAAATGCGAGCAGGGCCATCGACAGCAAAAAGCTGATCCAGATCGACGGATCGCCCTCCAGACCCAGCCACCCCGCCAGCTTGCCGCTGATGCCGACAAAAATCAGGTTGACGTAGGCCGCACTGAGCAGGCCGATAAAAAGCCGGTCACCGCGCGTGGTTTCCAGCGGTAAAAAGCCGCGCCGCATGGCCGTCGGGGATTTCAATTCCCATACCGTCATGCCCACCAGCATCAGCACGATGCAGGTGAAGAAAATTGCCACAGGCGTCGTCCAGGCCATCCACTCAAACATATTCACTCCTTCTAGACCCTGCCCATGGCAAAGCCCTTGGCGATGTAGTTGCGCACAAACCAGATCACGATGGCGCCCGGCACGATGGTCAGCACACCGGCCGCCGCCAGCGTGGCCCAGTCCATGCCGGATGCCGACACCGTCCGTGTCATGGTCGCGACGATGGGCTTGGCGTTGACGCTGGTCAGCGTGCGCGCCAGCAGCAGTTCGACCCAGCTGAACATGAAGCAGAAGAACGCCGCCACGCCGACACCGGCCTTGATGAGTGGCAAGAAGATGCGCACAAAGAAGCGGGGGAAGGAATAGCCGTCGATGTACGCGGTTTCGTCAATCTCGCGCGGGATGCCGCTCATGAAACCCTCCAGGATCCACACCGCCAGCGGCACATTGAACAGCAGGTGCGCCAGAGCCACCGCGATGTGGGTGTCCATCAGTCCCACCGTGGTGTAGAGCTGAAAGAAAGGCAGCAAAAACACCGCCGGCGGCGTCATGCGGTTGGTCAGCAACCAGAAGAACACATGCTTGTCGCCCAGAAAGCTGTAACGCGAGAACGCGTAGGCGGCCGGCAGAGCCACAGTCACCGAAATCACGGTATTGATGGCGACATATATCAGGCTGTTGATGTAGCCCGAATACCAGGAGGGGTCGGTAAAAATGGTCTTGTAGTTGTTCCAGGTGAACTCCTGGGGAAAGAACGAGAAGCTCGACAGAATTTCAGCATTCGTCTTGAAGCTCATGTTGACCATCCAGTAGATGGGCAGCAGCGCGAACAGGATGTACGCGATCAGGAACAGCGTGCGCGCCTGGAACCTGGGTGCGTTGAGTGAATTCATTCCACGCCCTCCTTCTCTTGCGTACCGACACGCTGCATCCAGTTGTAGAGGATGAAGCACAGCAGCAGGATGATCAAAAAGTAAATCAGCGAGAAAGCCGCCGCCGGGCCCAGGTCGAACTGGCCGACGGCTTTTTGCGTGAGGTATTGCGAAAGGAAGGTTGTGGCATTGCCCGGCCCGCCGCCCGTCAGCACAAAAGGCTCGGTGTAAATCATGAAGCTGTCCATGAAGCGCAGCAGCACGGCAATCATCAGCACGCCACGCATCTTGGGCAGCTGGATGTAGCGGAACACCGCAAATTTACTGGCACCGTCAATGCGTGCGGCCTGGTAGTAAGCGTCCGGAATCGAACGCAAGCCTGCGTAGCCCAGCAGCGCCACCAACGGCGTCCAGTGCCACACGTCCATCAGCAGCACCGTCACCCAGGCATGCACGGCATTGCCGGTGTAGCTGTAGTCAAATCCCATCTTTTGCAGCATGGCGCCCAAAAGGCCAATGTCGGCCCGCCCATAGATCTGCCAGATGGTGCCCACCACATTCCAGGGGATCAGCAGCGACAGCGCGACCAGCACCAGCACCAGCGAAGCCTTCCAGCCCTGCGCTGGCATCGACAGCGCCAGCGCGATGCCCAGGGGAATTTCGACTGCGAGCACCGCCAGAGAGAAGGTGAGCTGCCGCCACAGCGCTGCATGCAGTTCTTCGTCGCGCATCACCGAAGCAAACCATTCGGTGCCGACAAACACACGGCGCTCCGGCGAAATGATGTCCTGCACCGAATAGTTGACCACCGTCATGAGCGGCAGGATGGCAGAAAACGCCACGCAGATGATGACCGGCAGCACCAGCAGCCAGGCCTTCTGGTTAACAGGTTTCGTCGTCGTACTCATGGATTTACCCCCAAGCTTGTCACTGCGTGTACTGCGCTGCCCCCCAAGGGGGCGCGCGCTTGCTTGAAGCGGTTCTGCGCTGCGCTCATGCTTCCACCAATTCGTCATTGAGGTACAGGCAGGTGTGCGGCCCCATGACCTGCAGCCAGACCTCGTCGCCGACTTGCGGCGCCCGCGCGGCCGGATTAAGCCGCGCCTTGAGGGTGTGCTCACCAATCCTGGCTGTCAGCATCAGGTGGGTGCCGATATCCTGCACGAGAGCGACGGTGAACGGCAGCGCCGCCGGGTCTCCCGGCGCCGTCTTCACCACGTATTCAGGGCGCACGCCCAGCTTGAGCTCGCCGTCAGGCATGGCACGTTCTTGCGGTAACGCCAGCGGCCGGTCCGCGACGCGCAAAGCACCCCCGACGACTGTGGCGGGCAAGAAATTCATGCCGGGCGATCCAATGAAGTGGCCTACAAACGTATGGCGGGGGCGCTCAAACAGCGCATCGGCCGAGCCCGTCTGCACAGCGCGTCCGCGCGTCATCACCACCACTTCTTCGGCAAAGGTCAAAGCCTCCACCTGGTCGTGTGTCACATAAATCAGGGTGAGCTTGAGTTCATGGTGAATCTGCTTGAGCTTGCGCCGGAGCTGCCATTTCAGGTGCGGGTCGATCACCGTGAGCGGCTCGTCGAACAGCACGGCCGACACATCGGGCCGCACGAGACCACGGCCCAGCGAGATTTTCTGCTTGGCGTCCGCCGCCAACCCGGCCGCACGATGGTTGAGCTGGCCGCTCATGTCCAGCATCTCGGCAATTTCACCGACGCGTTTTTTGATCTGGTCTTCCGGCACCTTGCGATTGCGCAGCGGAAAGGCCAGGTTTTCAGCCACCGTCATGGTGTCGTAGATCACCGGGAACTGGAACACCTGCGCGATATTGCGCTGCTGCGGCGTCGCATGCGTCACGTCCACGCCGTCGAATTTGACCGTGCCCTGCGACGGCACCAGCAAGCCCGACATGATGTTAAGCATGGTGGTCTTGCCGCAGCCCGACGGGCCCAGCAGCGCATAGGCGCCGCCATCGCGAAAACTCATGGTGAGCGGGAGCAACGCGTAGTCGCTGTCTTCGCGCGGATTCGGCCGGTAGGCATGGGCCAGGTCGAGATCAATACGCGCCATAAGGCCTCCGCAGCACAGAAGTGGTTGCAAAAAGATGCTTCATGCAAGTCCCCCCTTGCGCTCTGGCGCCAGCAGCAAGGCGCCGGTCGCATCAAAGACATACACCTGGGCGGGGCTAAGAAACAAGGTGATGGGTGCGCCCAGCTCAAAGTAATGCACACCCGTCAGTTGCGCCACCAATTCCCCCACCGCCGTGACAACGTGAACAAAAGTGTCGGAACCCGAAATTTCGGCCAACTCGACCTTTCCCGGCAGCGCCACATCACCCTGACGCTTTTCGACGCGCAGGGCACTGCCACGAACACCGGCCGTGAGGGTGGCCAGGTTTTGCGCCGGCGCATCGGGCAAGGCCAGCGCCAAGGCCGGGCCGGTCGCCAGCTGAATGCCTTGCGCCGCGGGCAACGCTGCCATCAGGTTCATGGGCGGGTCGCTGAAGGCACGCGCAACGCGCAAGGACCGTGGCGAATGGAATACCTCGGCGGTCGGGCCGTACTGCAGCAGTTCACCACCGTCCATCACAGCGGTATAGCCCCCCAGCAGCAGAGCCTCGCCAGGCTCGGTGGTGGCATAGATCACGGTGGAATCGCCGGCTGCAAAAAGCTGGGTCAGCTCTTCGCGCAATTCTTCGCGCAGCTTGTAATCCAGATTGACCAGCGGTTCGTCCAGCAACATCAGGGGAGCCCTTTTGGCCAGTGCGCGTGCGAGGGCCACCCGCTGTTGCTGCCCGCCCGACAGCTCGGCCGGGTAGCGGTCCAGGAACATCTCGATGTGCAGGCGTTCGGCCAGTTTGCGCACCGTCTGATCGATGTCTTTTTCCCCTCGCAGCTTCAGCGGCGAGGCGATGTTGTCCGCCACCCGCAGCGAGGGGTAGTTGATGAACTGCTGGTAGACCATGGCGACATTGCGCTCACGAACCGGCATGCCGGTCACATCGGCGTCGTTCACCATGACGTTCCCCTGCGTGGGGACATCCAGGCCCGCCATGATGCGCATCAGGCTGGTTTTTCCGGCCTGCGTCGCGCCCAGCAGCACCGTGACTTCGCCGCTGCGCGGCGCCAGGTTCAGCTCGTAAAGCCATTGTTCGGCCCCGACTTTTTTGCTGATGCGGTCCAGGGCCAGCTGCATCACGCGCCCTCCCCATGCACCACGCCATGGCACAAACGCCGCAGCAGCCCGAAATGACGGTGACGCCTCGGTGTCAAGGCGGCGGCAGTCAAACAAAAAGAAGCAATAAACAAGAGAGGGGCTCCCGGCGAGACTTTGAATGAAGTTCGGTTTTTTTCTATTTTTCTTCTTTTGTGATTGTTTTATCTACTTGTTTTCCCTTATCTGTTTCCTTTTGTTTCGATATAAAGTTTCCAGACCTCCACGATTCCTTCAAACTTGAACCCGCGTGAACTCCAACCCCAGGCAAATCAAGCTCCTTGACGTCGTGCGAACCCACGGGTCGGCCTCCGTCGAGCAGCTTGCAGAAAAATTGGACGTGACCTTGCAGACCGTCCGGCGGGATGTGCAGCGCCTGGCGGAAGCCGGCCTGTTGACGCGTTTTCACGGCGGCGTGCGGGTACCCAGTTCCACCATCGAAAACATTGCGCATCGCCAGCGTGAAAGTCTTCATGCCGAAGGCAAGGCGCGCATCGCGCGGGCAGTGGCCAGGCGTGTTCCGAACGACTGCTCATTGATCCTCAATATCGGCACCACCACCGAAGCCATCGCCAAGGCCCTGCTGCATCACAAGGGGCTGCGGGTCATCACCAACAACCTGAATGTGGCGGGCATCCTTTGCGGCAATACCGACTGCGAAGTCATCGTGGCTGGCGGCGTGGTGCGTTCGCGCGACCGGGGCATTGTGGGCGAGGCGGCGGTCGACTTCATACGCCAGTTCCGGGTAGACATCGCGATCATCGGCATTTCCGGGATCGAGCCTGACGGTTCCCTGCGCGACTTCGACTACCGCGAAGTCAAAGTTGCCCAGACCATCATCGAGCATGCACGTGAAGTCTGGCTGGCAGCCGACAGCAGCAAGTTCAACCGGCCGGCCATGGTGGAGTTGGCCACGCTCTCCCAGATTGACCGGCTGTTCACCGACATGCCGCCGCCCGAGCCCTTTCTCGCCTTGCTGGAAGAAGCGGACGTCAATTGTGAAGTCGCCCATTCTTAAGCCCGCCGCACTTGTGCGCCGCCGGCACCCTTTCATACACTCCAGCGCATGACATACCTTCTCGCCCTCGACCAGGGAACCTCCAGCTCCCGCAGCATCGTGTTTGACGAACACGGCCACATCGTGGCCCTGGCGCAGCAAGAGCTGCCGCAGATCTACCCCAAACCCGGCTGGGTCGAGCACGACCTGAATGAAATCTGGCGCACCCAACTGGCGACGGCGCGCGAAGTGCTGGCCAAGGCAAACATCAAGGCCTGCGACATCCGCGCACTGGGCATCACCAACCAGAGGGAAACCACCGCCGTCTGGAACCGCAAAACCGGCCAGCCGATTCACCATGCCATCGTCTGGCAGGACAGGCGCGCGGAAGCCACCTGCGCCGAATTGCGTGAGCAGGGCAAGGAAAGCCTGATCCAGTCCAAAACCGGTTTGCTGATCGACGCCTATTTCTCTGGTACCAAACTCAAATGGCTGCTCGACAACGTGCCCGGTGCACGCGCGCAAGCAGACCGCGGCGAGCTGGCCTTCGGCACTATCGACAGCTGGCTCATGTGGCAGCTCACGGGCGGCGCGCTACACGCCACCGACGTCAGCAATGCGTCACGCACCATGCTGTTCAATGTGCATACCAATCAGTGGGACAACGAGCTGCTTGAGCTGCTGGGCATCCCGGCCTCGCTGATGCCCAGGGTGCTGCCCTCGAGCGCGCATTACGGCGAGGTACAGCCCGACTTGCTGGGCCACGCCATTGCCATTGGCGGCGTCGCCGGCGACCAGCAAAGCGCGCTGTTCGGCCAGGCCTGCTTCAAGGCCGGCATGGCCAAGAACACTTACGGCACCGGCTGCTTCATGTTGATGCACACTGGCAGCCAGTTTCAAACCTCACACAACGGCCTGCTAACAACCAGTGCAGCCCAGGCAACAGCCCAAACGCAGTTCGCCACCGAAGGCAGCGTGTTTGTTGGCGGCGCCGTGGTGCAGTGGCTGCGCGACGGCCTGCACGCCATCAAAGGCAGCGCCGAAGTGCAGGCGCTGGCCGAAAGCGTGCCTGATTCAGGCGGCGTGATGATGGTGCCGGCCTTCACCGGCCTGGGTGCACCCTACTGGAAACCGGATGCGCGGGGCACCATCACCGGCCTCACGCGCGGCACCACCGTCGCCCATATCGCGCGCGCTGCACTCGAAAGCATCGCCTACCAAAGCGCCGCCCTGTTGCAGGCCATGAGCCGCGACGCGGTGAGCGCCGGTGCGGCGCCCGTGGCCGAGCTGCGCGTAGACGGCGGGGCCTGTGTCAACGACCTGCTGATGCAATTCCAGGCCGACCTGCTGGGCATACCGGTGATCCGCCCGGCGGTCATTGAAACCACCGCTCTGGGCGCCGCCTACCTGGCAGGACTTTCCAGTGGTGTCTATGGCAGCACCGATGAGTTGTCCGGCATGTGGCGCGCCGAGCGCAAGTTTTTGCCCACGCTGGGCGCGGACCGGGCTGGCGAGCTGATGGCGCGGTGGGAGCAGGCAGTGCGGCAAACAGTGAGGGAGTAAGCCGGCTGCCGGTTCATCGCTTGAAAATAACCGTCAACGATTCCCCACTCGCCAGCACAATGGATGGATGAAATCCATCCCCTCAATCGTGTTCGCCGTGCTTCTCGCCGGTGGCACCGTAGAACAATGCACGGCGCAACCAGCGTCTCCCCCCCTCTACACGAGAGCTAATCCCGCGAAAGACAACGCCCGGCATTTCGTCGCCCGCACCGGGCACCTGCTTAAACTGGTTCGCAAACATCCCGCGCCGGCAGGAGATCCCTGGTTCAAGATCAAAGGCTTGCAGTTCTGGCCTGCAACGCCCATCTCTGTGGATGCGTTAAAAGTGATGGATTGGGAGGGCGGAAGATTTGACCGCGCGCAGCGCGATCAGGCCCTGCGATGCAGCCTTCCCGGCATGCTGCCACCAGACACTGAGGTGGTGCTACTGGACGCAAGGGAAAATCGGCTTGTTGTGCCAGTCTTCCTCCGCGCGGGCGACCAGGGACTTGGCTATCTGGACCTGTCGATTGACCGGCCCGGCGTTCCCGTGCTACTCGTTATCACCGGGTCTGACGGCCTGGCCGTCCGGATTTCGGTGTCACCCGCCACACACCTGGCTGCGGTGCATCTGAACACCTACTATCCGAGTGTTGTGCTTGGCGTGGAACCTGACAAAGTGACCCGGGAATACTACGAAGGGGGGCCCAACAACAACAATTGCCGCGGCTCCGGGACAGACCTCTTCAAACACCTGGGCTACGAGCCCGAGAAAGCCGTTCACTACAAAACTGAGGGGGAAAGCCATTTTGCGATTGGAACTGCGCAGCCGGTAAACCGAAAACCGCCCACGCTTGGAGCCTTTCTCGATCGCAAGATGCCTGCTCCGAGTCAATACGGCATTCTGGTTCTCGCCGATCTGGGCTACCTGCGTCCATCACAGACTTTGAGCGGCACAGAAATGGGTGGTCCAGTACTTGACGTGCTCAAACCTTTTCGCATCCCCGCTGGATTGGCGGGCAGCCATTCCGTTACGTTTGTGCTGCAACCTGACTCCGTTGCGCCCTCCGGTGAACTGGCTCATTCCTCCATGATTCGACAAGCAAGGTAGCCCGGCGTGCACGCGAGTGCCGCCGTGCTTCCATTCATCCGTTGTCACATTCCTGGTGGCTGCGCCCGCTAGACTGCCAACATGCCGACTTCACCATTCTTGCCTTCAGGTGTGACGATGAAAACGCGCACCCCGTCCCGGCGCCAGCTGGTACTCGGTACCGGCGCTGCCGCAGTGCTGGGCCTGGCCGGCGGCTGGGCATCGCAGCCTGCGGCTGCAACCACCCAGCCGGTCCGCACACGCCTGCGCCTGATCGGTGAATCCCGCATTCCACACCGATTGCAATTCCAGGGCACCACGGTGGGCGGGCTCTCGGGCATTGACTACGACGCCGCCAGCGACCTGTATTACCTGATCAGCGACGACGGCTCCGACGTCAACCCCGCGCGGTTTTACACCGCACGCATCGCGCTGGACATGAACAGCCTGGGCCAGCCGGAATTGCTGAGCGTCACCACCCTGCGCGAAGGCGATGGCGACGCGTATGCGGCCGTATTGCGTGGCATCCAGATTCCCGACCCGGAGGCGATTCGCTGGCGCCCCACCAGCCAGACGCTGCTGTGGACCAGTGAGGGGCACTCCCTGGCGGGCGTGGCGCCGGAGCTGCGCGAAAGCCGGGCTGACGGCACGATGGTTCGCGAATTTACGCTGCCGCCCATGTTTGAGTTTCATCTCACCCGGGGGCCGCGCGTCAATCTGGCGCTGGAAGGCCTGGCGCTGACACCCGATGACAAGACAGCCTGGATCGCCATGGAAAACGCTTTCCGTCAAGATGGACCCGTACCCACGGTGAAAGCGAAGGGCGGGCCCTGCCGCTTCACCCAAATGGATCTTGCCAGCGGGAAAGCATTGCGGCAAATCGGGTATGTGCCCGACGCCATTCCGCGCGCACCTGTCGCGCCGGCCACCCATGCCGACAACGGCGTGGTGGAAATCCTGATGCTCGACGCTGACCGCATGCTGGTGCTGGAGCGGGCCTATATGGCCGGCTGGGGCCCGCAAGCAGGTAACTCGCTGCGCCTGTACCTCATCGACACGCGGCAGGGTTCCGACACGCTCGCAACGCCTGTCCTGCAGACTGGCACCTACCGCGCGGTCGACAAAACACTGATCGCCGACTTTTCCGCCTTCACCGGCCCGGGCCCCGGCCTCCGGCTGGAGCGTCTGGACAATACGGAAGGTATGGCCTGGGGCCCGGTACTGCCCAACGGAAACCGCAGCCTGGTCTTCATTAGCGACGACAATTTCAGCTCCCGGCAAATCAGCCAGTGGCTGGCCTTTGAATTTTTGGACTGACAACGCATGACTTCCACTTCCCGCGCAAGCAACGACCACATCGCCTTCATCGGCGGCGGCAACATGGCCAGCGCCATCATCGGCGGCCTGCGCAAACAAGGCCTGGCGGCGGCCCAAATCCAGGTGGTTGAGCCTTTTGAGGAGCAACGCAACAAGCTCACCCGGCAATTCGGCGTGCAGGTGCATGAAAAACCGGGTGCTGCACTGGCCAGCGCCGGTCTGGTGGTCTGGGCTGTGAAGCCGCAGACGTTCAAGGATGCCGCCCTGCAAACGCGCTTTCACACCAAAACCGCCCTGCACCTGAGCGTGGCAGCCGGCGTGCGGTCCAGCAGCATCGCGCGGTGGCTGGGCACCGAACGCGTGGTGCGCGCCATGCCCAACACGCCGGCGCTGGTCGGCAAAGGCATGACGGCGCTGTTTGCGCGGGATGCCGTGACAGACGACGACAGGCTGGCTGTCGAGCAGGTGGTCAAGCCCACAGGGGATTTCCTGTGGCTCACCGAAGAAGCCCACCTGGACGCAGTCACCGCTCTTTCGGGTTCGGGCCCGGCTTACGTTTTTTACTTTGTGGAAGCCATGATCGAGGCCGGTACGGACATGGGCCTTTCGCCTGAACAGGCACGCAAACTTGCCGTTGGCACCTTTGTCGGCGCTTCAGCGCTGGTGCAGGCGTCCGAGGAGACGCCCCAGACGCTGCGCGCCCAGGTCACATCCAAAGGGGGCACCACCTACGCCGCGCTGACCTCCATGGAGCAGGACCGCGTCAAGATGCTGTTCATGCGCGCCATCCACACGGCAAGGCAGCGTGCCGGTGAATTGGGCGACGAGTTTGGTGCGGGCTGAAGGAAGTTAAGCAAAAATCGCCCACAGCCCAATATAGACGCGCGCAAGCAGCTATCCAATTAATAGCAACATGAATCTTTTGCCGCGACCGCACAGGGCCAAAGAATTTGCTGGCAAGTCAACCGCCCTGGGAGGGAAGGCGTTGAAGGGGAGCGTCTGTCACGGCTATCCTGGTCCTTTGTGGACGGTTCACCCGGCAACACCCGCACCATAACTTTTCCAACATCCGGAGCTTCCCCATGAACAAATTACTGTCCACCCTCATCAGCGCAGCCGTCCTTGCCATGCCCCTGGCCGTGATCTCCACGCCAGCAGCGGCCCAGGCCGCCGCACCCGCAGCAGCCCCTGCCGCTGCACCTGCTGAAAAAGCAGCCGCACCTACAAAAGCCAAGGCAAAAGCCAAACACAAAGTCAAGCACAAGGCAAAAGCCAAGAAATCGGCTTGATCAGCCAGATGGAGTTCCACTGAGCCCTTGATCCGGCGACAGGAGGAACTGAAAAAAGCCCGCGCTTGCGGGCTTTTTTCATGGCCGTCTGTTTCGGCACAGGCTCAAAGGCCCAGGTAAGACAGCGCAATTCCCGCAAATACCGTAAAGCCCAGCCAATGGTTAAGGCGAAACGCCTTGAAACAGTCATCGCGCTCGCGCTTGCGGATCAGCCAGCCGTGCCACAGCGCCTGCCCGAGCGCCACCCCAATTGCTATCAAATAAATAGCTGGTTGCGCACGATCCATAAGGGCTACGGCCCAGATCGACAGAAAAATCAGGTAACTGAGCATGACACCCGCCACATCGAACCGCCCCAGTGTGATGGCCGACGTTTTCATGCCGATCTTCAGGTCGTCGTCACGGTCGACCATGGCGTATTCCGTGTCGTAGGCAATCACCCAGAACAGGTTGCCCAGCAACAGCACCCAGGCCAGCAGCGGCACGCGCGACTGCACGGCGGCAAAGGCCATCGGAATGCCGAAACTGAAAGCCACCCCCAGCACCGCCTGCGGCATGGAGACATAACGCTTGGCAAAAGGATAGACCAGCGTGACCGCCAGCGCGGCAAATGACCAGGCGATGGTGACGGCATTGGTGGTGAGTACCAGGCCGAAAGCCAGCAAAGCCAGCACGGCACCCAGCAACAGGGCCTCCCTGACGGAGACGGCGCCGCTGGTCACAGGCCGCTGCGCCGTGCGCTTGACATGCCGGTCAAAATCGCGGTCGGCCACATCGTTGACGCAACAGCCGGCACTGCGCATGAGGAAAGTGCCCAAGGTGAACACGACCACCAGGTGCCAGCCCGGAAACCCATGTGAAGCCACCCACAGCGCCGACAAGGTCGGCCACAGCAGAAGCAACCAACCCGCCGGGCGATTCCAGCGGATCAGTTGAAGGTAGAGGTCGAGCTTTTGTTTCAACAAGCCAGGATGCACCTTACTCTTCGAGCAAAGAGCGCAGCATCCAGGCCGTCTGCTCGTGCACCGTCAGGCGCTGCGTCAGCAAATCGGCCGTTGGCTCGTCGCTGGCCTTGTCAGCCAGAGGAAACAATTCGCGCGCCGTGCGAGCGACGGCTTCATGGCCCTGCACCAGGATACGCACCATCTCCAGCGCCTTGGGCGGCACCACCGGCACATCGGGAATCGATGCCAGCTTGCTGAACTGGGCGTAAGAGCCCGGTGCAGGATGGCCCAGGGAGCGGATACGCTCGGCCACCGGGTCGACCGCAGCCCAGAGTTCGGTGTACTGCGTCATGAACATCAGGTGCAGCGTGTTGAACATCGGCCCCGTCACGTTCCAGTGAAAGTTATGGGTGGTCAAGTACAACGTGTAGGTATCGGCCAGCAGGCGGCTCAGGCCCTTGGCGATCGCCGCGCGGTCTTTTTCATTGATGCCGATGTTGATGGACGGTGCGGCTTTGCTGGCAGGTTTGGCGGAAGACTTGGCCATGGTGTTTCCTTTTTTAAAATTCAGGGATAACTTTAACGAAATCAGGACGACGGCCGCAACAGCCGCCGTCAATGCCGGTCATAGACGGGATTCAAGACAGGCGGATGACGCCGGGCAGTTCGCAGGCGTAGATGGCATTGCGCAGCGCGGCAATGGCCTCGTAGCGCGTAAAACTGCGACGCCAGGCCAGCACCACGCGCCGACTCGGCACATCGCCGTCAAACGGCAGGTATTTGATGAACGAAGGTTGCTCCGCCGCCAGCTTGCCGCGGCTTGCGGCCGTTTTCCCCCTGGCGGGCTTCCCGGCAGCTGCGGCCTGCTCGGCCAGAGCCTCCTTGGGCACGCCCAGTCGGGGCACCAGCGTGATGCCCATGCCCGCCGCCACCATGTGCTTGATGGTTTCCAGCGACGAACCTTCAAAGCTTTTGCTGATGCCTTCGGCGCTGCTGGAAAAGCGTGCAAATTCGGGGCAAACCTCGAGCACGTGGTCGCGAAAACAATGGCCGGTCCCCAGCAGCAGCATGGTTTCCTTCTTGAGCTCCTCGGCCGTCACGCTCTTGCGTGACGCCAGCGCATGGGCGCTCGGCACCGCCGCCATGAAGGGCTCGTCATACAGCGGCGCAATGGCCAGGTTGGTGTCGGGAAAGGGCTCGGCCAGGATGGCGCAGTCAATTTCACCGGTACGCAGCTCCTCCAACAGCTTGACGGTGAAGTTTTCCTGCAGCATCAGCGGCATCTGCGGCGTATGCGCTATCGCCTGGCGCACCAGGTCGGGCAATAGATAGGGGCCAATCGTATAGATCACGCCCAGCCGCAGCGCGCCGGCCAGCGGGTCTTTGCCGCGCTTGGCAATTTCACGGATGTTGTCGGCTTGCTCCAGCACGCTCTGGGCCTGGCGCACGATTTCTTCGCCCAGCGGCGTCACGGTGATTTCGTTGGCGTTGCGCTCAAAGAGCTTGACCTGCAGCTCTTCTTCCAGCTTCTTGATGGCCACACTGAGCGTGGGCTGCGAGACGTGACAGGCATCAGCGCCCTTGCCGAAATGCTTTTCCCGCGCTACAGCGACGATGTATTTGAGTTCGGTCAGCGTCATGGGCTTATTGTGCTGCTTTTCTCAATCACTGTATCGCCGGATAGTGCTTAGGCCTTCAGGTAATCGGCTTTGCCGCCCAGCCAGCGCAGGATGTGCCGGTGGGCCAGCTCCGCATGCCGGTCCAGCACGAGCGGAGCCCGCTCGCGCGCCCAGGCCAGCAGCGCGGCATCGGTTTCCAGATCCGCAAACCGCAACAGCGGCGCCCCCGACTGCCGCGCCCCCAGAAACTCCCCCGGCCCGCGGATTTCCAGGTCGCGCCGGGCGATTTCAAAACCGTCATTGGTTTGCGCCATGGCCTTGAGGCGCTCGCGCGCCATCTCGCCGAGCCGGGACGCTTCGCCGGTCGAATACAGCAACACACAGGCCGATGCCGCCGCCCCACGCCCGACCCGGCCGCGTAGCTGATGCAACTGGCTCAAACCGAACCGTTCCGCGTGCTCAATCACCATCAGCGAAGCATTGGGCACGTCGACACCTACTTCGATCACGGTGGTACTGACCAGTACGCCCATCTGCCCGCTGGTAAAGAGCGCCATCACGGCTTTTTTCTCGGCCACCGGCATGCGAGAGTGCAGCAGCCCCACACTGACGCCGGGCAAGGCTGCGCTCAGCGCTTCAT
Organism: Polaromonas sp. P1_E11; assembly: GCF_056405995.1. Taxonomy (NCBI): domain Bacteria; kingdom Pseudomonadati; phylum Pseudomonadota; class Betaproteobacteria; order Burkholderiales; family Comamonadaceae; genus Polaromonas; species Polaromonas sp. P1_E11. The sequence continues at coordinate 67,851 of NZ_JBFUBA010000004.1, forward strand.
GCGTTTGCGTGGCATTGACCAGGTCAATGGACTCGCTTTCCTCGATCAGCGGGCAGACCCAGTAAATCTGCCGCCCTTCTGCCAGCTGCCCGCGTATGCGCGTGATCACTTCGTCGCGCCGCGCGTCGCTCACCACCTTGGTCACGATGGGCGTGCGGCCGGGCGGCAGCTCGTCGATGGTGGAGACGTCAAGGTCGGCGTAATAACTCATCGCCAGCGTGCGCGGGATCGGTGTAGCAGTCATCATCAAAAGGTGGGGCTCCTGTCCGCCTTCGGTCATCTTGCTGCGCAGGGCCAGCCGCTGCGCCACGCCAAAGCGGTGCTGCTCGTCGATGATGGCAAGCGCCAGGTTTTTGAACTTCACCTTGTCCTGGATCACAGCATGTGTGCCTATGACCAGGCCGGCCTCCCCGCTCTCGATCAACGCCAGCATCTCGCGCCGCTCTTTTGTTTTCTGGCTGCCGGTCAGCCAGGCGGTCTTGATGCCCAGCGGCTCCAGCCAGCCGATCAGTTTGCTGAAATGCTGCTCGGCCAGGATTTCCGTAGGCGCCATCAGCGCGCACTGCCAGCCCGCGTCCATACAGCGTGCCGCGGCCAGCGCCGCCACCACGGTTTTGCCGGCACCGACATCGCCCTGCAGCAGGCGGTGCATGGGAATATTTTTTTTCAGGTCCGCTTCAATCTCGTTGCACACGCGCTGCTGGGCGGCAGTCAGCCGGAAAGGCAGTCGCTCCAGCAATTGGTCGTGCAGCGTGCACTGCGTGCCGCGCATGGGTGGGCCTGCCAGCGAAGGTGCGCGCATGGCTGCGCGTATGCGGCGCGCCTGCAGTTGCGACAGTTGCTGGGCCAGCAGCTCTTCGGCTTTGAGCCGCTGCCAGGCAGGATGGCTGCGGTCTTCCAGCGTGGCCAGCGAGACATCTGGCGTTGGGTGATGCAAAAACTGTAGCGCCTCGCGCAGGTTCCATAAGGGCTGCAGCCTATTTTCACCTAAAACTTCAGGCGGAAAGGTCTCACGGAGGTCGGCCCGCGCCAGGCCGCTGAGCACGGCTTTGCGCAGGTAGGTTTGCGGCAGGCCGGCCACGGTGGGATACACCGGCGTCAGCGCGCCGGGCAGTTCGCCGCCGGCCAGCCTGAAGCTGGGGTGGATCATTTCACGGCTGAGAAAGCCGCCGCGGATTTCACCCCGCACCCGAACATGGGCGCCTGTGCTCAGCGTTTTCTGGTGAGCCGGGTAAAAATTGATGAAGCGCAGCACGCAGGTGTCGCTGCCGTCGTCTACCGTCACCCGCAACTGTCGGCGGGGGCGAAAGGCAATCTCGCTGTGCGTCACCTGGCCTTCGATCTGCACCAGGTCGCCGTCGCGAGCATCGGCCAGCCGCACGATGCGGGTTTCGTCTTCGTAGCGCAAGGGCAGGTGCAAGGCCAGATCGATGTCGCGGCGCAGGCCCAGTTTTTCGAGGGCTTTCTGGGCCGGCGATTTGGCCGGGGCTTTTTCGGCCCTTGCCTGGGGCGCGGCCTGCACCCCCGCCTCAACCTCTGGTGGGGCGTTTTTTTGGGCGGAAGCACCAGGAGGCGACATGGGACAATTGTGCCTCCATGACGAAGCATTTCACCCTCAGCGATTTTGATTTCACGCTGCCCGAAGAACTCATTGCCCAACACCCTGCCGCCCAGCGCAGCGGCTCGCGCCTGCTTGACGGCCGGGAAGACCTGCCAGTGGACCGGCGGTTCACCGAACTCCCCGGCCTGCTGCTGCCGGGCGACCTGCTGGTTTTCAACGACACCAAAGTCGTCAAGGCCCGGCTCTTCGGCCAGAAAGCCAGCGGCGGCAAGCTGGAACTGCTGATCGAACGCGTGCTGTCGCCCCATGCGGATGCCGGCCACGAAGTCGCCGCCCACATGAAGGTCAGCAAAAAGCCCCTGCCCGGCGCGGTGCTGCAAATGGACGGCGGCTTTACCGCCACGCTGCTGGGCCGCTGGCCTGAAGATAGTGGACCGCTGTACCGTTTCCGCCTGAGCAGTGACCCCTATGCGCTGATGGCGCAACACGGCCATGTGCCGCTGCCGCCGTACATCACCCATACCGACTCCGCGGACGACGAGCAGCGCTACCAGACGGTGTTTGCCAAAAACCCGGGCGCCGTCGCCGCGCCCACCGCGGCACTGCACTTCGATGAAGCCATATTGGCGCAACTCGAAGCGCGCGGCATCCAGCGCGCGAGCGTGACGCTGCATGTGGGTGCCGGCACCTTCCAGCCCGTCAAGGCTGAAAACATTGCCGACCACACCATGCATTTCGAACGTTTTGAGGTCCCTTTGGCCACGCAGCAAGCCATTGCCGCGTGCAAGGCACGCGGTGGCCGCGTGGTGGCCGTGGGCACCACCACCGTGCGGGCGCTGGAGTCGCACGCCAAATTCGGCCCCGACTGCAACGACACCAACATCTTCATCACCCCAGGCTTTGAATTTGCCGTGGTCGATTTACTGTTGACCAACTTTCACCTGCCCAAAAGCACGCTGATGATGCTGGTCAGCGCGTTTTCGGGTTACGAACACATCATGGCGCTGTACCGGCATGCGATTGCCGGGCGATACCGCTTTTTCAGCTATGGCGATGCCATGTTGCTGGCCCGAAAAACCCCTCTGGGGAACACCTGAGGGTGCCTGAATCTCCCCGCGTACACCTGCGACAATCCCAAGATGCTCGAATTTGAAGTTCTGAAGACCGATGCCCCGGCCGGCGATGGGGCTGGCGCCTACCTCGGCTCCTACGCCCGGCGCGGCAAGCTGACGCTCAACCACGGTGTGGTGCAAACCCCCATTTTCATGCCGGTCGGTACCTATGGCACGGTCAAGGGCGTGATGCCGCAGTCACTGCACGACATGGGCGCGCAAATCATCCTGGGCAACACCTTCCACCTCTGGATGCGGCCCGGCCTGGACGTGATGCAGCAGTTCGGCGGCCTGCACAAGTTTGAAAGCTGGAACAAGCCCATCCTCACCGACAGCGGTGGCTTCCAGGTCTGGTCGCTGGGCGAGATGCGCAAGATTTCGGAAGAAGGTGTGAAGTTCGCGTCGCCCGTGAACGGTGACAAGCTCTTTTTGACGCCCGAGATCTCGATGCAGATCCAGACCGTGCTCAACAGCGACATCGTGATGCAGTTCGACGAATGCACACCGTACGACACCAAGGGCCACATCACCACTGAAGGCGAAGCGCGCAGCTCGATGGAACTGAGCCTGCGCTGGGCAAGCCGCTGCATTGCCGAGTTCAAGAAGCTTGAAAATCCCAACGCGCTCTTCGGCATCGTGCAAGGCGGCATGTTTGAGAACCTGCGCCAGGAATCACTCGACGCGCTGGTTGAACTGGACCTGCCCGGTTACGCCATAGGCGGCGTGAGCGTGGGCGAGCCCAAGGAAGAAATGCAGCGCATCATGGCGCACACGCCGCATCGCCTGCCAACGAGCAAGCCGCGCTACCTGATGGGTGTGGGCACACCCGAAGACCTGGTCGAAGGCGTGGCAGCCGGTGTTGATATGTTTGACTGCGTGATGCCGACGCGCAATGCGCGCAACGGCCACATGTTCACGCGCTTTGGCGACCTGAAGATCCGCAATGCGCGCTACAAGACGGAAGACCAACCCGTTGATGCCACCTGCAGCTGCTACACCTGCAAGAATTTCTCGCGTGCCTATATGCACCACCTGGACCGCTGCGGTGAGATGCTGGGTCCCATGCTGTCGAGCATCCATAACCTGCATTACTACCTGAACCTGATGCAGGAAGTCCGCGATGCGCTCGATGCGGGGCGCTTTGGCGAGTTCACCGCACAGTTCCGGGCCGACCGGCAGCGAGGCGTGTAATGAACATCAACCTGCAACGCTGGATTGACCGCTGGGTCGGCATTCCGCTGTGTGCTGCGGTATCGGGCGTCGATGCCGTGCTGCGGCAATTCCGCTCCGGCGCCGATCCTGCGCCGCGTGCCATCGTGGTCATTTTGCTGTCGGAGATGGGCAGCCTGGTGCTCGCCCACGACATGTTCGCGCGCCTGAAGCAGCGCTACCCCGACGCGCCGCTGCACGCCCTGCTCTTCGGCAAGAACCGCGAGATCCTCGACCTCATGCAGGTGCTTGACCCGGCCAACGTGCACACGGTGGACGACAAATCGCTGGGCGGCCTGCTCTCCAGCTTATGGAAAGCGATTGGCGAGCTGCGGCGCGCAAATGTCGACGTGGCGATTGACTGCGAGCTGTTCTCGCGCATCAGCAGCCTGCTGTCGTATGCCAGCGGTGCCCGCATCCGCGTGGGCTTTCACCGCCACACGCAAGAAGGCCTGTACCGCGGCTCGCACATCAACCGGCCCGTTCCCTACAACCCTTACCAGCACATCAGCGCGCAGTTTCTGACGCTGGCGCGCGCGATCAATTCCACGGCCGTTCCCAAGTCCAAACTGCCCGCGAATCTAGCCGCGGCAGGCACCGGAAAACCACCGCCGCACGTACAGCTGGATGCCGCGCTGGTGCCAAGCATCCGGACGCGATTGGCGAAGGACTTTCCGGCGGTTGCCGGCAAGCCTCTCGTGCTGGTCTACCCGGGCGGGGGCATCTTGCCGATACGCGCCTGGCCATTGGCTTCCTACACCGCGTTGTGCGAAGGCCTGGTGGCCGACGGCTGCGCCGTGGCCGTGATCGGCCTGAAAGACGACCAGGCATTGGCGCAGCAGCTGGTGGCCAATGTGCAGGCGGCCTTCCCGGGCAGCCCCGTGATCGATCTGACGGGCTACACGCGATCCATTTCCGAGCTGCTGGCGCTCTTTCATGTAGCGCGCCTGTTGGTCACCAACGACGGTGGGCCAGGGCAGTTCGCTGCACTCACGCCCATCTGGACACTGATGCTGTTTGGCCCCGAGACCCCGGGCCTGTATGCGCCGCTCACACCGCAGTGCCATTCCTTTTACAGCCAGTGGCCGTGTTCGCCTTGCCTCACTGCCTACAACCACCGCTCGTCGTATTGCGACGGCGACAACCAGTGCCTGAAGGTCATTGCGCCCGAAGCCGTACTGGCCAAGGCGCGCGAGTGCCTGGCAACGCCCTGACCCTTATTCTGATGACAACACTCCGATCCATAGCAGAGGCTCTTGTCAGCCGCCTGCCTGAGCGCCTGCAACCCATGGCGCGCTGGCGCTTCATCAAGTTCGGAGTGGTGGGCGCCAGCGGCACGGTGGTGAATGTCGCCGTACTGTATGTTGCCCAGGAATTCCTGTTCAGCCGCATTGCCGACTTCCATTCCCGGCTGAACTACTCCATTGCGCTGGCGATAACCATCGCCACCATCAGCAATTTCTACTGGAACCGGCGGCTGACCTGGCGCGACCGCAAGCATGAGGTGCACCACTCGGCACTTTTTCTGTTTTCGAAGTACGTGATGGCGGCCGGCCTGGCTATCGTGCTGCAGTCACTGCTGACCAAATGGCTGGCGCTGTACATGCACTACATCCTGGCCAACGTGCTGGCGATTGCCTTGTCCAGCGTGTGTAACTTTGTGGCCAATGACCGCATGACATTTCGCCGGCGGCGCGCGAAAATCGTGACCCCTGATGCCGATGGCGTTGCGCCGCCTTCCAACGATATCCATGACAAGCCCTGAGTCCCTGAAAAATCGCATCCCGGCCCACCGCATCTGGATGGCGCTGGCGCTGCTGGTCGCACTGGCTTACCTGTTTGGCCTTGCCGGTGACCACATTCCGCGCAACGGCGACGAGCTGGTCTATGCCCATATCGCCCGGCTGACGGCGGAGACCGGCAAGTGGCTGCCGCTGGTCAGCTCCTACGATTTCATGCGCAACACCAAGCCACCCGTGCTGTTCTGGCAGGCGATGGTCGCCGGCGGATGGGGCGGGCACTGGACGCTGCTCAACCTGCGCCTGCCGAGCGTGGGCTATACGTGGGCAATTTCGCTCATGGTCGGACTGCTGACCTGGAAGATCGTTCGCAACACGGCCACCGCCAACGGCACTGTCTCTGAAGAGCCGGTCAGCCAGGCCGCTTCAATCACCGGCCGCCATGCCCTGGCCATGGGCGCCATCGCGACCATCGTGTACCTGTCTTTCTTCAGCACCTACCGCTATGGCAGGCCTTACCTCACCAGCGCGCCCGAAACTTTCTGGCTGTTTGGCGTGTTGTTTGCCGTTGCCTGGGCGCCGGCAAAGTTGCTGGCCTCTCGCTGGAAGTTTCCGCTGCTGGCGGGGATCGCCATCGGCATAGGCTGCCTCTACAAATCTTTTGTCATGGTGGTACCGGTCGGCTTCGCGCTGGCGCTGTGCTACCAGGTGCTGGGCGCGCGCAAGGCGCCATGGGAAATTTTCCGGCCCGGGATCATCACCGACGGCATCAAGGTCACTGCCATCTGCGTGCTGGCACTTGCAATCTTCGGATTGTGGTTTGCCATCGACCCGCAACCAGGAGAAGTCTGGCGCGAGTTCGTCGTCGGCGAAAACGCCGGCAAGATGAATTCGTCCAAGGGCTACTTCGCCATCGCGTTCAGCGGCAGCAGCGGTGTGTTGACGATATTGACGGGTTACTTCTCCAACGCCCTTTTCCTGCTACCCGTTGCCGTGGGCTGTTTTGTGGCGGCGTGGCGCGCCTGGCGGCAGCGCAAGGGCACCGGCCAGACCATCAGTGATGCAGAAAAAGCCATGTGGCTCTGGATGCTGGCCTTTGCGCTGGTGTTCATGGTGCCCACCCAGCGTTCCACCCGTTACCTGATCCCCGCCATGCCGGCGCTGGCCGTATTGATCGCGTTGTACTGGGAGCGTATCTCGCGCATCTGGTTCAGCCTGACCCTGCTGATCTGCCTGGGCGGCGCGCTGGCCATGGGACTGATCGGCTTTGGCGGGGTGCGGGCTACACAGGATCCATGGCTGTACTCACCGCTCTACTGGCTCTTCCTGGGAGCACTGACGCTTGCTTGCATAGTAGGCCTGTTCAAGCCCGCCTTCACGCGTCCGATCGCTGCGCTGAGCAGCTTCGCCGTACTCTTTGCGCTCGCATGGGTGACCCTGCCCTTCAACGGCGACATGGGCCATTTCCGCCCCGATACCGACGCATTGCTCAAAGGCCAGTCGGTGTCGGTGCCGAGCAATTTCAACGGGCACTTTGAGCGCTATGAGTTCATCATCCCGGGCGCCAAAATCGTTCCTTACTTTGCCGCGCAGCCGGTGGACTACGAAGACGTGAATGCGCTGTTCAAGAACACGCGCTACGCCCTGGTGCAGCGGCGTGCCGGGCAAAAGCCCTGCGACGGCTGCCGCATCATCGACCAGCGCTGGGACCTGCGCTCACGGCAGGACGAAAAAGAAGGCACGCTGGGCGCGTTCAAGTCGCCCGAAACCTTCTGGTATGCCCAAGAATACCTGGTCGAGCGCGCCGCGCCCTGAGCGTCCGCTGTTTGTTTTGTTCATTCCAACCCTGTATTTGACTGGAGCCCTGCGCATGCCGAAAACCTCACCGCAGGCCGCGATGGCCCGTCTGCTGTCCCTGGTGACTGTCCTGGGCAGCCTGCTCCTTGCGCTTGGCGGCTGCGCCACGGCCATCAAGCCGCATGCGGAGACGGGTGCGCCTATGCTGGGTTTTCAGAACATGGCCCTGAACCCGGGCAATGGTGGAGAGCTGATCAGGCCCGATGTCCTGCTGCCGGGCGACATCATCCTCACCGCCGAAAACGGCATCAACTCGGTGGGTATTCGCCTGATCACGCTATCGCCGGTCAGCCATGCTGCGATATATATGGGCAACCAGCAAATCGCCGAAGCCGTGGGCTCAGGCATACGCATTCGAAGCGTGGATGCGATGTTGAAAGACGAAGCAACCGTGGTGGCCTTTCGCCACCCCGACCTCACTGCAGGGCAGGCCGTGCAGATCAACACCTTCGCGGCCAGCCATGAAGGCAAGAAATACAACTATGTCGGCGTGATGCTGCAGGCGCCTTTCGCGCTGGAGCGCCGCATGTGCGAGCTGCCGCTGGTGCCTTCCATGGTGCGCGACTTCTGTATTCGCGGCATCGCAGCCGTGCAGCTGGGGCTGGGTCGCAATGACCAGTTCTTCTGTTCGCAATTCATCCTGGAGGCCTACCGCAGCGCCGGCCTGCCGCTGACCGACGCCGACCCCCGGCTGATCAACCCCGGCGACCTGTTGCACATGCGGGAGGGCGATGTGCCCTCCATCATGATTCACAAGCCGCTGCGGTATGTGGGGCACCTCAAGGCGGCGCCCCAGATCGTCGCCGTCGAGCAGATGCAGCAGTAGCCGGCGCCGCTGTTGCGATCGTTATGGCGACGGCCACTTCAGTTGGTTCAACCGCCGATGTGCATGGTGAACTGCGCGCCGTTGGAGAGCTTGCACTGCCCCGTCCCCATCGTCGATGAGTTCATCTGGTAGCGGCAGCTGATATAGCTGCCCCGGCTGCCGGAGCCATTGGCCACCCCTTCGCGCGTTGAAGAGCCCGCGATGCGCGTAGCTTCCCCATTAAAGCTTTCACCATTGATGTTGGTGGTGAAGGTGCCGCGCCCGTTCATGTCATTGGTCACCACCGCGCCCACCATGCCGTAGGCTTGGGCGGCGTCGTTCGCCGGGTACAGCCGCGCCGCAAAGGTCGTGCTTGCCGGCATGGCCGGTGTGACATACACCGTGGAGGAAACCGGCGGATGAGCGGGCTGAACCGGCACGACGTAGCAGCCCGTCAGGGCAGTGGCACCCAACACCGCAGCGGCCAAAGCCGTGCGGCGCGTCAGGCGTGACAGGGAGAACAGGGAGGAATCGATCTTCATACATAACCCGAAGGCCCAAGCACATGCTTGTAGAGGCAGTGTGGAGCGGAATACCTTAAAAGTTTCGTTTAAAGATACAAGATCATTAAATTAGTACGACTAGGATCAAATAAAGATACTTTATCGAAAACCGGCATGTAGACAGCAAATCTTCATGGCGGGGGCCGCAGTCGCCAAATAGCCGACGTGCAGCGCAAAGATTCAGGCTCAGGCACCATCAGCGATCCTGCCCACTTTTTTTTGCAAAGATGACCATGCAATACCGCCGCCTTGGAAACAGCAACCTCAAAGTCTCCGTCCTGTGCCTGGGCACCATGATGTTCGGCAAGCAGACGCCGTTTGAAGAGGCCGGCCGCATCGTGGCGTCGGCGCGCGAGCACGGGCTCAACTTCATCGACACGGCCGATGTTTACAACCAGGGGCAGTCCGAAAAAGACCTGGGCAAGCTTCTCGCGGGCCAGCGGAACCACTGGGTGTTGGCCAGCAAGCTGGGCAACCCTGTCAGCGAAGCCGTCAATGAGGGCCACTACTCCCGCCGCTGGCTGGTGCAGGAAACCGAGGCCATTCTGGCCAGGTTGCAAACCGACTACCTGGACATTCTTTACCTGCACCGTGACTACCATGACGCCAACCTGGAGGAGGCGGTGCGTGCGCTGGGCGACCTGATTCGCGCGGGCAAGATCCGCAGCTTCGGCCTGTCCAACTTCAGGGGCTGGCGCATCGCCGAGGTCGTGCATCTATGCAAAGCGCTGGGCGTACCGCAACCCGTGGTGTGCCAGCCGTACTACAACCTGCTCAACCGCGGCCCGGAGGTTGAAATCCTTCCGGCCTGCGGCCACCACGGCATTGGAGTGGTGCCTTATAGCCCGCTGGCGCGCGGCGTGCTGACCGGCAAGTACCCGCCCGGCCAGCCGCCGGCCGAAGGCACGCGCGCGGGCAGCGGCGACAAGCGCATCCTGGAGACCGAGTTCCGCGAAGAGTCGCTGGTCATCGCGCAGAAGATCAAGGCGCGCTGTGAAGCCCGGGGCCAGGTCCCCGGCCAGTTCGCCGCAGCCTGGGTGCTGGCCAATCCGCTGATCAGTTCGGTCATCGTCGGCCCGCGCACCCTGCCGCACCTGGAAGATGTGTATGGTGCGGTGGAACTGGTGCTGGACAAGGACGACGAAATCTTTGTCAATGCCCTGGTCGTGCCCGGCCATGCGTCCAGCCACGGCTACAACGACCCGGGTTACCCGTTTTTTGGGCGGCCGGTCGTGTGAGCGGCTAAATTTCAGCGAATAGTAGCCGGAAGCCACGTTAATCGGGCGCAAGTAGCTCCTGATTTCATAGCAAATAAAGCCTGTAAAGCCGGCAGAAGCGGCCCTCGCGAACGCTCAAGGTTTGAGCACTTCAGCCATACGCTGGTTGAACAGCGCTGGATCCTCAATCTGTGGAATGTGGCCGACACCCGGCAGAACCACCAGGCGTGTGCCGGGCACCAGTTGCTGAATAGTCTCGGCCTGCGCCAGGGGCGTGATGCTGTCTTCCTTGCCCCAGACCAGCGTGAGCGGTATCTTGAGCTGGCGGAACCCTTCGGGCCGTTCACTCAGGCTGGCGCCGTGCTCGCCGGCGAACTGCGCCGCCCAGTCTCCCAGGCTGGCTGTGAAACCGTGCAGCACAAAAGGCTGGCGGTAAATCGCCGTGCGGGCAGGCGTGACGACCTCCTTGCGCGCCACAAACTGGCGCAGCCAGAACTCACTGAACAGCGGCTGGGTCCCAGCCGTGGCAATGAGCGCGGTGCGCACGGGACGAATCTGAACAACACTGGCAACCAGGCCGCGGTTCGGCGCGGGTACGGGACGCGTCACCAGGCCGATTGCCGCATCGACCAGCATCAGGTGGCGCACACGATCAGGCTGCAGCATGGCCGCTTCCGCCGCAGGCCCACCGCCATAGGAATGGCCCAACAGCGTGACGGGCCCGAGCTTGAGCGCATCCACGAGACCGATGATGCGGCGCGCCTGCGCCGCCCGGCTGTAGTCGCGCGATACAGGCCGTGTGCTGAAGCCGAAGGGAGGGAGATCCATGGCAATGACGCGGTAACCCGCAGCAGCCAGGGCGTGTACGTTTTGGTCCCAGGTAGCGCTCCAGGCGCCAGTGCCGTGCGTGAGCAAAAGAGGCGGCGCGGCGGGGTCACCGAATTCCTGCACGTAAATGTCCACGTCATGCGCATGCAGCCAGCGTCCCTGTCGGGGCGCCGCCTCGCGTGGGCTCTGGTCTTCAACCCACAACATGCGGGCCCAGGAAAAAGCCACGACCAGCAACAGGCAGGCCACCAGCGCCACGAGTACGCGCCACGGGTAGAAAAGCCAGCTGCGCCCTGGCTTCTGCCCACGCCCTCTAGTAGTCAAAAATGTGCTCCACCTGCAGATTGCCGGCTTGCCACTGCCGCAGCGACTCGGCCAGGTGTTCGACGGGCACCGTCAACACCACCCGCTGGGTGCCGGGCCGGGTAAGGATGGGTTGCCTCAGCAGTGGCGTGGCGGGGCTGGTGGGTTCCCAGGTGCCAGGCGCCAGCACGCTCACCAGGATGAATGAGTCATTGCCTGCGATCTCGCTGAAATTGACGCCTTGCACCGCCAACGCCTGGGCATAGCTCATGAAAGCCTCGTAGCGGGGAATGGTGACCAGGGCCGAACCGTCGGGCTTCGGTGAGAGCACCTTGAGTTCCGGCAGCGCGGCGTCAGCCCGCGGCACAGGCTTTGCCACCACGGCTGTGACGGGCAAGGGCGCATCGTAAATCGTCTGCGTGCCCAGCTTGATCAGCCGGGCATAACCCGCCTTGACCAGGTATTCGGTCGTGAGCGCAAACCGGCGTTCCCACTTGCGGACCATGTCCGGCCCGGTGAGAGGCACATCGCGCCAGAGGCCTGCCAGCGCCTTGTCGAAGTCATACAGGTACCAGGGCTGCACGCGAATAAACCGTACGTAGTCCTGCGCAACGCTGGCCGCGTGCCCGTCTTCGGGCGTAGGCTGGCCAGCCAGCGATTCGGCGAGCCGCCCGATGAGCGTCTCATAGGCCGACTTGAGCGCATATTCCACCGTCGTGCTGGTGCCTATCACCATGATCATCAGGTGATAGCCGGGGTTGAGGTCGAGCCCGCGGCGGCGCGTCTCGTCAAAGACGGCTTTGTAGCTTTCCCAGAACTGGCCGATGTGGCCATAAAAAGGAAAGCGGCTGGGCGCACTGGTACGTATGAACTCGCCGTACTCATAGGGGCTGAACACCAGGAACCACTCGGGATAAGTCAGCAGCGTCTGCTCGACGCCGCGCACATGCTCGGGCCCCGCCACCGGCGCAGGGCCTGCGGCCGGCGCCATTCCGACGAGCGCGGCAAACGCACTTGCAACCGCGAGATTGCGCAGCCAGCGCATCACGCGGTAGCCTCGCCGGATTTTGTGAACGCCAGCAGCACGTTGTCCGAGGGATCGTGCGCCTGCAACTCGCGCTTGCCGCTGTCCTTCAGCCCGCGTTCACCAAGGTAAGCCACCCATTCGGCGACCGGCCGGAAGTAGCGCAACTCCCGCTGGTTGGTTTCCCATGCGCCGTTCAGGCCGGCATTGAAAACGGTATGCACGAGCGAGACAAACGTGAACATCTCGGGCGTGGTGACGTCATGGTCGCGCAGGATGAACATGCCGCCCGGCTTGAGCACACGCACGATAGAGGCAACAAAAGCATCGAGCTTGTCCAGCGGGCAGTGGTGCAGGCCGATGTAGCAAGTCACCATATCCACGCTGGCATCGGGCAGGCTCGCCGGCAGCGGGTCATAGTCGTTCATGGGCACAAAGCTGCCGATCTTGAACAGGCCGCCACGCTCGGCGATGTCCACCGGCGAATTGGTGGGTGCCACATCGTTAACCAGCGTGATGGGGCCTGTCACCTTGATGCGCTTTTTCAGCTCGCTGATATAGCGGCCGGTGGAGCCGATCTCCACATAACCATCAATCTGCTTTTTGTCGCCCAGGAGCCGCTGGGTCTGATCGGCCATTTCCTTCTTCTGCTTGAAGAGCGCCGGCAAGGCCAGGGTCAGGTCCGCCATGAAGGGCTTGATCTTCGGCAGTTCGCGCTGGAGCCTGCGGTAAATGGCTTCATCGTTGTCAAGCTCGGCCGAGGTGTTCTTGATCAGTGTGTGAAAACGGTCCTCGGGATAAAGACGGTAGATGTTCTGCAAGAACTTGTAAAAACCGTCGTGCCAGCGGGTGACGCTGAAAACGGCGCGAAATTCCGAAGCGGGTGAGGTTGTGGTCATGGCAAGCCCTGTCGTTCAGGTGTTGGAATTGTTCAGCGTAGGGTTCAATGTGGGGGCGTAGTATTTGTCCCAGAGCACATTGCGCAAGCGGAACTGCGGGTCGAGCTTGCGTTTCAGCGCGAACAGCTCTTTGGCCCGAGGATAGGCAGCGTGGAACTGCTCCGCCGTTGCATGCGGTTGGTAGGGCAGGTAGTAGCTGCCGCCGACACTGATGGCCGCATCAATCAGCTCACGCGTCCAGACCGAGACGCGGTTGATGGCGTTGTCCCGGGTGCGCTGCTTGTAATAAAGGACAAACGCAAAGGTCTCACCCCGGGCCCAGGCCAGCAGGGTGCCGGGGTCGGGCCGCGCATGCCGCACCGACACATTAAGCGCATTGACGCGATAGCGCTGCAGGATTTCCGCCATCATCGGCACGAAGTCGTCAAACCGCTCAACCGGGATGAAGTACTCCTGCAGCACATAGGTTGTGTACTTGCGCGAAGCCGGTTCGAGCTCTGCCACGTCGTAACCGGCCTCGAAGTTGCGCCAGTGCACCTTGCGGAAAAGATAAAGGAGGGGGTCGATCAGGTATTCGCGCCGCCATTTACCCAAGGGGGTTTCGGTCACGGCCCATACAAAGTAGCGGTTCACTGGGTAGGTTTCGCCGCCTTGCTGCAAACGTCTTGGCTCGGTGGTGGCTTCGTCAGTGCGCGCCCAGGTGACGGAGCGCACCTTGCGGTAATGCGGCGGGTACAGGTCGGCATTGTGAAAGACCGCGTCCTGGAAATACCGGACCTTGGCCTTGAAGTGGCTGATGTATTCGGCCGCGCTCATCTTGCGGGCCAGCCGCTTGACCTTGGTGTTGTCCGCCAGGTCCAGTTCGGCCTCAACAATCACGGCCACACCGCCATAGCCGCCGATCACAGCGTAAAAGAGTTCCGCATTGACGGAAGGCGAAGCATCCTGCACGCTGCCGTCGGCCAGCACCACCCGGATCTCCCGCACCGACATCACCACTGCACCCAGGCCCATGTAGCGGCCGTGACAGTTGACGCTCAGCGCGCCGCCCACCGTGAAGTTGGCATAGGTCTGCATGATCTTCACGGCCAGGTCGTGCGGATCGACAAAGCGCTGGATGTCGCACCAGCGAATGCCAGCCTGCACGCGTATGGTTTTCTCCATCGGCGAGAAGCGGATGATCTGGTTGAGCTCACGCATGTCCAGGTGCAGGCTGCCGGAGCTGGCAGTCTGCCCACCCATGCTGAAATGCCCGCCGCCCACCGACAGCGGGCCATCGGTACGGCGCACGGCATCGCACACTTCGTCCACGGTTTTGGGTTTGCTGATGGCCCAGACGGCAACCGGGTTGAGGCCGGTCACATCGTTCACGATCAAAGTGTTGTTGTGCATGTTGTGGTCCCGCGCCATCCTCTACCGCACCACCAGATAGTCGCCGCGCGGCGCCAACGGGTCGGGGCCCCAGCGATTGTCTTGCGGCAGGCCGCGCCTGAAGGCCAGTTGCCACGCCAGCCACAACGCGCCGGCCACCGGCACCAGGACCAGCAGCAGCCACCAGCCCGAACGATTACGGTCATGCAGGCGGCGGATACAGAGCAATATCAGCGCCACCAGCACCGGGCCATTGATGAGCCAGGCCAGCACCACCGAAGGTGCCGGCCCTGCGGCTGCCCAGGCCAGGTACAAAACCATCCACGCGATGAGGCCGTGCAGCCAGAAGCCACCGCGAGAAAGCCTGCCGCCAGCTTTAAAAAATTGAAGCGCAGTCATGTCTTGTCCTGTCCCATAAGTTGTTCCACCTTCGCCCTCAGATCCGAAGGTTCCACTTTGTCCGCAGCAATTGGCATGCCTACATTCAGGCCCACCCGGTTGAAGAGCCCGCGCCGAAAGGGCTTGGTCATGGCGACTCCTTTTTCGGCACGGCTGAAAAATGAACCCCATAAGTCGGTCAGCGCCATCGGCACCACATTTACCTGCACACCGTCACGCCGGGCATTCTCCAGAATCTTCATGACGCCGCCTTTGAACTCCTGCAGTTCGCCATTTTTTGTAATTCCCCCCTCGGGAAATATTGCGAGCAGGTCGCCGTCACGCAGCACCTTGGCGGCGGCTTCGAAGGCCGCCTCGTACAGCGCCGGGTCTTCCGTGCGCGGTGCAATCGGGATCGCTTTGGCCAACCGGAACAGCCAGCCCAGAACCGGCATTTTGAAGATACGGTGGTCCATCACAAAGTAGATGGGGCGCGGGCTGGCGGCCATCAGCAGCACCGGGTCGACAAAGCTGACGTGGTTGCAGGTCAGCACGGCGGGGCCCACGGCAGGGATGTTGTCGTCGCCGGTGATCTTGAAGCGGTAGACCAGGCGCGAAGCAATCAGCGCAATGAAACGCAGCAGGTACTCGGGCACCAGCATGAAGATGTAGAACGCCACCACCGCATTGGCCAATCCAACGAACAGGAAGATTTGCGGAATGCTGAACCCGGCCTTGAGCAGGGCGCCGGCCAGGATGGCGCTGACGATCATGAACAGCGCATTGAGAATGTTGTTTGCGGCGATGATGCGCGCCCGATGCGTGGACTGGCTGCGCAGCTGGATCAGCGCGTACATCGGCACGCTGTAAAGGCCGGCAAAGAGGCTGAGCAAGGCCAGGTCCATCATCACGCGCCAATGCGCGTGCTGCGACATGAAGGCGCCCAAGGTCATAACGGGCGCTGACGGCAAGCCGCGCGAGGCGAAGTAAAGGTCAACCGCAAACACGCTCATGCCGATGGCACCCAGCGGCACCAACCCTATCTCGACGTGGCGTTTGCTGAGCACTTCGCAGAGCAGCGACCCGGTTGCGATGCCGATGGAGAAAACGACCAGCAGTAAAGACGCCACCTGCTCATTGCCGTGCAGCACCTCTTTGGCAAAACTCGGAAACTGGCTCAGGAATACCGCACCAAAAAACCACATCCAGCTGATACCCAGCATGGAGCGGAACACCACCAGGTTGCCGTTGGCAAGCTTGAGGTTGCGCCAGGTTTCTGTCACCGGGTTCCAGTTGATTTTCAGGCCCGGGTCAGTCGCAGGCGTCAGCGGAATGAACTGCGAAACAAGCCGGCCAACCAGCGCGAGGCCGATGCATGCAATAGCCACATAGTCCGGCCCCACCTGGGGCACGGCCACCATCAGCCCGCCCACCACCTGGCCCAGCAAAATGGCCACAAAGGTGCCCATCTCAACCATGCCATTGCCGCCGGTCAACTCGCGCTCGTTGAGCGCCTGCGGCAGATAGGCAAATTTGACCGGGCCGAATATCGTGGAATGCAGCCCCATCAAAAACGTGCAACCCAAAAGCACGGGTACCTGGACATTGGCGTTGCTGCTCATGAAGCCGACCGCAGCGATCAGCATGATCACCACTTCCAGGTTTTTTACAAAACGGATCACGCGCGTCTTCTCGAACTTGTCTGTTAGCTGCCCGCTGGTGGCCGAGAACAGCAAAAACGGCAGGATGAACAATGCCCCAATGGCCAGCCCCGCCAGCGCGGGAGGCAGCCAGCTCACGCTGAGCTGGTAGGTCACCATCACGGTGAAGGCAAACTTGAAAAGGTTGTCGTTGGCCGCGCCTGAAAACTGCGTCCAGAAGAATGGCGCGAAGCGGCGCTGCTTGAGGAGCGCGAACTGGTTCGGATGCTCGTGAACGGGGGGTGGCGACACCGCGGCGGCCATATCAACAGGCATGCTTGACTCCTCTTTTCAGTTGTTGTGCGGCAAGCTGTGGCGAGATGGCCTGCCTGCTCTGTTTTTGAATGCTGCTGTGGATTCTGCCTTGAATTTTCGGGCGTCCAGAAGCGCCGCAACGACGGGCCAGGCAGCACAACTGGCCACCACGTGCTTCAAGGTGTGGCCCGAAACCAGCTGACCCGTCCATTCGAACACCGCGTGGTCACCCAGCTCGAGCAGCTTGGCCAGCGCATAAATGGCTACCACCAGCAGCCAGCGGATGGGCAACACCCGCCCTGCCAGCGTGGGCCGCAAACAGGCGACGCCGACAATCAGCAACATGCCACCGAGTTGCAAAACGGCCCACGGCAGCACATTGCCCGTCTGCGACCAAAGATGCACGGACAACGGTCCGAGAGCGAGGACCATTGCAGCCACCGCCATACCGGCACGGGTGCTGACGGCCTGCATGGTGCCAAGCCCGAGCAAGCCGGCGAAGGCAAACACCATGCCGCCGCGATCCCAGACCAGCCCGGCATCTCCCGGCTGCAGATGGTAGGCCGCAGAAACCACGGAGGTGAGGGCCAAGCCGGCAAAGAACAGCGCTGCGAAACCTGCGGCCGCGGCGCTGACAGCCCGCGCCTTCACCGCACGCACAAGGGCCCAGGCACCCACCACGCCCCACAGCGCGAACGGCAGGTTGCTGAGGACGTCCATCGCATGGGGCAACCATCCCCAGGCTCGTTGGTCGGCGAAGTCGTGATAGTGCAAAGGCTGCGCCACCGACGGCCCCAGCAATGCCGCCGCCAGCATCGCAAGCAACACGCCGGCGAGCGCGCATTCGCGGCGGCAGGCCGGTGCTTTCCAGCCCGATACCTTCATCTGTGCGAACCAGGAAGGCGGTGGCACAACACGGCGGTGGGCGGTTTTCAGGCTGATTGGCATGGGGCAGCTCCTGTGTGAATGAAGCCGCACTGTGCAGGCCAGGTGCCGAAAAAGCACCGGAATTAGAGCCAGTTCTCGCCGTTCAGCCTCAAAGTACCGATAATCGATACTCATGAGCACTACCGCAGATCTTGTCACCGTCCTCAAAAAAGAGCTCAAGGTGGCGCGCATGACGTACGCCGACCTGGCCGTCAAACTCGGCATGGCCGAATCAAGCGTCAAGCGCATGCTGGCCAGGGGCGATATGCCCCTCTCGCGTATCGACGCGATCTGCCGTGCGCTCAAGCTGGACTTTGCCGACCTGGCCAGGCGTATCGCCGACACCCAGCCGTTGCTGGCGGAGCTGACCGAAGCACAGGAAAAAGCCGTGGTGGCCGACAAGAAGCTGTTGCTGGCCGCCATCTGCGTGCTGTCGCAATGGACGCTGGAGCAAATCACCGCGAGTTACCGGCTGACCGAAGCCGAGTGCATCAAATACCTCGCGCAACTCGATCGCATCGGCATCATCGAGCTCAAGCCGCTGAACCGTTACCGGCTCAAGCTCGCCAAGACCTTCCGCTGGCGACCGCACGGGCCGGTCATGGACTACTTCCGCGAAAACGCCCTGCTTGACTATTTTTCCGGTGGATTTGACGGCAACGGCGAAGGCCTGCTGCTGGTGCACGGCTCCATCAGCCGCGGCCTGGCGCCTTCGTTCCTTGAGCGCATGCAGCGGGTGGCACAGGACTTTGCCCAACAGCACCAGACCGACCAGAAGCTGGGCGACAAGGACCGCGAAGGGTTCACCTTGCTGCTGGCCATGCGGGGCTGGGAGTTCGAGGCTTTCGCTGCACTCCGTAGGTAACACCCCCTTTCAGACTCACTTCGTGTAGTCTGCTCCCCCCTCAAGGGGGCGGCCCCCTGCGGCCCGGCAAAGCCGGTTCCGCGGGCCTGCTGGTATTCAGTCCAGGTCGCCGCCCGAGCCTATTGCACGCAATTATATTAGTTGACTAAGAAAAATCGGAGTTTACTGGTAATATTCAGCGAATTGCAGCCTGCAAGACTGTTTTGTGCATGCAATTTCCGGTGACCCACGATGAATCCCACCTCCACCTACGTTGGCCTGCCCATCCCGGTCGCTGCAAATCTGACCGACACCAAATACTTCTTCCAGGCGCTGGACAACTTCTCGCGCGTGATGGCGATACGCCCCGGGGACCGGGTCCTGATGCTGGCCGATCCGTTGCTGGACCCGCGTGTGATCGACGCCGTGATCGGCATTGCCAAATCGCGCGGCGCCGAGGTGCGCGTTTACATGGAGCCGAGCACGCAGGTGACCGCCGTACCTGAAGAAGTGCATGCCATGCTGAAGAAGGCCACTTTTGTGGTGTCTACCTGGTTCTGCTCCATCCTCGACCCTTTGTGCATCAACCTGCGCCGCGCCGGCCAGCGCTGGGTCAAGATCACCTATTTCCGCAACCTGGATCTGCTGCACACGCCGCAGGCGCGCTTTCCGGTCGACCTCATCGGCGAGATCATCCGCCAAACGGCCAGCCGTTATCCGACCGAAGGCGATTTCGACTTGCGCTTCACCGACTCTCGCGGCAGCGACTTCCGCATCAGCTTCACGCAGGCGATGCGGGCCAACCAGCTGGCCACCAACCGCTGGCGCGGCCAGATGACGGCCGAGGAAGACGGCTGTTATGTGCACTACCTGCCGACACACGGCCCCAATCTGTGGGACCACAACTCGGTCAAAAATGATTTCAAGGCCGTGGTGCCCATGGCCGGCGTGCTTTACCCGCAATGGGCGGTCGGTTTTACCAAACCGTTCGAGGAAAAAATCGCCGTGCATTTTGAGGGTGACACAATTTCATCGGTCGACGGAATTTCAGAAGAAGCGGTGATCCTGCGCGAGATGCTGGTCGGCGGCCGCATGATCGAAGGCGGCGGCTGCGGCTTCAACCCCAAGGCGCCGCGCCACACGGTGTACCCAGCCGGCTCGAACGCGCCCGGCGCATTGCACTTCGGTATCGACCTGGCGCAGCCCAGCGACTACATACGCCGTGTCATGCCTGACTGGGAAGAGCCGCCGGTGCACATGGACCTGATCACGCTGGACGGCACCGTGACTGCAGGTAATCAAACCCTGATCAAGGACGGTTTTTTGTGCGCGCTGCGCGACCCGTCAGTGGTGGCGATGGCCGCGCGTTACGGCGATCCGGTGGAGTTACTCGAAGCCCAGGTTCTGTAAGGCCTCACGGTTTCTTCAAGCGGGGGCCGCGGTCCGGCTTCGCCGGCTGCAGGCGCCCGTCCCCTGGAAGGGGAAAAGGCGCTACACGAAGTGAGCGTCCGACAGGGGTAAGCCTAGGTAATCGAAGTAAACACCGTCAGCACACCGGTGTAGCCGTAAAGGTGGTGCCGGGCGATCTCGCCGCCGGCGAAAAAGCCAACCAGCGGCACATCGCCCAAGGCCCTCCGCACGATCTGCAGTTCGGCACTGGGCGCGCCGAAGTGCGGGCCGCCACGGCCGGAGCAACTGACGTACACCGCGCCGGCTATGCACCGGGCCGCGTGCGGCGCAGACTCGGCCTCTGACGCGCGCAAGGCGCTGGCAACTTCCAGCGTGACTTCTTCCGGTTCCAGCTCTTCACGAATCTCGGCGCACACACGCACAAGGTCCGCGCGCGCGGCTTCCATGTTGCGTTCGCAGAAAGCCAGCTTCATGCCCACGACGGGCACCTCCGCGATGGCAATCCCCTTGCGCGCCGGATCCAGCCCGATCAGGTGGCGCACCAGCACCTCTGCGCCAAACTGGCCGTGCCGGCCGGCGCCGTCATGGGGAATGTCTGCCGGGCGGCTCAGGCCGACCAGCGTGGTCCGCACTTTGGCCAGGGCCTCCCGCGGCTCATCAAGCGACACGTCCAGGTCTGCCAGCATCACCTCCAGTGCCGGCTGTCCATCGAGCTCGGTCACCACATTGGATTCGCAGGCCGTGATCTCATGATGCGCAGACACGGGCCTGCACCCCTGGGTGATGCGTGACATCAGCGCCGCGCCCTGGCCAAACGCCACACCGCTGAGCCCCCCGGTGAAGACACCGCCGGCCGCGCCCTGCCCCTTGACATTGCCGTGCCCGCTGAGGGCAAACTGCACCGTGCTGGAGCGGCTGGAAGCCAGGCCGCCAAACACATAACCGCTGCCGGTGCGCTGTGCCATTTCGTCGATCAGTTCGGCGACGTCGGGCGTCGTCGCATCCGCATGCACCAGCGCCGTATGCGCCTTGAACCTTCCCTGGCTGGCCGGTGGCAAGGGCGACACTCCGGAGAACACACGGTACTGGTCGTGCGGAAGTTCGCAGAGCATGACCGTGAGCGCCGGCTCGTCAAAGTACTCGACGTTGTTGGAGGCGATACCCACGCCCACCGTGCCGCTCCAGTCGGTGATGTCGGGCAGTTCGGCACTCAGGTGGTCAAGAATGTCCTGCGCATGGGCCGCATAGTGATCGGTGATGTAGAGCAGCGCCAGCGTGGGCGATTTGGCGTAGCCGGGCAATGCGAGGTAGGCGCGCAGCTGCGCCAGCACAAGGCCTGCCGCCATCTGCCATTGCGGATGGGTGGCGTGGCCGTAGGGAAAAAGCTTCATGGGGTCCTGGTGAAATTCAGTGAAAAGTCAGCCTGTATCAACGCGTGGTTTTGCGTGCGGTTTTAGTTGCGGCCTTGCGCGCCGGCGCCTTGGCCTTGGGTTTCGTTTTCGCGGCGGTTTTGCCGGCCGCGGGTGTAGGCCAGGCCTGGCTGCTGCGCAGGGCCGTGTTCATGGCCGCGCGTGCACCGCCCGCCACGGTTTTACCGGCGGACTCCGCCATGTTGCGGGCCATGCCCGTTGCCATGCCGGTGGCGGTCTTCATAGCGTCCTTGGCAAGGCCGGTCGCCAGGCTTTTGGTGGTGTCCATGGCCGTTTTTTTGGCGGCATCCTTCATGGCATCTGCCGCAATCGTCTGGAACTGCTGGGTCAGCGCGCCCCACCACTGCATCGGGTCCACCACGCCGGCCGGCGGCGTGCCGGCCTTGGCCGCGGCGGGTGCCTTGGATTTGGCGGCAGGCTTGCCCGCGCCAAAGCTCGTTGGCGGGACCTCCAGCCCCGAAAACGTACGGGCCTTGTCAGCCACACGCTGCACACCACCGGCCACGCTGTCGGCCACCTTGAGCTTGAAGGCATTGGCCACATCGCCCATGTTGAAGTTCATGCCTTTAAGGGTAGCCAGCGTCATTTTCTGCACCTCCAGCGCCTGGATGGTCGCCTTGAGCGCCGTGGCGTTCTGGTCGAGCCAGAACTGGACAGCCTTGAGTTCATCGATGCGCTTGTCGAGCTCTTCGACATTCAGCGTGGGCGCTACCCAGTTGCCCAGATTGGGCAGCTGCGGAATGCTTTGTGTGGCGCTGCCTGCCGCCTGTTTGGCGAGGTTCTGCAAAAAGTCAAAGCCGGGCACCAGCTTGCCGAAACCGGGGAAAGAAGGGTTGTCCGCGTCACTCATGAATGTCTCCTGGCAGGTTGTGCACGATTTGCATCGGGCGGCTGGATGATCCAGCGCACGCCTTCATTGTGCAACGCCGCAGCAGCGCGTCAACCGCTTTTTGTGTTTTCAGCAGGCAAACACCAAGGCCGAACCGGTATCGATACGGATTCAAGCAAAAAACACCCACGGGCCTTTATCTACGGGCGCAAGCAGCTATCTAATTCATAGCATTTATCAGCAGGCCTGGCGCCATGCCCGTTGCCGGCCAGGCTGCAAAAGCGTCTCTTTCGGGCAATGCCCTGATAAGCTTGCACCATGAAAAGCCTCTTTCACTTTGCCTTCAATGTCAGAGACCTCAACGTGGCCCGCCAGTTTTATGGGGGGGTCCTGGGATGCGCGGAAGGCCGCTCGGCCCCTACCTGGGTCGACTACGACTTTTTCGGCCACCAGCTGTCGCTCCACCTGGGCGAACCGTTCAAGACAGAGCGCACCGGCCATGTCGGCGACAAGCTCGTTCCCATGCCGCATTTCGGCCTGGTGCTTGCCCTGGACGACTGGCAGGCCCTGGCGCAGCGCCTGCAAGCGGCCCGCATGGACTTTGTGCTGGAGCCGCAGGTGCGCTTTGCAGGAGAAGCCGGCGAGCAATGGACCATGTTTTTTTGCGACCCCTTTGGCAATCCCATCGAGATCAAGGGTTTCAAATCGCTTGAAGCCCTTTACTCGGCCAACCCGGCCTGACATATCTGACATACATATGGCCTATACCTTTGCTTCCGCCACGGTGTTGCTTCTGCTGATCACCGATCCGTTCGGCAATATTCCGATTTTTGTCAACGCCCTGAAGGGTGTGGCGCCGGAGCGGCGCATGCGCGTCATCCTGCGCGAGGTGCTGATCGCGTTTTTGCTGCTG
The DNA here is from genome assembly GCF_056405995.1 of Polaromonas sp. P1_E11. Taxonomy (NCBI): domain Bacteria; kingdom Pseudomonadati; phylum Pseudomonadota; class Betaproteobacteria; order Burkholderiales; family Comamonadaceae; genus Polaromonas; species Polaromonas sp. P1_E11. Next base: position 91,025 of record NZ_JBFUBA010000004.1, read on the forward strand.
CTGGCCTTCATGTTTGTCGGCGACGGTTTCCTGCGCCTGATGAACCTCAGCGATTTGTCGCTGCAGATCGCCGGCGCCGTCGTCATGTTCCTGATCGCGCTGCGCATGATCTTCCCGTCGGACCAGCCCGAGGCCGCGCCGCTGCAGGGCGAGCCGCTGATTGTGCCGCTGGCGATTCCCGCGCTGGCAGGCCCTTCGGCACTGGCCACGGTGATGCTGCTGGTGTCCCAGGCGCCGGCACGGCGGCTCGAATGGATCGCGGCGCTGTGCGTGACCATGGCGGTGTGCGCCGTGGTGCTGGTGCTGTCCGAGCGGATCCAGCGGGTGGCAGGCGACCGCGTCATGATGGCTTTCGAGCGCCTGATGGGCCTGATCCTTGTTGCCATTTCAGTTGAAATGTTCCTGCGCGGCATACGGCTGTTCATCAACCAAACCGGAGCTGCTGCATGAAAAAATCCGTGCAACGCCTCGTCCTTCTTGGTGCGTGCGCATTGGCCTCGCCCTGGGCACATGCGGTGCAAGACTGCGAAATCAACGGCGAAAGCGTCAACCCCAACAATGGCAACACCACGGCCGGCAAAACCGGCATCATGCGCTGCAAGGACCGGGACACAGGCCAGCTGATGCGTGAACAGGAGTTGCAGGGCGGCAAGTTCATGGGCTTGATGCGTTACTACCAGAATGGCAAGCTACAGCGGGAATACAGCGAAAACGAGCGCGGCAACCGCCATGGCCGCGCGCGCGAATTCGCACCGGACGGCCGTGTGCTGCGCGACTCCGTCTACGACAACGGCACCGAGGCCGGCCTGGCGCGCAGCTTTCACACCAATGGGCAATTGCGGCGCATCGTGTTTTACGGGCCGCGCGCAGGCGGCAGCATCGAGCAGGCCTATGCCGAATTCAATGATCGCGGCCAGCTCCAGGCTTTACGCTGCGGCGACAAGCCTTTGCTGGCAGCGCCGGCGGAGGACGCCCGCTGGTGCGGTTTTTCTGGCGGCGCCTCAAAGATCGAACTCTTCAGCAGCAAGGGCGTGCTGAACGGCACCAGCAGCTACCTGGCCGGAAAACGCATTCGCCATGAAACGCTGGGCGAGGGTGGCAAGCCGGATTACCTGGACGAGGTATCGGGCAACATTCGCACTGAACGCTATTTCAACAACGCCGGCGTCAAGCGGCGCGAAGTCCAGTGGCTGCTGGAGACCAACCCGTCAAAAACCTCGTTCAAGGAACGCGAGCAGGAGTTCGCCGACAGCGGCGCCCTGACGCACGACAGGCGCTGGTCGGCCGGCAAGCCGGTCAGCGACCAGACTTACTACCTGAACGGCCAGCCGCGCAGCAAAACCGAGTACGGTGGCGAAGGCGACAACGCCTGGCTGCAAACCACCGACTTCTTCGACAGCGGAAAAATCGCCGCCACCGGCCGCTACACAGCCTCCAACCGCTACCAGCAACTGCCCCAGGGTACGCACCAGCGCTTTAACGAAGCCGGCAGGCTGGTGGCCGAATCGAGCTACGACGAGCGCGGCCGCATCACGCGCGAGAAAACATGGGACGACGAAGGCAAGCTGTTGCGCGATGACGCGGTTTTTGAAGACGGCTCGAGAAAAGCGTATTCTAGGTAACAAAATAGAGCCCTCACGCTCCCCCACTTCGTGTGGGTCGCTGCCCCCCGAGGGGGCCGCCCGCCTGCGGCCTGGCAAAGCCAGCTCCGCGGCTCATGCTGATTTATGCAGAGTGCCTCAAGCGGCGGAGACGATTTTTTGGTCTATCGCCCCAAACACGGACAGGCCATCCTTGCCCTTGGCCTCGATGCGGATGGTGTCGCCGAACTTCATGAACTCGGTTTTGGGCTTGCCATCCTCGATGGTTTCGATTGCGCGCTTTTCAGCGATGCAGCTGTAGCCGTGGCTCCAGTCTTTGTTGCTGACGGTGCCTGAACCGATGATGCTGCCGGCGCGCACATTGCGGGTTTTGCAAATGTGGGCGATCAGCTGGCCGAAACTGAATGTCATCTCGGGGCCGGCTTCGCACATACCGACCTTGCGGCCGTTCCAGGTGCTTTGCAGGGTCATGTGCAGGCGGCCTTTTTCCCAGGCGTCGCCGACTTCGTCCAGCGTCACTGCCACCGGGCTGAAAGCGGTTGCCGGTTTGCTCTGGAAGAAACCGAAACCCTTGGCCAGTTCATCGGGGATCAGGTTGCGCAAGGACACATCATTGGCCAGCATCAGCAGGCGCACGCCTTCCAGCGCCTGCTCGGGCGTGGCGCGCATGGGCACATCGCCGGTGATCACTGCGATCTCGGCCTCGAAGTCGATGCCGAACTCCTCGCTCGCCACCACCACATCGTCGCAGGGTCCAATGAAATCGTCGCTGCCGCCCTGGTACATCAGCGGGTTGGTGTAAAAACTTTCCGGCACTTCGGCGTTGCGCGCCTTTCGCACCAGTTCCACGTGGTTGATATAGGCCGAGCCGTCGGCCCACTGGTAGGCGCGCGGCAGCGGTGCCATGCAGCGCGATGGCTCAAACGGAAAAGCGTGCCTTGCCTTTCCCTGGTTCAATGTTTCGTACAAGTCCTGCAACTGCGGCGACATGAAGTTCCAGTCGTCCAGCACCTGCTGTAATTTGCCCGCGATGCCCGTCGCATAATGGGCTGTTGAAAGATCGCGCGACACCACGACCAGCTGGCCGTCGCGTGAAGAGTCTTTATAAGTGGCAAGTTTCATCAATATCCTGATTGGTGGCTGTCGGCTTTCGCAGAAGGCCTGATTGTGCCGTGGCCGGCGGTGGCATCCGGCCCCGCGTTACGATCCATGCATCCACAGTCTCACGGCGAACCTGAAATTCTAGTCAAGCCCATGAAAGTCAGCCCAGGCGCCCCCGCCACAGCACGCAGCAGCCTGCCGCCGCAACGCGCGGGTATTCAGTCGGTCGAGGTCGGCTTCAGCTTGCTGGAGTCGCTCTCTGCCTCACCCGGCCCGCTGATGCTTCGCGACCTGGCAGCCGCAGCGGGCATGAGCGCGGCCAAAGCGCACCGTTATCTCGTCAGTTTCCAGCGGCTGGCACTGGTCGTCCAGGACGAGGCAACCGCCCGATACGACCTCGGTCCGGCTGCGCTCAAGTTGGGACTCGCTTCCCTTTCGAGATTGGACAGCGTGAAGCTGGCCCGCCAGCTCATGCCGCGCCTGATGGTGCAAACCGGCCAGACCCTGGCACTGGCGGTCTGGGGCAACCAGGGACCGACCCTCGTCCACTGGGAAGAATCACCGCAGTCTGTGACGGTCAACCTGCGGCTGGGCGATGTCATGCCCCTGCTGTCGTCCGCCACGGGCTTGTGCTTTGCCGCATTTTTGTCTTCAAACCTGCCCAAGGCCAGAGCCAAACCACAAGGGCGGCTGGCGCTGCTGGTCAGGGATGAACTGGCACGCAACCAGAAGCTGGCGCGAAAAGATGTTCCCGCCACCATGGCCGAGCTGAATGCCTTGCTGGAAGATATCCGCCGCCGCGGCATGGCGCGCGCGATCAATACCCTGCTGCCCGGCGTGGCCGGCTTCTGTGCGCCGGTGTTCGATGCCGACGGCCACCTCGCGCTCGGCATTGTGGCGCTGGGTTCGCTTGCAACGTTTGATCCGGACTGGGGCGGCGCCGTAGCACGGCCGCTGGCCGCCGCCGCCCGGCAGCTTTCCGGTGATCTTGGATTCACACAGGCGTGACCACGTCCACCGACCGCTATCCTTCGGCGCCTCGCTGGCGTGTGCTTGCGGCGCTGGCTACAGGGGTGCTGGCTGTCCACACGCTGATGCTGAAGTCATCGCCGTTACGATTCGGCTCCGAGCAAACTGCCGCCTCCCCGCGCAACCAGGTTTTCGCAACGCGCACCATCGCACCGCTTCCAGCATTGACAGCGCTTGCCCCCGCGCCTTCCACACCGCCCCCAAAGCCCAGGACTTACAGAAAAAAACCCGCTGTAGCGCAGGAACCTCCGGCGCAGGCAGCTACTGATTTGATAGCAACCCCATCTACCGAGGTGATGACATCCAGCGCGCCCCAGACAGAAAATCCGGAAAGCCTGCCCGCGCAGGCAACGCCCACAATCGCGGCTGCCAGCGCTCCCGCGATAGCCGAACCAGGCCAGTCGACAGTGACGGCGGTGGTTTTGCCGGAAAGCGCGCGACTGGAATACAAAATGACCGGCAGCGCAAAAGGCCTGAACTACCACGCAGACGCCGAACTTGGATGGCGCTATTCCGGCGACAACTACAGCGCCTCCATGCGCGTCAGCGCACTGTTTTTGGGGTCACGCAGCATGGCAAGCACCGGGCAGGTGGGCCCGCAAGGCCTGGCACCGACCCGCTTTTCCGACAAATCAAGAAGCGAAGTGGCCGCGCATTTTGAAGCGGACAAGGGGCAGATCATCTTCAGCGCCAACACACCCACTGTTCCCTGGATCAAGGGCGTACAGGACCGGGTCAGCGTCTTCATCCAGCTCGGCGCCATGCTGGCGGGCAACCCGGCCGGCTTTCCCGCCGGCTCCACCATGTCGATTTACACCGTAGGACCGCGGGATGCAGACACCTGGACTTTCCGGGTGGAAGGCGAAGAGAAAATGGCACTTCCCTACGGCGAGCTGAATACGCTCAAACTCACCCGTCAACCCCGGCGTGAGTTCGATCAAAAAGTGGAACTCTGGTATGCCCCGTCACTCGGATACCTCCCCGTTCGCAGCAGGATTACCCAGCAGAACGGCGACTTCATCGACCAGCAGCTTCGCGCGATCACCAAGGACTGAGGCCAGCAAGCCGGCGTTGTTATGGCGCACAGCGGCATCTGTTTTATGTGTGGTTTTACACGCGTAACGCGTCTTTACCTCGCGCATGCACACTTAAAACCCACAGCCCTTGAACTTGGCCTCATCGTTGCTATCTGAAGCCAAAGGACCTACACCATGCAAATGCTTTATGACTCGGAATCTTTTGCTGTCATGCAGATTCACGCCAATGCACCGGAAGAATCCGCGCCTGTCCCGGCCGTTCCGCAACTGGCACGGCACGGCTTCGAAATCGTCGATAAACGTTCGGGCAAAGAGGTCTATCTGGATGGATCCTGGGCTGAAATGTTCCAGCAACGCTTGAGCGCCTGGGCGCAAAACACCCCCACGCAGGAAGAAATCGAAGACACGCTGGAAGGCTACAGCGGCCTTGCCAACACGCCGATATCGCTTCATTAGAGCTAGAAGTACAGACCCCACGGCCGCTCACTTCGTGTAGCTCCCTGTCCCCCGAGGGGCCGCCCGCCGCCCCCGGCCCGGCAAAACCGATCATCGATTGCCCGACGTTGCGCAACGGCGTCCAGCTAGCCGTGGGTCCGCACAGCATTGAGACCAACGCCGTCGCCAGCAAGGGGCCGATCATCCAGGGCAAAGGCGTGTGCAGCGCAATACTCAAAGAAGCGGCACCCCAGGCCAGCAACAAGGTCAGGACGACACGCACGGGGACAGGGCGGCGCGGCGGCGCAAGGAAGACATGGCAGAGCGTAACGGCGCGGAACAGAAACCGCTGGAAGCGGTAGTATCCACCGATGCGCCATTTCTTTACCCCTCGTGCTTTGGCCTGCCTTGTCTGCACTGTCACGATCGCTTTGGCGGGCGGTTGCGCGGGTCGGCCTGAAGCACCCATCCTGCAGGCGCAGGGCAGCGAAGCCGCACAAACATCCACCCGGCTGGAGGCGCTGCTACCTGCCGACGTCCTTATCCTCGGGGAGCAGCACGACGCCGCGGAGCACCAGACAATCGAACAGCAGGTAGTCGCCGCCCTGGCTGCCAAAGGGGTGCTGGCTGCCGTAGCCCTTGAGATGGCCTACACGGGTGCAAGTACTTCCGCGCTCAGGCCCAGCGCCACCGAGCAGCAAGTGCGCAATGCGCTCAACTGGAACGACAAGGGCTGGCCCTGGACAGCCTACGGCCCTGCCGTGATGACCGCGGTGCGCGCCGGTGTCCCCGTGATGGGCGCCAATCTGCCCCGGGTGCAGATGCCAGACAGCATGGCTGACAGCCGGCTTGACGCCCGCTTGCCAGGCCCCGCCCTCAAAGCCCAGCAGCAGTTGATCCGTCTCGGCCACTGCAACCTGTTGCCTGAGAGCCAGATCACGCCAATGACACGCATCCAGATTGCCAAGGACATCACCATGGCCAACACCCTCGGGCAGGCCGTGCTACCCGGCAAGACAGTGCTGCTGCTGGCCGGAAGCGGCCATGCGAACCGGCAATTGGGCGTACCGCAGCACTTGCCGACGGACATAAAAGCCAAAGTAGTGCGCCTGCTTGCCGGGACTCCTCCCAATACCGAGGGCGCAAACGCTTTCGACGCTGTGTGGGCAACGGCCCCGCTCCCGGAGACCGACTATTGCGCGGGCCTGCAGAAGCAGCTGGCACCCAAACCCTGAAGAGCCTTTTGGGGCTCTGCCAGCGGTGACTCAGGCGTTTTTGCGGATGGCGTCGGCAACCACATTGACGATGCGGTCGATATGTTCTTTTTCGACAATGTAGGGTGGACAGACCACGATGTTGTCAGCCGCCGGCCTCACCAGCACACCGTTGTGGAAGCAGTCCATAAAGATGTCATAAGCGCGCTTGCCCGGCACACCCGTCACCGGCACCAGTTCGACCGCGCCGGCCAGTCCCAGGCTGCGAATACCGATCACATTGGGCAGGCCCTTCAGGCCGCTGTGCATCGCGTCGCCCAATACCTTGCCCATCTGGCCGGCACGTTCATACAGCTTTTCTTCCTTGAACAGCTCCAGCGTCGCAATAGCGGCCGCGCAGGCAACCGGATGGCCGGAGTAGGTATAGCCATGAAAGAACTCCACGGCATGCTCGGGCGCACCGGCATTGGCGTTCATCATGCCGTCATAGATGCGGTCGGAGCAAATCACACCGCCCAGCGGGATGACACCGTTGGTCACGCATTTGGCGAAATTGAGCATGTCGGGCACCACACCGTAATAGTCCGCCCCGAAACCGGTGCCCAGACGGCCGAAGCCGGTGATGACTTCATCAAAAATCAGCAGGATTCCGTGCTTGTCGCAAATTTCGCGCAGCCGTTTCAGGTAGCCCTTGGGCGGAAGATACCATCCGGCGCTTCCTGACACCGGCTCGACGATGACTGCAGCCACATTGCTTGGGTCGTGCAGCGGCAGGATGCGGTTTTCCAGCTCCAGCAGCAGGTCTTCCTGCCACACGGGCTCAACACCATTGATATAGGCGTGGTTGACCGGGTCGTGGATGAAACGCATGTGGTCCACGCGAGGCAGCAACGCGGCGCCATACACCTTGCGGTTGGCCGGAATTCCGCCCACACTCATGCCGCCGAAACCAACGCCGTGGTAGCCCTTTTCGCGGCCGATGAATACATTACGGTGGCCTTCGCCCCGCGCACGGTGGTAAGCCAGCGCGACCTTCAACGACGTGTCCGCGGCCTCCGAGCCCGAATTGCAAAACAGCACTTTGTTGAGGTCGCCGGGCGCCATGCCTGCGATGATCTCGGCAGCCTTGAAGGCCTGGTCGTTGCTGGCCTGAAAAGCGGTCGCGTAGTCCAGTGTATCGAGCTGCTTCTTGATGGCTTCGTTGATGGGCTTGCGGTTGTGGCCTGCGCCCACACACCACAGGCTGGAAATACCGTCGATCACCTGGCGCCCGTCGTGCGTCGTGAAATGCATGCCGTCCGCGGCCACAAACACGCGCGGGTCTTTTTTGAAGCTGCGGTTGGGCGTGAACGGGAGCCATTGGTGCTCCATGTTGAAATTCTGGTAGGCCATGGTGGTTTCCTGCGTCGAAAGGTGTGAAGCTGGGATAGCAGCGCTTGATCTTGCATTCTGGCACTCTTGCCGCCGCCCTGCACATGCAATTGCCTGCAGGCCGGGCAGACACAGCCTTCACCTGCGACAATTCACCCCCTATGAATCACGCTTATATCCTTACCCTGTCCTGCCCGGACCGTATGGGCATTGTTCACGCCGTCTCCGGTTTCCTGTTGCAGAACGGCGGCAATATTGAAGAAGCCGCGCAGTACAACGACCATGACACCGGACTCTTCTTCATGCGGGTTCAGTTTGCCTGCGACCAGCTGACCCAGGAAGAACTGAAGACGCAACTCGAAGCATTCGCCTCACCGTTCAGCATGAAGTGGAAGCTTCACTCGACAGAAGCAGCCATGCGTACCGTGATCATGGTCAGCCGCGACGGCCATTGCCTCAACGACCTGCTGTTTCGCTGGAAGTCCGGCATGGTGCCGCTGGATGTGCGCGCCATCATCAGCAATCACCGCGATTTTTATCAGCTGGCTGCAAGCTACAACGTTCCTTTCCATCACATCCCGGTGACGGCGGCCACCAAGGCGCAGGCCGAGGCGAAGCAGCTTGAGATTATCGAGGCAGAAGGTGCCGAGCTGGTCGTGCTGGCGCGCTACATGCAGGTACTCAGCAACGAGATGTGCGGATCACTCTCGGGGCGTGCCATCAATATCCACCACAGCATGCTTCCGAGCTTCAAGGGCGCCAGACCGTATTACCAGGCACATGAACGCGGTGTGAAGGTGATAGGCGCGACGGCGCATTACGTTACGGCAGACCTTGATGAAGGCCCGATCATCGAACAGGATGTGACCCGGGTTGATCACAAGGACACCGTCGAACACCTGACCGCCCGCGGCAAGGACACCGAAAGCCGGGTACTTGCACGCGCCGTCAAGTGGCACAGTGAACATCGTGTGCTTTTGAACGGCCACAAGACTGTCATCTTTAAATAGCCATGAGCCCCCACGGTCGCTCACTGCGTGTAGCTTCCTGCCCCCCGAGGGGGCCGCTGTGCCTGCGGTCCGGCAAAGCCGTTCCCGCGGCCCCTGCTTGCAAAGAAGCGTCGCAAACGACGTGTAGCGTTCACCAGTAGACATGGCTACTCCTGCCCGAATCCCACCCATTCAGTGCCTGCTGACCTTTGAAGCGCTGGCGCGGCTGCGCAGCGTGACGCAGGCGGCCGAGGAGCTTTGCGTCACGCCCAGCGCGGTCAGCCACCGCGTCAAGCAGCTGGAGCAGATCATAGGCACCAAGCTGTTTGGCCGTGCCGATTTTTCATTGACCACCGAAGGCAGCGAATACCTGGCGCATGTGCGCGAAGGCCTGGCCACACTGCAGAAATTTCCCGGTGCGGCCGGGCAAAGTACTACCGCCGGCAAGCGCAAGTTACGGCTGGCGGTCACGCCCACGTTCGCACGCTCCATCCTGATTCCACGCCTGCGCCAGTTCACCGATGCCTATCCTGAAATCGACCTGACGCTGCAGGTGTCCATCCCCCTGCTGGACGTGGTGGCCGAGGATGCCGACCTCATCGTGCGCTTCGGCACCGGCCGCTATGCGGACCTGGAGCACGTCTGCCTCAGCAAGGACGAGGTCGCGCCACTCGCCTCACCGGCTTTTGTGCGCGAACACGGCCCCTTTGAGGCGGCTGAAGATCTCGAAGGCGAAAGCCTGTTGCGCTCGCCGCTGGAACCCTGGCGCACCTGGTTTGCCGCCCACAAACTTGATTGGCCCGAACCCGCCGACGGCTCCCAGTTCAACGACATCGGCCTGATGTGCGATGCCGCCGCGGCCGGCATGGGCATCGCGTTGATACGTCTCAAGCTGGGCGCGCCCTGGCTGGAAAACGGCTCGCTGGTGCGGCTGGGCAGCAACGAAGTGTTCGCCGGTAATACTCCCAGCCCGCACGCACACTACCTGTGCTGGCGTACCGGCACCATGGACCGCTGGGAATGCGCGGCTTTTGCCGACTGGCTGCGCAAAAGCCTGGGTTAGAACCCCAGGGCCCGTTAGTGAGAAGGCCGCCACTCGGCATTTCAAATGCCTTGACGGGGACGTACCCGTCAGCGTTTTGTGCCTTGCTCAAGGCCTTTTGACCTGCAACAGCATTAACAGCTCCTGACGCCGTCCGATAGGTGGTTTTGCGTCCGTACCGGCTCATGCCTATGATGGGCTGGCAGTGATACCGGGTGAGGGCCCGGCCGACTGCACATGGTCAAAAAAAACCAACCTGTTCAACGAGGGAAATTCTTATGAGGAAAAATCAATTGGCCGCCGGCGTGGCCGGCATCCTGTTCTCCATGCTCGCACTTTCGCCTGCGGTTCACGCCGAAGGCAAGGCCGCCGCAGCCAAGGCTGTCAAACCCGGCACCTTCTGTACCATCCAGAACGCCAAGGCATGCCAGGAAGCCGTGACGCCCACGCAAATCCTGTCGCGCTTCAAGGCCGGTAATTCGCGTTTCGTTTCCGGCAAGCCGCGCCACCAGAACTACCTCGAGGAAATGAAGGCCACGGCGGACGGCCAATTTCCGCTGGCCAGCGTGGTGTCGTGCATTGATTCGCGCGCACCGGCCGAGATTGTGTTTGACCAGGGCATAGGTGACCTTTTCAACGCACGCGTGGCAGGCAACATCGTCAACGAAGACATCCTGGGCAGCCTGGAATTCGCGCACAAAGTCATGGGCGCCAAACTGCTGGTGGTGATGGGCCACACCAGTTGCGGCGCCATCAAGGGTGCTTGCGACGACGCCCAATTGGGCAACCTGACGGGACTCATCGGCAAAATCAAGCCGGCCGCGAACCTGGTTTCCGCCGACATCAAGGACCGCACGTCCAAGAACTATGCCTTTGTAGAGATGGTGGCCGAGAGCAATGTACGCCTCACGGTGGAGACGATCCGCGAAAAGAGCCCCATCCTGCGCGAGATGGAGCAAAAGGGAGAAATCCTGATCGTGGGGGCCATGTACGACGTGAAAACCGGCAAGGTCAGGTTTTATGACGCACCCGCCGCCAAGGCCGCACCGGGCACCAAGTCCTGAGAAGCTGTTGATAAACTAAACGAGGCGGCATTTCACATACCGCTTTAAATTTATTCAACCCGGCCGGGGCCGCTTGCCCTACAGTCTGATTACCCCCTGGAGCCAGACCATGAACGCCCCCGCCTCCCCTGAACAAAACAGCCAGCTTGAGCGATCAGAGCGGCAATCGCAGGTGGTGCGTGCCCTGCAGGCTGTGCTGCCCGCGCATGCCCTGCTGTGGAACAACGAAGACACCACACCTTACGAGTGCGACGGCCTGACCGCCTACCGCCAGCGGCCGCTGGTTGTGGCATTGCCCGAGACCTATGACCAGGTGCAGGCCGTGCTCAAGAGCTGCCATGCGCTGGAAGTGCCGGTGGTCGCACGCGGCGCCGGCACAGGGCTTTCCGGCGGCGCCATGCCGCACAAGCTCGGCGTCACGCTATCGCTGGCCAAGTTCAACAAGATTCTCAAACTCGACGCCATCAGCCGAACGGCCGTGGTGCAGGGCGGCGTCCGCAACCTCGCCATTTCCGAAGCAGCCGCGCCGCTGGGCCTTTATTACGCGCCCGACCCTTCCAGCCAGATTGCATGCACCATAGGCGGCAACGTGGCCGAGAACTCGGGCGGCGTGCATTGCCTCAAGTACGGACTGACGGTACACAACGTGCTCAAGGTCAGAGGCTTCACCATTGAAGGCGAGGAAGTTGAATTCGGCAGTGATGCTCTCGATGGAGCAGGCTATGACCTGCTGAGCGTCATCATCGGAAGCGAAGGCATGCTGGCTGTGACCACTGAGGTGACGGTGAAACTGATACCCAAGCCGCAGCTGGCGCGTTGCATCATGGCCAGCTTTGACGACCTGCGCAAAGCCGGCGATGCCGTAGCCGCCGTCATTGCGGCGGGCATCATTCCCGCCGGCCTTGAGATGATGGACAAGCCGATGACGGCCGCTGTGGAAGACTTTGTGCACGCCGGCTACGACCTCAGCGCCGAAGCCATTCTGCTTTGCGAAAGCGACGGCACGCCGGAGGAAGTCGAAGAAGAAATCGGCCGCATGACCGACGTGCTGCGCCGCTGTGGCGCCACGGCCATTGCCGTGAGCCAGAACGAAGCTGAACGCCTGCGCTTCTGGAGCGGCCGCAAAAACGCCTTCCCCGCATCGGGACGGATCAGCCCCGACTACATGTGCATGGACTCCACCATTCCGCGCAAGCGCCTGGCCGACATCCTGCTGGCGATTGCCGGGATGGAGAAGAAGTACCAGTTGCGATGCGCCAATGTGTTCCACGCGGGCGACGGCAACCTGCACCCCTTGATCCTGTTTGATGCCAACGACCCCGACCAGTTGCACCGCTGCGAACTCTTCGGTGCAGACATTCTGGAAACCAGTGTCGCGATGGGCGGCACCGTGACGGGCGAGCATGGCGTGGGCGTGGAAAAACTCAACTCCATGTGCGTGCAGTTCTCCGCTGAAGAAAACGAGCAGATGTTCGGTGTCAAGCGCGCGTTCGACAGCAAAGGCCTGCTCAACCCGGGCAAGGTGATCCCGACGCTGAACCGTTGCGCCGAATACGGAAAAATGCTGGTACGGGGCGGGCAGATCAAGCACCCCGATTTACCGCGCTTTTAGGCCAAAGACGCAGTCGCCTGGCAACCTCGTAGACTGCGCGGACAACCCAAGCAAAAAAATGCATGCAGTACCGTTCAGCGGTTTTCCCGCCATGCGCCGCCAGCTCTGTCGCGGCTTGTCAGTCGCGTTGCTGGCGTTCGTCCCGCAGTGGGGCTGGTGTGTCGATGCAGGGCAGTCATTGCCCCACCTCGAGCCCTTCGACAGGGCCATGCTGGAGATCATGAAAAAGCACGATGTCCCGGGCGCCAGCCTGGCCGTGGCCAAGGACGGCAAGCTGCTCCTTGCCAAAGGCTACGGTTATGCCGACAGGGACAAGCAGGACGCCATGACGCCGCAAACCCTGTTCCGCATGGGAAGCATCAACAAGACCTTGACGGCGGTCATGGTGCTCAAGCTGGCAGAGGATGGAAAGCTGAAACTGGACGACCCGGTGCTGCCCCTCTTCGAGAAAGCCGGGATAGCGCCCGGCTCCCCGGCTGACCCGCGCGCCAAGGACATCCGCATCCGGCACCTGCTTCAGCATTCAGGCGGGTTCGATCGGGAGCGCTCTGGTGATCCGTTTTTTCAGCCCCGGCTCAGGGACGTTGCCCGCCGGCAAGGCGTCGCGCCCGTCACCTGCGATGCGATCATCCGGGATTCCCTGCAGGACAAGCTGGACTTCGCACCCGGCGAGCGCTTCGCCTATTCCAATACCGGTTACTGCATGCTCGGAAGGGTTGTGGAAATCGTCACCGGCGAATCCTACCGCGCCTTCAGCAGCCGGGAGTTTCTGATGCCGTCCACCGGCAAAGGCTTTCAGGCCGCAAGCAGCACCGAGAGCCGGCAGGGGGAGACGAAATACTACGCGTATCCCGGCGAACCGCTGCAGCGGGGCGCACCGGGTGTTACGAACGCGAATGTACCCAGTCCTTACGGCTCCTACTCCGTCGAAAACATGGACGCACTGGGCGCCTGGATTGCAACGCCAACAGATGTGCTGAAGTTTTTCCTGGCGATCGACGGCGAACGGGGAAAACCCCTTCTGAATGAGGAATCGTTGCAAACCATGCGCAGCGAGCCGATGCTGGAAAAAGATGGCAATCCGCGCAGCTTTTATGCGGCAGGCATCCACGTCGTCAGGAGTGACAAGGGCGATAACTGGTGGCACACAGGCAGCCAGCCGGGCTTGCAGACCCTGGCACTTCGGACCCGTCAAGGCTATGCATGGGTGGTGGCCTTCAATTCCAGGCCGGACCCATCCGGGCGCCGCGCATTCTTCAAAGACATCGACCAGGCATTGTGGGGCGCGGCGAATGCGGTGCGGGAGTGGCCGCAAGGGGATCTTTTTGCCAGTCCTTAAATTTTGCAAGGCGGGTATTGCCATGACCATTCCGGCAATCCAGCCGATGCCCTTGCATCGAGATTGCACTCACCTGCCGTGAAAATCATGTCATGACATCATTGCGGATTTGGCTTGGTTACTCGTTTTTCAGTCCGCAGAGTAACTTCTTTTCCGCGATTTTCCCCTGCCGTTTCCGGGTCCCGTGATCGGCATGGTTTTGCTGCTGCTGGGCCTCCAGTCATACACAGTGCGCACCCCTGCGGCAGTGTGCGCAGACTTCCTGCTCTCGCACTTTTCGTTACTCTTTGTACCTGTCGGCGTCGGGGTAATGACCCATCTTTCGCTGGTCAGCCAGTACGGCGCACGCATGCTGCTGGTCGTGGTGGCGTTCACTTTGGCGGGTTTGCTCGTGACCGTGCTGATGCTGCACCTGGCCGGTGGTGCTGCGGCCAGCGGATCGGCATTGTTGCTGGTATGGGCCGCAGGCTTGCCCGTCGAAGTTACCTGTCGCTCACGCCCAAATCTGTCACCGCACCGGTCGCCATGGGTATTGCGGAAAAGATCGGCAGAATCCCTGCGCTGGCGCCCGTGTTTGCCGTGGTCACTGGCCTCGTGGGCGCGCTCAGCGGCAAATACCTGTTTGACGCCCTGCGAATTCCGTAGACGCTGCGCTGGGCGCCGCGCGGGTGCTTACGCCGGGTTGGCGCTGGGCTTGCAGGTGGTTCAGGCGTCCGCACTGACGCCGCCGGCGTTCCGTTGGCTGTAGCAGCCCGAACGGCAAACACGAAAACTCCGCATCACCTTCCCACCGCGAGCAACCGGGAAGTGATGTGGAGGTTTCGGTGGCGCGTTAGAAACGCGCCTGTTGTTGCTTTAAGTCTCCTACACCGCCTGCAAACCTGGTTTGACCGCGCTCGCCGGCTTGGCCGCAGCCAGCGCGCCGAACAGGATTTCGCCAGAGAGCTGGCCGCCTTCTTCAATCACCAGCTTGCCGTAGCGGATGATGCCGGTGACTTTCCCGGTCGAGTAAATCACCAGTTTCTGCCGCACTGTAAGGTTGCCGTTGAATTCCCCACGGATTTCCGCCACGTCGATTTCCGCGGAACCCTTGAACGCACCCTGCTCGGCAATCTGGATCACACGCGAATCCATGGTGGCCTCCACCAGGCCTTCGACCACCAGCGTATCGCAGTCCGTGATCTCCACGCCCTTGAGTTTGATGTTGGGGCCCACCGTCAACTTGCTGCCGCCTTCTTTTCCCGTGCTCGCAGGCGCTTCATTGACCGCCTTGGCGGTGTTTTGCTGGTTCACATTTGAGGACGATGCACCCGACTGCAGCGCGCCGGAAGCACTGGACGTGCCCGTGGTCCCATAACCATTTCCCGGGCCATGACGCAAGCCGGTTGGTGTCTCGTTTTCTCGCTTGCCAAAGAACGGTGTTGCCATTGTGAGTTCCTTCAAAAAGAACGCATGGTACGTCTGCAAAAAATTAAAAGCTTCAGTGGTGTGCAAGATAGGTAACGAAATTAATTCTTACATCCCCGACCCGGACGTTGCAGCACCCTACGGGGGACGGCATCCCGGGCACATGGCCGCGTGCCCTTCATCCACATGCACGTGATGTCTGTGGAAGTGGATGATGTGCTGTTATCAGCGCAGCACCGCGTACCTCCTCCAATCCCTCAAAGCATCACCTGACGGTCGCGTGTAGCATGTCGGGCACCATGGCCGCTGACAATGAACTCCACACATTCGCGCTTTTTGACACTGCTGTTGGGCAGTGCGCGCTGGTATGGAACGCACATGGCATTGCAGCCGTGCGCTTGCCCGAAACATCGGAGCGCCGCATGTTGTCCCGTCTGCGGGGGGAGTTTGCGCCGCTCGCGCCCGCCACACCACCACAGGACATGCAGCTGGCCATAGACGCCATGACAGCCCTGCTGGCAGGTGACGCCCGCGATTTGCGGTTCTGCACACTGGATCTGCGCCGCATTCCCCCGTTTCACCGCCGGGTTTATGCGATTGCACAGGAAGTCCTTCCGGGCAAAACATGCACGTACGGCGATATCGCCACCGAGCTTGGCGAACCCGGCTCGGCGCGTGCCGTGGGTCAGGCGCTGGGGCATAACCCGTTTCCCATCATCGTGCCTTGCCACCGCGTGCTGGCCGCAGGCGCGCAGTCGGGCGGCTTCTCAGCGCCGGGTGGCGTCTCGACCAAGTTACGCATGTTGCTGATTGAAGGCGCGGAAATCGGCGGCGCGCCCGGCTTGTTTGATCGCGAACCTCCACCGCTCTCGCAATGACGCACTGAATTCTCCTCACCACGAAACCGCCAACCATGCCGTACACCTCTGCCGAAAAAACTCCCACCATCCGCCTCTATTCAGCGCGCCTGAGCATGTTCGGCGCCAAGGTGCAGATCGCCGCGTTTGAAAAAGGCATCCCTCTCGATATCGTCATGGTGCCCTTCACGCAGACCGAGGGCTACTCCCCCAAGCACCCGGAGGTGGTGCGCATCAACCCCAAAAAACAGGTGCCCGTGCTGATCCATGGCGACCTGGAGCTGTTCGATTCGACGCAAATCCTGGAGTACCTGGAAGACCTGCAACCCGAGCCGGCGCTGTGGCCGGCCGGCATCGCCGCCCGCGCCCGCGCCCGCCAGATGGAGCACATGTCGGACGAGGTTTACTTTCCTCACATCATCCGGCTCATGGGGCTACAGCACAGCCTTGACGATCCGCAAGCGGTCGCCGCGATTGATGGTGCGCGGGCCTTCTACATGCGGCTTGAAAATCTCCTGCAAGGGCGGGAGTTCGTGATGGAGAGCTTCTCGTTTGCCGATATCGCCCTGTACATGGCGATGCTGTTTGGCGAACGCCTGGGCGCGCCCCTCACGCCGGCCACACCGTTGCTGCTGGCATGGCGCGACAGGATGAGCGCGCGGCCTTCGGTGCAGAGCGCGGTGATCCCCATGGCGAAATACCTGTTGTCGGACGGCAGGCCTTTGCCTGCCTTCATGGCCGAAATGCTGCAAGCGGCCTGACACCAGGGGCCACACCCGACGTGGGTGCTCGGGGAAAACCGAGCAAAAACCGGCGCTTTGGCGCAAACTGGCGAGCTGGCCGCGCGAACAAATCCAAAATCCAACAAGCGCGGACCGGAAAAACAGGAGTTCACCATGCCCCGCCACACCCCTATCGAGCGTTATCGCAACATCGGTATCAGCGCGCACATTGATGCCGGCAAGACCACCACGACCGAACGCATCCTGTTTTACACCGGTGTGAACTACAAGATCGGCGAAGTCCATGAAGGTACGGCCACCATGGACTGGATGGAGCAGGAGCAGGAGCGCGGCATCACCATCACCTCGGCAGCGACCACCGCCTTCTGGAAAGGCATGGCCGGCAACTACCCCGAGCACCGCATCAACATCATCGACACGCCCGGCCACGTGGACTTCACCATCGAGGTGGAACGCTCCATGCGCGTGCTCGACGGCGCGGTGATGGTGTATGACGCCGTGGGCGGCGTGCAGCCGCAATCGGAAACCGTCTGGCGCCAGGCCAACAAATACAAGGTGCCGCGCCTGGCATTCGTCAACAAGATGGACCGCGTGGGCGCGGACTTTTTCCGCGTGCAGCGCCAGATCAGCGAGCGTCTCAAAGGCGTGGCTGTGCCGGTGCAGATTCCAGTGGGCGCGGAAGACCATTTTCAGGGAGTGGTAGACCTCGTCAAGATGAAGGCCATCATCTGGGACGACACTAGCCAGGGCCTGCATTTCGAGTATGGCGACATTCCGGCAGACCTGGTGGAGACCGCCAACGAGTGGCGCACCAAGATGATTGAGGCGGCCGCTGAAGCCAATGACGAGTTGCTCAACAAATATCTGGCGGGCGAGCCGCTGAGCGAGGACGAGATCAGGCAGGGCCTGCGTCAGCGAACCATCGCCAACGAGATCGTGCCCATGCTCTGCGGCAGCGCCTTCAAGAACAAGGGCGTGCAAGCCATGCTGGATGCGGTAATCGACTACATGCCTTCGCCGGTGGACGTACCCGCCATCCTGGGACACACCGAAGATGAGGGGGAGGCAGAGCGCCATCCGAATGACGACGAGCCCTTCTCTGCGCTGGCCTTCAAGATCATGACCGACCCTTATGTCGGCCAGCTGATTTTCTTTCGCGTGTACTCGGGTGTGGTCAAAGCCGGCGACACGGTCTACAACCCCGTCAAAGGCAAGCGCGAGCGCCTGGGCCGCATCCTGCAGATGCATGCCAACGAACGCAACGAAGTCAAAGAGGTGCGCGCCGGCGACATCGCGGCCGCAGTGGGCCTGAAGGAAGCCACCACCGGCGACACGCTGTGCGACCCGGCTCACGTCATCATCCTGGAGAAGATGGTGTTCCCCGAACCCGTGATTTCGCAAGCGGTGGAACCCAAGACTCAGGCCGACCAGGAAAAGATGGGCATTGCGCTGAACCGCCTCGCGCAGGAAGACCCCTCGTTTCGCGTGCACACCGATGAAGAGTCGGGCCAGACGATCATCTCGGGCATGGGAGAGCTGCATCTGGAAATACTGGTGGACCGCATGAAGCGGGAGTTCAGCGTCGAAGCCAATGTGGGCAAGCCGCAGGTGGCCTACCGCGAGACGATCCGGCAGGCGGTGAACGATGTCGAAGGCAAATTCATCAAGCAGTCGGGCGGTCGCGGGCAGTACGGACACGCGGTGCTCAACCTGGAGCCGCAGCCTTCGGGCAAAGGCTATGAGTTCGTCGATGCCATCAAGGGCGGCGTCATTCCACGTGAATACATTCCGGCCGTCAACAAAGGCATTGTCGAAACACTCAAGGCCGGTGTGCTGGCCGGCTACCCCGTGGTCGACGTGAAAGCCACGCTGGTGTTCGGTTCCTACCATGACGTCGACTCCAACGAAAACGCATTCCGCATGGCCGGCTCGCTCGCCTTCAAGGAGGCCATGCGCCGCGCCAAGCCGGTGCTGCTCGAACCCGTGATGGCGGTCGAAGTCGAGATGCCAGAAGACTTCATGGGCAATGTGATGGGTGACCTCTCGTCGCGGCGCGGCATGGTCCAAGGCATGGAAGACATCGCGGGCGGTGGCGGCAAACTGGTGCGCGCCGAGGTACCGCTGTCGGAGATGTTCGGCTACTCGACCACGCTGCGCTCGCTCACGCAGGGCCGCGCGACCTACACCATGGAGTTCAAGCGCTATGCCGAGGCACCGGCTGACGTGGCCGCAGCCATCATGCGCGGCAAGGGCAGCTAGCCCCGGGCATGGTGGTTATCAGGTGGTGGCCTTCATCGGCGCGTTGCTGACGGCCCAGGAATACAAGGCGACAAATATCAGTGCGTCAAAAACCGCACCGAAGCAGATGTAGAGCACGGGCATGAACAACACGGAAAGGTGCTGCATGATGAAAGCCTGGGCCAGCACCTGATGGGGAATCAGGATCGCAAAGAAGGCCAGGATGAGCACCGTATGCAGCAGCTTGGTCAAGAGGCTCTGGTTCAGGATGTAGTAGCCCATTGCCAGCATCACCGGCGTCGCCACCATAACGCCGTAGCCGATGGTCATGAGCTCCTCGCTGTGGCGGCCGATGCTGTAGGGAAACTCGGACGATGAGAACCAAAAATACCCCAGCGCGACGAACTGCAGGACGCAGACGATGCGGATCGGGTATTTGAGCGGCAGCTTGGCGTCCTTCATGCGCAGCGAAAGCGCAAACGCGGCCAGCGTCACCAAAGCGGTCACCACCAGCGTCGTCTGGCCCGGCATGGGCGCGCCTTCAGACATCGTGCCCATGAGCAAGGGGAACTGCCCCGCCTCATTGGCGCGCGTCGTCAGGCTGAAAGGAAGGTCCAGCCTCGCCGACCAGAACAGGATGCAGCTACGCCAGAACTCCAGCAGCAACGGTTTGGCCCAGAGCAAGAATCCGCACAGCAGTATCGGGAGGATGATCGCCTGCGCCGCCAGGTACGGGGTCACCCGGAGCGGCGTGATGGCGCGGTGGGGCCGCACCTTGACCTGAAGCGCCCGTGCGCGTCGCGCGGCATCAAACGTTTTATGGAAGACAAGGTCATGCTCACGGGCTTGAGCCGACACGGAATTTGCTCGGGTGCTCATGGCGGCCTTCAGAAGTTGTGGAAGATGCCGACGTTGACGCCGGTGCGGCGGTACAGCGGGTTGCTGTAGCGGTTCGCGCCCACCAGTACGCCGGTACGCGGATTGAGCCAGTGCCGCCATGCAATGCTGGCCTCGCGGCTGTCAAAGTTCACCAGTTGGGTGTTGGGCCCGGTCGCCAGGTAGCCCTCGCCGCCCCAGGCGTAGCGCGCCGTGACCAGGTCCTGTTTGTCGCGGCCATAGGTCACCGCCACAAACTGCTGCTGCGTCTGCACGGAACCGGGGTTGCTGCTGTTCAGCCGCACACCGCCTTCAATGATCCAGGGAGCCTCGAAGTAGTAAGCCGCACCCAAAGAAACGCTGCGGTCACTGTGACCGTCCGGCGCCTTGTAATACCCGATGCCGACATTGCCGACCAGGTTCCGGCCCGGCAGAAACTTGCGATAGAGCGTGGCATCGGCCCGGTAACGCGGCAGGTAAAAAGCGCCGTCGCCCGCACCCACGGCGAGCGATCCATACCAGTCTTCGTTAAAGGTGTAGGTGTCACCCAGCCCGATGAACGCACCGTCTTCATTGAACCGGCGCTGGACGGAGGCTTCGGCCTGAAACACATGGCGCGACACGCCGTAGGCGCCGCGCAAGGTGATGTCGTTCCAGTTGCCATAGCCGCCTGTGAGGCTCTGCGCGCCTGTGCTCAGCTCCAGGCTTCGGATGGGCTCTGCAGGTGCTTGCACCGGCACTGCGGGGGCGGCCCCGTCCTGACTGGATTGAAGCGGTTGGGCCAGGGTCGGCCCGGCACATGCCAGAACGCACAGCGGAAAAAGAAGGGTTGTTTTGAGCATGCTGCTCCTCTCAAAAAGCGTATGGAAATTGAAAAGGCCGGCAAAGCGGCCCGCATGGGTCAAGCGATTTGTCATCCGCAGCCGGCTTCTTTGGCGGCCGGTTTGAGGCCTTTGCTTACCAGAATCTGGAAGGAAGCTTCATCCGTCACAGCCCAGCGCGCGGAGTGCCGAAGCGGCGTCGCCTCCCGCAGCCAGCAGCGTGCACTGGCGCTATCGTTCTGGCGCATCGCCAGCACGGCGAGCAGCCCCCACGGGTAGTCCTCTTTGCCCTGGCTGAGCCATTCGGTGCGATGCGCCGCCATCCATGCGCGGTAATAGGGGCCGGCTTCAGCAGGCGCCAACGGAAAATCCACCAGCAATGGAAATATCTGCGCCACCTGGTGCGGATAGAACGCCCGCTTTTCGGAGCGCTGCTCGAGTTGCGTTGATACCAGGAAGTGCTTGTCCACCGGATTCCAGAAGGTGTCACGGATGGCCCGCGCCAGCTTGTCCGCCTCCAGGGCTTCTGCAACCGGCTTGCGCTGCGCCTTGAGCGACCAGACCTCCAGGTTGTCCATGAACAGCCCGTGGAGCACCAGCGGAGACACCATGTAGATGCCGCGTGAGGGCTGGAACAGATGCTCCAGTGCGGTCTTGCTGATCGCATGGCTCTTCAGCCACACCGGCTTGCTGCGCAGCTTGTCCGGCATGGTCTCCAGCAAGCGCATCCACATGGCGAGCAGGGAGTCGTCAGCGTCCGCCGCCTTGCAGGAAGTCCACAGCCCAGCGGCATCCCTGCAAAACCTGTCAAAAGTACCGTCGGGTTTTTGCTTCGGCACCAGCCAGTCGGCAAACTTCTCGGCAGGCGCCGAAACGTCCATGCCATTGTCATGCGCCAGCAGCAGCGCCTGCATCGCGAAATACGGATCGGCCGAATTTCCGCCATGCAGGACCGTTATCGCTCCCGCCTGGTCGGCGTAGCCCTGCAGCACCAGCGAAGGCGCGGCTGTCGCAAGACTTCCGGCACCAGCAAGCATCATCAGGAGGCCTGAGCACAAAAGACGTCTGATCCTCATAGCGGTTTGACCATGCCGATCTCATGCGCCCATAAGGTTCCGTACACGGTCACACCGTCTTCCACGATAAGGTTGGCGGCACTCACGGTGGTCTGCGCGTGGGCTTGCCCAATCACGGCACTGGCGCCAATCAGCACATCACTTTCTGAAATGACCGGGCCCCAGACACGTGCATCGGCAAAGACGTAAATCCGCTTTTCGCACGTCAGGGCGCCTTGCACAGAGGCTCGCGGTCCGATGCTCACCCCGTCACGGGCCTTGATGTCGCCGGCGACGGTGGTGGCCGCGCCTATGGTGAGAAATCCCGTCACCACCAGCGAACCCTGGTAAGTCTTGCCGGGAGGCAGCGCACAGTCGCCGCGGATGAGGTAGAGATCAGGCGTCTGGCGAATGGCACCGGGCAGGTCGGCATAGCTTGCCGGCGACTGTTCGTACGATTGCGGCTGCGGCACGGTGCTGACACGCGAGCCGAAACGCAGCACCGGCGCATGCAGCCGCTCAAACCAGGCTTCAGTCCCCAGTTCAATGGCGCCTCCCGCAGAGATTCTCCTGAGCCCTATGCTGTTCGCGCCGAGGCGAACCACGCCATCGGCATGCGCCCAGTCACTGATTTCGCTTTGCGGGCCCAGCTCGATATCGCCCGTGGCGTAGAGGGCGGCAAAAGCAGAGTCGCCCCCCGCCCGCAGGCTGCCATCCACATAGACCGGCTGCACGCTGCGCACGGCGTCCGGGCTGCTGATGCTGGCGCGTGAGATGAGCCGATTTCTCGCCTGGCGCCAGTCCATGTCGGTCGGCGATTCGGCCACAAAGTCGAATTCCTCGTAACCGGTTGAGGGGCCCGATCCGAGCTTGGCCATTGCGTCCGCGCGCAGGCGCCGGGCGAAGTGGTCAATGTCGCTGGTGTAGACGGGGGACACCGGCAAAGGCGCGGCATCGGTGGGCCTCAGCCATTCGCTGAATGCAGGAATAAACGGCAGGGTCAGCAAGACCAGGCATACCGCCGCAAAGGCGACATAGGTGAGGTAATGGGGTGTCATTTCAGGGGCGCCTCCCGATAGCGGATGGTCTTGTCCCAGACCATTTCACGGCTGAGGACACGGTCAAGCAGCAGGCTCCAGACGGCGCCCGAAATCGCAAACAGGCTGACCAGAAAGCCCAGCATGTTGAAAGGCAGCAGGCGAAGGCGCCTGCGGTTGCCGTCGATCAGCACGGCAATCACAATTTCAAAGAAGGCCGCGAAGTTCCCCAGGGTGCCGTAAACCATCAGCGCAAACACCGGAATTAGCACTGACAGCAACGAGCCTGCGTTCAGGAAATACAACCCCAGGGCCAGGCACCAGCCCACCAGCATGACCAGCGGCACTACAAACACAAAGAGCAGCAACAAGCCATCCAGGCGCTGGCCGGGAGTCAGATAGGTGCTGGTCGCAAATTTCCACCAGTAGCGGGACATCACCTGGTTGTGCCCCTTGGCCCAGCGCGTCACCTGTTTGATACGAACGCTCCAGTCCTCAGGAACTTCTTCATAACATTCGGACCGGTTGGTGTAGACGGTCTTCCAGCCGTTGAACATCAGGCGGTAGGTGATGTCGGTGTCTTCGGCCAGCGTGTCGTCGTGCCAGCCACCCACGGCCGCCACGGCCGACAGGCGCACACCACCCACCGTGCCGCCGTACTGCGGCATCAGGTTCATGTTCATGCGTGCCTGCTGGTCCACCTGGTAGCCGCCCGAGCGTTCGAGGTCGAGCAGGCGCGTCAGCAAATTCGCGCCGCTGTTGGCCGGGACCACGCGCCCCATAACAGCGCCGATCTCGGGATCAAAAAATGGCGCGACCAACTGTTTTAGCAGGCCGCGGCCCGGCACATAGTCGGCGTCAAAAATAATGGCGATATCGCCCTGCGCGAAGGCAAGCGCATCTTTCAGTGCGGCGGATTTACCGGCCTTGCCGCCGACGCGGTGGAAAGGCCAGATGCGGGAAGGGAAACGCTCTACAAAATCGTCGATGATCTGTGCCGTCGCATCCTGGGAGCGGTCATTGACAGGAATGATCTTCAGCCGGTCGTGCGGGTAATCGGTATCGAGCAATGCCTCGATGCAGCCGGCAATGACTTTTTCTTCATTGTGGGCCGCGATGAACACGGTGATCATCGGCCACGAGGCCACGCTGATATCGATATACGGGTGACGCTGCACGCCGGTCAGGCGGTTCATGGTGAACATGAAATGCCGCAGGCCGTAAAGCATCATGATCAGCACGATGAGGAACAGCAGCGACGCCATGACGGCGGCGACCGGGTAGGTCTTGAATGCAGGCACGAGGGCCTGTGCGTCTTCAGATTGGGCGAATGCCGGCAAAGAAGCGACCAGCCCAATGAGCGCAGGCAGGCTGGCACGCGCAAAGAGAGAGAGGGAGAGGGATTTCATGAGCGTTGCTCCATTCAAAGCCGTTCAGGCCAGTTCAGGCAGCGCGACGGCTTCATCCGCCAGGCTCCGCGCCAGCACGTCAACGATGCGCTGCGACGCGGCGCCGTCACCGAACGGATTGCCGGCCTGCGACATCCGCGTGTAGGCAGCCGTGTCCGTCAAAAGACGAAGGGTTTCGCGCACGATCACCGGGCGTGCCGCGCCGATCAGCAGGGAGCAACCCGCCTCAACCGCTTCGGGCCGTTCGGTTTCATTGCGCAGCACCAGCACAGGGACACCAAACGTGGGCGCCTCTTCCTGAAGGCCACCGGAATCAGTCAGCACCAGGCAGGCATCGACCAGCGCCTGCTGCATCTGCGTGTAATCGAGTGGAGGCGTCAGCCTGACATTGGGCAGGCCGCCGAGGATGGCATTGACAGGTTTCTGGATCACCGGGTTCAGGTGCACCGGGAACAACACTTCCAGCTCAGGCTGTTGCCGCGCGATCTCGGCGATGGCGTGGCAGATTTCGGCCACATCGTCGCCCCAGTTCTCGCGCCGGTGAACCGTCACGAGCAGATGGCCCCGCCCTTGCACAGAGCGCCGGATGTCGTGGCGTTTGCAGGCCCAGCGCTGCGCGTCGATCACGGTATTGCCCGTGACATGAATTTTTGCGTCTGCAATACCCTCGGCCTGCAGTGCCACCTGGGCGCCCTGCGTAGGTGCAAAGTGAAACTGCGCCAAGCGGCTGATCATCTGCCGCAGGCCTTCCTCGGGGAAAGGGCGGCCGAGGTTGTAAGTGCGAAGGCCCGCTTCGACGTGCGCCAGCGGCACGCGATGGTAGTAGGCGGCGAGCCCGCCCTGAAAGGCGCTTTCTGTGTCGCCCTGAACAATCACGAGCGACCACGCCTGCTGCTGCATCACCGCGTCAATCTGCTGCCGGCAGCCCGTGCTGAATTCGACAAGACTGGCACCGATGCGCTTGAGCGAGATGTCGGGCGTCACATCAAAACAGTCAAATACCTGCTGGGCCATTTCAGCGTGCTGGCCGGTATGCAGCCACTGCACGCGCGCCCAGGGCGCTTCACGCAGCGCGTGATAGACCGGTGCGAGCTTGATGATTTCGGGGCGTGTGCCCGAGACGATGAGGATGTTGTGCATGTGCCTGCTTTTTAAATGGGGATGGATGAGTTCATCGGTCAGGACGCGGCAAACGAAAGGAGAAAAAGAAGCAGGGACAGCGATATCCCGCACATGGGAACGCCCGCTGCGTCCGTAATGGACCGGTTAAGGCTGGCGCTCACGGCACAGGGGTCGCAACGCTCGCGCTTGCGGTTTCCTGGCCGTGGAGATCTACGACCACCACAAGGTCTCCGCCAAAACGCCCCACACCGAGCTCACTGATCAGTTGCTGTTCCTGTTCGGCGGAATCCATGCGCAGAAAGCACAAGGCCTGGCGTTTTCCGGCTTGCCCAGCGGCAAGGATGTCCAGCCTAGCGATAGAGCCGAAACGGGAGCAGATGGAGAGCAGCGCCGGACGCAAAGCGCCAATATCGGTGTAACCATTGAGTTGATCGAGAGTCGTATTCATATTTCCTGCTAAAAATTTATTGTTTTGTTTTAAGCTTTTTCGCTACGCCATAAATTTGAAAACTTAAGTACAAATATCAATGTAAGAAGCAATTCCATAGGAAACACTGAGGGAAAACCGCCCACAGCTGTAGGACGAGCCCCCGCCGCCCACCGAGCGAATTTTTTGAACATGAATCTGGGCTTGTCCTACTTCAGCGAGCGCTAACGGATGTCAGGCGTGGGCACACCAGGCTGTTGTGATGACTGAGCTGACTTGTCCCGCAAGGCAGCTGGCGCAACTACGGAACCCAATGGCACTTATCAGCTTTCTCGCAGACAACAACCGCGCCATTACCGACAGACTGAGCCAGATCGAGACGCTGCTTACGTCAGCTGCGCGACAGGCCGGCTAACCCATGGACAAACTTCTTTCTCTGGTGCCAAAACAGCCGGGCTACACCCACGAAGACGCGGCAACGCAAATGCTGGGCTTGCTGGAACGGGCCGCGAAGGCCGGCGCATGGGCGGTGGATTTGCCGGCTCGCCACTTCACATGGACCGCCCAGCTGGCAACCCTGCTTGGTATTGCCCCCGCGGCAGCGCCTTCGTTCGAAGACGCGCTCGCTTTCTACGCACCCGAATCCCGCGTCCTGATGGCCGGTGTTTTCGAAGCCTGCATGAACGACGGCACGCCTTTCGACGCAGAAGCCCAGGTGATTGCCGCTGGCGGCCGGGTACTGTGGATGCGCTCCCTCGGTGAAGCGCTGCGAGACGCATCGGGCCAGGTGGTGCGCATCCAGGGGATTCTGCACGACCTCACAGACAAGAAAAAGGCCGAGCAGGATGCCCTGCGCCTGACCATGCGACTCAGCACCACACTGGCCAGCATCACGGATGCCTTTGCCACGCTGGACATGGAAGGCCGCTTTACTTACGTGAACCCCGAAAGCGAACGCCTGCTGCGCCGCAAAAGCAGGGACTTGCTGGGCCACACGCTCTGGCAGGCAGTCCATGCAAATCGCGGCGGGCGCTTGCGCCGGGAGGTACGGCTCGCGCTGGTGAGCGGCCAGCCTGTTGAATTTGAAGAGTTCTACGTAGAACTCGGCAAGTGGCTGGAGTTGCGCGCCTATCCCTTCGAAGAAGGGCTTGCCGTGTACTTTCGCGACATCACGGAACGCAAGGCGGCCAAAGACGAGATTGAGCACCTCGCGTTCTATGACGCCCTGACGCAATTGCCCAACCGGCAGTTGTTGATGGACAGGCTCCAGAGTTCGCTGAGCGATGGCATCGATCATTCACGGATCGGCGCATTGATGTTTATCGACCTCGATCATTTCAAGGTACTCAATGACACGCTGGGCCATTCCAAGGGCGACCTTCTGCTCCAGAAAGTGGCTTCACGCCTGACGGCATGCGTCAGGCATAACGACACGGTGGCGAGGCTTGGGGGCGATGAATTCGTGGTCTTGCTGGGAGATCAGGGAGAGAACCCCGAGGCAGCCATTCTGCGGACTCGCGTGGTCGGCGAGAAAATCCTGGCGGCGCTCAGCGAGCCCTATGACCTGATGGGCCACGAGCACCACGCCACCTGCAGCATCGGCATCACCCTCTTCAGCCAGCAGCAGGAAAGCGTCGGCGACCTCCTCAAGCAGGCCGACCTGGCGATGTACGGCGCCAAGGCCGCGAGCCGCAATACCCTGTGCTTTTTTGACCCGCAGATGCAAGCGGCGGCAAGCGCCAACGCCGCCATCAATGTGGAACTGCGCCAGGGCATGCGCAACCAGGAGTTTCTACTGCACTACCAGCCGCAGGTGGGAAACGAAGGATACATGGTGGGCGTAGAAGCCCTGGTCCGTTGGCGACACCCGCAGCGCGGGCTGGTCTTTCCTGACGAATTCATCTCTCAGGCGGAAGAAAGCGGCCTCATCTTGCCCCTGGGTAAATGGGTGCTGGAAACGGCCTGCGCGCAACTGGCCGCCTGGGCCATACGGCCGGAAACCGCCAACCTCAACGTTGCCATCAACGTCAGCGTGCGCCAATTTCGGCACCCCGATTTTGTAGAGATGGTGATGGCAGCCATCGACGAGGCGGGCATCAGTGCCCACAGGCTGAAGCTGGAATTGACCGAAAGCCTGCTGGCGTCGAATATCGAGGTCACGATTGCCAAGATGGGCATTCTCAAAAAAGCTGGCGTCACCCTGTCGATTGATGATTTCGGCATGGGTTACTCGGCCCTCTCCTACCTGAAGCACTTGCCGCTTGACCAGCTGAAAATTGACCGCAGCTTTGTGAAGGACGTGTTGACGGATCCCAATGACGCGGCCATCGCCCGCACCATCATCGGCCTGGCACAAAGCCTGGGCTTGGGCGTCATGGCTGAAGGCGTGGAGACAGAAGCCCAGCGCGAATTTCTGGTGCGCTATGGCTGCGGTTGCTACCAGGGCCACCTGTTTTGCAAGGCGCTTCCCATCGCGGAACTTGAGGCTTTCATGCTGGGCAAGATGGGCTGACGAGACGGGCGCTCCAGAGGACGGGGCGACACACAACCGCAGAGAGTCCAATGCAACCATTCACTATCAATTTGATAGCTGCTCGCGCTCATTCCTATTGGCCGAGAGCACAAAACGCCAAGAATCCGCACGTACGGCTTCCGGCGCTATCAACGGACAAGCTACTGGTCGACCTTGACCCGGTAAGTGACGATGAGCTGGGCCCCGGAAGCCAGCGAGCCGGTAAAAGTCCACTTCAATGCACCCTGCGCGTTTACGGCTGGCTGCGTGGTCACAACGCAGCCCGTGATACCCGGCGGCAGCACGCCCGGGCAGGCGGTTGAGACGAAGCCGGTGAACGCCGGGGTCGAGTCGCTCACAAACAGCGTGGACAGCGCCTGCGTGCCGTTGTTGGTGGCCGTCAGCGTGTACTGCAGCGTGTCGCCGGGGTTGGCGTTCACGCTGGTGGCGGAGGCAATGGCCTGGGTGACGTTGCTCACCAGCTTGGCCAGCAGGAGGTCGCCTGCCTGGCCGACGGTGGTGATGTCGGTGGCAAGCAGGGTGCTGACGCTGAGCGCCGGGCTGGCGTTGGTATAGCTGAAGGCGGCGCTCAGGGTCACGCTGTTCTGCGCGCCCTGGCCGGCGCCTGCGGGTACGAACTGCTTGACGATGAGGCAGACGGTTTGCCCCGCCGTGACGGTGATGAAGGTGGTGACCTGCGGCTCACTCGCCTCCAGCGCCGCATTGCAGTTGCTGTCCTGGTACAGCACCTGGCTCCACGCAGGGCTGGCCGGCGTGGCGATGTTGGCCATCGAGAAGGTGACTTGCCCGCCGGTGCCGGCGGTGTAAGTGTGGGCGTAAAACACGACCGTGCCGGGCTGGGCAGTCTGCGCGCCGTTGGGGCTCAGGATGTTGGGCGCCACCATGCCGAAGTTGATGCCGGTTCGGGCCAGCCCGGACCCGGCGGTGTAGCTGACGCTGGGTCGGGTGTAGCTGCCACCCGTGGTGCCGGCCGAACCGCCGGTGGCGGTGTAGCCAGCCGGCAGCACAGGCGTGATGACCACGGTGCCGCTGGTGGCACCGGGAATCCACAGAATGAAGCTGCCGTCACTGGCCGTGGGTTCGGTGTCCACCGTCGTCGCGCCCTGCATGGCATTGACGGTGATGCCGGCCAGGCCGGGCTCCGTCCCGGCCTTCACGCCGTTGTTGGCGGTGCCGCCGCCCGCGCCGTTGTCGGCAAACACGTTGCCGCTCAGCGTGCTGCCGTTGTACAGGCCGAAATTCTGCGGTGGGGGCGGCGCGCCCACGATGCTGAACTGAATCACGCCGGTCGGGTTCTGCGTACCGATAAAACCGGCCGGATAAGCGACCGTGATGTCGCTCAGCGTGTTGTTGCCGTCCACGATCAGGCAATAGTTACCTTGCTGTATGTTGGTGAAGCTGTAGGCGCCGGTAGTCAGGCTGACCGAAGCCGCCACCGTGGCCGGGCCGTTGCACACGCTGCCGGTGCGCGGCACCAGCTTGACCCACAGCGCGCTGGCTCCGCCTATGCCGGCCTCGCCCGCGTCCAGGTTGCTGTTGTGGTTGGAGTCGCTGTAAACGTTGCCGCCGAAACCCAGGGCCACTGCACTGACCACGGGCGCAGCGCAGCCGGCGCTCGGCGTGTTGGCGGCGGTGCAGGTGGTGGGTGTCGGCGGGCTGGTGCCACCGGCCGGATCCACCGCGGTGTAGTTGGTGACCGTGATGTTGCTGGTGGGTTTTGCCGTGATCTGCAACACCGAGGTGCCGCCGCTCGCGGCGATGGTGCCAACGAAATTGCAGGTCACCAGCGTGCCGCCGGCATTGGCCGCGGTCGAGCAGGTCCAGCCGGTGCCGCTGCTGCTGACGTAGGTCATGTTGACGGGAAGCTGATCCACCACCCGCGCCACAAAGGCCGGCGTGGTGGTGGTGGTTGCCACGGTAAGGGTGTAGACACTGTTGATGCCCACCTGCAACGCAGGGCTGGGCTGCGACTTGGTGACAGTCAGCGTGGGGTAGATGGGCGTGATGGTCACGGAGCCGTCGCCACCGGGATTGCCGGTGCCCGGCGACGTGTTGCCGGGGACGGTCGCGCCGCCCGCGCCACCCAGCGACGCGGTCACGCTGAAAGCCGACACCGACACCGCGTCGCGGCAAGATCCGCCGCCCGTGGCCTGAGCGGTGGTGTTGGTGGCGCTGCTGTCCACCAGTTCCGCGCCGCCCACACCGGCCGCGCAACCGGCGCCGCCGCCGCCGCCGCCCGAGCCGTCGCCGACGCGTGTCGCGCCGGCGCTACCCGCTGCGCCCGGCAAGGTGCCTATCGTCGTCGTCGCGGCCAGCCCGGGGCGGCCCGCGATGTTGAGCGCGCCGCCCTGCCCGCCGCCACCGCCGCCGGCGACGATCAGCCGGGCATTGGCGGCCGTGGCCACCACGCTGGCGGCACCGCCGCCGGCACCGCCGCCGGACCAGCCGCTGCAGCCGGCCTGGCCACCGGAGCCGCCGGCCCAGCCCGGAGCACCGCCCGCAAGGCCGCCCGCGCCCG
Organism: Polaromonas sp. P1_E11; assembly: GCF_056405995.1. Lineage (NCBI taxonomy): Bacteria > Pseudomonadati > Pseudomonadota > Betaproteobacteria > Burkholderiales > Comamonadaceae > Polaromonas > Polaromonas sp. P1_E11. The sequence continues at coordinate 121,902 of NZ_JBFUBA010000004.1, forward strand.
CCGCGTTGGCGCAGGTAAAAGCACCTTGCGATGTGTTGCCGGGCCGGCCACCCTGTCCGACGGCCACGTTGAGCACGGTGCCCGGGGCGATGTAATACGTGCCCGTGGCTCGCGCACCCGCGCCGCCAGCGCCGCCGTCACCGCTCAAGTCATTGCCGCCGCTGCCACCACCCGCGCCGTTAGCCTGAATGATCACGCCGCCCGCCCCCGCAGGAACGGTGTAGGTCTGCAGGGCGCCGGTGTAATTGAAGGTCGTCTGAGCCATCGCCCACGGCGCTGCCACCAACATGATGACAGCGGCCCATGCCATGCGACCTGCCCTGCGGGATTGCGGGCGCAGGCGAAACGCATGGAAGGAGGGGCCTGGACGCTGAAAGAACATCATGATTTGGGGCCCGCCGTGTTGGAAGGTGAGGCAGTGGCCGCGCCAGCCGGTTCAAACACATTCTCGTCAAACTTGAAGCGTACACGCAGGTAGACACCACGCTGGGTGTAGGCCTCGCCCGCCAGGTCAGCGGCCCGGAAGCCCTTGATGTTGTAGCCCAGTGACACCCACATGTTTTTCCAGGCCAGGTAGCCGACTTCCACGCCTACCGCGGTCTCCGCAGCACCGTTACCCCACATGCGGTAGGCCTGCAGGCTGACGTCCCAGCGCTCGGTAAGGTCCCAGGTGGAGCGGCCGCCGATCAACTGCGTAAAGGAGCGGCTGCTGATGCCGTTGGACTTGTCGCGGCCCCATTTGGCGGCATAGCGTGCGCTCGTCACCCAGCTGCGGCTGGGCTGGATATTGAGGTGGGTGGAAAGAATCAGCCCGGATTCATCGCGGCTGACACCCGGACCCAAGGTGCTGTCCGAATCCTTTTTGTATTCGATACGGCCCAGCGCATTCCACACGTCAGTGCTCACCGGGCGATAGGCCACGCCGGACTGGGCTGTAATCAATTCACGCTTGCCGCCCGTGGCGCCGAGGTTGGTCTGCTCGCTGTAGAGGCCGCGGTTGAGCAGGGTCCAGCTGTCGTCCAGCTTGTTGGCCAATGCACCGGTGACCAGCCAGCTGCTGGAGGTGGAAGATGTCTGCCACTGCACCTGGCCGGACGCTTTCCAGGTGGCCGCGGCCGTGTAGTCGGCTCCGATGGTGACGGCGCTGGAGTCGTCGATGGTCACGCCCGACAACGGTTTGATGCGCTGCAAGCTGGCTGTCAGGCCGACGCCGTTGTCCAGGCGCCAGAGCCTGCGCAGCCCGACCGCAGCCTCGCTGCTGCGGCCGTTGATGCTGTCGCCCATACGGTATTCATTGAACAGCTGTGTGCTGTCCGACAGCTCCGTATTGAGACCGGCAACGGTGGTGTATTGCGAAGTCGACGCATTGAGCGTGTAAATGCTCTTGAGGCTGTTGATGAAGTCGTGGCGCGCGTACAGGCGGGTTGTTGAATTGATGGCATAGTTGCCGCCGATGCCGACCTCCCGCCCGCCGCTGCCGTCGATGGCGTATTCGGCCAGGCCATAAACGTCGGCCTGGGGTACGTTCGGCACCGGCACCGTGACCTTGACCCGCGCTGTGGTGTAGCCCGCCTCTTCGGACGAGCCTGAAGCCAGCGCCGTCGCGGAAGGCGTCACCGGAACGGTACTGCCAGGCAAGGCCGGACCGGAAAGCGCAGCGGCGGTATTGGCGCTGCTGTAGCGCACGCCAACCTCCACCTTCACGTTGCCCGGCAGGCTGTGTTCGAGCTTCAGCTCCGCACCGGTTTGTGCCGCGCCTGTCACGCTGTTGGCAGTGCGCAGCGCTTCAGCGACAAGCCTGTTCTTGTCATCCACGGCGTAACCAATTTTTGCGCCGTATTCAGACTGGCCGGCCGACTGCACGCTGTTGGGGTTGTAAAAACCCGCACTGGTGCGCGCACCCCAGACGCGCGCCTGCAGCGCCTGATCGTCATGGCGGACTTCCACGCGCTGGCCAGAGCCGTTGCCCTGCAGGTCTGTACTGCTGCGGGCGATTTCGCCGGTGGCCACGGTCTTTTCGCCCAGCTTCGCCGTCACGTTCAGTCCGCTGAGGTTCTGGCGATTGGCAGGGTCGGTGTCCTGCACCGCCGTCGCGCCGAGCGATACACCCGGAAGGACTTCCAGGCGCGCATCGGCGCCGGCGACCGTGTGCTTGGGGCCGCCCGAGTCCACCGAATAGCTGACCCGCACAAAGATCGGATTCAGGTCGGTGTCCACGCTCGGAACCGGAGTCTTGAGCAGGAGCTGACCGCTGAAAGGTTCGATTTCGTAGTCGGTGAACTGCGCCAGCGGAGTGTCATTGATGATGACCGACGCCTGGCTGCGGCTTCGCGTGAGGATGTCGACTTGCTGGCTGTTGACCACACCGTTGATGTTGAGCCGGAACGGTCCGGAAGTGCCATTGGCGCGGAATTCCTGTACCAGCTGTGTCGTCGCCGTACGGCTTGCAAAACCTTCCACGGTCACTGCGCCTTCCTGGTAACGGCCCTTGACACCGTTCAGGGCACGCGAGTATTGCGTGAGCTGACGTGCGGCGTTATCGCTCTGGGTTGAATAGTCGCCCAGCAATGCGTAGTTGGTGCCGTTTTGCAGCATCACGTAAAGCTTGCCGGTGGACTGGGCGTCAAAGCCACGCGCCGACGAGTCGCCATACACCGGGTAAAACTGGTTGGGCTGGATATCGCGGAACAGCGCCGTATCGGAAGGCTTGTCGGAATCGTAGGCCAGCGTCAGCAGGGAAGAACCGAGCACCTTGCCTTTGAGGAACAGCGCGGTCCGCGCAGCCGCTTCGCCCTTGCCACCAGCGAAGCTGCGCGACGTGCTCCGGATCTGCCGTTCAAAAACATCGCCGCTTTGTGCGGGCTGCAATGCGGAAGGGTTGAGGCTGCGCAGATTGAGGGTACCCTCCACAATACCGGCCGCAATCATGGGCCGCAGGTTGGGCATGAACTCGATGGCCGCCACAGACTTGACGGCGCCGCTGGCAACACCAAGCTCCGCCTTTCCGGGTTGGGCTGGCGGCAACAGCAGAAAACGGCCTTCGCCACCTTCAACAAAGACCTGCGTGCCAGGCTGGCGTGCATCCAGGTCGGGAGTCTGCCACTGGCCAAGGCTGGCCTGCAGTGTCACCTGGGTGCGCACTGCCACTGGAAGCCCTTGCGCATCGCGCAGGGAGATGGTGACCGGCACGGCAGTCGCGCCGTCAGCAATCAGCTGCTTCGGCGCATCGATTTCGATTCTTGCCAAAGTTCCCGGAGCCAGAACCGTGACCTGCGCGGTTCCACGCGCATTGCCAAAACCGTCAACAGCGCGCACGCCCAGCGTGTTGCGGCCGGGCCGGAGGTCAACACCGATGTATTCCCAGGCGACCACGCGGTTCTTCTCGAGGCTGCTTTTCTTGCCTACCTGTGTGGCGGGTACCAGTTGCCCATTGAGGGTGACCTCAAACGTGGCGCCCAGCGGGCCTTTCACCCGGACGCGGGTCTGGGCTGAAGGCAACACCTGCCCGTCGACCAGCCCGACAAAACCGGTTTCACCATTGAGCTCCGGCAGGAGGTCCTCCAGTGGAACGACTGCCTGTGGCGATTCGGCAGCGGAAACCGTGGAAGACTGTGTCAGCTCTGACACGGCCTGCAGGGGTGTGTAAATAGGTTTGGGCAGCCCCTGAGCGTTGGGCGCATAGGGCCCGCCCGGATCGCTTACGGCCCCCAATGTGCCCGGCGCCGGTGTCGCAGAACCTGCAGGCGCATTGTTTTGCAGTGCCCCAGGCAAGCCGATCGCGCCACTGGAGGGAAGCGTCCGGCTGTCCACCGTCGCTGCGCCGCGGTTGGCCTGCAGCAACAGGCCTGCGGCCTGGACGATCTCCGAAGAATTGCCTGCCGCCTTGCGGCGCAGAGCGATCTGCTCCTGAATTGCGGCCGTGCATTCGGCGATGGCAAAGTCGGCCTTGTGGAGCTCGCCATTGGTCAGGTCCACAAAGCGGCTGGCCGCATCAAGGGCATTTCGATTGTTGAGTACCTGGAGCGAAGCACCTGCAGGCAATGTGATGCTGTCAACCTTGGCTACGTGGGTGCGTGGCTCCAAACCGTAGAAGCTGTATTTACCCTCTTCGTCCGTCACCGCGTAAGTGCCATCTTCCAGATAGATACGGACACCCGGAATACCCGGTTCGCCAGCATCCTGCACACCATTACGGCTGCAATCGGCAAACACCTTGCCGATCACATAGGCCTTGTTGGAAAACACACCACCGACAACCTGGACGCGAACGCTGGACCGGTTGGACCGCACCGCACCGCTGGCAGCCTGCGCCGTATTGATACCGTCGCCGCCCTGGCTGCCCACGCCAACGCGCACGCGGTAGGTCAGTGTCGGCTGTGAGCCGGAGGCGATTGCGCCCACCGCAAACTGAAGGCTGGGACCCGCACCGCCTGAAGGGTCTGCAAGGGGCGCGCCGTTGAGCCGTGCCGTGCCGCGCACATAGGCAAAGCCGGCAGGCAGGCTGTCGCTTACCACAACACCGGGGAGCGCTCCTGCGCTGACGTTGTTGAACTTGATCGAGTAGTCAACAAAGTCCCCAATTTCTGCCGTCTTCTTGTTGGCTGTTTTCTGGATAAACAGGCCACCCGCATTCGCACCAGGATCCAGGGGTACGTCGAAATGCACAGGCGCACCCGCCACGACGAAATTGCCACCGTAAGAACCCGGTGTATCGATCAGCCGACCCGCAGGCTGTACCCCGGCAGGGAGCAGCGACGGAAAGGTGAAGCCCGCCGGTTGGGTGATTACCAGCCGGTATGTGCTGTTGGCCACCAGCGGAAATTCGTAAAACCCGTCGGCAGCTGTCACGACAACGCTGGGAGCCGGCGTTACGCCATCTATCTGGAACACGACGGCTGGACCGCCGGGAACCCCGCCATTGCCGGCACCGGTGACGTCGATCAGCGCTACCGTGGCGCCGCCAACAGGCTGGTTGGTGGATGAATTGAACACGATGCCGGAAGGATCCACCAGCAGCGTGGTCGTCGCCGAGACGGTGATGCCGCCGCAGGAGGAAATCGTGGCCGTCACCGTGTCGTTTCGCAGCACTTCCAGTATGCCGTCGCCGGAAGCCACGATGTGGGTCGCCGCATTGGCTGTGGGAACATTCGGCATGATGCGGAAGATGCCGGTGTTGGGGCCGGTTTCCACAGCCGTAAAGGTCTCCGAATCTCCCGTAAGCCGGCTCACCAGCGTGATCGGCACCGTACCTACTGTCGTGGAGTCAGCGTTGCACACAGCGGCATTGGCCTGCACAAACAGTGGATGGCCCGGCGTACCGAGGGCAGTCCGGTTGGCATAAGAAGCGTTGCTGTAGAAAAGGATGTCTGCCGCGTATGCCGGCAACGGCAACACCACCGTATTGCTGGTGGTGGTCAACGGTGCAGCGGCATCAGTCCAGTCCGCATAGGCCGTGCCCGACACGTTGCCGGACGCGTTGGCGTTCACGCTGACATTGAATGTTCCCTGGAACAATCCGCCCTGGGGCAACGCGGCAATGCCCCAGCCAACGGCATCCACCGTGGTACCGCCGGGCACCGCCGTGACATAGCTGTTGGTCGCGCCGCCCAGCAGGTGGTAAAGCGTCTGGGCACCGGGGCTGGTAGACGGCAGGGCCGAGACAAAGGCCGTGTTGACCGGCACCGGGGCGCGCAGGATAAAGAGCGCCGCGGGTGCGCCATTGACAAGTACGTTCGCCGGGCTGGCCGCCATGTTTCCGTTGTTGATGGCCCTTGCGGTAAAGCTGAGAGCACCACCCTGAGTGGCGGTGGCCGACGAGGCTGAATAGCTGACCTGGATTGCCGCACCATTGGTGAGATTGAGCGTATCGGTGTTGGTCGCGCTGGCCCCCTGGACCTGGCTCAACGCATTCAGGGTAATCTGGGCCGTCTGGCCAGGCGTCGCGCCCGGCGGAATCTGGCCCGTGATCAGCAATCCGGCATTGGCGCCAACGGCAACCATCACGGGGCTTCCGGCAGGAACCACGGGTTCACCCGCATCCACCAGACCGTTGCCATTGACGTCCAGCACCACCTGGAGATTGAGTGGTGTGAAGGCGCTGCCTCCGGCAACACTGGCCGTGATCAGGTAGTTCGTCGTGCTGTTGCCGGTGTTGGCAAGGTTATGGTTGATCGTGAATGACGAGCCTACGCCGATCAACAGGTTCTGGCTGGATGCCAGCGTGAGCGCTTCAAGCGTCGCCACCGTGGTGTTCACGGTGTTGGAGTTGAGGTGAACCGTCAGGCCCGTCGCCGCGTCCACAAAAGTTGCCGTCGCCGTGTTGCTGATCACCGTCCCCGCCGGGGTCGGCGCTGCCTGTGCTGCGGCCCAGAAGAGCAGCAACATGCAGGAGATCAGCAGCTTGCGCAGCAGGCGAGGAAGCATGTTTGATGGGCTTGTTGTTCGGTTTTCGACAGGGCGTCGCTTTCCAAAGGGCACGCGGCCGTGCCCTTTGAAAAGCGGGGAAGCTTTCGCTTCCCGCGCTTGAGGTCAGTCCCGGGTTAGGGGTTGATACGTACACCGAAAGTCACGACAGCCGACTGACCAGGGGTCAGGGTGCCGATCGTCGCGGTGACGGTGCCTGCTGCGCCTGCGGAGGGGCCGGTCACGGTACCTACCGTGCTTGCCGCAGCGCTGCTCAGGGTGGTGTAGCTAGGCGTCGCGTCGGACACCACAACAGAGGTTGCATTCGCGGATCCCACGTTGGTCACGGTGATCTGGTACAGCACGCACTGGTTGGGACGGGCGCTCAGGGTGGCCGCTGCGTAGACCGTGCCGCCGTTGGCGCCTGCGCAAGCCGTGTCCAGGGATTGCGCCTTGGAAAGGGTCAGGTTGCCGGCGATCACGGTCGTGCTGTCAACAGCGGTGGCCACGGCAGGGACCGTCGTCACGTAGCTGCCGTTGCTGGTCGTGACCGTGATGGTCGTGGCATCGACCGCGCCGGGGGTCGCGCCACTCGGTGCGATGACCTTGTTGAACACGGTAATCGATGCGCCGGGAGCCAGGCCCGCAGGCAGGACACCTGCGGCATGCAGGGTGCTGCTGATCTGAGGGTCGGTCGCGTCGAGCACGCCGTTGGCGTTGGCATCGTAGTACAGCGCGGAAGTCCAGCCGGCCTGGTTGTTGCTACTGGCCAGAGTCACGGTACTGACCGTGCCGTTGCCTTCCAGCACGTTGCCGGAGTTGGTCAGGGTGTGGCTGTAAACGTAGGAGCCGCCTGGGTAGGTCTGGCCGGCGCCATTAGGCGTCAGGGTGACCAGGCGCACTGCGTTCACGGTCACGGCGTCATGCAACGTGTCCGAGGCGTTCGACGTAGGCGACAGCGTGCGGAAGTACAGCTGCGTGGTGCCCGCCGCAAAGCCGGCCGGCACACCCACCACCGCGCAGACGACGACGTTGCCGCCGGCGGCCACGGAGCCGGTGTTGGTGATGGTCGCGCCGGTGGTCGAACAGTTGCCCACGCCGCCGTCGGCGCGGAAGCTGACGGTCCAGCCGGCCGGCAGCGTCACGCTGGCGAAAGTGTTCACCGTGCTGGCGCCCAGGTTGTAGCTGTCCGGCGAAGGGCCGGTGTTGTTGGCCACGATGGTGAATACCGTCGAGGCGCCGGGATTCAGCGTGTTGGTGACCTGCGCCGCGCCTTCACCGTTGGCGAATACGCCCACGCCGGGAACGCCCACAGCGGTCGGCAGGTTGTTGGTGGCATCAACCGATGCAGCGGTCACGGCAGTCAGCTGGTCGTTCGCGGTGGCCGTCTTGGTCGGGTCAAACACGGAGGTGGCCGTCTTGGCGATGATGAAGGGGCCGGCACCGCTCGCGTTCGGTGGCAGCGTAGCCTTGAGAATCACGTTGTAGGTGGCGGCGGGGGCCAGCGGGCCCGTGTCAACCGTGCCGTCGCTGTTGGTGTCGACCAGCGGCGTGACACCGTCGCTCTTGAACAGCTGGAAGGTCGTGCCTGCCGGGAAGTTGCCTGCGCTCAGCGTGATGTTGAAGGTGTCGGAGCCGTTGCCGGTGTTGGTCACCGTGTTGGTGAAGCTAACCGTCGAGCCGGGCGCGGCCGGGCCGGGCACCGTAGTGCCGGTCAGTGTCACGGCGCCGGTCTGCAGCACCGTGAACGGCACCGTGTTGGAGCCGCCCGTTACCGTGGTGGCACCGTTGTTGTAAGACGTCGTCGCGGTGTTGTTGAGCACGCCCGGGGCAGTGCCACCGGCCACAGTCACGCCGAAACTAATCGTGCCCGACTGGCCAGCCGTCACCTGGTTGAGCGTGACCAGCAAGGTCTTGGTGCCCAGGGTGTAGCCCGAAGTCAGGGTGTTGGGTGCAGAACCACTGGAGGCGCCGCCGTCGCTCAGCGCCGTGGCGCCGGTCACGCTCCAGCGTGCAGAGCCCGCGGTATAGGTCAGGCCCGCCGGCAGAACGTCGGTGATCGCCACGGCGGTGGCCGTGCTGTTACCGGTGTTCGTGTAGGTCAGGGTGTAGGTGATGGCCGTGCCGGCGGAGCCGCTGGATACGCTGGCCGACTTGGTCAGCGTGACGACCGCGTTGGTGGTGGCCGTGGTCACGTCGGTGTTCGACTGGGTTTTCGTCGGGTCAAATACGCTGGTACCGGTCACCGTGATGGTGTTGGTCTGTGCCGCCGTAGCCGTGCCCGGCAAGGTGGCAACCACGATGTACTTGAAGAGGCCGCCTGCGGCCAGCGCGCCAGTCGAGGTGATGGCGGAACCTGTGGGGGAACCGCTACCGTTGTCGGCGAAGATCTGCACGCTCGCCATCGAGAACGCACCGGTGTTGCTGGTGGTCAGGTTGAAGGTGTCGGTACCGTTACCCGTGTTGGTCAGGGTGTGCGGGTAGTACACCACGCTGCCGGGGGTCGCGTTCTGCGCGCCGTTGGCTGCCAGGGTCAAGCTTGCAATCTGCTGCACCGTGGTCTGCACCACGTTCGACGTGACCGTGCGCGTAATGCCGGATGCATCCGAATACGTGGCCGAGGCCTGGTTGCTGATGGACGTGCCTGCGGGCGGCGGCGCGGCATGGGCCGCCAGACCGGCCAGAGCCAGCGCAAGCGCGACAAACAATCCCACAATCCAGTGGGTGAAGAAGTGCTGCAACCCTAAAGGCTGCGGACTCGAAGGATTGGCATACATGGCTTTTTCTCCTGGCTACTTAACAACGGTGAATCAACAAACAATTAACGGGGAACGGAAAGGCGAAATGCGCCACCCGCATGGCGGGAGGCGCAGCTGCGAGGGAAGCTGGCCGTCATCACGGTTTGGCAGCCAGTGCGACTGCAGGTGAATCGATACGCACACGCAGACTGACCACGGTGCTGGCGCCTGCGGCCAACGTGCCGGTTTCCCAGCGCAAGGCTCGGTAGTCAGCCAGGGGAACAGGCTCTTTGCGCACGCTGCCGTCGGCCTGCTTGACCATGCGCGTCAGTGGCATGGGTGCGAAGACGGTCCCATCCGTTGAGGCCAGGGCCTGTGCAGGTTCGGCGCTTGCCGCGATAAAGGTGGTGCCCGGAGGCACCGGAATGGTTGCCAGAAGCTTGCCGGCGGCAGCGGCGCTGGTATTGCGGTAGGTTGCGCTGTACTGAAGGACATCCCCCGGTTTGCCATCGCCGGCAGGCTTGAGCACGGGCTTGCCGCCCACCATCTCCACGCGCTGCGCCAGGAGCTGGGAAGACACCGGCGAGGCTTGGGCCAGCACGGCCTGGCCGAACACCAGCCCGACGGCAAAAATACAAAGTTTCAGGGCAGATTTCATGGGTAGCGTCCTTTCGTGACTCTCGGCAAATGGCTGGCTCGGAGGCAGATCCATGTAGGGCCGGCAACATATGCGCATCGATATGTGTTTGAGACGTAACTTTATGTTACTTATCAACTTTCTGAGCCTCGATTACTTCACACGAACGCAATAGATGTGAATAAAAACAAAAATTTCGTGAGAAAAATCGCATAAACGTCCGTATTTAGTTGAAATTCAGTCTTCAATCAAAGCAATTGAAACATTAAGTTACATGTTAAAACATTGGAAATCCACCAAAAACCCCGAAGAAACTAATGGAAATTAACTAAAAACAGGATCTACAGCTGATCAATTAGAGTTAACTCGTAACCAACAGAAACGACTATCCGATTACCGGCCAAGCGGGTGTCATTTTCGAAAGGGGATAGGTAGCCGGGCAGTGCCAACGGGGAAGCCGGAGGATGAGGAAAACAAGGAAAAAGGGAGGAAAAGCAACGCCCAGCCGCAACAAGCCAGGCGAACTCCAACGCGGAGCATGGCGGGCGGGAGACATAACCGCATAGTCGCGGCCGTTCCGGGCGGCCAGCGTGGCGTGCCCGAACCCGGCGCCAAGCTCGCTCAAAGATCGCTTCTTCACTGCCGGCCCCGTTCTGCCAGGGCAAGCCGCGAAAGAAGGAGGAAAGTTACCTCACGGCATCACGCAAGCGCGCAAACACCTTCCAGAACGCAGCCTCCTGCGTGGTTGCAAAGTTGATGCGCATCAATGTGCTGGGTTTGCGCGCCGCGTGAAACAAGCCGCCAGGCGCAATCAGGTAGCCCTCGTCCAGCATGCGCTGGGACAACGCATCGGTGTCGACGCCTGTGTCCACCCAGCCGAACAGGCCAGCGGGCTCCGCGGCAAATGTGCAGCCGTGAGCCAGGGCCAATTTGACGCTGCGTGCACGCGCGCCGTCAAGCCGGGTGCGAATACGCTCGGCATGCCGGCGTAACTGGCCCTGATCTATGCACCAGGCCAGCGCCTTCTCCAGCAGGGCTGGCGTGGTCAGCGTGGCCAGCAGTTTGGTGTCCAGCAGGCGCTCGACGAGGTCGGGGGGTGCGGCCATGAAGCCGACGCGCCAGCCGGGTGCCAGGATCTTGGCGAAGCCGCTGACATAGATCGTGCGCTGCAGCCCATCAAGGGCGCATAGCCGCGTGGCGTGCTCAGGCGCCAGGTGGCTGTAGGTGTCGTCTTCAACAATGTGGAAGTTGTGTTGCATCGCCAACTGCAGCACGCGGTGGGCGCTGCCGGGCGTGAGGCAATAGCCCGTCGGGTTGTGGAATACGCTGACACTGACAAACAGCTTGGGCTGGTGGATTTCACAGTATTGGGCCATCACCGCCAGGTCCGGGCCGTCGGCGCGGCGCGGTACCGGCAGGATGCGCATGCCTAAAGCGTCGAGCCGGGCGAACTCCACCGCCCAGCCGGGCTCCTCCACCATCACACAGTCCCCGGCACGCAGCAGCGTGCGGCTGACGATGTCCAGGGCATGGGTGGCGCCGACAGTGGTGATGATCTGCTCGGGCGCGGCGTGCACATTGAGTGCACTGAGTTTCTGCGAAAGCGCGCGGCGCAGGCCGCTGTCGCCCATGGGTTCACCGTACTGGAGCGAAAAGTCCCGCAGCGCGCTGACGCTGGTGACTTTGCGGACGGCGGCCGGCATGAAGGTGGTTTCGAGCCAGTCTGATGGAAACACGCCCATGCCGGGCTGCGGCTTGTTGCTGACCTTGTGGAACATACCGCGGATCAGCGCCGTCGCATCCACCGGCGCCTGGCGCGTGGCCATCCAGGTCGCAGTGCTCCAGGCGCCCGGAGGGGCGTGGCCCGCGGTCGTACCCGTTTTTGCGCCTGCTATATTTTTTATAGCCACCTGCGCTTTGGGGGCCTGCGCCAGTACCGCATTAAGCGAAGTATCACGGACAAAAAAACCGCGATTCTTGCGCGCCACCACCAGGCCTTGCGCCAGCAACTGGTCATAAGCCGCCACCACGGTAGAGGCACTTACACCTTGCTGCTCGGCGCACAGCCGCACAGAAGGCAGGCGCGCACCAGGGGCCAACAGCCGGCTACGGATGCGTTCGGCAAAGCGCACCGACAGCTGTTCGGTCAGGGACTGTGAAGCGGTTTTCATCAACATGGTGTGGCCTTCGCACGCCCTGCAGGCGGCATGTGTGCTGACAATTTAACCAATACAGTTTGGGAATTTGTACCAACAACTGTACTGGTGGTGTATTGGTTTCAACTATAAAGTTGAAAGCATGAACTGGCAAGAATTTACGGCCTTACTGGTGCTGGCAACGGCGATGAGCTTTTCGCCGGGACCCAACACGACGCTGTCAACCGCACTGGGAGCCAACCATGGGTTGAAACGCGCACTGCCTTTTGTCTGCGCGGTGCCGGTCGGCTGGGGCGCACTGCTTCTGGTATGCGCCCTGGGGCTGGGCGCACTGGTTCTCGCCGTGCCATTGCTGAGCTGGGCCGTGAAGATCATCGGCGTGGCGTACCTGCTGTGGCTGGCCTGGAAGATTTCACAATCGCGCCAGTTGAGCGAGGCGGATGCGGCGCGTCTGAACGTCACTTTCTGGCAAGGCGCCGCGCTGCAGTTTGTCAACATCAAGGCATGGATGCTGGCGCTGGCCATCGTGAGCGGCTGGATTGCCGGCCGCGAGGCGCCGGCCGCGCGGCTGGCCATCGTATTACCTGTGATGCTGGCCTACGCTTTTGTCAGCAACCTCACTTACGCGCTCGCCGGGTCTTTGTTGCGCGAGTGGCTGACCGGCCCGTCCGGCAGCGGACGACGGCTTCAGTGCTTCAACCGCGTCATGGCGCTGGTACTCGTGGCCACCGCCATCTGGATGCTTTTTATATGACGTCCACATCTGCCGACACAAACAAAGGGCTATGTCTCGGCTTGCTGGGCATCGTGATTTTTGCCGTCACGCTGCCCATGACACGCCTGGCCGTGGGCACGCCCGATGCACCGCAGATGTCGGGCGTTTTCATCGCGCTCGGGCGGGCCACGGTGGCGGCCGTGTTGTCGGCGGTGTTTTTGCTGGCCACCCGCGCAGCGCTGCCGCAGCGAAAGGACTGGCTGCCGCTGGCCGTCACCGCGGGCGGCGTGGTGTTTGGCTTTCCGCTCTTCACCTCGATAGCCATGCGCTACGTGGAAGCCGTGCACGCAAGCGTCATCCTCGGCGTGCTGCCCCTGGCCACCGCGGCGGTGGGCGCGCTGCTGCACCGCCAGCGTCCGTCTGCCGGCTTCTGGCTGTGCGCGGCGCTGGGCAGCGCGCTGGTGGTTCTGTTTGCCATGCTGCGCTCAAACAGTGCGGGCGGGCTGTCCATCCATTTTGCGGACCTTTTGTTGCTGGCCGCCTGTTTGTGCGCGGCCGTCGGTTACGGCTATGGTGCGCGGCTGTCCCAGCACATGCGCGCCGAGCACGTGATCTGCTGGGCCTTGGTGCTCTCGCTGCCTCTGACCTTGCCGCTGTCTCTTCTCAGCTGGCCCGAGGCACCACTCAAAGCCAGCGCCTGGGCCGGCTTTGCCTACGTGGCGGTGTTCTCGGCCTGGTTGGGATTTTTTGCCTGGTACCGCGGCCTGGCGCTCGGCGGCACGGTGCGTGTCAGCCAGGTGCAGTTGGTGCAGCCGTTTTTGTCCATGCTGTTTTCTGTGCCGCTGCTTGGCGAGCACCTGGACGCGGTCACCGTCGGCTTCGGGCTGGCCGTGATTGCCACCGTTTTCATCGGGAAAAAAATGCCGGTGCAGTCAGGCGCCCGCGTGAGGGCCGCCGAGCCGGGCTCTTTGCTCAACACCAGAAAGTTGTGATGTATTCAGCCGCCTTTATCTTTGAACCCGGCACCTACGACGAGCGGTTCCACACGCTGGACGCGCTGATCGAAGAAGCCGCCCATGCCACGCCGGGCTATCTAGGCGCGGAGTCCTGGCGTTCGCCGGATGGCGTGCTGACCAATGCCACTTACTTCTGGGAGACCGAAGAATCGCTGCGCGTTTTTTCAGCACACCCCAAGCACCTGGAAGCCAAACGCCAGTACACGCAGTGGTACAAAGGTTTTCACATCGTCATCTCACAGGTGTTGCGCTCTTATGGCGACGGCACCATTGCACACATCACGCCTAACCAGCGGAAGCGGGCATGAAGTGGGCTTGAGGCAGCCCGCTGCTTTTGCACTGCTTTCCAGGATATCCCCTACAACAAGGAACCATCTATGACCCCCGAACAACGCCTGCAGCAACTCGGCCTGATCCTGCCGCCCGTCGTGACACCTCGCGGTAACTTCGATGCCTGGGTGCTCGACGGTTCCATGCTGTACCTGTCGGGCAAGGGCTCGCCGCTGCGGCAAGACCTGGCTGTGGTGCCCAAGGTCGGGCGCGAGATCACCGCGGAGGAAGCGCGCAAACATGCCCACGACGTCGGACTGAACCTGATTGCCACCATGAAGGCCGCCCTGGGCGAACTTTCGCGCGTGCGGCGTGTGGTCAAGCTGCTGGGCATGGTCAATGCGGCGCCCGATTTCATGGGCCACACCGAAGTCATCAACGGCTGCTCTGACCTGCTGGTGCAGGTCTTCGGCGACGCGGGCCGCCATGCGCGATCGGCAGTCGGCGTGGGCTCCCTGCCGCGCGGCTTTGCGGTGGAAGTTGAAGCCATCGTCTCAGTCACGGAGTAAGCAGCATGCAAATCAACGAAATCCCCTTCGGCACCACCGACTGGTCCAGCGTGGAGCGCACCGAGCATTCCGCCCTGCAGGGCAAGGCCTTCTGGCGCACCCGCAAGTTCGGTGATGTGCGTGTGCGCATGGTGGAGTACACACCCGGTTATGTTTCCGACCACTGGTGCAGCAAAGGCCACATCCTGCTTTGCCTGGAAGGTGAGCTGCAGACGGAACTGGACAACGGCAGTGTGCACGTGCTGCTGCCCGGCATGAGTTACCAGGTGGCAGACAGCGCCGAAGCCCACCGGTCGACCTCGCCTTTGGGCGCCAAACTGTTTATCGTGGACTGACCCAAGTAGCGCTTTTAACCCGTATCAGGACAGCTTTCATGCACATCGCCATCCTTACCTTCGACGGCTTCAACGAACTGGATTCGTTGATTGCCTACGGCATGCTCAGCCGCATTTCACTGCGGGGTGATGCCGGCTGGAAAGTCAGCATTGCCAGCCCTACTGAGCGGGTGACGTCCATGAACGGCCTCACCATCGACGCACACGTCGGCCTGAAGGAAGCCAACCAGGCCGATGCCGTGCTGATAGGCAGCGGAATGAAAACGCGTGAAGTTGCCAATGATGCGTCCATCCTCGGCCAACTGCAGCTCAATCCACAAAGGCAGCTCATCGCGGCGCAGTGCTCCGGGACCTTTTTGCTCGCCAAGCTGGGGCTCGTTGGCCAAATGCCGGCTTGTACGGACTTGACCAGCAAGCCCTGGGTCCAGGCAGCCGGGGTGAGCATTCTGAACCAGGCCTTCTTTGCGAGGGGCAACCTGGCAACCGCGGGCGGCTGCATGTCCGCGCAATATGTTTCTGCATGGCTGATTGCCCGGCTGAAGGGCATTGAAGACGCCCGGGAGGTGCTGCACTACTTTGCCCCCGTTGGTGAAAAAGAGGAATACGTCACGCGGGGACTTGCGCACCTGAAAGCAAATCTACAGGAACAGCGAATGACACAGGAAACGTCCGGTGCATCGTGACGCCTGATCCACGCCTTGCAAACGCAGAGGCGGGAACAGGGACATGCGCAAGGAGGAGGTGCAGAATGAAAGCGTCGAATCATTCTTGCCTTTTTGGCAGCCGCCAGGGCGGCACCTTTTCAAACCATGCAGAAGATTTTTGTGACCAGGCTTGTCTTTGACAGCCCATCAGGAGGAGAGTGAAATGGAATGGACCCAAGCGCAGCGCGCCAAAAAAATGAACCCCTCGGTGATCCGCGAGATCCTCAAGGTCACCGAGAAGCCCGGCATCATCAGCTTTGCCGGTGGCCTGCCTTCGCCCAAGACCTTTCCGGTCGCCGCCTTTCGCGAAGCCTGTGACAAGGTGCTGCGTGAAGACGGTCACGCAGCGCTGCAATACGCGGCCAGCGAAGGTTATGCGCCGCTGCGCGAGATGGTGGCCGCGATGCTGCCCTGGAATGTGGACCCGGCGCAGGTGCTGATCACCACCGGCTCGCAGCAGGGGCTGGATTTGATCGCCAAGATACTGATCGACGCCGGCAGCCGCGTGCTGGTGGAAACACCCACCTACCTCGGTGCGCTGCAAGCCTTCACGCCGATGGAGCCCGAAATCGTCGGTGTGGCCAGCGATGACGAAGGCGTGGACATCACCGACCTGGCCAGCAAAGCCGCCGGTGCGCGTTTCTTCTACGTCCTGCCCAATTTCCAGAACCCGACCGGCCGCACCATGAGCGAGGCGAGGCGCGCCGCGCTGAGCGCCGAAGCCGCGCGCCTGGGTCTGCCCATCGTTGAAGACAACCCTTACGGCGACCTGTGGTTTGACACACCACCGCCGCTGCCGCTCACTGCGCGCAACCCCGAAGGCTGTGTGTACATGGGATCCTTTTCCAAAATCCTGGCGCCCGGCTTGCGACTGGGCTTCATGGTCGCGCCCAAATCGCTTTACCCCAAGCTGCTGCAGGCCAAGCAGGCAGCCGACCTGCACACGCCCGGCTTCAACCAGCGCATGGTGGTCGAGACCATGAAAAACAACTTTCTGGAGCGACACGTGCCGACCATCCGCGCGCTCTATAAGTCACAGCGCGACGCGATGCTGGCCGCGATGAAGCAGGGCATGCCCGAAGGTGTGAGCTGGAACACACCGGCCGGCGGTATGTTTTTGTGGGTGCGCCTGCCTGAAGGCATGAACGCCATCGACCTGCTGCCCAAGGCCGTGGAGCGCAACGTGGCCTTTGTGCCCGGCTGGGCCTTCTACGCCGACCATGCCGACGCCCGCACGCTGCGCCTCTCGTTCGTCACGTCCAGCGTCGAGCAGATCAACATCGGCATCGCCGCGCTGGCGGCAGCTATCCGCGAACAACTGCCTGCCGGCATGCCCCAACTGCGCGCAGCAGCATGATGAACGCGAAAGGGGTCTGACATGCTTCATCTTTGGGGGCGCATCAGCTCCATCAACGTTCGAAAAGTCGTGTGGACCGCGCAGGAACTGGGCCTGACGCTGCAGCGCACCGATGCCGGCGGCCAGTTCGGTATCGTCAAGGAGGCCGATTACCGGGCCAAGAACCCGAATGCGCTGGTGCCGCTGATGGAAGACGGTGAGGTGCTCATCTGGGAATCCAATGTCATCGTGCGCTACCTGTGCGCCAAGCACTCGCCAGGCAATTTTTATCCCGCAGCGCTGCCGCAACGCTTTGCCGCCGAGCAGTGGATGGACTGGCAGCAGACCACCTTTAACCCGGCCGGACGCACGGCTTTCGTGCAGTGGATTCGCACATCTGCGGAGCAGCGCAATACAGAACTGATTGCGCAGTCCGTCGTCGCCACCGAGGCGCTGCTAACACTGCTCGATGCACACCTGGCTGACCATGCGTTCATGGGCGGCGACCAGTTCAGCATGGCCGACATCCCGCTGGGCTGCGAAATGCACCGCTGGTTCGGCTTGCCGCAGCCGCGGCCCATTCGGCCCCACCTGGACCGCTGGTACCAAACCCTCCTGGCACGGCCCGCCACGCGCGGCGTGCTGGACCTGCCTTTGTCATAAATCTTCAAACCTACCCTGGAAAACCGAGAAACTCCATGAAGCAGCGCGCATTCAAGCAAGTCGACGTGTTCACACCCACCCCTTACTTCGGCAACCCCCTGGCCGTGGTAATCGACGGCAGCGGCCTGGACGACGCTGCCATGCAGCGTTTTGCCAAGTGGACCAACCTCTCGGAAACCACTTTCCTGTTGCCACCCACAGACGCCACGGCTGATTACAGCGTACGCATCTTCACGCCCGGCGGCGAACTGCCTTTTGCCGGCCACCCCACGCTGGGCAGTTGCCACAGCTGGCTGGAAGCCGGTGGGCAAGCGCACAGCAAAGACTTCATCGTGCAGGAGTGCAAAGTAGGCCTGGTGAAGATTCGCCGCGAGACTGGCACAAAGCGCCTCGCATTTGCCGCACCGGCCCTCAAGCGCTCCGCGCCCAGCCCCTCGCTGCTGGCGCAGGTAGCCGGCGCACTGGGATTAAAAGCGACAAGCATCCTCGCCGCCCAGTGCCTGGACAACGGCCCGATGTGGCTGGGCCTGCTGCTGGACAGCCCGGAGACCGTGCTGCAACTGGCGCCCGATCACAAGGCGCTGGCCAAGCTGGGCGCCAAAGTCGGCGTGGTAGCGCGCTACCCACGTGAGGAAGCCGCGCCGCTGATTGCTCGCGCCAACCGCGAAGCCAAGGCGTTCGCAGCCTCCGCACCTGAAACAACCCCTGATTTCGAGGTGCGGGCCTTCGCCTCTCCCATCGGTGTCGACGAAGACCCCGTCACCGGCAGCCTCAATGCCAGCCTGGCCCAGTGGCTGATCGCCGAAGGCCACGCACCCGAGCGCTATACCGCCTCGCAAGGTGTCTGCCTGGGCCGCGCCGGTCAGGTGCATATCGAGCGCGATGCAGCCGGCCAGGTGTGGGTGGGCGGCGAATCGGTCACCTGCATTGACGGAAGCGTGACGCTTTAGGAACCAGCCCTAACCATGGAACGCAGCACCGCACTCCCGCCGCTGGCCTCGCAGGTCGACCACCTCGTGGTGGTGGCGGCCAGCCTCGCCGAAGGCGTGCAGTGGTGCGAACGCGTGCTGGGCATCACGCCCGGGCCGGGCGGCGAGCATCCGCTGATGGGCACGCACAACCGGCTCTTCACAGTGGCCTCGCAGGCCTTTCCACGCGCCTATTTCGAAATCATTGCAATCAATCCGGACAAGCAAACCCCGCGTACGGCACCGGCCAGACGCTGGTATGACCTGGATGATCATGAGTTGCAGCTGCGGCTGAGCAAGACCGGCCCGCAGCTCGCGCACTTTGTCGCCTCGACGCCCCGTGTAAGCGCGGCGGTGCGGGCGCTTTCCCGCCTGGGGCTGGATCGCGGTGAGGCGCTGGACGTCTCGCGCATGACGCCGCAAGGCCAGCTCAGCTGGAAAATCACCGTGCGTGAAGATGGTCAGAGGCTGTTTTACGGTGCGCTGCCCACGCTGATCCAGTGGGGCGACGTGCATCCGGCCGATGGCATGGCGCCCTCAGGCGTCACGCTGCAATCGCTGCACGCCAGCCACCCGCGCCCCGACGCATTGCGCGGCGGCTACGAGGCCATAGGGCTGGCCGGCGTAGGCCTCTCGCAAGGCCCGCCCAATCTCATCGCCACGCTGCAGACGCCGCGCGGCCTCGTCACCCTGGAATCCAAAGGAGCCTGAAATGTTGACGTCCACTGAACTCGCCTGGTTTGCTCTCGCCGCCCTGGTGCTGGTGCTCACGCCCGGGCCCAACATGATTTACTGTATCTCACGCACGCTGTGCCAGGGCCCCCGCGCCGGGCTGGTATCGCTCAGCGGCGTGGCGCTGGGGTTTGTCGTCCATCTGCTGGCCGCGTCGTTCGGGCTAACCGCACTGCTGCTGGCCGTGCCGCTGGCCTTTGATGCGATCAAGGTGGCGGGCGCGGCCTATTTGCTCTGGATGGCCTGGCAGGCAGTCAAGCCCGGGGGCTTGGCGCCTTTTGAAACGCGCGAGCTGCCGCACGACCCGCCGCGCACGCTCTTCCTCATGGGTTTTATGACCAACCTGCTCAACCCCAAGGTCGCCATGTTTTATCTCTCGTTCTTCCCGCAGTTTTTGCACCCCGAACGCGGCGACCTGCTGCTGCAAAGCCTGACGCTGGGCGCCGTGCAGATCAGCGTCAGCACGGGGGTGAACACGGTGCTGATCTGCTTCGCCGCGGCGATTGCCGGTTTCCTCAACCGCAACATCAGCTGGATGCGCGTGCAGCGCTATGTGATGGGCACCGTGCTGGGCTTGCTGGCGCTGCGCCTGCTGACTGAAAAGCGGGTGGCCGCATGAGCGCCGTACTCGACCGCGCGCCGGAGCTGGGCAGCAGCATGCTGCCTTCGCTGCAGGAGATTGAAGACGCGGCGCGAGTCGTCTACCGCGAATTCCAGGCCACGCCGCAGTACCGCTGGGGCCTGTCCAGTCAGCGGCTGGGCGCCGACTGCTGGATCAAGCACGAGAACCACACACCGGTGGGCGCGTTCAAGCTGCGCGGCGGGCTCACTTACTTTGAGGCGCTCAAGCAACGCGGCGAGCTGCCGAAGGAAGCCATCAGCGCCACACGCGGCAACCACGGCCAGAGCATAGGCTGGGCCGCCCGCGCGCACGGCGTGCCTTGCACCATCGTGGTTCCGCATGGCAATTCGGTGGAAAAAAACGCCGCCATGCGCGCACTGGGCGTCACACTGATCGAGCACGGCAACGACTTCCAGGAAAGCCGCGAGTTTGCGAAGAGGCTGGCTGCCGAACGCGGCGCCCACATGGTGCCGAGCTTTCATGCGGATTTACTGCGCGGCGTCAGCACGTACTGGTGGGAATTCATGCTGGCGGTGCCGCAACTCGACGTGGTGTATGTGCCGATAGGCCAGGGCTCTGGCGCGTGTTCGGCCATTGCAGCCAAGCTGGCGCTGGGCCGCAAGCTGCACATCGTGGGCGTGGTCAGCGCGCACGCCACCACCTACGCCGACTCGCTGGCCGCAGGGCGCGTGATTGAAGCCCCGGTAACCACCTACCTGGCCGACGGCATGGCCTGCCGCGTCGCGGACCAGGCCGCGCTGGATGTCTTGCTGCCGCACGTGGAGCGCATCGTGAAAGTGACGGACGACGAAGTGGCCCAGGCCATGCGCGACCTTTATGCCGATACACACAACGTGGCCGAAGGCGCGGGTGCGGCGAGCTTTGCCGCTGCCATGCAGGAGCGGAGCCAGCTCAAGGGCCTGGTGGTAGGCACCACCTTGTGCGGCGGCAATGTGGACACGGCGACTGTCACGAAGGTGCTAACTGCCGGCCCCCACGCTTCTCGCTTCGCGTAGTGCGCTGCCCCCCCGAGGGGGCGCTGCGCCTGCGGCCCGGCAAAGCCGGTTCCGCGGCCCCGGCTGGATTGGCCTTTGGGTACCGGCACTGGTCGCACGCGTGACTGGCCGCAGTTGCCACGCACGACACAATTCCAGCCATGGGAACCCTCTACCTCGTGCGCCACGGCCAGGCCTCATTTGGCGAAGACGACTACGACGTGCTCAGCCCCATGGGGCACCAGCAAAGCGTGCGTCTGGGCGAGTACTTCAAGTACAAGGGCGTCACCTTTGACGCCGCTTTCACCGGCACGCTGCAACGGCAGATCAATACTTTTGCCGGGATCTGTGAGGGCATGGGTGTCACCATGCAAGCCACACAGCGCCCCGGGCTCAATGAATATGACAGCCACGCAGTCATCGGCGCCATCCACCCGCACAAGCTCGAAAAACCTGCCACGCCCGAGGAATACCGCGGCCACTTCCGGCTGCTGCGTGACGGGCTGGCACAGTGGATGGCCGGTGTGGTCAGCCCCAAGGGCATGCCCAGCTATACCGAATTTGTCGCGGGCGTGACCGATGTGCTGGACCATGTGCGCACCACACACACCGGCAACGTGCTGCTGGTTTCGAGCGGCGGGCCTATCTCGACCGCCGTCGGCCATGTGCTGGGCACCAGCCCCGAAACCACGATTGAGCTCAACCTGCGCATCCGCAATTGCTCGGTCACGGAGTTTGCGTTCACACCCAAGCGCCACATGCTGGTGACCTACAACACGCTGCCGCACCTGGATGCGCCGGAACACGCAAGCTGGATTACCTACGCCTGACGCAAATCTTTCACCGGCTTCCGTGGTATTTCCACCATTGCCGGGACTGCGTCAAGCAAAGATACTCTTTGGCAGCATGACCGCCGCACCTCACTCTTCTGCCGCCGGCCCGCACCCTGTGGGCATTGTTCTGTGCACTGACAGCGCCGATGCGCTGGCCGCTTCCAGTTACAGCTTCCTGGTGCAGCTTGAGCAGCTCGGCCTGCAGGATGCCGTGGAAACCACCGAGCTGCCCCCTCGCGCAGGAGCCGGCGCCGCACGGCGTTTTTGCCTGCCCGTGGCGCTGACGGCGCAATGGGCGCCCGGCCTGGACACCCTGGACCTGGCAGAACGGCTGCAGCTGGATACGCTGAACAACAGCGAAGACCTGGAACGAGAGATTCTTCTGGCCATGCTGCTGAGCCCGGTCGCCTTCGAATTTCCCAGCCATGCGGAGCTGGCATCGGCAGTGCGCATACGCCGAAACATCGTGCTGGCCGCACGCAGGACGGCGCTGGAATTCCACACCACCGAAGTCAACCGGCCGGAGGACTGCTGGGTCTACTCGGAAGACGCTGGCTTTACCGTCAGGCCCGGTCACGCACTGATTCCCGCCCTGGAAAAAGCCACCCAACCCGAGGCCTCGGGCAAGCTGTATTCCTTTTCCTGCTACCGCGCGACCGAATATGTGATCCTGCTGGCCATCGCGCAGGAACTCGAAACCTGCAACCCGCCGTTGCTGGCCGCGCTGCAGCAGCGCTGGGAGCGCCGCGCCATCATGTCGGGAAAGTTCCACGACGTGTTCCTGCGCGAATACGGCACGATGGAGCAACCCCTGCCGCCCAGGTATTACGTGCCCGGCGACCGGCTATGGTTCCGAAACCCCGATGAACACTCCTCGGACGTTTCGGGTTATGAAGGTTCCTGGGTGTTCTACATCGGCAATGGGCAGTTCACCAACTTCTGGAAGCGCGAGCAGCCCTACACCCTGACGGCCAAATGCCTGGAGCTGTTTCACTGGCGGCATGCCACCTACACCGACGAAGCCGGCGAGTTACGTATCAATGAAGGCATCGTGGAAGCCGGCGTCAAGGCCTCCAGCGCCGACCCGACCGAGACGGCGCGAATCCTGGAACTGATGCTGCGCATGCGTGAACCCAAGGGCGTGTATGCATCGGGCGGGTGCATAGACACTTCGCGGGAACACCCCCGCTGGGTCTGCCCGGGTACCGCCGACATGGTGTTGCCACCCGCTTGAAGCGATTACGGGCGGCACGATTGCTATTAAATCAATAGCTGCTTGCGCTCGTCACATATGGGCTACGGGCATTTTTCTCTTAAAACATCCCGACCTTCTATTTCGGCTGGCTAGCGCTCACCCGCCAGACCACGTTGCCCACATCGTCAGCCACCAGCAGCGCGCCGCGCTTGTCCATCGCCACGCCCACCGGCCGGCCGTAGGCATGGCCTTCGGGGCTCAGGAAACCCGTGAGCACATCCACCGGCAAACCGGCCGGCAAGCCCTGGCGAAAAGGCACGAACACCACCTTGTACCCGCTGTGCGGCACGCGGTTCCAGGAACCGTGTTCACCGATAAAAACTCCCATGGCCAGTGATGGCGGCAGCGCATTGCCTTCTGAAAACACCATGCCCAATGGCGCGACATGGGAGCCCAGCGCGTAGTCGGGTGAAACCGCTTGCGCCACCAGGTCCGGACGCGGCGGCTTGACGCGGTCGTCCACGTGCCGGCCGTAATAGCTGTAGGGCCAGCCGTAAAACACACCATCGCGCACCGAAGTCAGGTAGTCGGGCACGAGGTCGCTGCCGATCTCGTCGCGCTCGTTCACCACCGTCCAGAGTGCGCCGCTGCCGGGTGCCCAACCCATGCCGTTCGGATTGCGCAGGCCAGAGGCAAACACGCGGTGGCTGCCGGTTTTGGCATCGACCTCCCAGATGGCGGCGCGGCCAGTTTCGGCCTCCATGCCGCGTTCGCCCACATTGCTGTTGGAGCCGACGGTGACATACAGCTTGCTGCCGTCCGGACTGGCAATGATATTTTTGGTCCAGTGGTGGTTGATGGGGCCGGCCGGCAGGTCCACCACCTTGACGGGCGCCGCCGTGATGCGGGTCTGGCCCGGCTGGTAAGGAAAGCGCACAACAGCATCGGTGTTGGCCACGTAGAAATCATTGCCCACCAGCACCATGCCGAAAGGCGAGTTGAGGTTTTCCAGAAACACGCTGCGGCTTTCGGCCTTTCCGTCGCCGTCGGCGTCGCGCAGCAGGGTGATGCGGTTGGCCGTGGGCGCGCCGGCGCCGGCCCGGCCCATCACCTTTTTCATGAACCAGCCGCGGATGCCCTTGCCATCTTCCGGCTTGGGTGGCGCATTGCTTTCAGCCACCAGCACGTCGCCGTTAGGTAGCACGTAGACCCAGCGCGGATGGTCCAGACCGCCAGCCAGGGCCGTCACGCCCAGGCCCGCCATGGGCGTGGGCATAGCACCCTCGGGCCAGCCCTTGGCCGGCGCAATGTTCACCGTGGGAAACAGGGTCTTGCTGGGTTTGGGCAGGGTTGGATTGGCTCCCATACCGGCCTCCGGCGGCAACAGGGCGGTGTCGCCGCACGCGGCCAGCGTACAGGCGCATGCCGCGCACAGCAGCAGAACATGCCAGACGCGTTGACGGGCAATCGATCGCATAAAACCCCCTGATGAAATGACGGCAATGCCAGCGCCCTGCTTGGTGCGGGGCATTCGTCAGTGTGGGCGGGTGAGGTCCGCGCAGCTGTCAGCCGGCCCCACCGACCACTGTCAGCGCTGACCTTCGCCTGGCTCAGCCTGGCAGCAGCGGCAGGTCGGCCTTCTTCAGCGTGCGCAGTACAAAACTGGATTTGCTGTGGCGTATGCCTTTGATCTTGTAGAGCCGCTCGCGCAGCAGGCGCTCGTAGTCCTTGGTGTCGTGCACGGCAATGCGCAGCAGGTAGTCGTATTCACCGGACACCAGATAAGCCTCGATCACTTCGGGAATCGCCGCCAGCGTTTCACCGAACTTTTCCAGCGTGTTGTCGGAGTGGCTGTCGAGCGTGACCTGCACCATCACCGTGTCGCCCAGGCCCAGCGCCTGCGCATTGAGCCGCACGGTATAGCCCTCAATCACGCCGGCTTCCTCCATCTTCTTGATGCGGCCCCAGCAGGGCGAAGGGCTCAGGCCCACGGCCTGGCCGATGTCTTGCAGACTGGTACGCGCGTCAGCCTGCAAGACCTGAAGGATTTTCCGGTCTAAAGTGTCCATTCAGGTAATTTATCTGAAATTTCCTATTTCACAGATTTTTTATCTGTTTATGGGAAATTCAACAGCAAATCAGGCAAATTATTCGGCCCCACCCGGGAGATACTTTCTTCCATGGCAGCGGGCTTACCGGTCCGCTTGGCAAGACAAGGCCTCCAGCGAGTTACCGCTCACTGGGGGCTTTGATTTTTATTCCATTGCTAATTCGCGGCGATAGGTCGTTACGCCGCCTTGCCGTGAATTAGCAATGGAATCAGGGATCAGCCGACAGCGCACTGCAGGCGTAACTCCAGGCAAACGCCGCTGTCCAGGTTGTGCGCGGTGATGGTGCCGCCCATCTTGGCCATATAGGTTTTGGCGACAAACAGGCCCTGCCCGCGCTGACCTGTTGCGTCCGTGTCGGGCTGGTCAGACACGCCATATTCGAAAACCTTTTCCAACATGCCGGTCTCGATCTGCGGGCCCTGGTTGCTGATGCTGATCACTGCCTCGGGCGCGGTGCCCTCCTGTGCCTGCCGCGTCAGCGTGATGCGGATCAGGCTGCCGGGCAAACGGTAGCGATCAGCATTGCGCAGCACATGCGACACGACATCTTCCAGCGAATACTCGTCAGCACGCACCCTGACCGGCTGCGCCAGCGGATCAAAGGCCACACCGGGAATGCCCGCGGCCGCAGCGTTGCGCGCCACATGGCTCAGGAACTCATTGGCATCCAGCGTCTGCACATTGAGCGCGGTGGATTCAAAGGCTTCACTGGGCGATGCGCTGCCGTAGAGCACGCGCACGGCCTGCTGCATGCGGCTGATGTAACGGTGCGCAGGGTCGTCGGCGCTTCCGTGCAGCACCATGAGCGTTTGCAGGGGCGACATGATTTCATGGCCTACCGCGTGCCAGGTGTCTTTTTCCTGGGCAACCCGAATCTGCTCGCGGCGCACGTCTTCGTTGACGCGCTGCAGCAGGTCCTGCAAGCCGCCGGCCAGCACACCCAGCTCGTCGCTGCCGCGCAGGTCGGCCAGGTCCACCGTTGCCAGGTTGTCGCTGGCACGCACGCCCTTGGACACGGTGGCCGCGCGGCGGGTGAGTTCGGTGATGCGGCGGACGATACGCAGCTCAATGGCCAGCCAGGTCACAAAGATAGCCAGCAGCATGCCGCCCACAAACCACGACACGCGGGTGGCCACGGCCGTGAGGGCCTTGTTGACGCTGCGAATGTCACCGGTCAGCGAGAGTTCATAACGCCCGAGCGGGGTGCTGATGATGTCGGCGCTCGTGACGGGTGCGTCATAACCATCCACTTGCAGCCGGCGTATCAACCAGGCAATCAGGGGCGAGGACCGCTCCGTCGTCTCCGCGCCGGACAGCGACACGACGTCCGAGCTGACACCCGCGCTGCCCATCCTGCGGATGCGCAGCTTCTCGCCGGGCAGCAGCAAAGGGGTCAGCTCAGACCATGAAAAAGGCGCGGTGGCGCCCCCGGCATTGCTGTCGAACAGCGGCCTTCCCTCGCCGGGGGCCAGCATTTCCACCTGCACCTTGATCTGGTCCAGGTCGGCCGGTGGCCAGACGATGCCCGCAGGCCCTTTGGCAAACAGGGCTTCGCGAAACAGCTCAACCGGCAGGCGTACGCTGACAAAGGCACGCCGGGCGCAATCCGGGTCTGCCGCCAGAGTGCCGTCCACGCAGCGGCTGTCTTGCCAAAGCCAGCCGCGAAAGTCGCGCACGGGCCGGCTGGCCGGCGTGATCGGGCCCTCATCGGCAAAGCCCACCAGCCGGCCCCTGGCATTGGCAAAAGGCGAGGCGTTGCGGCCCTCGTCCATCGCCTGCATGGCCTGGAAAGGCGCGATCCAGCGGTAGCGCTGCCCGCGCATGTCGACCGTGATGCGGGCGCGGTGCGCCTGGCTTAAATCCAGCGTTCCGGAGGTGTGCGACACCAGGGGTCCGCTGTTGAAGCTGCCGACGGCATAGAGAAAACCGCCGGCAAAGGGGTTGTTGCCGACGGCCACGCACATCGACGCCGCATCGGGGTATTGCACCAGGCAGCCGGCCATCTCCACTGCCTGCTGGGCCTTGTTGCGATCGTCGAAATCAAGGGCCGAAAAAGGCAGTACCAACGGGCGCAGCGGCGTCACCTCATGCTCGTAGGCGGTGGGGTTAAGCAGCACCAGCTGGCCCGTGGGATGGCGCAGCTTGGCGGCGATCTGCGCCTGGTTCTTGCGAAAGCCGTCCTGGTAATTTCGGTAGCTGCGCTCCTTTTCGTCTTGCAACACGGCGATAGCAAGGGCGACGGTGGCCAATGCCAGCAGGAAAAAAGCGCCGCGAAAAAATACGCGCAGGCCGAAGGGCACGCGCGCCGGCAGCAGGCGCTCGACATCCAGGCGGGTGGGCAGCTTCACGCCTTGCCTCTGCCGCGCGGGGGCTCCGGCGCCTCGGCCCAGCGAAAGCCGCGCATCGGGATGTTTTCAATGCCGTCAAAGGCCGCATCGATTTCCTTGAACGCGTCGCGAATCGTGCTGACGTGCTTGCGGATGTTGTCGCGGTTGCGGCCGCTCTTGACCACCTGGTAGAGGTCGTCGTAACTCACGACCTCGCCGCGGCGCGCGTGCAGCGCCGCCAGGATGCGTTGCGCGGTCAGCGGCAGGTTCACACGCTGGCCGCGCCAGATGGCGGTGTTCTGGCGCAGCGGGTCCAGCTGCAGCTCCTGGCTGTCGCCGGCTGGCGCCCTGCCTAGGGGTTTGGCCTTGGCGGTGCGCAGGATGTCCAGGAAGGTCTCGATGAAGTCGGCCTCCTCAAACGTGGTTTTTTGCAGATAGTCCCAGGCGTCCAGGGCTTTCATGATGCTGCGGTAGATGGCGGCCGGCATGGCGGACACCACCAGCACTGGCGTACCCTGCCGCTGCTTGTTGATGGCGTTGATGATGGCCACGCCGGCATGGCGTTCGCGCCCCAGTTCGATGTCCAGCACCACGGCGTCATAGCCTTCGCGGGCAACGGCGGCCTCGGCATCGTCGCGGTTGAACCACTGGTCGACCTGGATGCCCGGACGGGCCGATTCAATCCAGCCCTTGAGCTGGTTGCTCATGGGCAGGTCGTCTTCAATCACGGCAATTTTGGTCATGAGGCCTCAAGAGGATGGGGTGCCGCCATTATGGGTGTGGCCTGCGCCAGGCCGTGTGAGTGTTTCTTCCGTTGGCGGAAGGTTGCCGCCGCCAAACCGTGCAAAGACACCGCGCAGGCGCATTGAATGCTCCGGGCCCGATTCGAACAATGGAGGCCAGAGAAAGCGCAACCCGCGCCTCTCGCCAAACCAACCGGAGGAGCCCATCATGAACCCACGCCTTAGCCGCATTTCCCTGCGCATCCGCGCCATCTTTTCCAGGGGGGTGCGCAGCACCCGCCGTATCGCTGCCACAGGGGTACAGCGCGCCGCCAGCGCCAGCGGCTTGATGATCGCCACCGCCGCGGCGGGCGCGGTCGGCTACCTGCTGTGGGTGCACCCTCCCCTGGAGTCGGTGGCGCGCGGCGACGTGGCGATTCGCACCAACCAGTTGACCGGCGGTGTCGACGAATTCCGCGAAGGCTCCCTGCTGCTGCTGCCCGGCCTGCACGAAGTGCGCACCTTCTCGCTGCGCGACCAGGTCTACCGTCCCGAAGGCAGCAGCCGTGCCGACGGCCCTTCACCCTTCCAGTCGATCGAAGGCATGTCCCTGGGTGTGGACCTCACGGTGCGTTATGCACTGGACCCGGCAAGGGTCAACGCGCTGTCGAAAAACCTGCCTGACGACATCGCAGGCCAGATCGTGCAGCCCGCCGTGCAAGGCGTGATCTACAAGACATTCACGCGCTACACCGTGCGGGAAATTTTCTCGAGCAAGCGTGCCGAAATCCAGCAGCTTATCGAAGCCGAACTCAAACCCAAGCTCGCGGCCGACGGCATCCTGCTGCGCACGGTGCAGATGGGCAAGGTGGACTTGCCTGCCGACTACCGCCAGGGTATGGACAAGCTGTTGGCCGAAGAGCTGGCCACGGAAAAGATGCGCTACACGCTGGCCCTGAAGGAAAAGCGCGTCAAGGAAACCGAGCTGGATGCGATGGCCGAAAAAGTACGCCGCGAAACCAATGCACAGGCCGCCGCCAGCGAACAGGTGATTGCAGCCAAAGCGCAGGAAGAAGCCATGAAGCATGTCCTGCCCTTCAAGCAAAAGCAGATCGAGCAGCGCCAGCTGGAAGCCGAAGCCGACAAACAGTCGCGCATCCGCACGGCCGAAGGCAGCGCCCAGGCGCGGCGCATCGAGGCATCGGGCGAAGCCGATTCGCGCCAGAAACTGGCGGATGCCGAAGCTTACCGGCTGGACCGCGTGGGCAAGATCAACAGCGAGCAGATGGCACGTGAAGGCGTGTTGATCACGCGCCACCCGCTGCTGATCCAGAAGACCATGGCCGACAAGCTGAGCGACAAGATCACCGTGATCATCGCCCCGCCCTCCACCAGCGGCGGCTTTGTGGGCGCGGGCCTGCTGGGCGGCGCGCCCAAGGCCGGCCGCACCGTGGCGCAAGCGCCGCGCGACGCCGGCACGCAAGACAACGACGACAAAGAGGCCGAATAATGATTACCACCGCACTTCTGACCTTGGCCATCGTGACGCAGGACCAGGCCACCCTGCGCGCCGCACCGCGTGATTCGGCCGCGCAGCAGGCCGCCCTGTGGCAAGGCGACGCGCTCGAGATCCGCGGCCAGCGCATGGACTACCTGCAGGTCTACGACCACAGGCGCGAACGTGCGGGCTTCATCCACGTAAGCCAGGTGCGCACGGTCTCGCTGCAGCCCGAGGACGCGCCCCAGCTCCTTTCGGTGGTGCGCTTCCTGCGCGAAAGCCCGGGCGCTGAAGCCCTGGGCATTGCGTACACGGCCGCTTACCTCAAGGCTGCGCCGGCAGATGCCATAGGAGCGGAAGCCTTTGATGCGTTGGGCACCATGGCCGAACGCCTGGCGCGTCGCGCCTCCATGAAGCACGGCAAGGCCACGAGTGACGTGATCTCTGCGCACATGGAAGTGGCCACCTTTTATGGTGTGAGCTTCAAGGGTTATGAGCAGAACGGAAGCATGCAGCTTTGCTACAACGGCGAGGCTTTTCGCCGCGTGCTGGCGCTGCCATCCGACGCCGAGCAGCGCGCACGTGCCGCGCTGGCTGTGACCCGCCCTGACTGCATGAGCCCCGATCTGCACCCGCAGGACCGCTTCACGCAAGACCAGTGGCGCGCCGAAGTACTGGACAAGGTCAGCGCCGCCCAGTTCGCCCAGTTGCCCGAAGTCAGCAAAAACCGTTTGCGCCTGCGCCGTGCCGGCGTGCACGCCAGCCTGGCGTTCGAGCAGGCGCGCCGGGCCGAAGCGCCCACGGCAGCCGCCCAGCGCGCCCTGGCGGAACTCGCGGCGGTGAACAAGCTGGAGCTGACGGACAACGACAGGCAGGACTACAACGACGCGGCGATTCGCGTGGGCGCCTCGCGATGGGGCGCTGAAACCGCGCTTCCCCGCTTCGCCAAACTGGCGTTAGCCACCGAGACGGGCCAGGCCGGCGAAACCTGCGTGGCACTGTATGAAAGCAAGGCCGACGGCAAACCCGGCAAGGAGGCCGTGGCCAGGCGCTGCACCTACGGCATCGTGTGGACCGCGTCCGCCAGCGCCCACCCGGATGGCCAGGCCCTGGCGCTCGCGGTGCAGCCGCTGGACGCCTGGCGCGAACTGTGGGTGTTTCGCAAGAAATCCGGGCAATGGACGATTGAGGTGCTGCCGCCCGCCAGCAACGGCCCCGAATTGGGCTATGTGGAATTTGCCGGCTGGGTGCGCGGCACGCCTCACATGCTGCTGGCCCGCGAGACCCGCATTGCCGGGCGCCTGCGCCGCAGTTTCGAGGTGGCACGCATGGACAGCTTGACGGCCGAGAAACAGGCCGGTGACCCGGGAACGCTGGCGGCCTTCGCGCGCTCACAAGACGCCGCGTGGAAGCGCCAGACCGTGATCCTGCGCTAACTGCCCGCTTGCAAAAGCCTAGAACGCGGTTTTATCGCTCAGCGTATCGGCCGGCAGCTGGTCGATCTCTACCAGCAGCCGCGCCAGGCTGCGGCCCGCGGCGCCGAGCAAGGCACGGCCTTTGTCGGCGGTGGCAACGGCTGCGTTACCCACCGCGCCTTGCGGGTTGTAATCCTGCATCTGCCAGGCCAGCTTGGCGCTGCGGCCGTCCCCCAGGATGCTGAACTTCGCCGCTCTGTCCTTCGAAGTGGAGTGAAAGTTCTGCGCCTTGGCCATGTCGACCTGATCCGGCTTGAGGGCCAGCATCATGGAAGTTTCGATCTCGCCGGCGTGGATGCCGAAGCGGTGCTCCTCAGCACTGAACAAATCATTCACCGGCTTGCCATCGTCACCCGTGAGCGGCAGGTTGAACCAGTTCACGCTGTAGACCAGCATGCCCAGCCGGGCCCGCAGGTCGCGCGCCACCACATCCAGCAGGCCAACCTGGCCGCCGTGCGAATTGAGCAGCACCAGTTTTTTGACGCCCGTCTGCGCGACCGACTCGGCCAGCTCGGTCCAGAGCCGGATCACCGTTTCGGCTTTCAGCGTGAGCGTTCCGGCGAAGCGGGTGTGCTCGGGACTAAAGCCCACCGATTGCGTGGGCAAAAACAGTACCGGCTGTGTTGGGGGTAAATGCGGCAAGGCGGCTGCAATCACGCCATCCACCAACGTCGCATCCACATTGAGCGGCAGGTGCGGGCCATGCTGCTCAATCGCCGCCATCGGCAGTACTGCGATGCAGCGGGCCAAATCCGAGCCGGCAAAGTCAGGACTCTTCAAGTCGGACCAGAAGCGTGTGGGTTTGGCAGCTTTGAGAGTCATGACAGTATTTTCTGCTATCCGGGCGCCGGATTGGCAACAGGCCAGGACAGGGACCCGGGTAAAGCTGCCCCAGCCACGGAAGAAGCGCGATCGCTATCAATTCAATAGCTGGTTGCGCCCGTCACTATTGGCCTCGAGGCAAAATTCTTGGGTAAATGTTCAGATTTCGATCTTGCTGCCCAGCTCCACCACGGAGTTGTTCGGCAGGTTCAGGAAGTCGGCGGCACCGCTGGCGTTGTGGTGCATCTGCGCAAACAGCTTCTCACGCCAGGGCGCCATGCCGCTGCCGATGGTCGGGATCACCGTGTCGCGCGAGAGGAAGTAGCTGGTCGTCATGGCTTCGAGCTCGCAGCCCCGGCCCTTGATCTGCTGCAGGGCCTTGGGCAGGTCCAGGTCGTTCTTGAAGCCGTAGTGCACATTGACCTGCCAGCAGTCGTGGCCCAATGATTCAATTTCAAGGCGCTTGTTCATACCGATCCAGGGGATTTCGTGGTTGCGCACCGTCACGAACAGATTCTGCTCATGCAGCACCTTGTTGTGTTTGAGGTTGTGCAGCAGCGCATTGGGCACGCTGCCGGGCTCGGCCGTCAGGAATACGGCTGTGCCTTCGACACGGGCCGGCGGGCTGACGAAGACGGCGTCCAGGAAGCTGGGTAAGTCGATCGCATCGGCTCGCAGCTTTTCATTGAGCAGGTGGCGGCCTTCCTTCCAGGTGATCATCAGCGTGAAGACCGCGCCGCCGATCAATAGCGGGAACCAGCCTCCGGCGAACAGCTTCATGAGGTTGGAGGCGAAGAACGCGAAGTCGACCAGGAAGAAGATGCCGGTGGCCGCAATGCACAAGCTCAGCGGGTACTTCCAGCCGTAGCGGATCACGTAGAAAGTCAGGATGGTGGTGATCAGCATGTCTGTGCACACCGCAATGCCATAAGCGGCCGCCAGGTTGCTGGAGGAGCGGAACATCACCACCGCAAGCACGATGGTGATAAAGAGGCCCCAGTTGACGAAAGGCATGTAGATCTGGCCGGTGTCGCGCACGCTGGTGTGCTGGATGTTGAGGCGCGGCAGATAGCCCATCTGGATGGCCTGCTTGGTCACGCTGAAGGCGCCGGTGATCAGCGCCTGCGAGGCAATGACGGTGGCCATGGTGGCCAGGCCCACCAGCGGCAGTAGCGCCCACTCGGGCGCCATCAGGAAAAACGGGTTCTTCACCGCGGCAGGGTTGCCGATAAGCAGCGCGCCCTGGCCGAAATAATTAAGCACCAGCGAAGGCATGACCACGGAAAACCACGCCAGGCGAATCGGTTTTTTACCGAAATGGCCGAGGTCGGCGTAAAGCGCCTCGGCGCCGGTCACGCACAGCACGACCGCGCCCAGAATGATGAAGGTGGTGCCGGGGTTGGCCCACATGAACATCACCGCGTAGTGCGGGCTGACCGCTACCAGGATTTCGGGATGGGTCACGATCTGCGAAATGCCCAACAGCGCCAGCACGCCAAACCAGATCAGCGTGATGGGGCCGAAAAATTTGCCGATGCCCGCCGTGCCGTGCTTTTGCACCGCAAAAAGGGCAAACAAAATGACCAGGGTGATCGGGATCACGCCCTGCTTGAAGGCTGGCGAGACGACCTCCAGGCCTTCAACGGCCGACAGCACCGAGATGGCCGGCGTGATGACGCCATCGCCATAGAACAGGGATGTGCCGAAAATGCCGACGATCAGCAAGGTCTTGCGCAGCTGGGGCTTGTCTTTCACCGCGGTGGAGGCCAGCGCCAGCATGGCGATCAGGCCGCCTTCGCCGTTGTTGTCGGCGCGCAGCACCAGCGCCACATACTTGATCGAGACAATGACAGTCAGCGTCCAGAAGAAGATGGACAGGATGCCGTAGACGTTGTCGGGGGTAAAGGGAACATGCCCGGAACCGAAAACTTCCTTGACGGCATACAGGACGCTGGTTCCGATGTCGCCGTAGACGACACCAATGGCGCCCAGGGTGAGCGCCGCGAGTGATGATTTTTTACTGGACACAAAAACTTCCCGTCTTTGCACTCGGCCCGTTCAAGCGGGTCCAAAGCGGCGGGAATGGTTACCTTTGGGAACGCTATTTTGCGCCCAGGTACCCGGCTTGCAAGTCGGCGGACATCCCTAAATCCAACTAATCCCGATTTTGTTGCACCGCAACAACTTGTAACAAAGCGGGCCCGCGAGCACCAGGGAAGCCAGCACAGACAGGCGAATTGTGGGCGCTATTTTTTTAATAGCTGGTTGCGCACGGCCCGTCTGGGCTAGAGGCCTAAAAGACTCCTAATTCGGGCCGTTTCGGGGGATACAAGCTCCCCGACTTTCCAAGCGGCCGCAGGCAGGCCGGCTTTGCCGGATGCCTTGCGGCGTCCCCTGCAAGGGGAAACGGCACTACACGAAGCGTAGCGAAGTGAGGACGATAGGGGTGTTAGTCATACACCTCGGCGTCGGGGTCGGTGGCTTCGAGCTCGTAACTGGCGGCCAACATGGCCAAACGGGCGATCACGCCATACATATAGAAGCGGTTGGGGCTGCTGGAGCCGGGCTTCTCGCCGGGCTGCGGCAGGCGGCCGCTGTCGGCAAAGGCCAGCGGCACAAAGCTGGCGCCGGGCGCATTGAGGTTTTCGTCCACGCCGCGCTCGGCATGCACGCGGTAAAAGCCGCCCACCACGTAGCGGTCCATCATGTAGACCACAGGCTCTGCCACCGCGTCATTGACACGTTCGTTGGTCAGCACGCCTTCCTGGATGATCACTTCGGACAGCGGCTGGCCGTCTTTCGTCGTGCTCATCTTGTTTTTTGTCTTGCGGTTCAGCGCGTCCAGGTCTTTCACGTCGCGCACCGTCATGATGCCCATGCCGTAGGTGCCGTTGTCCGCCTTGACGACGACAAAAGGCTTTTCGTTGATGCCGTATTCCTTGTATTTGCGCTTGATTTTGGTCAGCAGCGCATCGACGTTGGTGGTGAGGCACTCCATGCCGGTTTCTTCGGCAAAGTTGACTTCACCGCACTGGGCGTACATGGGATTGATGAGCCAGGGGTCTATGCCCAGCAGCTTGCCGAAACGCTTGGAAACTTCCTCGTAGGCCTTGAAGTGCCGCGACTTGCGGCGCACCGACCAGCCGGCGTGCAGCGGCGGCAACAGGTATTGCTCGTTCAGGTCTTCCAGGATGCCGGGGATGCCGGCCGACAAGTCATTGTTCAGCAAAATGGTGCAGGGGTCGAAATCTTTCAGCCCCAGGCGGCGGTCGGTCCGGATCAGCGGCTCGATCGTGATGGTCTCTCCGGTCGGCAGGTTCAGCGTGGTGGGCTCCTTGATGTCGGAGCTCAGCGAACCAAAGCGCACATTGAGACCAGCCTGGTGAAAGATGCGCTTGAGCTGCAGCACGTTGGACAGGTAAAAGCTGTTGCGCGTGTGGTTCTCGGGCACAACCAGCAGGTTACGCGCCTCGGGGCAGATTTTTTCGATCGCGGCCATGGCGGCCTGCACCGCCAGCGGCAGCATCTCGGGCGTCAGGTTGTTCCAGCCGCCGGGATAGAGGTTGGTGTCGACCGGAGCGAGCTTGAAGCCGGCGTTACGGATGTCGACCGAGCTGTAAAAAGGCGGCGTGTGCTCCATCCACTCCAGCCGGAACCAGCGCTCGATGGCAGGGGTGGAGTCCAGGACACGTTGTTCGAGTTCGTTGATGGGGCCGTTCAGGGCGGTGATGAGGTGCGGAACCATGCGGCCACTTTCTGCTGCGGGATGTTGTTGTCAATAGTCTGCCGGGGCTCAAAAGTCGTCGTCTGCAAATCAGCTGCAGCGGTATTTTTTTTGCCGCTTTCCAGACCCATATGCAGAGATGGGCCTGCAAAATCGTCAAAAACTATCCTCGCCAAGGGTCGATTTTCGCTTTTAAGACCTGAACCCGGCAGGCCCGTGTTCGGTTATATCTGACCGGATTCTAGGGATATTGGGACGGGCCGGCGGGTTACAAGGCGTGACAGGAACCTTCAAAACAGAAAAATCCGCGCAGGTCAGGACGTCGAATCCAGACGGGCCAAGGCGGGATCTGTCAAATGGAGCGCGATGATGTTGACGCCCATAGGACGGGTCGTGTAACCATAACGCTCCAGAAGTTGCGTCAAATCCGAGCGATTGGTCTTTATGACTTCGATCACCATCATGGGTTTGTGCTTTTGCAAGGCCTGCAGTGCCCCCATCAGCGCTTCAATCTCCATGCCCTCAATGTCAAGCTTGATGAAGTCAAGACGTGGCAAGTCAAGCCCGTCAATAGTCATCATCCGTACTTTTTTGCCAGCAGCTTCGGAATAATCAATGTCCTGGCCGATGAACTCGTTCTGGCTCTTCTTGCGAAGTTCAAGTGACCCAAAGCTGGAAGGCTGGCCGTAATCCAGCATGGGCACAGTGATGCTGCCTTCCTGCGCCCCCAAAGCCGCGTAATGGGCGGTGGCGTTAAAGCAGTTGTTCAGGGCGATATTTCCGGCGAGCGCATAAAACACCCGCTCCTGTGCTTCGAATGCAACTACTTTGCCCCATCCCTGCATGTGTCGCGCCCATTCGAGGGTGTGCACGCCAATATTGGCCCCCCCATCGATCGCTACGAGACCATCCCCGAAGAAATCGTGTCGCATGTCCAGCAACTGAAGCACGTCATCAACTTCTGCAGGATCAAAGGACGCATATTCAAGCACCTGGTGGCCGACACCGTACCGGCCTTCAGGGGTGTCTTGGTAATCATTGCGATTGACGATCATCATCCCGTGATGAGACGCTGCCAGTACAAACGGCAATGGGCGGCGCGTAAATATCATGAATACGGATTCCTATCTGTCAGGTTAACGAATCAGGCCCTGACTTCGCCCTGCCCCAGTACCACGTACTTAAGGGAGGTGAGCCCCTCGATCCCGACCGGCCCGCGCGCATGGAACTTGTCGGTGCTGATGCCGATTTCGGCGCCCAGCCCAAACTCGAAACCATCGGCGAAGCGTGTGCTCGCATTCACGATGACGCTCGCTGAATCAACTTCGCGCAAAAACCGCTGGGCGTTGATGTGGTCACGCGTGAGGATGGCGTCGGTATGGTGGCTGGAGTACTGGTTGATGTGGGCGATCGCTTCGTCAACGCCCGCCACCACCTTGATGCTGATGATGGGTGCGAGGTATTCCTCGTACCAGTCCTGCTCGGTGGCCGCCTTGAGATTGGCGCCTTTGACGCCAGCCAGAATGGCCTGCGATTCGGCGTCGCAACGCATTTCAACGCCTTTGGCGGCGTAGATAGCGCCGATTTTCGGCAGGAACTGCGCCGCCACGCCGCGGGCGACCAGCAAACCTTCGCTGGCATTACAGGGGCTGTATTTCTGGGTTTTGGCGTTGTCGGCCACTTCTACGGCCATGTCGATGTCGCAAGGGTCGTCGACATACACATGGCAGTTGCCGTCCAGGTGCTTGATGACCGGCACCTTGGCATCGCGGCTGATGCGTTCGATCAAACCTTTGCCGCCGCGCGGGATGAT
Source organism: Polaromonas sp. P1_E11 (assembly GCF_056405995.1). Taxonomy (NCBI): domain Bacteria; kingdom Pseudomonadati; phylum Pseudomonadota; class Betaproteobacteria; order Burkholderiales; family Comamonadaceae; genus Polaromonas; species Polaromonas sp. P1_E11. The sequence continues at coordinate 159,280 of NZ_JBFUBA010000004.1, forward strand.
CACGTCCACGTACTGCGGCATGGCGATCAAATGGCCCACGGCTTCGCGGTCGGTGGTGGGCACCAGCTGCACCGCATCAGCGGGCAGGCCGGCATCAGCCAACGCCTGCTGCACCAGCGTAGCCAGCGCCTTGTTCGATTCAATCGCTTCCGAGCCGCCGCGCAGGATGCAGGCGTTACCGCTTTTGATGGCCAGCGACGCGGCTTCAATCGTCACATTCGGCCGGCTCTCGTAAATCATGCCGAACACGCCGATCGGCACGCGCATCTGCCCCACACGGATGCCGCTGGGCTGCTCCTTCATGCCGATGATGTCGCCAATCACGTCGGGCATGACGGCCAGCTGTTCGCAGCCAATCGCCACTGTTTCGATGATTTTGGGTGTGAGCTTGAGCCGGTCCAGCATGGGCCCGGCCAGGCCGGAAGCCGTGGCGCGCTCGATATCACGCTGGTTGGCGGTGTCCAGCGCCGCCACGTTCTGGCGCAGCAAGGCGGCCAGATTCAGAAGCGCTCTGTTTTTGATAGCTGCTTGCGCCCGTGCTACCTGGGCTGAAGCTACTTTTGCCTTGGACCCGAGCGCTTGCATCAACCCCGGAACATCGCTGGCAATGTCGCTGGAGGAAGAAAGGGCTTTGTGGGAGTCAGGCGCGTTCATCGCACCATTTTAGGCTTCTGCAGGCGCCCCCGGTGCGCTGGGGCTAAGCCTGCCTCGTACGCGAAGGCGCGGCGCATTGCTCACACACCATGCCCGCCAGCCGGTGCAGCGCCTGCCAGCCGTCGGCCGGCCAGTCGGGTTGTTTCAGGCCTTTGACGATGCCGTCGACTTTGTGGGCGGCGTGCAGCAGGTTGGCAAGCGTGGTGTCGCCGATTTGCGGCAGCACGCGTTCGAACAACTTTTCCTTGATGCCCCAGACGCGGTTTTCGCGCAATGCCATCGGCATGGGCCGTCCGGCACTGATCGCATCTTTCACCCGCTTCATGCTGCGGATGTCTTCGGCCAGAGCCCAGTGCACCAGCACTTCGGACTCGCCTTCGGACTGCAGGCCGTCGAGCATGCGCGCCACGCGCACCGACTGACCGCCCAGCACGGCTTCGGAGAGCTTAAAGACGTCGTAGCGCGCCACATTGAGTACCGCGTTCTCGACCTGGTCGAAAGTAAGGACGCCATCACTGCTGCCGGACTGTCCGGGGTACAGCAAGCCCAGCTTCTGGATTTCCTGGTGCGCGGCCAAAAGATTGCCTTCCACCCGGTCGGCAAAAAACTGCAGCGTGCGCTGCCCTTCTTCACCGGCGGCCACGCGCTGGCCCTGCTGCTGCAGGCGCTGGGCAATCCACTGCGGCAGGCTGCGGCGGTCAATCGGGTCGAATTTGACGGTAACGCCGAAGCTCTCCAGCGCGCCGAACCAGGCGCCCTTGGCCGTCATGCTGTCCAGCCGCGGCAACATGACCAGCGTGAGCGTGGAGTCGTCGCCCTGCGCGCGCTCGGCGATCTGCTGCAGCGCGACAGAGCCGTCTTTGCCGGGCTTGCCGCTGGGGATGCGGATTTCGACGATCTGCTTGTCGGCGAAAAGGCTGAGCGAGCCGCCGCTTGCCAGCACTTCGCTCCAGTCGAAATGCGCGCCGGCCACGGTGTGCACCGTGCGTTCGGTGTAGCCCTGCTCGCGCGCCGCGGCGCGCAGTGCGTCGGCGAATTCCTGCACCAGCAGGGGCTCGTCGCCATGCAGGGTGTACAGGCTTTTCAAGCCGCGCTTGAGGTGTTCCTGGAGTTGGGCGGGGGCCAGATTCATGAGGGGAGTATACGAACCTGTTTACGGGCTAAACGGGGCCGCGTTGGGGTGCAATCGGGATGAGTGGGCCGACTGGGCACGCCGCATGGGCTAATGCCCATGCAAGTGACCGGGTGGCTCAATCGCCCGATTTCACCCCAACCCGGAGGGCAAGTGCCTTCTCGGGCGGTCTGCGGCGTTGCGGCGCTAGCCCATAGGTGAACTATGGGCGGCGCACCGCGCCTTGCATCCCATCCCGAGAAGGCGCTTGCGCGGCCCCGTTTAGCCCGTAAACAGGTTCTCATAGCTTGGTGGTGGAGAGCAGCAAACTGGTCTCGGTATTGGCAATGCCTTCGAGCAGGCGGATGCGGCTCAGTACGCGGTCAAAGGCTTCGAGGCTGTCGGCCTGCAACTCGGCGACCATGTCCCAGCGGCCGTTGGTGGTGTGCAGCGCGCTCACGGCCGGGTCGCCGCGCAGGGCGGCCAGCACTGCGTCGGTGCGATTGCCTTCGACCGCCACTGTCATGAAGGCGCGGATGCGGTGGCCCTCGGCCTGGGGTTTGAGACGCACGGTGTAACCGGTGATGGTGCCGTCGGCTTCCAGCCTGGCCAGGCGATTTTGCACCGTGCCGCGTGAGACGCGCAAAACCTTGGCGATAGAGGCGACGGAGGCCCGTGCGTCGTCCCGCAGCAGGGAGAGCAGTTGGCGGTCGGTGTCGTCCATTCGGCAATTTTATTGCCAAAACGCCAATTGAAGCTGGCTATTTGCTCAAACAATGCATGAATATGATCAACTTACTGACTTTTCTTTAGCGCAGCGGCTACGGACAATGGAATTCAACATAAAGACCGGGAGCCCCATCATGGTTGACTACATTGGCATCGAAAGCATTCAGAAAATCGTCCGCCAACGCGGCGCAGCCGCCTTTATCGAAGGCCTGGCCGGCGAAATAGAGCACGACTACCGGCGCTGGAACGACTTTGACAAGTCGGCGCGCCACGCCATCCACTCGCCCGATGGCGTGATCGAGCTCATGCCCACCAGCGACGGCCACCAGTACTCCTTCAAGTACGTCAACGGCCACCCCAAAAACACCGAGCTGGGTTTGCTGACTGTGACCGCCTTCGGCGTGCTGGCTGATGTGGACACTGGCTACCCCTTGCTGCTGTCAGAGCTCACCATCACCACCGCACTGCGCACGGCAGCCATGTCGGCACTGGCCGCCAAGTGGATGGCCCGGCCCGGGAGCCGCGTGATGGCGATCATCGGCAACGGCGCGCAAAGCGAATTCCAGGCCATCGCCTTTCACCACATGCTGGGCATACGCGATATGCGCCTGTTTGACATCGACGCGGCGGCCAGCGATAAACTGGCCCGTAACCTGCATGCGATGGAGCTGCAGGGCCTCAGCGTGACGATTTGCCAGTCTGCAGCAGAAGCCGTGCAAGGAGCCGACATTGTGACCACCATTACCGCCGACAAACGCAACGCCGTCATCCTGACGCCGGAGATGATCAAACCCGGCATGCACCTGAACGCCGTCGGCGGCGACTGCCCCGGCAAGACCGAACTGCACGCCGACATCCTGCTGCGCAAGGACGCCCGGGTGGTGGTTGAGTTTGAACCGCAGTCGCGCATCGAAGGTGAAATCCAGCAAATACCCGAGGACTTCGAGGTGGCCGAATTTGCCGACGTACTTAAGGGCGTCGCATTGGGGCGCGCGTCGCCCGCAGAAGTCACGATTTTTGATTCGGTCGGTTTCGCGCTGGAAGACTATTCGGCCCTGCGCTACCTGCACAAGCTGCAGTTGGCGGACGCCGCCAGCCGCCGCCAGATCGACCTGGTGCCGCACCTGGACAACCCCAAAGACCTGTTCGGCCTGCTGGCACGCGCCGCAGCCCCGGCCGCCAGAGCGCCACGTATTTCCCCCATTCCTGAAATGGCACGTTGATGATCACTTCCGTCGACCTGATTGGCGCCCCTACCGACATCGGCGCGGGCAGCCGTGGCGCCTCCATGGGCCCCGAGGCCTTGCGCGTGGCCGGCATCCGCGAGGCGCTACATGGCAGGGGGCTGGAAGTGCTTGATACCGGCAACCTCGCCGGCCCCACCAACCCCTGGCTGCCGCCCGATGAAGGCTACCGGCACCTGGACGAAGTGGTTGCCTGGAACAAGGCGGTACATGAGGCGATGTACCAGAGCCTGGCGGCCGGCCACCTTCCCATCCTGCTGGGGGGCGACCATTGCCTGGGGATAGGCTCGATCAGTGCAGTGGCGCGCCACTGCCGTGCCGCAGGCAAGACGCTGCGTGTGCTCTGGCTGGACGCCCACACCGACTTCAACACCAACGCCCTCACGCCTACCGGCAATGTGCACGGCATGCCCGTGGCCGTGCTGTGCGGCCACGGTCCGGCCGAGCTCACCGGCATAGGCGGCAAGGTGCCAGCCATGAGCCCCACGGCGATACGCCAAATCGGCATCCGCAGCGTGGACGAAGGAGAAAAGCGTTTTGTGCGGCAAGAGGGCCTGGAGGTGTTCGACATGCGCTACATCGACGAGATGGGCATGCGCCATACCATGGAAAAAGCGCTCTCGGGCATGGACGCCAATACCCACCTGCATGTGAGCTTTGACGTGGACTTCCTCGACCCGTCGATCGCACCAGGTGTGGACACCGCCATCAAAGGCGGCCCCACCTACCGGGAGGCGCAACTCTGCATGGAAATGATTGCCGACACAGGCCTGCTCGGCTCACTCGACGTAATGGAGCTCAACCCGGCGCTGGACGTGCGCAACGGCACTGCCGAGGTGGCCGTGGATCTCATCGAGAGTCTATTTGGCAAGAGCACGCTGATGCGGGCTTGACAGGATAGAGGTTTCAGAGTTCCGTCACCGCCGCCAGGCGGCGCATGATCTGCTGGACGACATCGCTTTGCATATCGCGGTACAGCAGGGCTTCTTCGGCTTCCTTTGCCAGTACCGCGGACTCGTTGAAGCTGATATCGCGCTGTTGCAGGATTTCAGTCTCGGGGATGAGCTCCTTGCCCGCCAGCGTACGCAGCTTGAAGCGAAAGCGCAGGCGCAGCTGAAACTCGCGCACCTGGCCTGAAGCATTGCGGCTCAGGATAACCTTTTCGCGCTGGTCGCCCAACGCGTCGAGAATGACTTGCGCCTCATTGATCCTGCGGGCCTCGGTGATCACCTCCACTTTGCGCGTCGCCTGCAGTGAGCGCCTGAGCTCCACCCCTAGCGGCGAAGTCTCGGCCAAGCCCGAATAAAGCGTAGTGAACGCAAAGGTGGGCGCCTTGCGCAGTGCGAAGCCGCATCCGCTCAGGCTCAGGGCGGCAACAGAAGCCGACAGGAAGAAGAATGTGCGACGCTGCATGGACTGCCTTCTTTGTGATTAATGCGGTCTCAAATGACTTAGATAACGATGTTGACCAGCCGGCCTGGCACCACGATCACCTTCTTGGCGGACGCACCCGCAGCCTGTTTGATAAAGGCCTCCGACGCCAGCGCAGCGGCCTCGATGGTGGCCTTGTCGGCGCCGGCGGGAACGGTGACGGAGCCGCGCAGCTTGCCGTTGACCTGCAGCACCAGCTCGATCTCGTCCTGCTGAAGAGCGCTATCGTCCACTTCGGGCCAGGGCGCGTCGAGCAGCTCGCCTTGCTGCGCCGCGTAGCCGAGCTGCGACCAGAGCGCATGCGCCAGATGCGGCGTGGCCGGGTAGAGGCAACGCAACAGGATGCTGAAACCTTCGCGCAAGGCCGCGTCCGAACCGGCAGAGGCCGCGCCCTTGAAGTCTTCCATGGCGTTCAGCAATTTCATGTTGCCCGACACCACCGTGTTGTATTGCATGCGCTGGTAGTCGTAGTCAATCTGTTTGAGCACCGTGTGAATTTCCAGGCGCAGCGCCTTGGCTTCCTTGTCAAAAGAGGCTGCAGCGCCCGATGAGCGTGCGCCACCAGCTCCTGAATTCATAGCATGAAGCTTGACGCCGAAATTCCACACACGGCGCAGGAAGCGGTAGGAGCCTTCGAGCGCGGCATCGTTCCACTCCAGCGTGGTGTCGGGCGGCGCGGTGAACATGGTGTAGAGCCGCGCGGTATCGGCACCGTACTTTTCGATCAGATCCTGCGGGTCGACGCCGTTGTTCTTGGACTTGGACATCGTGGTCCAGCCCTCGTAAGGCACCGGCAGGCCGTCGGCCTTGGAAGTGGCGGAAATCACCTTGGCGTGCTCGTCGCGCACGATATCGAGCTCGTGCGCCCAGAAATACTGCTTGCCGGTGGTCACGCGCGAGAAAGCCTCGTTAAGCACCATGCCCTGCGTGAGCAGCTTGGTGAAGGGCTCGTCGACCTTCACCAGGCCCAGGTCACGCATCACCTTGGTCCAGAAGCGGGCGTAAAGCAAATGCAGGATGGCATGCTCGATGCCGCCGATGTACTGGTCCATCGGCATCCAGTAATTGGCGCCTTCGGCCACCATCTTCTCGTCGTTCTTCGGGTCGCAGTAGCGCATGAAGTACCAGGACGAGTCGACAAAGGTGTCCATGGTGTCGGTCTCGCGGCGGCCGGGCTTGCCGCACACCGGGCAGACCACACCGGCGTGAAAACCCGCGTGCTTGTGCAGCGGGTTGCCCGAGCCGTCGGGCACGCAGTCTTGGGGCAGCACCACAGGCAGGTCTTTTTCGGGCACCGGCACAGCGCCGTGCTCTTCGCAGTGAATGATGGGAATGGGCGTGCCCCAGTAGCGCTGGCGGCTCACGCCCCAGTCGCGCAAGCGCCATGTGGTTTTTTTCTCGCCCAGGCCTTTGGCGGCGAGATCGGCGGCCACGGCGTCTACCGCGGCCTTGAAGCCCAGGCCGTCGTACTTGCCGGAATTGATGGTCACGCCCTGCTGCTTGTCGCCGTACCAGTCGGCCCAGGCGTCCAGGCTGTAGGGCTGGCCCTTGACGTCGACCACCTGCCTGATCGGCAGCTTGTATTTTTTTGCGAACTCGAAGTCACGCTCGTCATGCGCCGGCACGCCCATCACGGCGCCGTCGCCGTAGCTCATGAGCACGTAGTTGCCGACCCACACTTCGACCTTGTCGCCGGTGAGCGGATGTGTGACGAAGAGGCCCGTGGGCACGCCTTTTTTCTCTTGCGTGGCAAGCTCGGCTTCGGTCGTGCCGCCGGCCTTGCATTCTTCGATGAAGGCGGCGATTTTGGCGTTGGCAGCGGCGGCATGCAGCGCCAGTGGGTGTTCGGGCGCCACGGCGCAGAAAGTCACACCCATGATGGTGTCGGCGCGCGTGGTGAAAACGTACATCTTTCCGTCGCCGATCAGCTTGCCGGAGGCATCCTGGATGTCGTGCGTGAAGGCAAAGCGCACGCCTTCACTCTTGCCGATCCAGTTCTCCTGCATCAGCTTGACGCGCTCGGGCCAGCCGGGCAGTTTGTGGCTGACGCTGTCGAGCAGCTCGTCGGCGTACTGGGTGATCTTGAGGTAGTAGCCGGGGATCTCGCGCTTTTCCACCACGGCGCCGGTGCGCCAGCCCTTGCCGTCGATCACCTGTTCATTGGCAAGCACGGTCTGGTCGACCGGGTCCCAGTTCACGACCTGGGTCTTGCGGTAGGCAATGCCTTTTTCGAGCATCTTCAAAAAGAGCCACTGGTTCCACTTGTAGTAGCTCGCATCGCAGGTGGCCACTTCGCGGCTCCAGTCGATGGCCAGCCCCATCGCCTGCATCTGCTTTTTCATGTACGCGATGTTGTCGTAGGTCCACTTCGCCGGCGGCACGCCGTTTTTCATGGCGGCATTTTCAGCCGGCAAGCCGAAGGCGTCCCAGCCCATGGGCATCAACACGTTGTAGCCCTTCATGCGCAGGTGGCGCGTGAGCATGTCGTTGATGGTGTAGTTGCGCACGTGACCCATGTGCAGCTTGCCGCTGGGGTAGGGCAGCATGGAGCAGGCGTAGTACTTCTTGCGGCTGGCGTCTTCCGTCACGCGGTAAGCGTCGGCTGCGGTCCAGTGGGCTTGAGCATCGCGCTCAACGTCGAGGTGGTTGTATTTGTCTTGCATGGAGAACCGGGAAGGCGAAAAAACGGAAAGCGAAAGCAGTAAAGGGGCTGGCAACGCGGGCCGCGCAGCGTTGTCGCCGCGAATCCCCGATTTTAGGGGCTGGGCCGCGGCGGGCGGTTTACTTACCGGCGGCGGCCGGCGGCCCGGCGTCGGCCACGAAGCCGATGCGGTTGAGCCCGGCCTTTTGCGCCACGCCCATCACCTGCACCACCTTGCCGTAGGGAACGCCCTCATCGGCCCGCAACTGGACCTCGGTATCGGGGTTTTGGCGGGCAGTCTCGACCAGTCGCACGGCCAACTCGTCCAGGGTGAGGGGTTTGTCGTTCAGAAAGGCCTGTCCGGACTTGTCGACCACCAGCGTGACGAATTTCGGCGCATCTGCCGGCTTGGCCGCTTCGGTCTTAGGCAGGTCGAGCCGGATGGTGCTGGCCAGCAGCGGGGCAGTGATGATGAAAATCACCACCAGCACCAGCATCACATCCACCAGCGGCGTCACGTTGATGTCACTCATGGGCTGCGGGCCCTGGGTGCGTTCGAGGCGGCCGAAAGCCATTTTGCTAGCCTTTGTGCGCTAACAATTCGCGCAGATCACGGGCAAAGCCTTCGAGGTCGGCCTCGATACGGCCGACGCGACGGCCGAAAATGTTGTACGCCAGCACGGCTGGAATCGCTACCGCCAGGCCTGCCGCCGTCATGATGAGCGCTTCGCCGACGGGGCCGGAGACCTTGTCGATGGTGATCTGGCCGGCTGAAGCGATGCCGACAAGTGCGTGGTAAATGCCCCAGACCGTACCCAGTAGCCCCACAAAGGGTGCGGTAGAACCGACGGTAGCCAGCAGCACCTGGCCGAACTGCAGCTTGTCCAGGATGTCATGAAGGGCGTCGCGCAACACGCGGGTAAGTTGCTGGGACTTGTCGCCCGCCGACGCCAGCGTACCGCCGGCCTGGATGTCCGTGGCAGCAATGAGAGGCAACACCAGCGCCTCGCGGTCGAAGGCGGCCACTTTCTCCCGGGCTTGTTCCACAGAGGTCGACTGCCAGAAAGCAGCGGTGCTGCGTGCCACGTCTTTGGCGGCACGCTGAAGCAGCCAGGCCTTCCACAGGATCACGACCCAACTCGCGACTGACATGGCCAGCAGCAAGGCCGCCACCAGCTGGCTGACGATGCCGCCCTGGGTCATCAGGCTGAAGAAGTCCATCAGGTTAAAACCTCCGAAGCTGCCGTGGCCGGCACCCCATTCATTTTTTCAGGCCCAGCACGTCAAACATGTCAAAGAGGCCGGTGGCGTGCGAATCGAGGAAGCGCGCGGCACGCAGGCTGCCCTGGGCATAGTTGGCCCTGCTGGATGACTTGTGGGAAATTTCGATGCGCTCGCCGGTGCCCAAAAACATCACGGTGTGGTCACCCACCACGTCGCCGCCGCGCACGGCCGCAAAACCGATGGTCGACGGATCGCGTTCGCCCGTCACGCCTTCGCGGGCATAGACGGCGCAATCCTTGAGGTCGCGGCCCAGCGCACCGGCAATCACTTCACCCATCTTGAGTGCGGTGCCGGACGGGGCATCCACCTTGTGGCGGTGATGCGCCTCGACGATTTCGATGTCATAGCCGGTAGACAGGGCCTGAGCCGCCATCTCGAGCAGCTTGAGCGTGACGTTGACGCCTACGCTCATGTTCGGAGCCATGACGATGGCGATGTCTTTGGCCGCAGCGGCTATCTCGGCTTTCTGCGCGTCGGAAAATCCGGTGGTGCCAATCACCAGTTTGACGCCCAGCTCACGGCAAGCCGCCAGATGGGCCAGCGTGCCTTCGGGACGCGTGAAATCAATCAGCACGCCGGAATCTTTCAGGCCTTGCCGAAGATCGGCATTGATCAAGACGCCGCTCATGCGTCCCGAAAACGCGGAGGCATCGCTGCCGATGGCGGGGCTCGATACCACATCGAGCGCACCAGTCAACTGGCAGTCGGCGCTGGCGCCGACGGCCTCAATCAGCATCTGGCCCATGCGGCCGCTGGCGCCCGCCACCGCGACCCGGTGCCGTCTGGCCTGGGTCGCCTGGATTGAGCCGGCCCCGCTCACTGTTTCGGGCTTTCGAGCGGCGGATAGGAAGCAGACGGAGAGCCCGCCGGCGCATTGGCGGGCACCGAAGTGGCTGCCGGATTGGCTTTGACCTTTGTGGAAGCCTTGGTGAGCTGCTCTTCGGTGGCTTCCAGCACAGGCACATCGCCCAGTTTGCGTCGGTTGCCCAGTTTGGCAATGAATTCAGTTTCGCTCGGCATGGCATCGCCTTCAAAGCGCTCCAGCTGGTCACCCTTGAAAAACACGGTGTATTTGTACGACTGGGGTTCCACGCCCTGGCGCTTCAGCGTAAAAACGTAGTCCCAGCGGTCGCCATGAAACAGGCTGGCCATCAGGGGCGTTCCCATGATGGCCTTGACCTGTTCACGCGTCATGCCTGGGCGAAGCAGCTCAACCTGCTCTCTGGAGACAAAATTGCCCTGAATGACATCCACTTTGTAGGGCGTGACCCAGTTGACCGGGTTGATCGAACTGCTGCTCATATTGCTCAGGCTGCTGCAGGACGCCAGCACCGTGCAGGCCAGGAGCAGGAAAGCGGTTTTGGCGCTGTAACGATGATTTGCAGGCATGGCTGACATAGTGAGGGGGTGTAGCGATATGATCGTTCATTGTAGCGGCTGGGGGCCCCCGGCCGGCACCTGCCCAGAAGGGTCGCACCACCGCTTTACACAGCGGTTTCACCCAGAGAGTTTCCCATGAGCAACATCGACGAACTGAAAAACACCGGCCTCAAGGCAACCCTGCCGCGCCTGAAAATCCTGGAGATCTTCCAGGCGGGCAAACAGCGCCACATGACAGCCGAAGATGTGTTCCGGGTTCTGCTGGAGGACCGCTCGGACATCGGCCTGGCCACGGTCTACCGGGTGCTGACCCAGTTCGAGCAGGCGGGGCTGCTGAACCGCAGCAATTTCGAATCAGGCAAAGCGGTCTATGAGATCAACGAAGGCCAGCACCATGACCACCTGGTCTGCCTCGATTGCGGCAAGGTCGAGGAGTTTTACGACGCCGAGATTGAAAAACGCCAGAATGCCGTCGCCAAAGCCAAGGGCTTTACCATTGCCGACCATTCGCTGTCGATCTACGCCAACTGCACCAAGGACAAGTGCCCCAACCGCAATGGCGCGCCGGTACGGCACCATCACGCCTGAGTTTTGAGAAAAAAGGCCTCTAGCCCTTTATTGGCATGCGCAAGCGGCTATCAATTTGATAGCGAACGAGTTGTGGCGACGAAGGCGTGAAGAAACCGTAGCGAGCGGCCCGAGGTCGCGCTGAGGACCGGAGCCGTACTCCAGTACGGTGAGGACCGCAAGTGCGAGATCGGGACGCGCAGTAGGTTTATTCGCGCCTTCGGCTAGTCATCCTGTTCCATGGCGCGGCGGTGCCGCTCCACGAAATCCTGGTAGGTATTGATGCCGCGCAGCTGCAAAATTGCATTGCGCACGGCGGCCTCGACCAGCACGGCGATATTGCGGCCGGCCTCCACCTGGATGATGACCTTGCGCACCGGGATGCCCAGCACATCCTGCGTCAGCGGCTCATACGGGATGCGTTCGTAATCGCGCTCCAGCGTTTCGCGGCGCACCAGGTGCACGATCATTTTCAGGCGCATCTTGCGGCGCACCGCCGTCTCGCCAAAAATGGCCTTGATGTCGAGCAGGCCGATGCCGCGTACTTCCAGCAGGTTCTGCAGCAGTTCCGGGCAGCGCCCTTCAATCGTAGTCTGGTTGATCCGGTACAGGTCTACCGCATCGTCGGCCACCAGGCCGTGTCCGCGCGAAATCAGTTCCAGCCCCAGTTCGCTTTTACCCAGTCCGGATTCACCGGTGATCATGACCCCCAGGCCCAGGATGTCCATGAACACGCCATGCATGGAAGTACGGTCGGCAAAATGCTTGGACAGATAGGCCCTGAGCACATCAATCACGAAAGCCGCCGATTCGGGCGTGGCGAACATCGGCAACTGGGCGCGTTCGCACATCGACAGCAGCGTGTCCGGCGCGGTCTGGCCGTCGGCAACGATCAGCACCGGCGGCTCCAGCGTAATGATGCGGGAAATGCGCCGGGCGCAGTCTTCGGGGCTGGCATTCGTGAGGTAAGCAACCTCGCGTTCGCCCAGGATCTGTACGCGGTAGGGGTGAATGTAGTTGAGGTACCCGACCAGGTCAGCGCCGGAGCGTGCAGCCCGCACTGCGACTTCGTCAAAACGCCGCTCGGAGGCCCCGAGGCCGGCGACCCATTCCCATTTCAGGGCGGCGCGGTGGTCTTCAAATAAAACGTCAGCGCTGACAACGGTGGGCTTCATGCGGCCTTGTATTTTTCCTGTTCAAGACCCTGCCGGGCCGGACAGCGTGCAACCGTGCAACACCACATCTAAGAGCTGACTTCGTGGACGGAGTGCCAGGAAGCAATCAGGTTGTGCAGCGCAGCGGCATCGGTGCTGGTCTTGAGTTGCTCGCGCAGGGAGCTGTCGCTGAGCAATTCGGCAATTTCCGAAAGAATTTCGAGGTGCTTTTGAGTGGCTGCCTCGGGAACCAGCAGAAAAATCAGCAGTGCCACGGCCTGTTCGTCCGGCGCATCAAAGCCAATAGGCGCCTGCAACAGGAAAACGGCAGCCATGGGGGCCTTGAGGCCCTTGATCCGGCCGTGCGGAATCGCCACGCCATGGCCGAGCCCGGTGGAGCCCAGGCGTTCGCGGGCGAACAGGCTGTCCGTGATCAATGCGCGGTTCAGGCCATGTTGGTTTTCAAACAGCAGACCGGCTTCCTCGAAAGCACGCTTCTTGCTGGTCGCTTCAACGCTGACCAGAACCTGAGAGGGGGGCAAAATTTGCGAAAGACGGTTCATAACAATCTTTTAGTCGCCGAATTATGCACTTTGCAGCGGGTTGACCGCAAAAAAGGCATTAAAAAGCCGCTTGGCGCCACAAGCGGCTTCGGCGTCTGGTTTGGCGCGCCTGCAGATGCCCTGCAAATTCGCCGCGACAGAACACATGCAGGGCAGGTTCTTCCGCCTGCATGCCATCAATGAGATGCGGCCCTTGGAGGAGAGGCCGCTCACCCTGAAAAGGGACAGCCCGAAAGAACCTTCAGGCCTGGCGCTTGGCAGCAACGTGGTGGTGATCCTGGGTTCTGGTTTTGTAACGCCCAACCTGACGGTCCAGCTTGTCTGTCAATTCATCAACTGCGGCGTAAAGATCAGCGTGGGAGCTCTCGGCAAACAGGTCGCGGCCCTTGACATGCACATTGCATTCGGCCCGCTGGCGTCTTTCCTTTTCTTTCATGTTGTCCACTGTCAACAGGACTTTTACGTCTACTACCTGGTCGAAATGCCGGGTAATCCGATCCAGCTTGCTTGTCACATAACCGCGTAGCGCGGGGGTAACTTCAAGATGGTGGCCGCTGATCGTCAAGTTCATAAAGAGACTCCTTTTTCCAAGGTTGGAGCTGGGTTGAAAACACTGCCGGGCCCATGAAGGCGAGGCAGCGGACGGGGACACTCTCTTGGATTCACTATGCGCCCGATGCCCCGCAATTGCAACCGTGCGCCGCAACAAATAATGAAACCTTATGAAAAAACCTTTGACCCCATTTCACTGCATGCGCTGCGTGCCGGCGTGCCGCCCTGGCAGCGCCTGAAGGCCTTTGATTCTTCTGGCTTTTTTACCAAGGCAAGTCGCGTAGCGGCCGAGCCAGCGGACTTGCAGGAAGTCTTTCGCGGCGGCATCATGCTGACACAATTGCCCGCAGCCGGCCCGACCCCATCAATGAGGCAATGGCAAAGACTGAAACAGCGCCCATGGCGAAAAAACCATAACACCAGCCGATCAAGCTCATGCCCCGCCCGCTTTCACCACGTCCGCCGCATACCCGGCCCGGCCATGTCGCTTGAGACCATCATTTCTTCTGCGTTAACCCGGCCTGACGAGGCACAAAATGCCCTGGTTCTCATGGGCGGCGGCGCACGCACGGCCTACCAGGCGGGGGTGCTTCATGCCCTGTCAACCATGCTCAGCGTGCAGGGCGGTGCGGCTGACCCGAAATTCCCGTTCAAAATCCTGGTGGGCACGTCAGCCGGTGCGTTGAACGCGGCCTTCCTGGCAAGCCATGCGGGTGAAGGCTTGCAGGCATTCGGCCGATTGGCCAATTTCTGGACCACATTGCGCTCATCGCAGGTTTACCAGCTCAAGGTTCCCGCGTGGATCCGCTCAAGCCGGATTGCGGCGGCGCTGTTTTTGTCGCAGCAGGTGCGGGCGCAACAGTCCCTGCTGGACAACACGCCGCTGGTCGATACCTTGCACCATGCCATTTCTCTGGGCCACATCGAGCAGGCGCTGCAGGATAAAACCCTTCACGCGCTGGCCATCACGGCCTCCAGCTACAGCAGCGGCGTGCACTGGACGTTTTGCCAGATGGCCGCCGGCCGCCACGCCGATCTCTGGAGCCGGCCAGGGCGGCGTGCAGACTTCCAGCCCGTCACCATCGAACACCTGATGGCTTCCAGCGCCATCCCCTTCCTGTTTCCCTCCACGCCGCTCTGGGTGGACGGCCACCGCGAGTTCTTCGGCGATGGTTCCATGCGCCAGAGCTCCCCGCTCTCACCCGCCCTGCACCTTGGGGCCAGCAAGGTGCTGGTGATCGGCGTGGGGCAACCCGAGCGCGCCGGTTTCGTCGGCAGCAACGGGCCGAACGTGAGCGGCCGGCCCACGCTGGGCGCCATTGCCGGCCATGCCATGGCCAGCGTGTTTCAGGACACGCTGCAGGCCGACGTGGAACAGGCCCAGCGCGTGAGCAAAACCGTGCGGCAGATGCCGCGCGAAATCGCGGCTGTCATGCCCTACCGGCCCGTTGACGTGCTGGCGATTGCTCCGTCGCAGTCGCTCGACGCGCTGGCGCAAGCCCACGCCGGCGAATTACCGCGGGGGACCTACAACGCGCTGGCCGGCCTGGGTGCGCTCGGCGCCAAAGGCAGTCCGGGAGGCGCCGCACTGGCCAGCTACCTGCTTTTCGAGCCGGGGTTTGTCAAGGCGCTCATGGCTCTGGGCGAACAGGACGCTTACGCCCGAAAGAGCGAGCTCATCGAGTTTTTTATGTAGCGCAAGCGGTGGATAAACCAGGTGTGAAATGCCATAATCGCCGCTTATTCATTACGGAGAAATCCTTGGAAAGCAGCCCTAGTTGCTAGCTTTCAACACCGCAGACTGACGCCAGGCTTGCAAAGGCTCACGTTGAAAAGGGGGTTGAAAGCGATGCCATATCCCACCGCCCTTTTACCGCGCTTTCGCGCAAGGCCCGAGCGTTCGCCTTGTGCTCGCCCCTGAACCGATAGGCAGTCAGTCATGCTCAATATTTTCACGCTGGCCAACGGTCGGCTTTTCCAGGAAGAAATCGAATCCCTGGAAGAACTCTCCAAATTCCAGCCCATCTGGGTGGATCTGGAGTCTCCCACCCTCGAAGAAAAACGCTGGATCAAGCAGTACTACGGGTTGTCCATTCCGGAAGACGCGATGGACGAGGACATTGAAGAGTCCGCGCGCTTCTACGAGGAAGACAACGGCGAGCTTCACATCCGCTCCGACTTCCTGATTGCCGACGACGAGGAGCCGCGCACCGTGCGGGTGGCTTTTATCCTGAACCTGGTCAACGACGACCTCAAGAGCAAGGGCGTGCTGTTTTCGATCCACGATGAAGACGTGCCGGTGTTTCGCCTGCTGCGGATGCGCGCACGCCGCGCCCCGGGGCTGATCGAGGATGCCAAGGAGGTTCTGCTCAAGCTGTTTGACGCCGACGCCGAGTATTCCGCCGACACGCTGGAGGGCGTTTATGTCGAGCTCGAAAAGGTCAGCGCGCAGGTGTTGTCGGGCGACGTGACCGATGCCCTGGCCGGCGAGGTGCTGGGCGCCATTGCCCGCCACGAAGACCTGAACGGCCGCATCCGCCGCAACATGATGGACACGCGCCGCGCCGTCAGCTTCATGATGCGCAGCAAGATGCTCAACGCCGAGCAGTTCGAGGAAGCCAGGCAGATTCTGCGCGACATCGACTCCCTCGATTCACACACCGCCTTCCTCTTCGACAAGATCAACTTTTTGATGGATGCCACGGTCGGCTTCATCAACATCAACCAGAACAAGATCATCAAGATCTTCTCGGTGGCCAGCGTGGCCTTGCTGCCACCGACGCTGATCGCCAGCATCTATGGCATGAACATGACTTTCCCGGAGCTGCAGCTTCTGGGGCCGGCGGCTTATCCGTATGTGATTGCGCTGATGGTGGCCAGTGCACTGGTGCCGATGATCTATTTCCGCAAGCGGGGCTGGCTGAAATAGCTGCCCTCAAGCTGCTGCGGGACGCACTCCAGGTATCAAATCAGGCTCCAACCCAATACGGACGGGCGCAAGCAGCTATCAAATAGATAGCGGACACTTCAAACGGGAATCGCCGGCAGCAACTTCTCAACAATGGCACGCGCGTAGACGCTGGCCACTTCCGCCACAAATGCCGGAAAGTCCACGTGCGCGGTGTCGTCGGCGCGGTCGGAAATCGTTCTCACCGACGCAAACGCCACGCCGTAGTCATGACAGACCTGCGCCACGGCCGCGCCCTCCATCTCGACCGCCAGCGGCGTGTGGCCTGCTGCAATCAGCGCCGCACGGATACGGTCGGCTTCCTGCGCGCCGCAGACAAAACGGTCGCCGCTGATCATCAGCCCGCGGTGGACGCGCGCAGACGGATACGCCGGCAGCGTACCGGCAGCCAGCGCCGCCGCGTGCAATAACGCCGTCAAAGCCGCGTTGCTTTCAAAAACCGTCTTGCCGTACAGCGGAACCTCATAGCGGGGAAACAGCGGTGACGCGTCCATGTCATGCTGCACAAAACTGTCAGCCACCACCACATCGCCCACATTCACGCTTTCGCCCAGCCCACCGGCCACACCGGTGAACACAATGCGGCCAACCTTGAAGTGCTCGATCAGCGCCACCGCCGTGGTGGTTGCCGCCACCTTGCCGATGCGCGCGAGCACCAGGACGACCGGGTGCCCGTGCAGGGCACCAAGCCAGAATTCACGGCCAGCGTGCTTCACCTGCCGCGCGTTTTCCAGCAGATCAATCAGGCCGGACTGCTCTTCAGCAAGGGCGCTGAGGATGGCGGTGGGTGCGCGGGGGAAGGTGTCAACGGAAGTCATGGCCTGATTTTGCCCGTGCTTTCAACACCGGGAGCGCAGAAAAAAGGGCAGCTTGCGCTGCCCTCTAGAAAACCTGCCGCGCAAGCACGGCGAGCTCTGAAACTTGCCGTTTATTTCTTGTCGCGCAGTTCGCGGCGCAGGATCTTGCCAACCGGCGTCTTGGGCAGATCGGTACGGAACTCCACCACTTTCGGCTGTTTGTAGCCTGTGAGATTGGTTTTGCAGTATTCCCGCACCTGCGCTTCCGTCAGCTCAGGATTCTTTTTCACGATCACCAGCTTCACAGCTTCGCCGGATTTTTCGTCGGCCACGCCCACGCAGGCGCATTCCATCACGCCGTCGAGCTTGGAGACCACGTCTTCGATCTCGTTCGGGTAGACGTTGAAGCCGCTCACCAGAATCATGTCTTTCTTGCGGTCGACGATCTTGAAGAAGCCGTTTTCATCGACCACGCCGATGTCACCCGATTTGAAGTAGCCGTCGGGTGTCATGACCTTGGCGGTTTCATCAGGGCGCTGCCAGTAGCCGGCCATGACCTGCGGGCCTTTGATGGCGATCTCGCCGGGCTGGCCTTGCGGCACTTCGTTGCCGTCATCGTCGAGCAGCTTGAACCAGGTGCCGGGGATCGGCACGCCGATGGTGCCGGTAAAAGCCTTGCTGTTGGTCGGATTGCAGCTGGCAGACGGCGAGGTCTCCGACAGGCCGTAGCCTTCGCAGACCGGGCAGCCGGTTTTTTCAAGCCACAGCTTGGCGACCGAACTCGTGACCGCCATACCGCCGCCCAGCGAAATCTTCAGGTGAGACCAGTCGACCGTGTTGAAGTCGGGGTGGTTGGCCAGGCCGTTGAAGAGCGTGTTGACCGCGGGGAAGCTGTTGATCTTGTGCTTGGAGAGCTCCTTGAGCACGGCGGGCAGGTCCCTCGGATTGGGGATCAGGATGTTTTTGCTGCCGGTGCGCATACCCAGCATCATGTTCACGGTGAACGCGAAGATGTGGTACAGCGGCAGCGCGCAGACATAGGTGAGCTGCTCGCCGGCCGGCAGGGCCGCCATGGCCGGGCTGTTCCAGGCTTCGGACTGCAGCACATTGGCGATCACGTTGCGGTGCAGCAGCACGGCGCCTTTGGAAACGCCGGTGGTGCCGCCGGTGTACTGCAGCACGGCCACGTCGTCGGGTTTGATATCGGGGCGCTTGAGCGTCAGGCGCGTGCCCCGCGCCACAGCATCGTTAAAACGCACGGCGCCGGGCAGGTTGAAGGCCGGCACCATCTTCTTGACGTTGCGCACCACGTAGTTGACGAGCGCGCCCTTGAGCATGCCCAGCTGGTCGCCCATGGCGCACAACACCACGTGCTTGACGGGCGTGGCGGCAATGCATTGCTCGAGCGTGTTGGCGAAGTTTTCGATGATGACGATCGCCTTGGCGCCCGAATCCTTGAGCTGATGCTCCAGTTCGCGCGGCGTGTACAGCGGGTTCACATTGACCACCACATAGCCGGCGCGCAGGATGGCGGCCACCGCCACCGGGTACTGCGGTACGTTGGGCATCATGATGGCAACGCGGTCGCCCTTGGCCAGGCCCAGGCTCTGCAGGTAGGCGCCGAAGGCGAGCGACAGGCTGTCGGTCTGGCCGAAGGTGACGTCCTTGCCCATGAAGCTGTAGGCTACCCGGCTGCCGTGTTTCTTGAAGCTTTCCTCCATCAATGCGACCAGCGACGGGTACTGCGACGCGTCGATATCGGTAGGAACGCCCGGCGGATAGGCTTTGAGCCACGGGCGGTCAATGGTCGCTGCATTCATGTTTGTCTTCTCCATTACGTGTTGCTTACTGCCATGGATTCTCATGGCGTGCCCTCTTCGTGGCTATTGCGTTTTCCCTAGGAAACCCGGGAAATCAGGAGGGAAGCCTCTCTAAATCGGGGTGCGTCCGCGGCTCGCCGCCGCGGGAAACCCGGCAGCCAGCGACTACTCGATGGCCTTGCCCATGTCTTCAATCACCTTTTTGGCATCTCCGAACACCATCATGGTCTTGTCCATGTAGAAGAGTTCGTTGTCCAGGCCTGCGTAGCCGGCCGCCATGGAACGCTTGTTGACGATGACCGTCTTGGCCTTGTAGGCCTCCAGAATCGGCATGCCGTAGATCGCGCTGCCCTTGACGTGCGCGGCGGGGTTCACCACGTCGTTGGCGCCCAGGATGATGGCGACATCGGCCTGGCCGAACTCGGCGTTGATGTCTTCCATTTCATGCACCTGGTCGTAGGGCACTTCGGCCTCGGCCAGCAACACGTTCATGTGGCCCGGCATCCGGCCGGCCACCGGGTGAATGGCGTACTTGACGTTGACGCCCCTGTCGATGAGCTTTTGCGCCAGCTCTTTGACCGAATGCTGCGCCCGCGCCACCGCCAGGCCGTAGCCCGGCACGATGATCACGGTTTCTGCATTGCCCAGGATGAAGGCGGCGTCATCAGCCGAGCCCGACTTGACGGGGCGCTGCTCTTTGGCGCCCGCGGCAGCCGTGCCGGCCTCACCGCCGAAGCCGCCCAAAATCACGTTGAAGAAGGAGCGGTTCATCGCCTTGCACATGATGTACGAGAGGATGGCACCCGATGAGCCGACCAGCGAGCCGGCAATAATCAGCATGGAGTTGTTGAGCGAAAAACCGATACCGGCGGCCGCCCAGCCCGAATAGCTGTTGAGCATGGACACCACCACCGGCATGTCGGCGCCGCCGATCGGGATGATGATCAGCACGCCCATCACGAAGCTCATTGCCAGCATCGCGAAAAAGGCGGGCCAGCTGCCCGTGAACATGAACACCAGCCCCAGGCCGACGGTGATGAGGCCCAGCACCAGGTTCAGCTTGTGCTGGCCGGGAAACTGCACTGGTGCGCCCTGGAACAATCGGAACTTGTACGTGCCCGACAGTTTGCCGAAGGCGATCACCGAGCCGCTGAAGGTGATGGCGCCGATGGCCGCACCGAGGAACAGCTCCAGCCGGTTGCCGGTGGGGATGGGGTTGCCTTTGGCCGCGATGCCGAAGGCGTAAGGCTCAGCCACGGCGGCCACGGCGATAAAGACCGCAGCCAAACCGATCATGCTGTGAAAGAACGCCACCAGCTCGGGCATCTTGGTCATCTCGACCGTCTTGGCGCGCCAGGCGCCATAGCCCCCGCCGACCACCAGACCCAGAAGAACGTAACCCATGCCCAAGGCCTTGCCCCCCGAGATTTCAACGATCAGCGCCGCCGTCGTCAGCATGGCGATGGCCATGCCGGCCATACCGAACAGGTTGCCACGGATCGAGCTGGTAGGGTGTGACAGGCCCTTGAGCGCCTGGATGAAGCAAACAGAAGCTACCAGGTACAGCAGCGTGACGAGGTTCATGCTCATTTGGCGGCTCCTTCAGCGGGCGCGGCAACTTTCTTTTCTTTCTTGCGGAACATCTCCAGCATCCGTCGCGTCACCAGAAAGCCGCCGAAGATGTTGACGGCCGCCAGCGCCACGGCCAGCACGCCCATGGTTTTGCCCAGTGGTGTTTCGGTCAGTGCGGCCGCGAGCATGGCGCCCACGATCACGATGGCCGAAATCGCATTGGTTACCGCCATCAGCGGTGTGTGCAACGCTGGCGTGACGGTCCACACCACGTGGTAACCCACGTAGATGGCCAGCACAAAAATAATCAGGTTGATGATGGTGGGTGACACTGCATCCATGGTCTTCTCCGTGAGGGACTACGCGGGCGTGAGCCCGGCTTGTCCGATTAAATCCAATTGATCCGATGGGTCCCGAAAGGGTTACTTCTTCTTGACCTCGCCGCCCTGCGTCATCAGGCAGGCTGCGACGATGTCGTCTTCCAGGTCGACATTGAGCGTGCCTTCCTTGGTGATGATGAGCTTGAGGAAGTCGAGCAGGTTGCGGGCATAGAGCGCGCTGGCATCCGCCGCGACAAGGGCCGGTACGTTGGTCTGGCCGATCAGCGTCACGCCGTGCTTGACCACGGTCTTGCCGGGCTCAGTGAGCGGACAGTTGCCGCCTTGTGGCGCAGCCAGGTCGACGATCACGCTGCCGGGCTTCATGGCCTTGACCATGTCTTCAGTGACCAGCACCGGAGCCGGGCGGCCCGGGATCAAGGCCGTGGTGATGACCACGTCGGCCTGCGCGACGCGTTTGGCGACTTCGGCCTTTTGCCGCTCGAGCCAGCTCGGCGGCATGGGTTTGGCATAGCCGCCCACGCCGACTGCGGCTTCGCGTTCTTCGTCAGTCTCGTAGGGCACATCGATGAATTTACCGCCCAACGATTCGACCTGCTCTTTGACACTCGGGCGTACGTCGCTGGCTTCAATCACGGCGCCCAGGCGCTTGGCGGTGGCAATGGCCTGAAGGCCGGCTACGCCGACGCCCAGGATCACCACACGGGCGGCCTTGACCGTGCCGGCCGCCGTCATCAGCATGGGGAAGAAGCGCTGGTATTCGGCAGCGGCCATCATCACGGCCTTGTAGCCGGCGATGTTGGCTTGCGAAGACAGCACGTCCATGCTTTGCGCGCGGCTGGTGCGCGGCGCGGCCTCGAGCGCAAAGGACGTCAGCTTGGCCGCAGCCAGTCGCTGCAGCCCGGTGGCATCAAAAGGATTGAGCATGCCGACCAGCACACCGCCGGCTTTGGCCAGGCCCGTTTCGCTGTCGAGCGGACAACGCACCTTGAGCACGATGTCGGCGCCGTAAGCGCCCGCCGCGTCGGTGATCTCTGCGCCGACTGCCGTGTAGGCCTCATCGGGGACGCTGGCGGCCACCCCGGCGCCGGACTGCACACGGACGGTATGCCCTTGTGCCTTGAGCTTTTTGGCCGTTTCGGGAGTGATGGCGACGCGTGTTTCTCCGGCCGTGATTTCGGCGGGTACCCCAATGAGCATGGGTTTCTCCTCAGTACGTTGGTGTTGGTTTGGTTGACGTCAGCCCACAGGCGGGCTTGCGCGCGATCTGTCTCGGTGTCTTTGTCTGCGTATCCGCTTTTGTACCTGTCATGAAGCTTACATGAGATTTCTGCAATTTTTTGTCAGGGCAGTCTACAGTTTTTGACCCGAGTCAAGCCACGCAATAAAAAAAGCCCCGCGCACCAATACATGGCGGTTGGGGCCGGTTTGCCTTGATGGCTGGCGTGCTATTTCTATTTGGCTGTCGGCATCACGAATTCGGCGCCCTTGCCGATGCTCTCTGGCCAGCGCTGCATGATGGATTTTTGTTTGGTATAGAAG
The DNA here is from genome assembly GCF_056405995.1 of Polaromonas sp. P1_E11. Taxonomy (NCBI): domain Bacteria; kingdom Pseudomonadati; phylum Pseudomonadota; class Betaproteobacteria; order Burkholderiales; family Comamonadaceae; genus Polaromonas; species Polaromonas sp. P1_E11. The sequence continues at coordinate 181,627 of NZ_JBFUBA010000004.1, forward strand.
CGTACGCCCTCTTCGCCATAGGCGTGCATGTCGCCAAAGAGGCTCTTTTTCCAGCCACCGAAGCCATGCCAGGCCATGGGCACCGGGATCGGCACGTTGATGCCGACCATGCCCACCTGGATGCGGCGGCTGAATTCGCGTGCCACATGGCCGTCGCGGGTAAAGCAGCTCACGCCGTTGCCGAATTCATGGGCGTTGATGAGATCCACCGCTTCGGCGAAGTCCTTCACGCGCACGCAGCCCAGCACGGGGCCGAAGATCTCTTCTTTATAGATACGCATATCGGGCGTGACGTGGTCAAACAGCGTGCCCCCCATCCAGAAGCCCTTGTCGCAGCCCGGGCCGGCCTTGGCGCCCGTGAAGGTGCGGCCGTCCACCAGCAGCTTGGCGCCCTCCTTCACGCCAGTGTCGATGTAGCCGGTAATGCGCTGGTGCGCGGCCGATGTGACGATGGGGCCCATTTCAGCGTCAAGCTCCACACCGTTTTTGATCACCAGTGTTTTGGCGCGCGCTTCGAGCATGGGAATGAGCTTCTCGGCCACATTGCCGACCAGCACAGCCACAGAGATCGCCATGCAGCGTTCGCCGGCCGAGCCGTAGCCCGCGCCGATCAAGGCGTCCACCGCCTGCTCCAGATCGGCGTCGGGCATGACCACCATGTGGTTCTTCGCGCCGCCCAGGGCCTGCACGCGCTTGCCGTGGCGTGCGCCCGTTTCGTAGATGTAGTTGGCAATCGGCGTGGAGCCGACAAAGGACACGGCCTTCACGTCCGGGTGCACCAGCAGGGCGTCGACCGCCTCTTTATCGCCCTGCACCACGTTGAAGACGCCATCAGGCAAGCCGGCTTGCTTGAGCAGGTCGGCCATGAAAAGGCTGGGGCTGGGGTCGATGGGACTGGGTTTGAGCACAAAGCAGTTGCCCGCCGCAATCGCCACCGGGAACATCCACATCGGCACCATCACCGGGAAATTGAACGGCGTGATGCCCGCCACCACGCCCAGCGGCTGGCGCAGTGTCCAGTTGTCGATGCCGGTGGAAACCTGGTCGGTGAAGTCGCCCTTGAGCAGTTGCGGAATGCCGCAGGCGAATTCAACAATGTCGATGCCGCGCGAGACTTCGCCCTGGGCGTCGGTAAAGACCTTGCCATGCTCGGCGGTGATCATGTGGGCCAGCTTGTCCTTGTTCAGGTTGAGCAGTTCCAGGAACTTGAACAGCACGCGCGCGCGGCGCAGTGGCGGCGTGTCAGCCCAGGCGGGAAATGCGGCCTGGGCTGACGCCACGGCCACATCGACCTCCGCTCCGCTGGCAAGCGCGACATAACCCGACACCGCGCCCGTTGCAGGGTTGAAGACTTCCTGGCTACGCCCGGAAGACGGCGCGGCCACACGGCCATTCAGGTAGTGGCCGATGGTGGCTTGTGAAGCGGAGGCAGCAGGGGATAAAGACATTTGCAATCCTTGAAAGGTACGGGGCCGGGCCGCGGTGTGGGTTTAACCGCAGTCTAGGGCTGTGCAGCCGAATTGATAATGCCCTGTTTTGTGATTACATTGTTCATATTCCTGAACAATAGGCAGCCTTCGACTTCCATGTCTTCCGACCAGCTATCGCCCCTCGTCGCCGACCTTCACCTGCTGACCGTCCTGGCGGCTACACGCAGCTTTACCGAAGCGGCGCGCCGCCTCGGGATGTCCAAGGCCTCGGCCAGCATGCGCATCAGTGAGCTGGAACGCGCCGCCGGCGTGACGCTGGTGCGGCGTACCACGCGATCCGTCGGGCTGACGGAGGCCGGCCAGCAATTGGTGAACGACATGCAGCCCGCGTTTAACCGCATCAGCGAAAGCTATTCCGCCGTGAAGGACCTGGTGGAAACCCCGCGCGGGCTGATCCGCGTGACAGCACCTGTCGCGCTCGGGCGCCAGCACCTGGCGCCCTGCGTTGCGGCTTTCCTCAAGCGCTATCCCGAAATCCATATCGAACTGGAACTCACCGACCGCTTTGTCAACCTTGCCAATGAAGGCTTCGACCTGGCGATACGTCACACGAATGCGCCGCCCGACACCCATGTGGCCTGGGTGCTCTGCGAAACGCGCTCCATCCTGCTGGCCAGCCCCGGCTACCTGGCGCGGCGCGGCGTGCCTGCGCAGCCGTCAGACCTGGCTGCACACGACTGCCTGCTCTACCTGGGCAACCACAACACCGCAAGCTGGACCTTCGTGCGCAGCGGCAAGCGCAAATCCCGCGAGCAGGTTGGCGTGAACATCACGGGCACCCTGAAGGCCAACAACAGTGAAGTGCTGCGCGAAGCGCTGGTGGCGGGCCTCGGCATCGGCCTGCTGCCGGATTTCAGCGCACCCGCAGGTGGCAGCGCGGCGCCTTCGCCATCGCCGCTCGTGCAGGTGCTGCCTGAGTGGCAGGTGCAGGGATTTTTCGGCGAGCGCATTTACGCCCTCAGGCCCTGGTCGCAGCAAGTGCCCAAGGCGGTGCAATGCCTGGTGGCACATTTGCGCGAGAGTTTCGCTGCCGGATTTTCGGCCGGCCAACACGCCTGGCCGGCTCGTCAGGACCCCGGTCATCAAGGCCACGGATAATCCGGCGCATGATTAAACGATGGAAGCCCAGCGTCACGGTCGCTGCGGTGATTGAAAAAAAGATCGACGGTGTCTCCAGGTTCCTGCTGGTCGAAGAGGAAACGCGGGACGGCCTGAAGCTCAACAACCCCGCCGGCCACCTGGATCCCGGTGAAAGCCCCTTTGAGGGTTGCGTGCGCGAGACGCTGGAAGAAACCGCCTTCCATTTCACGCCCACCGCCATTGTGGGTGTCTATCTCTCCCGCTTTGAGCGGGCCCTTATTGGGCAGGAAGAATCCGAAGACATCACCTACCTGCGCTTTGCGTTCTGCGGCGAACTGGGCGAGCACGTGGCGGGCCAGGCGCTGGATGAAGGCATTGTGCGCACGGTATGGCTGACGGCCGAGGAAATAAGAGCGAGCGCTCACATGCACCGAAGCCCCCTCTTGTTGACCTGCATGGAGGATTACCTGGCAGGCAGGCGCTTCCCGCTTGATCTGGTGACCACGGATGCCAGCGTGCATGCACCGCTGAGCCAGAAGTAGGAAGCACCGCAGCCATGCATGATTTGACGGCGCCAACCGGAACCCGCTTTCCCGCTGACGGCCAGCGCAGGCCTCAATAAAGAATTCGTTGCGCCACGGGCGGTGGCGTCCACTGGTACAACCAGGTCTCCGTCAATGACTGGCCGTCGACCTGCAAATGCATGCGCAGGTTGATGGGCGCCGTGCTGTCACCATCGGGGCGCAGGTCGAACATGGCACGCCACCCCTTGATGGCGTCCAGCGGCCGGGCCGACGTCAACTCAATCGTGCCACGCGAGGCGGTGATCACGGCTTTGACCTGGGCCCCCCGGTTCAGCAATGCAAAGTCGCCGCCGGCAAAATCAACGGCAAAACGCCGCGTGTAGGCCGTGCGCTTTTGCCCAACCACGCCGCCCAGGCCGGTGCGCGTGGCCACACAGCGCGCGAGCGGCCCTTGTGCGGCGGGCGGCTCGCCACCCCAGTGCAGCCGGTAGGAAAACAGCAACTCCTGCCCGGCCTGCGGCTTGTCCCTGGGGTTCCAGAAGGCCACGATGTTGTCAAAAGTTTCGTCCGCGGTCGGAATTTCCACCAGCTGTATCGCGCCCGCACCCCAGCCCGCCTTGGGCTCAACCCACAGGCTCGGGCGTTTTTCATAGAACACGCCGTCGTCCTGGTAGTGGTCAAAGTTGCGGTCGCGCTGCATCAGGCCAAAGCCGCGCGGATTCTCGTCCTGGAAGGCGTTGAACTGCAATTGCGCCGGGTTGGTCAAGGGGCGCCACAGCCATTCGCCCGTGCCGCTGTGCATGGCCAGGCCATCGGTGTCGTGGATTTCGCCGCGCCAGTCCCAGCCCATGCGTTTGTCGTTCTCGCCGGTCTGGAACATGCTGGTGCATGGCGCGATGCCCATGCGGTCAATGGTTTTGCGGGGGTATAGCGCCACATCCAGGTCCATGACCTGCGTGTCGCCCGGCGTGATCACAAAGCGGTAGGCGCCGCTGACGCTCGGCGAGTCCAGCAGGGCGTAGACGGTCAGTGAAGCCGCTTTCGGGTCCGGCTTTTCGAGCCAGTAGCCGATGAAATCCGGGAACTCTTCCGGGAAAGTTTGCGCCGTGTCGATGGCCAGGCCCCGCGCCGACTGGCCGTACTGCCATTCGCCGCCCACCGCGCGAAAGTAGCTTGCGCCAAGGAAGGCCGCCACGTCACGCACCGAATCTGTGTGGAAATTCAGCCGGAAGCCGGCAAAACCGAGATCGGCGGGAAGCTTGTCACCCCGCACGCCGCTTTTTCCGTAATCAAACATGGCCGGGTCATAGGCCAGTTCCTGCGCCTGGCCGTTGCTCACTTCGTGCATTCGCACCGGCGTCTTGAAGTACAGGCCAAGATGGAAAAATTTGGCCACGAAGCGCAGCTTGTCATCGCCCCACAAGGCATGGTCGTCGCGAAAGCGGATGGCCTGGTGCTGGTCCCAGGTCAAATCCGAAATACCGGCCGGCAAGGTTGCAGGCCGGGGCCGGTAAGGTTTGGCGGCCAGGTCGCGCGCCTGGCCCTTGAGCATCGCGTAGTCGAAGGCTTGGGCCTTGCCCACGGGTTTGAGGCCCGCGGCCTGAGCCAGTGACGAAAGCCATGGCAGCCCTGTGGCGATGCCGGCCGCCGTGACGGCCTGGCCGGTGCGAGAAAGAAATTGACGTCGTTGCAAAGTGGCAGCTCCTGCAGGAAAGGGGCATTCCATTGTGCCGCCGGCCGCACGGCCAGCAGGGCCGAAAAGCCCGGACAGGCGCAAACGCTTTCATCTTTTTACAATAGAGCCATGGGCAACCCGCAAATCAACACACACAGCCACGACGGCAAGCGCAAACGGATCGTCGTCGGCCTGAGCGGAGGCGTGGACTCCGCGGTGACGGCGCACCTGCTCAAACAGCAGGGCCACGAGGTTATCGGCATCTTCATGAAGAACTGGGAAGATGACGACGACAGCGAGTTCTGCTCGTCCAACATTGATTTTGTCGACGCCGCCGCCGTGGCCGACGTGATCGGCATCGAGATCGAGCACGTCAACTTCGCGGCCGACTACAAGGACCGCGTTTTCGCCGAGTTCCTGCGCGAATACCAGGCTGGCCGTACGCCCAACCCCGACATCCTGTGCAACGCTGAAATCAAGTTCAAGGCGTTTCTGGACCATGCCATGCGCCTGGGCGCCGAAAAAATCGCGACCGGGCATTACGCCAGGGTTCGCCACAACGAAGCCACCGGCCTGCACGAACTGCTCAAGGGCCTTGATCCAGCCAAAGACCAAAGCTATTTTTTGCACCGGCTGAACCAGGCACAGCTCTCCAAAACGCTGTTCCCTGTGGGTGAGTTGCGCAAGACCGAAGTCCGGCGCATTGCCGACGAGATCGGCCTGCCCAACGCGAAGAAAAAAGACTCCACAGGCATCTGCTTTATCGGCGAGAGGCCTTTCCGCGAATTTTTGAATCGCTACATCGCCAAAGAGCCCGGCCCGATCAAGAACGACAAGGGCCGCGTGCTCGGTGAGCATGTGGGCCTGTCCTTCTATACCTTGGGACAGCGCCAGGGCCTGGGCATAGGCGGCGTGAAGGCCAAGGGAGCCGAGCTCAAGGCCGTGCAGGCACGCGGGTTGCGCGGCGTGGGAGAACACGAACCTTGGTTTGTGGCACGCAAGGACCTTGAAACGAACACGCTGTGGGTCGTTCAGGGCCATGATCACCCCTGGCTGCAATCCACGGTGCTCCAGGCGCAGGACTGCAGCTGGGTCGCGGGCCATGCGCCGGCGCCCGGCGCCATGGCCGCCAAGACCCGTTACCGGCAGGCCGACGCACCCTGCGAACTGCGAAGCGCCACCGGCGCGGCCTGCGAACTGGTGTTTGCCGATGCCCAGTGGGCGGTGACGCCGGGCCAGTCGGCTGTGCTCTACCAGGGCGATGTCTGCCTGGGCGGCGGCGTGATTGCCGCCAGCAATGTGCAAAACCAGCCGGCCGTGCCGGCCAGGGCCGCGTACGCCTGATTTTTTCAGTAAAATCAGGCCGCAGCCATTTAGAATCGTGCGCGAGTAGCTATTAAATCAATAGCAAAGTTAACTTAAAGCGCAGTCTCGACGTAGGTATAGATGTAGTTGGAGCCGCCGTTGACATTGCCCAGCAGGCGCGACGAGCCAAAAATGCCGGAGCGGTGCGACACGCCAAAGCCTATGTAAGTGTCCTTGAGCGGCCGGTAGCCGATCAGGTCGCCCAGGCTCACGTCAATGGTCGGATCCAGGTAATTGAGCATGCGGGAAGCCGACTTGCCGTTGGCTGCCAGGCTGGAAGCCTCAATGTACGGAGCCCGCTGTGCCATGGACACGCCTACGCCCAAGCCCAGCCGCGTCTTGACCCGGTCGCTCCACGGGAAGCCCGAGTAAACGGCTTTCATGAACAGGTCCAGCTGCGCGCCATTGGCCTGCAGGCCCCGCTCATCGTGGTGTGTGAGGCCTACGTAGCCGATGAAGTCGAGCGGCCAGCCGTTCACATTGTTCAGGAAGGGCTTGCCCACCTGAATGCCGGTAATGCGGGTCGAATTGACCTTCGCCGTCGACATGCACTGCGCCGTGATGATCTTGGCCAGGTGACAGCCGTCTTCGGTTGACTTGCCGTACAGCAGCTTGAAGTAGGTGGGCGAGCCGTCTTCTGCCCACTCGCGCTTGTGGCCGCCAAAGTCATAGGCCGCACCGACATACACGGCGGGCAGCACGCTCTTTTGCACGATGGGGCTGTTCTTGGTCTTGTTGTCCAGCAAGGTGGCCGACACACCGGCCAGCAGGCGCCAGCGCTCGGTGAGGTCATAGGAGCCGTACAGGCCAATCGAGGTCTGCACACCCGAGCCCGGCGCATAAGCAGGCCGCCCGGCCGTTGCCTCACTGGCCTGCACGCCGTAGTAATAGTTGTTAAGCCTGGCGTCGCGCACTCCCACGGTCACGCTGGGGCGCAACATCCAGGGGCCCGAGCGCCAGTCGTAGGTGTAGCCCAGGCGGAACTCGTTGCCCTTGTAGGTGTTGCTGATGTCGTGTACCAGCTCGGCCTGCAGCGTCCCCCAGGGTTGGCGCCAGCGGTAGGCCAGGCCCAGGTCCAGGCCCGAGTCGCGCGGCGACATGCCGGCCAGGCTGGCGGGCAGGCGCTCGGTCGGGAAGCCCTCCAGGCGCTGCTCCACAAAAAGGTCCAGCCGCCGCTCGGTGCCGTTGAGCAGTTTTATGCCGCCCCGGTTGGCATGCAGGAAAAGCCGCTCGCCTTCATACAGGTACAGCGGCAGCAGGTCGTAGCGCGTACCGGCATCCTTGTAGGGCGAACGTTCGATCCGGGTGACGAAACCCAGCCCGGCACTGCCCGGCGAAGAAAGGATGTCGGTAAGCGGCTCGGTGTTGCCGCCCGCCAGGGCTGGCGACATGACGCACAGGCCGCCGAAAAACAGGGTAGACGCCAGTAAAAGGCTGCGTGGCGAAGATGAGTGGTTCATCATTGGTTTTTTTGTGTGAAGCTACTGGAATGGGCCGCCGCAGCCGGACAGAACAAGGGTATCGGCGGACACTCCGATGCTATCCACGAATGGCACCGCTTGAGCCGCCCGACTTGTAAGCAAACAGGCACATATGAACTAGGCCAATACCCTTTCCGGGCAATTTCCTCACACGCCGGCTCACACGTACACTGCCTATCTTCGGGTCTCCACCAACTTAACGGAGCCTGTTATGCCCAAATTCGTGATCGAACGTGCCATCCCCGGACTCGGGGCCCTGAAGCCCGCCGAGCTGCAGTCCATCTCCCAAAAGTCTTGCGGCGTGCTGCAGGAACTGGGGCCCGATGTGCAGTGGGTGCAAAGCTATGTGACAGGCGGCAAGATGTACTGCATCTACCGTGCCGCCAATGAAGAGCTCGTGAGGGAACATGCGCGCCGCGGCGGTTTCCCGGCGAACTCCATCGCGCAGATCACCACGGTCATCGACCCCACCACCGCTGAAGCCTGAGGCACGCCGGTGAATCCGCAAGCACCCAACGACCTGCCATTGCCGGGACTTGCCATTCACCTGCTGGGCCCGCCGCGCGTAGAGCGCGGCGGCAGCCCGGTGCCGGCGCCGCGCGGGCACAAGGTCTGGGGCCTGCTCGCCTACCTGGTCCGCAGCGATGCGCCGGTCAGCCGCAAGCACCTGGCGCAGCTGCTGTTCGAGGATGCCGAAGACCCGCTGGCCGCCCTGCGCTGGAACCTCAGTGAGTTGCGGCGCCTGCTCGGCACCGCAGAGCTGCGCGGTGATCTGCTGGCGCTTTCACTGGAGCCCGCCACCTACGTCGACCTCAGCGCCGTGCTGTCGGGCAGCTGGGCGCAAGCCCTGTGCGTGCCCGGCCTGGATCACGAGTTGCTGGAAGGCATGAATTTTTCAGGCAGCCCGGCATTCGAAGTCTGGCTTGCCACGGAGCGCCGCCACCTTCAGGCCGCCGCCGAGGCCGTGCTGCGCGAAGCCGCCCTGGCTCGCATGGCCGCGGGCGCCATGGCAGAAGCAGCCGCACTGGCCGGCCGGCTGGTGCGGCACAACCCGCTCGACGAGAACTACCAGGCCTTGCTGGTGCGCAGCCTCGCGGCCGCTGGCGACGGCGTGGGCGCGGCGCGCCAGGCCGCGGCCTGCCGTGAATTGTTCCAGCGCGAACTCGGGCTGCAGCCAGGTGCCACGCTGGACGCCGCCCTGCGCACGCTCACCGCCGCGCCCATCGCGCGGCCCGCCACCGGGCGCGCGGCGGCGCTGGCGCAACTCGAAGCCGGTGAAGCCGCCATCAGCGCTGGCGCGCTTGATGCGGGCCTGCAATGCCTGCGCCGCGCGATCGTGGAAGCCGATGCCACCGGCGACGCGGCACTGCGTGCGCGCGCCCGTGTGGCCCTGGGCGGTGCGCTGGTGCATGCCGCCCGCGGACGCGACGAAGAAGGCGCCACGGCGCTTCACGAAGCACTGGAGGTCGGCCGCGAGGCTTCGCCGGCACTCGCCGCCGCCGCGTGCCGCGAACTCGGCTATGTCGAATTCCTGCGCGGCCGCTATGAACGCACGCTGGCCTGGCTGCAACGCGCGACGCCGATGGCAGCGGGCGACCACGCGGAGCAGGCGCGCATCGCCACCGTGTACGGCGCTGCGCTCAGCGACACTGCGCATTACACGGCCGCCATCAGCCAGCTGCGCGAAGCTGAGGCGCTGGCTGCAGCCGTCGGCGACAGCCGGCAACTTGCCTACGCGCTGTCCATGCTGGGCCGCGCGCTGCTGTTGCACGGCGACCCCGAGGCGGCCGCCGACGCCCTGGACCGCTCGGTGGCACTGGCCCGGCAAGGCTGGACCGCCTTTGTGCCGTGGCCGCAATCGCTGCGGGCCGAAATCGACCTGCTGCGCGGCGACGTGGATGCCGCCGCGAGCCGATTCGAGCATGCCTTCGCCCTCGGTTGCCAGCTCGGTGACCCGTGCTGGGAAGGCATTGCCGGCCGGGGCCTGGGGCGTGTGGCGATGGCGCACGGGGAACCGCAGCGCGCCGTTGAAATACTTGCTGACGCACTGACGCGCTGCGTACGCCTTCCTGACGCCTACCTGTGGGCCAAGGCATATGCCCTCGACGCGCTGTGTGATGTCGCTGTGGCACAAGCCATGCCCCAGGCCTCGGCCTGGATCAACGAAATGCAGGACCTCGCTGCGCGTAGCGGCATGCGCGAACTGACGGTGCGCGCCTGCCTGCACCGCGCGGCGCTCGGCGACGGCGCGAGCGCGGCGGCGGCGAAGCTGCTTGCCGGCCAGATCGACAACCCCGCGCTGCACGCCCTTGCCGGGCTATGACTGCGGTTGCCACTTCCAAAGAGGCTGATGATGAATGCGAAATCAAACGGCGCCGTATCGCTCAGCGGCATCCGGCGCCTGGTGCCCGGCCAGGCGCTGCGTTTGCCGCGGCGCGGCGGCGAACTGACGGTGCTGAGCGGCCGGCTCTGGCTGACGCGCCACAACGATACCGGTGATCATTTCATCGAAGCTGGGCAGCGCTTGCGCCTTGACGCCAACGAGAACGCGGTGATTGAGCCCGCGGGAGCCGCGCAAGGCGTGAGTCTGCACTGGGAGCCTTGCCGCCGCCAGAGTTTCGTCAGCGCCCTGCTCGCCCGGACTCTTGGCGGCACGGCCTTCCTGGCCTTTGCGGTGGCCCGCGGATTCGCGGCGCTGGCGCTCAGCGCCGCAGCAGGCGCAAGGCGTGCGCGCGGCAGTCAGGCCACCATCTTTGAAGATAACAGCCTTAAAGCCTTACTCGATGAGCGCAAGCAGCTATTAAATTAATAGCAATTGGCTGCGTGATGCGGACCTCAACCGAGGCCACACCACTGGGCAATGCGCTGTGCCATGTCCATCCACAAGCCGAACACCGCCGACAGGACCAGCACAAACCCCGCCACACGCACGCCAAGCTGGGGGCCCACCCGGTTGCCGGCTTTTTGCAATCCCGCCATGAGCCGCGGCGCCAGCCACAGGGAGACGCCGCTGCCCACGGCAAAAGCCGCCATGGCCAGCGCGCCTTGCAACGGCCCGCCGCTCAGGGACGCCACCAGCAGCGCCGAATAAAGCAGGCTGCAGGGCATAAAGGCCCATAACGCGCCCACCGAGAACATCCCGCCCCGTGATGCGGCCACCGCCCCCACCCTGGACCACGCGGAGCGGCCCGCGCGGTCGGCCCAGGCCGGCTGGCTGGCCTTCACCACCAGCATCATTCCCCAGCCCAGCACGGCCAGGTGAAACAGCACCCATAGCGGCTTGACCACCGTGGCCTGTTCCGTGATCCAGGCAAAAGTTTGCACTGCCGCCGCTGCCGCCGCGCCCGCACTTGAATAGCCAACAAGCCGCCCGGCCTGAAAGACCAGCGGCGAATGCGCCTGCCGCTGCGTGCCCACGCGCCGCAAGCCGCCACAGGCCGCGCCGCACATCACGGCGCAATGCGGCCCACCGGCAAGTCCCATTAGCAGAGCCGTCGTGATGAGTGCGGATGACATGGGCGGCCCGGCAATCAAATAATGCGTGAGAACCGGCTGCGGTTGAGGTCGGACTGCAGGTATCGGTCAAACACCATGGCCACCGCACGCAGCACGAACCGGCCTTCGGGTGTCACCTCGATGCCGCTGCTGGAAAGCAGCACCAGCCCGGCATCCTCCAGTTCACGCAAGCGCTCCAGCTCCGCTGAAAAATAGGTCTTGAAGTCCAGCATCCAGGCGAGCTCTATTGACTCGAACCAGACCTGGCCCTGGCACATGATGGCCATGATCACCGCGCGGCGCGCCAGGTCGTCCCGGCTCAGCGCCAGGCCGCGCGTGACCGGGAAGCGTCCCTGGTCAAGCAGGTCGCAGTATTCCTCCAGGGTCTTGGCATTCTGGCTGTAAGTGGCGCCGACCGCGCCTATGGCCGACACGCCCAGGCCCACCAGGTCGCGGTCGGGCTGGGTGCTGTAGCCCTGGAAGTTGCGGTGCAGCCGGCCCTCGCGGCTGGCCACGGCCAGCGCGTCGTTCTCCAGCGCGAAGTGGTCCATGCCGATATAGCGGTAGCCCGCTCCCTGCAAACGCTGCATCGCTTCGGCCAGCATGGCGGCCTTGTCCTCAGCCGCGGGCAGCAGCGCCGGCGGGATGTGCCGCTGCGGCTTGAAACGTTCCGGCAAATGGGCGTAGGCGTAGAGGGCAATGCGGTCCGGCCTGAGTTCCTCGACCTGGCGTATGGTTCGCGCGAAAGACGTCTGTGTCTGCCGCGGCAGGCCGTAGATCAGGTCCACATTGATGGATTCAAACCCGAGCACGCGCGCCTGCGCGACCAGCGCGAACACCTGTTCGGCGGGCTGGACGCGGTGCACGGCTTTTTGCACGTCGGCATCGAAATCCTGCACCCCGAAACTCAGGCGGTTAAAGCCCAGGGCCGCCAGTGCGGCCAGGCGCGTGTTGTCCACGGTGCGTGGGTCTACCTCGATGGCCATTTCCGCGCCGGCCGCGATGTCGAAGTTGCGTCTGAGCATGTCCATGAGCTGTGCGAGTTCCGCGTCGGACAAAAAAGTCGGCGTGCCCCCACCCAGGTGCAACTGGCTGACAGGCTGTCCCTGCCCCAGGCGCGCCGTGTACAGGGCCACTTCGCGCTCAAGATAGCCCAGGTAGGCGGTGGCGCGGCTGTGCTGTTTGGTGATGATTTTGTTGCAGGCGCAGTAGTAGCACAGCGATTCGCAAAACGGGATGTGCACGTACAGCGACAGCGGCGCCGCCGATGTCTCGGCCCGCGCGCGCCTGTCGTCCAGCGCGCGGCCGTGATCGACGGCGGTAAAGGCCTCGACAAAACGGTCCGCCGTGGGAAAGGAGGTGTAGCGCGGCCCGGAGATGTCGAAGCGCTTGAGGGCCTGGGGTAATACTGCGGGCATGGCGTGGTTGAGAGAGTGAGGCCTCCACTGTGCCGCCCTGCCGCTCTGGCTGCGTTGATGTGGATCAACGCAGCGCAAGTTGCGGCCGGCAGCGCGGTTTGCCCTGTCCTTGACCTGTGTCAAATCGCCGCGCAGGGCGCGCCGTAAGCTGGCGGCTTCCCCATTGCCCTGGGTCAACGGCCCCGGCTGCCAACCCTTCATCTCATGTCCCTCTCACAAGCAATCCAAGAAAACCAAGCCACCGTCCTTCCGCACCGAAAAGTCCTGCGCTCCTGGCTTCTTCCCATCTCGACCAAAAACACCGGCCTCGCATTGGCACTGGCCCTGATGGACTTTGCCCTGTTCGCTGCATGCGTGGCCGGGGCGGTGCTCGCGGGCCACCCTGCCCTCCAGGTGCTCATGGCCCTCATGGCCGGCTTCATGATCGCCAGGCTGTTTATCCTCGGCCACGACGCGTGCCACCAGAGCTTCACCCCGCACCGCAAACTCAACCGCTGGCTGGGCCGCCTGCTTTTTTTGCCCTCGCTCACGCCCTACAGCCTGTGGGATGTCGGGCACAACATCGTGCACCACGGCTACACCAACCTCAGCGGCTTTGATTTCGTCTGGCAGCCGTCGACGCTTGAAACCTATGAGCGCCTGCCCGCCTGGAAGCAATGGCTGGAGCGCGCCTACCGCAGCGGCTGGGCGCCATGGCTCTACTACCTCGTGGAAATCTGGTGGAGGCGGCTTTATTTCCCGTCCAAAGCCGTGATGCCTACACGGCGCGGCATTTTTGTCGCGGACAGCTTGCTGGTCACTGCCGCGGCCGCGGCCTGGGTCGCGGGCCTTGTGATCGCGGCAGGGTCTACCGGTCAGTCGGCTTTCTGGCTTTTGGCCGTTGGCTTTTTCCTGCCGCTGCTGGTGTGGAATGGCCTGATAGGCTTCGTGGTCTACGTGCACCACACGCACACCCAGATCGCCTGGTACGACAACAAAAAAAGCTGGTCGGACGCCAACCCCTTTGTCTCCACCACCGTGCACCTGACGTTCAACTCGTTTTTCGGCGCGGCGCTTCACCACATCATGGAGCACACCGCCCACCACGTCGACATGGGCGTGCCGCTTTACCGCCTCAAGCAGGCCCAGGCCGTCCTGGAGGCCAGGCTGCCCGGGCACATCGTCGTACAGCCTTTTTCCTGGCACTGGTACTTCGACACCGCGCAGCGCTGCAAGCTCTATGACTTCGAGCGGCGGCAGTGGACGGATTTTTCCGGTCGCCCGACCTCGCAAGGAATGGCCGAACCCGTTAAGCCGTAAACAGCTTGTCAGTGAACGCGCGTGTCGAAAACGTGTTTGAGAGCCGCGTGGTCGAGGATGCGGATGTGGCGCTTGTCGACTTCAAGGATGCCCTGCTGCTGGAAGGCGGAAAAGGTGCGGCTCACGGTCTCCAGTTTCATGCCCAGGTAGCTGCCGATTTCGGCACGCGACATGCGCAGGTGAAACTCGCTGGCCGAGTAGCCGCGCAACTTGAGCCGCTGCGACAGGTTGAGCAGGAAGGCGGCCAGCCGCTCTTCGGCATTCATGCTGCCCAGCAGCATCATCAGGCTGTGCTCCTTGACGATCTCCCGGCTCATCAGCCGGCTGACGGCCTGCTGCATGTCGGCACTGGTCGCGGCCAGGCCGCTGATCTGGTCGTAGGGAATGGTGCAGACTTCAGTGTCTTCGAGCGCGGTGGAGTTGCTGGCATACGCGCCGTTGGCGATACCGTCCAGGCCCATCAGCTCACCGGCCATCTGGAAACCGCTGACCTGCTCACGGCCATCTGCCAGCGTCAGGCTGGATTTGAAGGTGCCAATGCGCACCGCATATATGTTGCGAAAAGACTGGCCCTCATGGTAGAGCGTCTCCCCCGCCTTGACCTTGGTCCGGCTGAAGTGGAGATCGTCCAGTCCATCCACATCGGCGGGCTTCATGCCGCAGGGCAGGCAGAGGTCGCGCAGGTTGCAGTTCGAGCAGTGGGTCTTGAGTGGCAGGATGGCGGCGGAGGAAATGCCGCTGACGGATGAAGTACCGCTGGCGGATGAACAGGCTAAGGGCATGACGGTTCCTTGAGTTGAGAGGAAGAAACGGACTGATCCACACGCCGCGGCTGCGCAAGCATTGCCACGGTGTCCCCGAGCTGGTAAAACTCGGCGTGTTTATCGAGGAAGCAGGCAGCACCCGCAGCCAGGTAGCGCGCACGGTAGGCGGTCTCGGCATGGTTGCTGAGGATGATGAAAGGAATGTCTTGCGTGGTTTTGAGGATGGTCTGCAGCACCTGCATGCCCGTGCCCTTCTCGAATTGCACGTCAAGCACCACCACATCGGGCTGCGTCGCCAGGATGCCCGAGACCGCAGACTCCGGCGTATCGGCCTGGCCCGCGACCACCACGCCGCGGGCGGTAAGCATTTCGGCAACGCTGCGGCGGCTCAGCGCGGAGTCGTCGGCCAGAAAGACCCGGGTGGGTGAAGCGGTGTGTTGCATGCCCTTACTGTCGCGCAGGCGGCGCGGCAGGGACATCGTCTTTTACTGAAAGGCCGGCTCGGATAAAGCTGGTTCACCAGCGCAGGCGCTCCGAGACAGGCTCGGAAATTTCCGAGTTTTCGCCGCTGGCGCGCCGCTGATGCACCGCTAGTGTGCCATCAACACCGGCAGCGTCATGCTTTTGAGGACGGTCCGGGATGCGCCGCCCAATACCCATTCATAGGCCCGGGCGCGGCCATAGCAGCCCATCACCAGCAAGTCCGCCTGCAGATCGAACGCGCGCGACAGCAGCAGGTCGCCCAGGTTCCCGGGTTCCGCGCCTTCCACATTTTCCCGGTGCCAGCTGGCCTGGACACCGTGGGTCTTCAGGTAAGAGACGATATTCGGACCTGCGCCAGTCGCCGCCACGGCATCAACGCCCCAGCTCAGGATATGCACCGAGTTTGCGTTGCGCAGGATGGGCAGGGCCGCGGTCACCGCGCGTGCGGCTCCGCGGGTGGGCTTCCAGGCGATCACCACATTGCCCGGCAAACCCGGTTTTGCCGACGTGTAGGGCAGCACCAGTGCCGGCCGCCCGCTCAGGGCAATCACGGCCTCCGGAAAATCCGCCGGCATCAGTGTGGACCAGCCCTCGCCCGGGCCGTGCTGGCCCAGCACCAGCAGGTCGGCATAAAGCGCCTGTTCGGCAAAGGCCGACACCAGCGGGAATTCATGGACTTCAGCCCAGGCGGCCGACAACCCGGCAGGTCTGAACTGCTCGAACACCGAACGTGCCCGCGCCAGTTCGGTGTCCTGCACGTTCTCCCGCCTCACGGCCAGGCCAGCACCGATGCCGGAGGCGACGGGAAGCGCCTCCGAGGCCGAAGGCGATGCATACAGCGCCGTGATGCCGGCGTCATGCTGCGCGGCAAGCCGGCAGGAAAATTCAAGGCGTTGCGCGAATTGCGGCGAAGCGTCGGCGTGGACCAGCAGTTGTTTGAGTTCATTGCTCATGGAACATCTCCGGTGCAGAGTTTGGATACCCTGACTGTAGGAAGATGCGCCCGCAGCCGTGTTGACCCTCGTCAACACAAGGCGCTTTCCGCGGCGGCCCCGTTTAGACCGTGAACAGATTCTTAGGGGTCCAGCGGCTCAGTCAGTCCGTGCTTGAGCGCATAGCGGATCAGCTCGCTCTGGTTTTGCAAGCCCATTTTCTGCATGAGGTTGGTCTTGTGGGTGCTGACAGTCTTGACCGACAGGTTCAGCTTCGTCCCGATGTCCGTCAGGGAAATGCCGGCCACCAGCAATTGCAGCACTTCAAACTCACGGTTGGAAAGGCTTTCGTGCGGAACCGCCTGGCTGCCGGGCATCGCGCCCAGCGCAAGCTGTTCCGCCACCTCGGCGCTGATGAAGGCGCCGCCCGAAGCGACCTTGCGTATGGCATGCTCCAGCTGGTCCGGTGCGCTCTCTTTGGTCAGATAGCCGCTGGCGCCGTTCTTGATGGCGCGCACGGCGTACTGCAGCTCCTGGTGCATGCTCAGGACCAGGATGCGCAGCTGCGGCTTTTCGCCTCGGATCAGCTTGATGAGTTCCATGCCGCTGCGCCCCGGCATGGAGAGGTCCAGCACCAGCACGTCGAAGGCCAGCTCGCGCACGCGCTGCATGACTTCCGTTCCGTTGCCGGCCTCGCCGGCGACCTCCATGTCCTCGATGGAGGACACGATGCGCTTGAGCCCTTCCCGCACGATGGAATGGTCGTCGGCAATCACAATCCTGATCACGTGATGTCTCCTGTTTCGGGCACCGGTATGCTGACCCGTATGCGGGTTCCCTGGTCCGGCGCGGTGTCTATGTCCACCGTCCCCTGCAGCAGGCGGGCCCGTTCGCGCAGGCCCATCAGGCCCAGCGAGCTGGGCTTGCGCGGGGCGTCCAGCACGAACCCGGCACCGTCATCGCTCACTTCGAGGACCACGGCCGCGTCGGTTCTCGCTATGCGCACCTCGACGTGCGACGCACCCGCGTGCTTGGCCACATTGACGAGCGACTCCTGCACAATGCGAAACACCGCCGTGGCATACGGTTCGGCCAGCTCAACTTCCTCGTCCAGCGACAGCTTGCACGCCACGCCGTGACGCTGGGTGAAATTATGGGTGAGCCACTGGATGGCCGGCACCAGGCCCAGGTCGTCCAGCAGCAGCGGCCGCAAATCCGACGCGATACGGCGCGTGGCGGCGACCGTGGTGTCCAGCAAGCCGAGCATGTCGTCGAGTTTGGCCCGCACGGCACCCGCATCCGGGGACAAGGCTTCCCGAATCCAGGTGGCGTCCATTTTGATCGCGGTCAGCGACTGCGCGAGTTCGTCGTGCAGCTCGCGCGCGATACGCGTTTTTTCGCTTTCCCGGATGGCGTGGGCCGCCGAGGCGAAGGCGCTCAGCTCCTCGCCGGCGCGCACGCGCTCGGTCACGTCGCGCAGGATCACGGTGTAAAGCTTGCCGTGCGCGGTATCGAGCTGCGAAATCGAGGCTTCCAGGGGAAACTCCTCGCCGCTGGATCTTCGCCCATACAGCACCGTGCCGTCCCCCATACGCCGCGAGGTCGTGCCGGTCTGGCCGAAACGCCGGACCTGCTCGCCATGCGCACCCTGGTGCCGCTGCGGAATCAAACGGGTGAGCGGCTGGCCCAGCATTTCGCGCGTGGACCAACCGAAGATTTTCTCGGCGGCCTTGTTGTAGAGGATCACATGTTGTTCGCTGTCCACGGTGATGATGGCGTCCATGGCCGAATCCAGCAGGCCGGCCAGCCTCGCGTCCGCCCCCTCCAGCGCTTGCTTGCCGATACGGTCTCGCGCCGCGTCACGCCCGGCAAGCAGCCAGGCGATGCCGCAAGTGGCGGCGGCCAGCGCTGCAACCAGCGGCAGGCCCGGCAGCGATTGTGGGCTGGACGCCAGATGGACGGTGGCCAGCAGCGTCAGGGTTGCCGTCACGGCCAGTGCGATGGCCATGGAGCGCCGGCGCTTGGGCACCGCGTCACCGACATGGGGGAACAGGGACATGGGGCAGCTTCGGGAGTGGAACCCGATCTTACCGCCCGGCCCTTTCTGCGGAAGCCGGCACAGGCCCCATCAGCAGCACCGTCAAGGCGCTGGAGGCCGCGCAGGCAAGCCAGAATACAAAAAAGGCGGCGGTCTGCAGCGCCAGCCGGGACAGCCCCGCGGGTTGCCCGTAACGCAGCATTTCCTCAGGGTCGAACAGTCCGAAGAGCAGCAGTTCCAGCAGGCAGGCCGACAGAAAGGCCGGCCAGGCAATGCCCAGTATCTTGTTGGCTGAAATCATGGCGTCTCCTCTTTGTGTTGCAGGCGATCAGGGATGAGGTGTTTTTTCGGGTGTGGCCGCGTGGTTGCGCCCTTCCAGGGCCGGCGCCAGCGCCCTGGGTTGATGCAGCGCATTGATGCGCGAGGCCCGCGCCGGCTCCTGTCCGCCTATCACGGCATCCGGATACTTGACGGCCAGGAAGGCTGTCACCACGCCTGCCACGACCACGGCGGCGGGCCCGGAAATCACCAGCCAGACATGACCGTGCTTCCACCATGGAGCGGCTTGGGTGGGAATGGAATTCATGAGGGGCCTTTCATCGCGATTCATCGCGGAACAAGGAACACGGATTTTTCTTCGACGTGGGCGCGCCCGCTTTCATCGCCGACACGGAACACGATGGCGTGTGAGCCGGCCGGCGCCGAGCCGTAGGGAATCTGCAGCCGCACCGCGACCCAGCGGGATTCGGTGGGTCCCACGCTGACTTCAGCCTCAGAGGCGACCGTCAGGCCCTCCAGTCCGGCGGCCGCAATCGTGTAGAGCTGAGGCTGCTCGGTGGCGTTCATGATCTGCAGCCGGTAAACATTTTCCAGCCGCCCGCCAGCCACGATGCGCGAAAGCGCGGCGCGGTCCCGCACGACGTCGACCTTCAATGGCATGCGCGCCACCAGGCTCCAGAGAAGTGTCAGGCACAGCACGCCGAGCAGCACGGTATAGATCAGTACACGCGGGCGCAGCACTTGCCGCAGCATGCGTGAAGCACCCCATTTTCCGGCGAGCGCGTTCTGGGTAGTGAAGCGGATCAAACCCCGCGCATAACCCATTTTGTCCATCACGCCGTCGCACACGTCCACACAGGCGGCGCAGCCTATGCACTCGTACTGCAGGCCCTCGCGGATGTCTATGCCCGTCGGGCAAACCTGCACGCACAGGGTGCAATCGACACAGGCGCCCAGGGACAACGCCGAGGCGTCGGCGTGGCGCGACCTGGCGCCGCGCGGCTCACCCCGCGCGGGGTCGTAACTCACGATTAGCGTGTCCTTGTCGAACATCGCGCTCTGGAAGCGCGCATAGGGACACATGTATTTGCACACCTGCTCGCGCAGGAAACCGGCATTGCCGTATGTGGCGAAACCGTAGAACAAGACCCAGAAGATTTCCCAGCCGCCCATTTTGGTCTGCAGGAACTGAAGGATCAGCTCGCGGGCCGGCACGAAATAAGCGACAAAGGTAAAGCCGGTCCACATCGCCACACCTATCCAGAGGATGTGCTTGAACCACTTCTTGACCAGTTTTTCCAGCGAGAAAGGGGCGCCGTCCAGCCGCAACCTGGCCGTGCGGTCGCCCTCCACCTTGCGCTCTATCCAGAGGAAGATTTCGGTATAGACCGTCTGCGGGCAGGCAAAGCCGCACCACAGGCGGCCCGCCACCGCCGTGAACAGGAACAGCGACAAGGCGCTGGCGACCAGCAGGCCGGTCAGGTAGATGAAGTCCTGCGGGTACAGCACATAACCGAAGAGATAAAAGCGCCGCGCCTCCAGGTCGAACAGCACCGCTTGGCGCTGCCCCCACTGCAGCCACGGCAAGCCGTAGAAAAACAGCTGAGTCAGAATCACAAAGGTCCAGCGCCAGCGCGCGAAAAGCCCGCTCACGGAACGCGGGTAGATTTTCTTTTGCGCCTCGTACAGCGACTCCCCTGCCGGCTCCGCCGCCGGCACGATGGGAATGATTTTTCGCAAGGGCAGCTGGGTCACTGTCGCCTCAAAGTTTCGCCGCAGCGGCTTTGTTGGAGAGCCCCCAGATGTAAGCCGTCAACACATGGATCTGCGCTTCCGTGAGCTTGCCGGCCTGCGCAGGCATCTCGTTGGTTTTGCCTTTGTTGACAATGTCAACGATGGCCTGCTCTCCCCAGCCGTGCAGCCAGATGTCGTCTGCGAGGTTGGGCGCGCCTATCGCGGTATTGCCCTTGCCGTCCATGCCGTGGCAGGCCGCGCAGGCGGTGAATTTGGATTTACCGAGCTGCGCGCGCAGTGAATCGTGGGGACCACCGGAAAGGCTCAGCACATAATTCGCCACGTTCTTGACATCATCAGCTGAGCCTACAGCTGCTGCCATGGGTGGCATCTGGCCCTTGCGGCCCGCGGTCAGGGTCTCCCTGATTTTTTCGGTTGAACCGCCGTGCAGCCAGTCGTTGTCGGCGAGGTTGGGAAAGCCCTTGCTGCCGCGTGCGTCCGAACCGTGGCATTGGGCGCAATTGTTCATGAAGAGGCGCTCGCCCACCGCCATGGCATTGGCATCACCGGCGAGTTCGTCCGCACTTTTGGCGGTGAAGGCGGCGTACAGTGGTGCAAGCTCCTTGTCTGCGTTGTCCATCGCAGCGGTGTATTCACCACGCGTGCTCCAGCCCATTTCGCCCGGGTAAGCACCAAGGCCCGGGTAGGCGACCAGGTAGAGCAGGGAATAGATCACGCTGATCACGAACAGCCACATCCACCAGCGCGGCATCGGGTTGTTGGACTCGCGAAGGTCTTCATCCCAGACGTGGCCCGTCGTGTTGTCGCTGCTCTGGGGTATTTTTTTGCGGGCCGTCGCCCACAGCAGCACGAGGGCACCGAGGATGCCCATCAGCGTCAGCGCGGCCACATACCAGGACCAGAAGTTGTCTGTGAAATCGCTCATGGCTCACACCCGATGTGTTGTGCAGTGAATAAGAAACCGGTGAAAAGGTCTTGCATGGCGCTGCCCCCTAGTCCTGCAGGAAGGGGATCTTTGCGTCCTCTTCAAACCGCGTGCGGTTACGGCTGGAATAAGCCCACACCAGCAGGCCGACGAAGGTGGCAAAACACAGCAGGGTTGCGATGATGCGCAGCGTGTTGACGTCCATGGCGCTCTCCTTTACTTCAGGGCCTTGCCCATAACTTGCAGATAGGCCACCAGGGCATCCATTTCCGTCTTGCCCTTCACCACACCAGCGGCCTCGGCGATTTCGGCATCGGTGTATGGCACCCCCACCCTGCGCAGTGCTGTCATGCGGGGCGCCATGTCGGCGGGGTCGACAGGCTTCTTCTCCAGCCAGCTATAGGCCGGCATGTTGGACTCAGGGACAAGGTCGCGCGGATTGTTCAGGTGGATACGGTGCCATTCGTCGGTGTACTTGCCGCCCACACGGTGCAGGTCGGGGCCCGTTCGTTTGCTGCCCCACTGGAAGGGATGGTCGTAGACAAATTCGCCGGCCACCGAGTAGTGCCCGTAGCGCAGCGTCTCCGCGCGAAACGGGCGGATCATCTGCGAGTGACAGTTGTAGCAACCCTCGCGCAGGTAGATGTCGCGGCCGGCCAGCTGCAACGCGCCATAAGGCTTCACGCCTTCGAGCGGCGCGGTGGTCGACTTCTGGAAGAACAGCGGCACGATTTCCACCAGGCCGCCGACGGCGATCACCAGCAGGATCAGGATGATCATCAGGAAGTTGTTGGTTTCGATCTTCTCGTGCGAGAAGCCGGCCGCAGAAGAGGTTTCGTCTTTCATGGGATGTGCTTTCTTCTCTTGTTATGCGTGAGCCAGTGCCGGCACCGGCACCCGGACGGGGCGGCCACTGGCCACCGTCATGCAGACGTTCCAGGCCATCAGCACCATGCCGCCCAGGTACAACAGCCCGCCAAAGAAGCGCACCACGTAGAAGGGATAGGTGGCCTTCACCGACTCGACGAAGGTGTAGGTCAGGGTTCCGTCGGCGTTGATGGCGCGCCACATCAGGCCCTGCATCACGCCGGCGATCCACATGGCGGCGATGTAGAGCACGATGCCCACGGTGGCCGTCCAGAAGTGCACCTCGATGGCGCGCACCGAATACATCTGCTTTTGCCCGAACAGGCGGGGAATCATGTAGTACAGCGTGCCCATGGAAATCAGGCCCACCCAGCCCAGCGCGCCTGAATGCACGTGGCCCACGGTCCAGTCTGTGTAGTGCGAGAGCGCATTGACGGTCTTGATGGACATCAGCGGGCCTTCAAAGGTGCTCATGCCATAGAAGGACAGCGACACGATCAAAAAGCGCAGGATGGGGTCGTCGCGCAGCTTGTGCCAGGCGCCCGACAGGGTCATCACGCCGTTGATCATCCCGCCCCAGCTGGGCGCCAGCAGGATCAGCGAGAACACCATGCCCACCGATTGCGTCCAGTCGGGCAAGGCCGTGTAGTGCAGGTGGTGCGGACCCGCCCACATATAGGTGAAGATCAGCGCCCAGAAGTGAACGATGGACAGGCGGTAGCTGTAGACCGGCCGCTCCGCCTGCTTGGGGATGAAGTAATACATCATGCCCAGGAAGCCCGCGGTGAGGAAGAAACCCACTGCGTTGTGGCCGTACCACCACTGCACCATCGCGTCCTGCACACCCGCATAGGCGGAATAGGATTTCATCCAGCCGGCCGGAACCTCCGCGCTATTGACCACATGCAGCACCGCCACCGCCAGGATGAAGGCGCCGTAAAACCAGTTGGCCACGTAGATGTGCCGGACCTTGCGGATTCCCAGCGTGCCGAAAAAGACGATGGCATAGGACACCCAGACCAGGGTGATCAGGATGTCGATGGGCCA
Organism: Polaromonas sp. P1_E11; assembly: GCF_056405995.1. Classification (NCBI taxonomy): domain Bacteria; kingdom Pseudomonadati; phylum Pseudomonadota; class Betaproteobacteria; order Burkholderiales; family Comamonadaceae; genus Polaromonas; species Polaromonas sp. P1_E11. The sequence goes on from NZ_JBFUBA010000004.1 coordinate 204,544, forward strand.
TTCCAGCTCGGCGTATTCCTTGCCGGTGGTGTAACCCAGCGGCAGGCTGATCGCGGCGCCCAGGATGACCAGCTGCCAGCCCCAGAAGGTAAAGGCTGCCAACCGCGGTGCAAACAGCGGCACGCTGCTGGTGCGCTGGACCACGTAGTAGCTGCTGCCGATCAATGCGCAGCCGCCGAAGGCGAAGATGACGGCATTGGTGTGCAGCGGCCTGAGCCGGCCGTAGCTGAGCCAGGGGATGCCGAAATTCAGTTCAGGCCATGCCAGCTGAGCGGCGATGAAAAGGCCCACTGCCATGCCGACCACGCCCCAGAGCACGGCTGCCAGTGAAAACTGGCGAACCACCTTGTCGTGATAGGCGATCCCTCGTGTCGTTTCTTCGTTCATGAAGCACCTTTTGTCTTGATGCTTCAAAGTGTCGATGCCGCGTGGGTCGCGCCATTTGATGCAGGTCAATCAGTGTGCAGAATGCGCTCGGCTTCCTGCTCAAGCGCCTCGAACTGACCGCGCCATACCGCCCAGCCCAGCGCGCCGATGATGAGCAAGGCCAGCACGACTGAGAGCGGTATCAACAGGAACAGGATATCCATCTAGTTCTCCGGCGGGGTGCGCGCCAGCCTGGCCGAGTTGGCCACCACCAGCAGCGAGCTGGCCGCCATGCCGAAGCCGGCCAGCCATGTGGGCATATAGCCAAAAACTGCCAGCGGTACGCTGGTCGCGTTGTAAACCGCTGCCCACAACAGGTTCTGGCGCACGACCGCCCGGGTGCGCCTCGCCTGCGCGACAAGGGCTGGCACCGTGAGCAGCCGGTTGCCGGTCATGATGAAATCCGCCCTGGCCTGAGCCACCGGCACGGCCTGGCCCATGGCCATTGACACATCAGCCATGGCCAGCACCGGCCCGTCGTTCATGCCGTCACCCACCATCATGACGCGATGGCCTTCGCGCTGAAGGCGGCGCACGTGTTCCAGTTTGACCTCCGGCGTGCATTCGCCAAAGCACCACTCGATGCCGGCCCGGCGCGCAAGGTGGGCGACCGCCTGGCCCGTATCGCCCGAAAGCAGCTGCACGCGGACACCGAGTTTGAGCAAGTCGTCCACGGCCTGCGCCGCGTCGGGCCGCATCGCCTCGTCAAGTTCGAACCCCGCGAGGTAGTGCTCGCCATCGGACAGATGGGCCTGCAACACCGGCAAATCCCGGCCCGGCACAGGCACGCCGCAAAAAAAGGCCGACCCCAGGTAGAGATAGTGCGGCTCACTGCCATCCAACCGGGCGACCTTGCCGCGCAGGCCCCGTCCGGTAACCTCCTCTACTTCGCTGGCCACCCAGTCCGCCGCGGGAAAGCGGGCGGCGATGGCGCGCGCGACCGGATGCAGCGAGTGCCTGGCCAGCGCACCCGCCCGGTCACACGCCTCGTCGCGCTTCACACCGGCAGGCGTATGGGCCATCACGACTTGCATGCGGTCTTCCGTCAGCGTGCCGGTCTTGTCGAAGATCACGGTGTCGATGGCGGCGCAGCTTTCCAGCGCCTGCAGTTTGCGCACCAGCACGCCGCGCCGGGCCAGTGCACCCGCGCTGGCCAGCATGGCTGCCGGCGTGGCCAGTGACAGGGCGCAAGGGCAGGTCACGATGAGCACCGCGACCGCGACCGCCATCGCATGCGCCTGACCAAAAGGCCACCACCACACGGCTGCGGCGGCGCTCGCCAGCAGCACGGTTACCAGGAAGGGACTGGCGATGCGGTCCACCAGTTGCACCAGGCCTGGCTTTTCGACTGAGGCCTGCTCCATCAGGGCCACGATTTCGGCGTACCGGGTTTCCGGCCCGACGCGCAGCACGCGCACCTGCAGCACACCCGTGAGGTTGTGGCTTCCTGCAATGACACCGTCGCCCGTCCGCCGCAGCAGGGGTTTGGATTCGCCGGTGAGCAGCGACTGGTCGACCCGGCTTTCACCGCCCTCAACGGCCCCATCAGCTGGAAAAGCCTGACCAGGCAGCACCCGAATCACGTCGCCGGCGACAAGGCGACGCACGGCCACCGCATGGAAACTGCCGTCAGCTTCCCGCCGCTCCACGCTGTCCGGAAGGCGCCGCATCAGCGCCTCCAGCGCCCCGGCGGTGCGGTCGCGCAGGCGTTGCTCCAGCAGGCGGCCAGACAGCAGAAAAAACACGAACATCGGCACCGAGTCGTAGGAGGCATGTTCGCCCCAGGGACCCGCCGGGTCAAAGGTCGCGGCCGTGCTGGCCCCGAAGGCGATCAGCACGCCCAGTGCTACCGGCACGTCCATGCCGATGCGCAAGCGGCGCAGGTCGCGCAGCCCCGCCGCGAAAAACGGCCAGCAGGAAAACAGCAGCACCGGCAGCGTTAGCACCCAGGAGGCCCAGCCCAGCAGCGCCTGAATGTCGGGCGTGATCTCGCCCGCCGGCGCCAGATAGGCCGGCGCCGCATACATCATGACCTGCATCATGCAAAAACCCGCAACCAGCCAGCGCCACAGCATCACGCGCTGGGCCTGCACCCTGCGGCCGGCCAGCAGCAGGTCGCCCGCCGGCAAGACGCCGTAACCGGCCTGACGCAATGCCTCAATCCAGAGAGAAGGCTGCGTGGTCTGCGGATGCCATTGAAGCCGCGCCGTGGCAGTCACGCCGTTGACCTGGACCGCATCCACGCCGGGCAGCTTGCGCAAAACCTCCTCGACCGTGAGCGAGCAGGCCGCGCAGTGCATGCCCTCAATCGCCAGGTATGACTCCCACCAGCCCTCGCGCCCCGCGACCGGCCGGCTGAAGCCCTCCCATTCGGCCGGCTCGTCCAGCGCGGCCCATTCCGGAGCGCTGGCGGGAGCGGACTGCACGGGGCCGGCGGGAAACAGCGGCAGCGAAGGGACGGCTTGCATGGCGAGAGCTTAGCCAGCACCGAGTGCCGGGCCCTTGACATGGATCAAGTCCGGCTTGGCACGGCAAGAGCCACAGGCACTCTCGCGGGTGTTGACTGGCCGTTTGGCGCTGTGGCTTAAGTCTGCTGGCGAACAGACACCTCCCGATGCAGCGCGCACAGTCACCTTATGGCATCGGGCATCTTCCGGCCGATGCGGTTCTGCAGGCATCGAAAAGACCTCATCAAAAAAAGCCGGAGCAGAGGATCGGAATCAGGTGCCGCGCCCTTGATATGGATCAAGCCCCAGCGGGTACCGCACTCCTAGACTGCGGCACATCAACACAGGAGAACCCACCATGTACAAGCGCATTCTTGTTGCCACCGACGGTTCGACGCTTTCCAGAAAAGCGGTCAGGGACGCCATCGAACTTGCCGTGTCCCTGGGCGCCGGCCTTGTGGCGCTCAACGTCGTCCCGCGTTATCCCATGAGCTACTTCGAAGGTGGCGCCTCCATCTCGCCGCAGGAAGTCGGCCGCATCGAAAAGGAATGGGCCGACAAGGGCCAGGCCGTCGCCGACGCGGTGCAGAAGTCTGCGGAGGCCGCAGGTGTCAAGGCCAAGGCTGTGATCGCCAAATCCGACCTCGTCGCCACCGCCATCCTGGCCGCGGCCAAAAAGAACAAGTGCGACCTCATCGTCATGGCATCACACGGTCGCAAGGGCCTCTCTCGCATCCTGCTCGGAAGCGAAACCCAGCAGGTGCTCACGCACAGCAGCATCCCCGTCCTTGTCCTGCGTTGAGCGTGCGCCGTTTCATTTGCCTATTTTCCGGAGAACCCCATGAAAGTCCTTCTGGCCGTTGACGGCAGCAAGTTCACAAAAAAAGCCCTCGCCTTTCTGGTCACTCACGAAACCCTGATGGGGCCCGAGGCGGAGTTGATCGTGCTCAATGTACAGATCGCTGTTCCTCCTCGCGTCAAGTCCATGGTGGGCGCCGCCACGGTACATGCCTACCACCGCGATGAAGCCCAAAAGGTGCTGGAGCCCATCGAACGCTTTCTCAAACGCCACAACATCGCGTTCCGGGCCTCCTGGGTCGCCGGCACACCGGCCACACAAATCGCACAGGCGGTGAAGCGTGAAAAGGTTCACATGCTGGTCATGGGCACCCACGGCCATGGTTTGCTGGGCCGCGCCCTGCTCGGCAGCGTCGCCCAGCGCGTGGTGGCGGACGTCGACGTGCCGGTGCTGCTGGTCAAGTAGCCGCTCATCTTTTACGGAAGGCCTGCCATGAACACAGTGTCAAATACCCGCTCCCCCGCGTCGCCGCCGCGGGCCATTCCCACCACACGCCAGGCGCAGGGCGGCCTGGGCCTGGGGCTGCTGGTCGCGCTGGTGACGGGCTCCATCATCGGCAGCGGCATTTTCGGCCTGCCGCAAAACATGGCGGCGGGCGCGGGCGCGGGCGCCATCCTGATCGGCTGGCTGGTCACGGGCGTGGGCATGCTGGTGCTGGCGCGTGTCTACCAGATGCTGGCCCTGCGCAAGCCCGAGCTGGACAACGGCGTCTATGCCTATGCCCGCGCACTCTCGGGCGAGTACGTCGGCTTTAACTCCGCCTGGGGTTATTGGATCAGCGCCTGGATCGGCAACGTCGGTTACCTGGTGGCCGCCTTCGGTGCGCTCGGATATTTCTTTCCGGCTTTTGGCGAGGGCAACACGCCCGCAGCCGTGGCCGGAGCATCGATAGTCCTGTGGGTCGTGCATGCGCTGGTGCTGCGCGGCATCAACACCGCCGCATGGATCAATGCAATCGTCACAGTCGCCAAGATCATTCCCTTGCTGCTGTTCATTGTGCTGGCCGCCGCCGCTTTTCAGGCGCCCACCTTCAGTCTGGACTTCTGGGGCGGCGCCAAACTCGGCTCGGTGCTCGACCAGGTCAAGAGCACCATGCTGGTGACGGTGTGGGTGTTCATCGGGATTGAAGGCGCCAGCGTCTATTCGGCGCGCGCGCGGCAGCGCAAGGATGTCGGCAAGGCCACGGTGATTGGTTTTCTGATCTGCCTGGCACTGTTGATGGCCGTCTCGTTGCTGTCCCTGGGCATCTTCACGCAGCCCGAACTTGCCGGATTGAAGAATCCCTCCATGGCCAGCGTGCTTGAGAAAGCCGTGGGCACCTGGGGCGCCGTGCTGATTTACATCGGCCTCATCGTTTCCGTCGGCGGTGGCTTCCTGGCCTGGACATTGCTCGCCGCGGAGTCGCTCTTCACACCGGCCAACAGCGGCGTGATGCCCGAATGGCTGGGCCGCCAAAGCGGCAAGGGCGTTCCGGCCAATGCCTTGTGGCTGAGCAGCGCCATGGTTCAGATCTTCCTTATTGTCACGCTGGTTTCCAAGGCTTCCTACCTGGCCCTGATCTCGCTGTCGACCGCGATGATTTTGCTGCCCTACCTCTTCAGCGCGCTTTACGGCCTGAAGGTGCTGCTTCGCGGTGAGGGCCCAACGAGGGAAGCCACCGCCGGCGGGTCCCTGGACCTGCCGGTGGCCGCGCTCGCTTCGGTGTACTGCCTGTGGCTGCTGTACGCCGCCGGCGCCAAATACCTGTTACTGAGCGCCCTGCTCTATGCCCCCGGCGCGGCCCTGTACTTCATCGCCAAACGGCAGAGCAACAAACAGCCCTTTACCGCTGGCGAGAAAGCCATGCTCGCAGCCGTGCTCGCGCTCGCAGTGGTGGCCGGCTGGATGCTCGCCACCGGTCAGTTGAGTCTGTGATGGCCGGCGTTCATTCAGAGACGGGCCGGCTGCGCAAGGTGCTGGTCTGCAGGCCGGGCCTGGCGCATATGCGCCTGACACCCGCGAACTGCCAGGACATGCTGTTTGACGATGTGATGTGGGTCGCGCAGGCCAAAAACGACCACTATGCGTTCACCAGCGCCATGACGGAGCAAGGCGTGGAAGTGCTGGAACTGCACGACCTTCTCGCGGTCACAGTCAGCGACCCGGCGGTGCGCGACTGGCTGCTGGATCGCAAGCTGACCGGCACCGACCTGGAGGCCGCTGCCGTACTGCGGCCCTGGCTGCAGGAATTGCCGCCCGCTCGCCTGGCCGAGTTCCTGATTGGCGGGTTGACGCCGGCGGATCTGCCCTTCAAGCTACCGGGTCTTACGGCCGCGTGCGCGAGCGCCTCCGACCTGTTGTTGCCCGCCCTTCCCAATACCCTCTTCACGCGCGACAGCAGTTGCTGGATAGGCGACGGCGTGGTGCTGGGCGCCATGTACTGGCCCGCACGCCGGCAGGAAACCCTGCTCATGGCGGCCGTCTACCGTTTTCACCCAGCGTTCGCCGGCAAGGTCGCCGAGTGGTGGGGCGACCCCGGCCAGCCGCACGCGCAGGCCTCGCTCGAAGGCGGCGATGTGATGCCCCTGGGCAATGGGCTGGTGCTGGTCGGCATGGGGGAGCGGACCTCGCCACAGGCCGTGAGCCAGCTGGCGCGCAGCCTGTTTGCCCGCGGCGCCGCGACCCGGGTGCTGGCCGCCCAGCTGCCCAAGTCGCGCGGGGCCATGCACCTGGACACGGTGCTGACTTTTTGCGACCGCGACCTGGTGACGGTGTTTCCCGAGATCGTACAGGCCATACGCGTGTTCAGCCTCAGGCCCGGTGATGAAGCCGGCGCGCTGGATGTCAGGGCAGAAACCGGACCCCTTCTTGACGTGCTCGCCCAGGCGCTGGGTATTGCGAAGCTGCGCGTTGTCGCCACCGGCGGCAATGCCTATGAAGCCGAGCGCGAACAGTGGGACGACGGCAACAACGTGCTGGCGCTGTCGCCCGGCGTTGTCATGGCCTACAACCGCAACACCCATACCAACACCCTGTTGCGAAAGGCCGGTGTAGAGGTCATCACCATCCCCAGCGGAGAGCTGGGCCGCGGCCGCGGCGGCAGCCACTGCATGTCCTGCCCGATTGAACGTGACGCTACCTGACCCGCCATTGAGGCATCCACGAAAGACGGCTACCCATGAGCTTCAACCTTCACAACCGCAGCCTTCTGGACCTCAAGGATTTTTCCCCGCGGGACATCCGTTTCCTGCTGGACCTGGCCGCGGAGCTCAAGCGCTCGAAATATGCGGGCAACGAGCTCGCCCGCCTCAAGGGCAAAAACATTGCGCTGATTTTCGAGAAAGCCTCCACCCGCACGCGCTGCGCCTTCGAAGTCGCCGTGCACGACCAGGGTGGCCATGTGACCTACATCGACCCGGTCAGTTCGCAGCTGGGGCACAAGGAGTCTCTCAAGGACACGGCCCGGGTGTTGGGCCGGCTATATGACGGCATCGAGTACCGCGGCTTTCACCAGACGGTGGTGGAAGAAATCGCACGCTTCTCGCACGTCCCCGTCTGGAACGGGCTCACGGACGAGTCGCACCCGACCCAGGTACTGGCAGACCTGCTGACGATGCAGGAGTTCGGCGAAAAACCGTTGCACGAACTGTCCTTTTGCTACCTGGGCGACGCCCGCTTCAACATGGGTTGCTCGCTGCTGGTGGGCGGCACGCAGATGGGCATGGACGTTCGTATCGCCGCACCCTCCGCGCTGATGCCACCGCCTGCGCTGGTGAGCGAAATGCGCGAACTGGGAAGGACAACAGGCGCGCGCATCACCCTCAGCAACGATCCAACCGAAGCGGTCAAGGGCGCGGACTTTCTCTACACCGACGTCTGGGTGTCCATGGGTGAGCCCGACGACACCTGGAAACTGCGCATCGAGCAACTGCTGCCCTTCCAGGTCAACAGCGCCCTGATGAAGGCCACCGGCAAGCCGAGGACCCGTTTCATGCATTGCCTGCCGGCCTTTCACAACCTGGATACCGAGGTGGGACGTCAGATCCACGAGCGCTATGGGCTCCGCGAAATCGAAGTGACCGATGAGGTCTTCGAGTCCGATGCGTCCATTGTGTTTACGCAGGCGGAAAACCGTATGCACACCATCAAGGCCGTGCTCGTGGCCACCCTCGCATGAAGCTGGTCGTGGCGCTGGGTGGCAATGCCTTGCTGCGCCGGGGCCAGTCGCTCAGCGCGCAGAACCTGCTGGAAAACATCCGGAGCGTGGCGACACAACTGGCCCGCGTCGCGCTTCGTCATGAGTTGGTGGTAACGCACGGCAACGGGCCCCAGATAGGCCTGCTGGCGCTGCAGAACTCAGCCTACGCGGCAGTGGCGCCCTATCCACTCGATATCCTGGGCGCGCAAACCGAAGGCATGATCGGCTACCTGCTGGAGCAGGAACTTGCCAATCACCTTCCACCCGGCCGCCCTGTGGTCACCCTGCTTACGCGTGTGGAAGTCGACCCTGCCGATCCGGCTTTCGGGAAGCCCACCAAACCTATCGGGCCCGTCTATGCCAGGGAGGAAGCCGAACGGCTTGAGCAAGCCATGCACTGGCATGTTGCGCCGGACGGGGCAGGCTTCAGGCGCGTGGTGGCTTCGCCTCTCCCAACATGTGTGCTGGGCATGGACCCGATCCGATGGATGCTGCAGCATGAGGCGGTGGTGATCGCCGCGGGTGGCGGTGGCATCCCGGTGGTGCGCGCTGCCGACGGGCGTTCTCTTCAAGGCATCGACGCCGTGATCGACAAGGACCTGACGGGTGCCCTGCTCGCGCAGGAACTGGGAGCCGACTGCCTGGTGATTGCCACCGACGTGGACGCCGTCTACCTTGACTGGGGAACGCCCGCACAGCGCGCCATCGGCAAGGTCAGGCCGCAGGAACTGCTGGGCCATAGCTTCCCTGCAGGCTCCATGGGCCCCAAAGTGCAGGCCGCTGCCGGCTTTGTGTCCAAGACCGGCAAGAAGGCGCTCATAGGCTCACTGGCCCAGATCGAGGAGATGCTGGCAGGCCGCGCCGGTACCGAGGTCAGCCCCCACGGAGACACTGCGGGCCAAGACCCGGTTATTGCGGCCAATGCATGAAGCGCAGCAATCGATTGACCTGCGCCTGGAAGCCCTGCCGTCCGCCACGAATCTGTCCACATTTGACCCGCATCAACATGCGGCTCCCAAAAATCGCCACCATGGATGACGTTTCAACTCACATGAGGCATTCACCATGTTCAAGCGAATCCTGATTCCTGTGGATGGCAGCGACACCTCCAACAAGGCCCTTGTCGCCGGTCTGGCGATGGCGCGCGAGACCAGCGCCAGCGTACGGCTGCTGCACGCATTCAATGAGGCGGCTTACCTCGGTGGAATCGACCCCTATGGCACCTGGTCGGCCGATCTGGTCGGCATGATGCGTGAGAGCGGCGCCAAGGTCCTGACGGATGCTACGGCCATCGCCGGGTCGGCCGGAGTCACGGCAAGCCAGGTACTTTGCGATGAGCCGGGCAAACGCCTGGGGGAGTCGGTGGCCGAGGCGGCCAGGCTCTGGAATGCCGATCTCATTGTGGTCGGCTCCCACGGCCGGCGCGGCCTGGGGCGGGTGCTGCTGGGCAGTGGCGCCGAACAGATTCTGAGGCTGGCGCCGGTGCCTGTCCTGGTTGTCCGCGATGCACCTTCGGCGCAGGCTTGAACGAAAAATAGCTGCAGGGCATGACAAACGTGCGCGAGCAGCTATCAAAATAATAGCAAATTCTCGGAGCGGAATATCGTCGCCATGTCGACCACGCGCCAGGCTGGGCGTCAGCTTTCATTTGACGCGCTGACGGCCTGCCGCTGCTGTTCTCTGTCTGCCAGCAAGTCGACAAAGGCACGGACTTTCGCGGGACGAAAGCGCGCGGCCGGAAACACCGCATGGATACCGCCCGAAGGCAGATGCCACTGCGGCAGGACATGGATGAGACGGCCGGCCGACAGATCACCCGCTACCGCGTAGTCCGGCAGCACCGAAAGCCCCGCGCCCTGGAACACGGCTTCACGCACGGCAAGCGTGGCGTCGAGAAAAATCGAGGCCTGCACGCTAACGGCCTGGCGCTCACGCTCGTTGAGCGAGAAATTCCATGTCAGGTGGTCGCGAAGCGCGGTGTTGGCGATGAAGGGCAAGCCGGCGATGTCTTGCGGGCCGGTCAGCCGCGCCAATTGCGGCTTCATGGCCGGCGACGCCACGAGCAGTTGCCGGAAAGACCCGATTTTTCGCGCCTGCAGGCTGGTTTCAGCGAGCCAGCCGACACGTATCGCCAGTTCGATGTTGCCCGACATGAGGTCCAGCGTCTGGTCGGTGAGGACGGCATCGACCTTGCACGCGGGGTAGCGCTGGGTAAAGGCGGCGATGGCTGGCACCACCACGCCGACACCATAGTCGAAAGGCGCGGTGAGCCGCAGCATGCCGGACGGCTCCGCTGAGGTTTCGGCCAAGTCGTCGAAGGCGTCCCCGGCCTCGCGCAGGATCAGTGCGCAGCGCAGGTAGAAGGCCTGGCCCAGTTCGGTGGGCTGCACCTTGCGTGTGGTGCGAACGAGCAGCGATGTCCGGAACTCGCGCTCCAGCCGCGCAACCTGCTGGCTGACCACCGCCTTGGTGATCCCCAGGCGATCCGCAGCCGCGGTGAAGGAGCCGGTTTCCACCACAGCCGCGAAGTAGGCCAGGCGCCTCAGGTTTCCCAGTCCGCCGAGGCCACCTTCGTCTTGATTGTTTGCTTTAAACATACATTATGTTTATCAGAGATGTCTTTAACAGTCAATGCTTAGTGCCTACGATCACAGTCAGTGAGCAAAGAACGCAAAAGAAACCATGACCAAAACCCTTTATTACTTGTTCGACCCGCTATGTGGCTGGTGCTACGGCGCCATGCCGGCGCTCTCGGCATTGGGCGACGTCCCCTCTGTCAAGATTGAATTGCTGCCCACCGGGCTGTTTGCCGGCGAGGGCGCAAGGCCCATGAACAGTGAGTTCGCCGCCTATGCCTGGTCCAACGACCAGCGCATCGAGCGCCTGACGGGGCAAGGCTTCAGCGAGCAGTATCGCGAGCGGGTTCTCGGTGAGCACCAGCGGCTGTTTGACAGCGGCCCCGCCACGCTGGCGCTGACGGCCGTGTCATTGACGGCGCCAGATCGGGAACTGGAAGCCCTCAAGGCGATCCAGAATGCGCGCTACGTGGACGGCAAGGACACCACCTCGTTGGCAACCCTGGCCGGCATTCTGCAAGGGCTGGGGCTTGAGCAGGCCGCCGCAATGGTGGACAAGCCTGATGAAGATCTTCTCTCGGCCAATCGAGCCCGCATGGATCGCGCCCAGGCCTTGATGCGGGAGTTCGGCGCACACGGCGTGCCTACCTTGGTGGCCGAATCCGGCGCGCAGCGCTGGGTCTTGAATAACGCCGATTTTTATGCCAACCCGAGCGCGCTGGCAGGCGAGCTCGAGGCAGCCTGAGCCCACACCGCCTCCACCCCCGCAACCCATTTCAGTTAACTGCCAAGAAGAAGGAAAAACCATGACAACACGAAGAGAAGCAATCAAAACTGTAGCCGGCGCGGCTGTCGCGACGGCCATCTTAGGAGTGAAAAGCGCTATGGCTGCCAATACCCAACTGACCTGGAAACATTTCCCCGCCGGCGAACACGGATTCTTCCGTGCCCCGGTACTGATCTCCGGCGAGCGTGAAGCCGTCCTCATCGACGGGGGCTTCACGCTTCCCGACGGCAAGGCGCTGGCCGAGGCCATCAAGGCCACCGGCAAAAAGTTGACGACCATCTACATCAGCCAGAGCGATCCCGACTACTACTTCAGCCTTGCGCCCATCAAGGCAGCGTTTCCCTTGGCCAAGGTGATCGCCGCACCGGCCACGATCGCGGCCATCAAGGGCAACGTGGAAAAGAAACTGGCAACCTGGGGCCCTCAGCTCAAGGAAAACGGCCCACAGGCGCTGGCGGACATCGTGATGCCCGAAGCCTTCGACGGCCGCAGCCTCACCCTGGAAGGTCAGGCCATCGAGATCACCGACGCCGATGGCTTGGCCAACCGCCGCTACATCTGGGTGCCTTCGCTGAACGCCATCTTTGGCGGCGTGTTGCTTTTCTCTGGCGTTCACGTGTGGACCGCCGACACACAAGGCGCCGAGGGCCGTGCCGCATGGGTGAAGGCGCTTGACGCCATGGCTGCGCGCAAACCCGCGGTGGTGGTCCCCGGCCACATGGCGGTCACGGCGGCGGTGGACGCAAGCGCGATCAAATACACGCGCGACTATCTTGTAGCTTTCGAAGAAGAACTGGCCAAGGCCGCGGACAGCGCCGCCCTCATCGCGGCGATGACCAAGCGTTATCCGAACGCCGGCATGGGCGTGGCCCTGCAGATCGGCGCCAAAGTCGCCAAGGGCGAGATGAAATGGGGTTGAGGCCATGATGTCGAATATCGACATCGTCCGTGCCCATTACGCGGCGTCGGCCCAGGGAAACGTCAACGAGATGATGGCCCATGTCTCGCCGCAGGTGCGCTGGACCGAGATGGCGGGCTTTCCCTGCGCGGGTACCTGGATCGGGCCTCAAGCGGTTGTCGACAACGTCTTTGCCGTGCTGGGCAGGGACTGGATCGGTTATCGCTTCGAACTGCAAAGCCTCATCGACGGTGGTGACCACATCCTCGGGGTGGGGACCTACCACGGCACTTACCGCGCCACGGGAAAGGACATGCAGGCCCGTGTGGCCCATGTCTGGCACCTGCAGGACGGGAAGGTCGTGGCCTTTGAGCAGTTCACGGACACGCTGCTTGTCCGTCAGGCGATGAGCTGATCATCCGGTCGCCTGCAAACGAAAAGCCCACTCTCCTTTCGAAGAGTGGGCCTCCATCGACAAAGACTGTTCGTATTTAGAACGGGATATCGTCGTCCATGTCGTCAAAGCCGCTGGCGGCCTTCGCTGCCGGGGCGGGCCGCGGCGCGGCGGCCGGTGGACGTGCAGCAGGTGCGGACTGGCGCGGCGCTTCATAACCGCCGCCGTCATCACCGCCGGGGCCGCCCATGCCCTGACGGCTGCCGAGCATCTGCATCTGGTCGGCACGGATTTCGGTGGTGTACTTTTCCTGGCCGTCCTTGTCGGTCCACTTGCGCGTGCGCAGGCTGCCTTCGACATAGACCTGCGAGCCTTTGCGCAGGTACTGGCCGACGATTTCAGCCAGACGGCCGTTGAACACCACGCGGTGCCATTCGGTGGCTTCCTTCATTTCACCCGTCTGCTTGTCCTTCCACTTGTCAGTGGTGGCAATGGTGACGTTGGCGACCTGGTCACCGCTGGGGAAGCTGCGCATTTCGGGGTCCCGGCCGAGATTGCCGACGACGATGACTTTATTGACGGATGCCATGAGGTGTTCTCCTGATCTAACTTAGAGCTAACTTAGAGTTTAACTGGCTGGCCCGGTGCGGCGCCATGGCTGCCTGTAACAGCGGCGGCCCCGTGCCGGCCAGGCGCTGTCATGGGCCAGGCGACCAACAGCCACAGCAGCATCAGGCCGCCGCACACCGCAAAAAGCCCCTCGGCCCCCTGCGTTTTGGTGATCCAGCCGCCGACGGCCCCGCCGGCAAAAAACCCCAGCGACTGCAAGGTGTTGTAAACCCCCAGCGCCGCGCCGCGGGCATGGGCTGGCGCCACCCGGGAGGCCAGGCTGGGCTGGGTGGCCTCGAGGATGTTGAAGCCGCAAAAAAACAGGAACAGCAGCACGGCCAGAATGCCCAGACTGGCCGGCGCCGAGGTAGACGATGCCACCCAGAGCAAGCCCAGCTGAACCAGCAGGACCAGGCCGACAGCTCCCAGGAACACGGCGCGCAGGTAGCCCCTTTTTTCCAGCGGAAACAGCGTGGCCCCCATCACCCCAAAAGAGGCCAGCACCGCCGGCAGGTAGACCTGCCAATGCGCGGCCTTGTCGAGTCCGGCATTCACCAGCAAAGCCGGGATCGCCACCCACATGGCCAGCTGCACGGCATGCAGCACGAACACGCCGAAATTCAGCCGCAGCAGCGCGGTGTCCTTCAGCACCTCCGCCACGCTGCCGCGCGGCCGGTTGACGTGCTCCACCGGTTCGGGTGGCACCCACCAGACGACCACGGCAATGCCGCCCAGTGCCAGCGCGCCAGTCAGGGCAAACAGCCCGTGCAGGCCGATAGCGCCGGCGAGCAGGGGCGCGGCCAGCAGCGAAAGCGCAAACATCAGGGCAATGCTGCCGCCCACCAGCGCCATGGCCTTGGTACGCACTTCGTCGCGGGTGGAGTCGGCCAGCAGGGCCGTAACGGCAGCCGAAATGGCCCCCGCCCCCTGCAACGACCGGCCGGCGATCAGCCAGTTCAGGTCGGGCGCCCAGGCGGCGATCAGGCTGCCCAGCGCAAAAATGACCAGGCCGCAAACAATGACACGCTTGCGCCCCCACCAATCCGAAGCGATCCCAAAAGGAATTTGCAGGATGCCCTGCGTCAGGCCGTAAATACCCATGGCCAGGCCAATCCGGGCCGGGTCATCGCCCCCCGGGTATTTGGCCGCCTCCAGCGCAAACACCGGCAGCACCAAAAAGAGGCCGAGCATGCGAAGCGCAAAGATCGAAGCCAGCGAAACGCTGGCGCGCCGCTCGGTAGCGGTCATGGGAAACGACGTGGGGGCTGTAGGCGCAGTCAAGTGGAATAAAAGGGCAAAAGCGGCCAAAAAATAGCTAAAAAAGATCCAAAACGGGGCAAAACCCGGGATTGACCGACTGGGAGCGGCAAGCCCCGGCAGCCCGTGGCTTGCCCAACCGGCTATTGTGCTTGAAACGGTGCTTCGGTCTATGATGGAGAGTTTTGCGGCTGGCACATCTTGAACTCTCCTGACGACAGCAAATACCTTGCCAAAGTGCTCGCGGCCCAGCGGATCAGCATCCGCGGCGCGCGCACGCACAATCTCAAAAATATCGATCTCGATATTCCGCGCAACCAGCTGGTGGTGATTACCGGCTTGAGCGGGTCGGGCAAGTCGTCTCTCGCCTTTGACACGCTGTACGCCGAAGGCCAGCGCCGCTACGTTGAGAGCCTCTCCACCTATGCGCGGCAGTTCCTCCAGCTCATGGACAAGCCCGACGTAGACATGATTGAGGGCCTGTCGCCCGCGATCTCCATCGAGCAGAAAGCTACCTCGCACAACCCGCGCTCCACCGTGGGTACGGTCACAGAAATCCACGATTACCTGCGCCTGCTGTTTGCGCGGGCCGGCACGCCCTATTGCCCAAACCACGACCTGCCGCTGCAGGCCCAAAGCGTCAGCGAAATGGTCGACACGGTGCTGGCGCTGCCCGAAGACACCAAGCTGATGATCCTGGCGCCGGTGGCGCGCGACCGCAAGGGCGAATTCGTGGACGTGTTTGCCGAGATGCAGTCGCAAGGCTATGTTCGCTTTCGCGTCGACGGCACGGCCTATGAGTACGACGACCTGCCCAAGCTCAAGAAAACCGAGAAGCACAACATCGATGTGGTGATTGACCGCATCAAGGTGCGCGCAGACCTGCAGCAACGCCTGGCCGAAAGCTTTGAGGCCGCGCTGCGCCTGGCCGACGGCAAAGCGATTGCCATGGAAATGGACACCGCCAAAGAGCATCTCTTCAGCGCGAAGTTTTCCTGCCCTGTCTGCGACTACTCGCTGAGCGAAATGGAGCCGCGGCTCTTCTCGTTCAACTCGCCCGTCGGCGCCTGCCCCACCTGCGACGGTCTCGGCCATATGGAATTTTTCGACCCGGCGCGCGTGGTGGCCTTTCCGTCGCTGAGCCTGGCCAGCGGCGCTGTCAAGGGCTGGGATCGCCGCAACGGCTACTACTTCTCGATGCTGGAAAGCCTGGCAAAGCACTACAAATTCGACATCGACACCGCCTTTGAAAACCTGCCCGACAACGTGCGGCAGGTTGTCCTGTACGGCTCGGGCGAGGAAGAAATCAAGTTCAGCTACGTGATGGATTCGGGCAACTTTGCCGGCAAGAAGATCGCGAAAAAGCATCCCTTCGAAGGCGTCATCACCAACTTCGAGCGGCGTTACCGCGAAACCGATTCTGCTGCCGTGCGCGAAGAACTGTCCCGCTATCGCAGCGTGCAGCCCTGCCCTGACTGCGAAGGCACGCGTCTGCGCACCGAGGCGCGCCATGTGTACCTGGTGAGTGCGCCTGAAGACGGCGTTGACGCATCGGCGCCCGATGGCACCAAGCCTGGGCGCAAGGCGATCTATGAAATCAGCCACTCAACGTTGCGCGAGAGCTTCGAGTATTTCAACGCGCTGAAGATGCAGGGCGCCAAGGCCGAAATTGCTGCCAAGGTAGTGCGCGAGATCGGCCTGCGCCTGAAATTCCTCAACGACGTGGGCCTCAATTACCTGAGCCTGGATCGCAGCGCCGAGACACTGTCGGGTGGCGAGTCCCAGCGCATTCGCCTGGCCTCGCAGATTGGTTCTGGCCTGACCGGCGTGATGTACGTGCTCGACGAACCCAGCATCGGCCTGCATCAGCGCGACAACGACCGCCTGATCGGCACGCTCAAGCATTTGCGCGACATCGGCAACAGCGTGCTGGTGGTCGAGCACGACGAAGACATGATCCGCGCGGCCGACCACGTGATTGACATGGGACCGGGTGCCGGTATCCACGGCGGGCGCGTGATGGCGCAAGGCACATTTGACGAAGTCAAGAACAACCCCGACTCGCTCACAGGCCAGTACCTGGCGCAAACGCTGAAGATCGCCGTACCCAAACACCGCACCCCCTGGCTGCCGACGGTCAAAGCTGTAGAAGCTGCAGAGAAAAAGAAAACCTCGCGCTTTCCGCAAAGCCCGGCCGCTGAACGCCGCGCCGCGCGCGAAGCCGTGCACCAGGCCACGCTGGGCGACATGCAGGCGCTGCGCGTCATCAACGCCACCGGCCACAATTTGAAGGGCGTGAGCGTCGAATTCCCGGTGGGCCTGCTCACCTGCGTGACCGGCGTATCGGGGTCGGGCAAATCGACGCTGGTCAACGACACGCTGTATGCCGCTGTGGCGCGCACGCTGTACCGAGCCCATGAAGAGCCCGCGCCGCACGAAGCCATTGAAGGCATCGAGCATTTCGACAAGGTCATCAACGTTGACCAGTCGCCCATTGGCCGCACGCCGCGCAGCAACCCGGCCACCTACACCGGCCTCTTCACGCCGATCCGCGAACTGATGGCCGAGATGAACACGGCGCGCGAACGCGGCTATGGCGCCGGAAGATTCAGCTTCAACGTGGCCGGCGGCCGCTGCGAAGCCTGCCAGGGCGACGGCGTGGTCAAGGTCGAAATGCACTTCCTGCCCGACGTGTATGTACCCTGCGATGTCTGCAAGGGCATGCGCTACAACCGCGAAACACTGGAAGTACAGTACAAGGGCAAGAACATCGCGCAGATCCTCGACCTGACCGTCGAGGTGGCCGCCGAGTTCTTCAAGGCCGTGCCCACCATTGCGCGCAAACTGCACACCCTGCTCGACGTGGGCCTTTCCTACATCAAGCTGGGCCAGGCCGCGACCACGCTCTCGGGCGGCGAGGCGCAGCGCGTGAAGCTTGCGCTGGAATTGAGCAAACGCGACACCGGCCGCACGCTGTACATCCTCGATGAACCGACGACCGGCCTGCACTTTGCCGACATCGACCTGCTGCTCAAGGTGCTGCACCAGCTGCGCGACGCGGGCAACACGATTGTGGTGATCGAGCACAACCTAGACGTCATCAAGACGGCCGACTGGCTGATAGACATGGGGCCCGAGGGTGGTGCCGGCGGCGGCACGGTGGTGGGTGTCGGCACACCGGAAGACATCGCTGCCAATGCGGCCAGTCATACCGGGCGGTACCTGGCGCGCCTGCTCTGAGTTTCCCTGCCACGTCCAGGTGCCTGCCGCGCCCGGACGCGGCCTTCTTTTCACGGAATCCCGGTTTGAACAGCTCCACCTTCTTCACCCAGCGCAAGGTCGTTTTTCTGCTGGCCTCCTTGTGCTGCCTGCTCTGGGGCAGCGCCTACCCGGCCATCAAGAACGGCTATGCGCTGTTTCATATTGCCGCCAACGACATTCCCTCCAAGCTGGTGTTTGCGGGTTGGCGCTTTATTTTTGCCGGCCTGGTGCTGCTGGTGTTCGCGGCCATCAGCAAGAAGCCGGTGTTCCAGCTGGGCCGCCGCACCTTCGGCCAGGTGGCGCTGGTGGGACTCACGCAAACGAGCTTGCAGTACGTCTTCTTCTACATCGGCCTGGCGTACGCCACCGGCGTGAAGAGCTCGATCATGAATGCGACGGGCACCTTCTTCAGTGTGCTGCTGGCGCATTACATCTACAAAAATGACCGTCTCAGCTTCAACAAGGTGCTGGGTTGTGTGGTGGGCTTCGCCGGCGTCATGGTGGTGAACTTCAGCGACGGCCTGCTGGCTTTCGACTTCACGCTGCTCGGGGAAGGTTTTGTGGTGATCGCCGCCTTTGTGCTGTCGGCCGCCAGCATTTACGGCAAGAAGGTGTCGCAGCGCGTGGATTCGGTGGTGCTGACGGGCTGGCAACTGGCCATAGGCGGCCTGGCCCTGCTGCTGATCGGTGTTGCCACCGGCGGAACGCTGTCGGGCTTCACGCTCAAGTCCACTTTGCTGATGGTGTATCTGGTGGTGCTGTCGTCGGCCGCATTTTCGCTGTGGACGATTTTGCTGAAGTACAACCGGGTCAGCATGATCACGGTGTTCAATTTCATGATACCGATTTTTGGGACACTGCTGTCGGCGGTGTTTCTGGATGAGCGCTTCCTGGAGTGGAAAAACGGCCTGGCCTTGTTGCTGGTTTGTTATGGGATCTGGCTGGTGACGAAAGAAGAGAAAGTTACCGGTTGAGCCTGGGTTTTCCGCGCACGCGGCCCCCAACAGCAATGGTGATTGCGATGGCAACCAGCACCGTTGCAACCGCGAACGTGACCTGCATGCCGGTGGCAACAGCCCCGGCACCCGCGGTGGTGATGTCCGCCGCCGAGGCAAACGCGAACACGGCCCCCATCGCGGAGGCCCCAGTCATGAGCCCCAGGTTGCGCGACAGGTTGAGCATGCCGGAAATAACACCCCGCTGGTCCGAAGGAATGTCCGTCATGACAGCCGTGTTGTTGGCGGCCTGGAACAGCTGATATCCCGGGGTCAGGATGAAGATGGCAGCCACGTAGCCCGCAACACCGAACATCGCCGGAAGCGCGGCCAGCGCCGCTGCGCCGGTGGCCACGGCGATGAGCCCGGCAAGGGCGATGAACGGCGCACCCAGGCGGTCGACCATGCGGCCGGCCGGAACACCGCTCAATGCGGAAATGACAGGCCCCATCGACATGACGATGCCGACCAGCGCGGCGTTGAGGCCGAGGGCACGGGACAGGTAAAACGGGCCGATGACAAGCGTCGCCATCATCACAGTCGCAACGAGCGTGTTCATGGCGAGGCTTGCACTCAAGCCTGGAGCGCGGAACGTCGCGAGCCGGATCAGAGGGGATTTCGCTTTCGACTCGACGAGCACGAAAAAGCCAACGCCGATGACAGCCGCCAGCAGCAGCGCCATGTTGAGCGGACCGAAATGACCGCGCCCTGTTGTCATGGCCAAGGCGTAGGCTGCGAGCGTCAGGGCCAGCAGCAGTGTGCCCGGGTGATCAAAATGGGGGCGATCCTTCTTCCCTTCCTTGCGGTCAGCAGGCAAGTAGCGACGCGCCAGGAAAAAAGTCAGGATGCCCAGCGGTACGTTGATGAAAAATAGGGCCTGCCAGCCCGATACGGCGATCAGGACACCGCCCAGCGATGGCCCCAGCGCGGTGCCAACAGCGGACATCGTGCCGAGCAGCCCCATGGCACTGCCGGTTCTGGCCTTTGGAACCGCTTCGCCGACAAACGCCATGGTGAGCGCCATCATCACGGCCGCCCCCAGTCCTTGCGCAGCCCGGGCGGCAACCAGCAGCCAGAGCGTGGGCGCGACACCGCACAGGACCGAGGCCACCGAGAACAGGAAGATGCCGGCCAGCAGCAAGCGCCTTCGGCCTATCAGGTCCCCCAGCCGTCCGGCGCTGACGATCAGGGCGGTGATGGACAGCAGGTAAGCCAGGACCACCCACTGCACTTCCTGAAAAGAGGCGTTGAACGCCTGAGCCAGCGCCGGCAAACCCACGTTGGCGATGCTGGTGCCGAGCGAGGACAGCAGCATGGACAGCGAAAGACTGGCCAGCACCCATCGGACCGACGGCGCCGGTTCCGCGTTGGCGCTTGTTGATGGGCGGGTGGGTGCAAGGGGAGTGGTCAAGGTAGTCCAGTGGGCAAGCGGTAAAGGGGTTGTGGCTCCCCGAAATGGAGCTCTCCGGGAGCGTAGTTCTTTACCTGACATGGCGGAAGACGCACCATTTGCACTTTATGAGTGCGTTTAACGCCATGTCATGGCCAAATTGCGCTATGGTCGATGCATGGCTGCGCCCGATTTCAACCTTCTTGTCACCCTGGATGTGCTGCTCGCGGAAGGCAGCGTGGCGGGCGCAGCCCGGCGCCTGCGGCTGAGCCCGTCAGCGATGAGCCGGGCGCTGGCCCGATTGCGCGAAACGACCGGCGACCCGCTGCTGGTCAGGGCTGGGCGCGGTCTTGTTCCCACGCCGCGGGCCGTCGAACTCCGTGAGCGCGTCAGTCGGCTCGTGCAAGACGCAGAAGCGGTGCTGCGCCCCGCCAAAAAGCTCAAACTCAAACAGCTGGTCCGCACGTTCACGCTGCGCACGCGTGAAGGTTTTGTGGAGAACTTCGGGCCAGAGCTTATTGCACGCGTTGCGAATGAAGCACCCGGCGTACGGCTGTGCTTCGTACAGAAGCTTGACAAGGACAGCACGCCGCTTCGCGACGGGACCGTCGACCTGGAAACCGGCGTGGTGGGAAAGACGGCGGCACCGGAGCTGCGCGTGCAGGCCTTGTTCCGGGACCGGTTCATCGGCGTCGTACGAATGGGACACCCGCTGGGCGAGGGCGAGGTCACGCCCGCCCGCTACGCCGCCGGCAGGCATATCGACGTCTCGCGGCGGGGCCAGGGCAAGGGGCCGGCGGATGAAGCCTTGCACCCGTTCGGGCTCGAAAGGGAGGTCGCCACCATCGTCGGCGGCTTTGCGGCGGCACTGGCACTGGCCCGGGCTTCCGACCTGATCGCCACGGTTCCTGAACGGCACACCGGAAACCTGCGCGCCGGAATGCACAGTTTTGCGCTGCCGGTCTCCACGCCGGAGATCACGGTGTCGTTGCTCTGGCATCCGCGGCTGGATGCGGATCCGGGGCATCGGTGGCTGCGGGGGTGTGTTCAGGAGGTTTGTGGGGGGCGGCCCCTCGCCTGATCGAGCGGTTGGTGATGTTGTGGCCGCGCTTTTTTCTGAGAGCTGCTGGCCGGGGGTTGCCCGGCGGCAACTCACTTTTCTTTTGCTTCGCCAAAAGAAAAGTAAGCAAAAGAAAAGGCGACCCTGCTGTCTGCGTCCCTCCGCTTCGCTGCGGGCAACCTGCGGTGCTCGGTCCAGGCGGGGTCTCGCTCGAACTCGCTACGTTGCACTTCGCTCAGACAATCGCGATCCCTGATCCGCCTGAACCTGCGCTCCTCGGCGCAGACAGAAGGGGTGATCGGGACTGAAGACAAATACCAACTCCAATACCAATACCGACAAGGACACGCCATGGCGTGTCCTTGTTTCTTCTGGTATTCGGTTTTGTCTTTGGCTGTTTGGTATTCCTGTCTCCACCCCCTTGTGGATGCGCCGAGGAGCGGAGGTCCAGACGGATCAGGGCAAAAACTTGTTTGAGCGAAGCGAGTTGTTTTTGACCCCGGCTGGACCGAGCACCGCAGGTTGCCCGTAGCGAAGCGCAGGGACGCAGGAACCAGGGTCGCCTTTCTTTTGCTTACTTTTCTTTGGCGAAGCAAAGAAAAGTGAGTAGCTGCCGGGCTACCCCCGGCCAACCACCCTCAGCAAAGTACGCCCCGTCAGAACAAGCAGCGACCCGCCGTCAAGCCCCTCCAGCCAGCAGCGCCGCATTCCCCCCCGCAGCCGTCGTATTCACAGTGACAGTCTGCTCGGCACAAAAGCGATACAGGTAATGCGGTCCACCCGCCTTGGGGCCCGTGCCGGACAGGCCTTCTCCGCCGAAAGGTTGCACCCCGACCACCGCGCCGATCATGTTGCGGTTCACATAAATATTGCCGACGTGGGCGCTGGCCGCGAGTGCCTGTGCACGCGAGTCGATGCGGGTCTGGATACCGAGTGTGAGACCGTAGCCCAGCGCGTTGATCTGTGCGATCACGGCCTCCGGCGTGGCCAGCTCGCCGCTGCCCCAGCGCACGATCTGCAGTACGGGGCCGAAGATTTCGTCTTTCACTTCGGCCAGGCTGCGCACTTCAAAGGCTGCGGGCGGGATGACATTTGCTATTGAATCAGGAGCTGCTTGTGCCCGTCCTTCATGGCTCACAAGCACTTTTGACGTTGAACCCAGGCGTTCCAGATGCTTCTGGATGTTGTCAAAGGCTTCGCGGTCGATCACCGGGCCGACGTCCGTTGCCAGGTCGGCCGTCTCGCCCACCACCAGCTCCTGCGCGGCGCCCTTGATCATCTCGATCACGTGGTCGGCGATGCCCTCATGCACACACAGCAGGCGCAGCGCCGAGCAGCGCTGGCCGGCAGAGCGGAACGCGCTCTGCACCACCGCGTCGGCCACCTGCTCGGGCAGGGCCGTGCTGTCCACCAGCATGGCGTTGATGCCGCCGGTCTCGGCAATCAGCGGGACGATGGGGCCGTCTTTGGCGGCAAGCGCGCGATTGATGATCTTGGCGACCTGGGTGGAGCCGGTAAACACCACGCCGGCCACCTGCGGTGCAGCCACCAGCGCGGCGCCCACGGTGTCGCCAGCGCCGTGCGCCAGTTGCAGCGCCCCTTCGGGCACGCCGGCCTGGTGCAGCAACTTCACCGCCTCCCAGGCCACGCCGGGCGTTTGCTCGGCGGGCTTGGCCAGCACAGCGTTGCCGGTAGCCAACGCCGCCGCGACCTGGCCGGTAAAGATGGCCAGCGGGAAATTCCAGGGGCTGATGCAGACCCAGACGCCGCGCGCCGACAGGCGCAGCTCGTTGGTTTCACCGGTGGGGCCGGGCAGCGCGACCGGCTGCATGATGCGCTCGGCCTCATTGGCGTAGTAGCGCAGGAAGTCCACCGCCTCGCGCACTTCAGACACCGCATCGCCCCAGGTCTTGAAGGCCTCTTTCACCAGCAACGCGCAGAACTTCGGCATCTGCTGCTCCATCGCGGCGGCGGCCCGGCGCAGGATGGCGGCACGCTCGGCAACGGGTACTTTGCTCCATTTTTGATAGCTGCTTGCGCCCGTCATTATTGCCTTGGCGGCCGATTTAGCATCAAACTCCGGCACCACGGGAGCCGGCGTGGTCGCCAACGCGGCCAGCAGCGGTGCGCGCATGCTCTCGACCGTGAGGTCCAGCCCCAGGCTGTTGGGCCGGGCCGGGCCGTACAGCGCGGGTGGCAGCGGCAGTGAAGATTCGGGCTCCAGCCGCAGCGGCGACGTCAGCAGCTCGCCCATGCCGACCGACTCGTCGGCCAGCTGGTGCACAAACGAGGAGTTGGCGCCGTTTTCCAGCAGCCGGCGCACCAGGTAAGCAAGCAGGTCGCGGTGCGCGCCCACGGGCGCGTACACGCGGCAGCTGATCAGCGGATTCTTCAGCACCTCGCGAAACACGCCCTCGCCCATGCCGTGCAGGCGCTGCAGCTCGAAGGGAACTGCGTTGCGCGACGCCATCTGCAAAATCGCCGCGATAGTCGCAGCGTTGTGGCCGGCAAACTGCGGGTAAATAGCGTCCGGCACGGCCAGCAAGGCCTGCGCGCAGGCCAGGTACGACACATCGGTGTGGTGCTTGTGCGTGAACACCGGGTAGTGCGGCAGGCCCATCTCTTGGGCGCGCTTGATTTCCGAATCCCAGTACGCACCCTTGACCAGGCGGCACATCAGGCGCAGTTTGTATTTACGGGCAATGGCAGCGATGTGTTCGATCAGCTCCAGCGCGCGGGTCTGGTAGGCCTGCATTGCCAGGCCGAAGCCCTGCCACTGAGGGTGGTGCTGGGCCACCAGCGCGGCCAAAGCCTCAAACACATCCAGCGACAGCTCCAGCCTGTCGACCTCTTCGGCGTCGATGGTGAGGTTGATATTGGCCCGGGCTGACAGCTCGCACAGCCCCCAGACGCGCGGCACCAGCTCCGCCATCACGCGTTCGCGCTGGGCATCTTCGTAGCGCGGGTGCAGCGCGCTGAGCTTGATGGATATACCGTCGTTTTGCTCGGTAGCGCCCGCCGGACGAGCGCCAGCAGCTATTGATTTGATAGCGTTTGTGTAACTGGCGAGATAGCGCAACGCGTCGTCATCGGTACGCGCGCCCTCGCCCAGCATGTCGTAGCTGAAACGCAGGTTGGGAATTTTTTTGCGGCTGTCATCGGCCTCGGCCATCGCATCGGCAATGGTTTGCCCGAGCACAAACTGCCGGCCGAGCAGCTGCACGGCACGCAAGGTCGCCGCCACCACCGTGCGCGCGCCCAGCTTGCTCATGATGTGGGGTTGGCCGCCTTCCGGCAGGAATTTCTTGGACATGGCGATGGCCGAGGCCGACAGGCGGGCCATCACTCCGTCGCCAGCGCTGTCGAAATCGGCCCGGCCGAGCTGGTCAGCCGTCAGGGCAATCGCGGTTTCGGCGTCCGGCACACGCAACAAGGCTTCGGCCAGCCGCATCAGGGCCAGGCCCTCCGCGCTGGAGATCGGGTATTCCTTGAGCAGGCTTTCCATCGCCCAGAACGGTGGCGGGTTGTCACGCACGGCTTGCACCCAGGGCTGGGCGGAGTGCGCCGCGGCCGCCCAGTCGAGCGCCCCGGCGAGGCGCTGCAGGTGCGCGGCCACGATGTCGGCTTCGGGGCGGTACGGGAAGGGCAGGCGCGGAGATGCAGGCTTCAAGTGGTTCATGGAGGTTTTCACGGTAAATGGCGGTTATTCAGTCAATACGATGATGTTCTGTTGAATGTTGCTGAATTTCCCGCTAAATTTACGAAATTCACCGAATAATTCACTACACATGTTTGAAGCCTCACCCGAAATTGACCGCATTGACCTGAAAATCCTGAATGTCCTGCAGCAGGACGGCCGGATTTCCAACCTCAAGCTCGCCGAGAGCGTGGCTCTGTCGCCCACTGCCGTGCTGGCCCGCGTGCAGCGTTTGAGCCGGGACGGCTACATCCTGGGTTATGAAGCCCTGCTCAACCCCCTCAAGCTGGGCGCCGGAATGATGGTGTTTGTCGAAGTGCTGCTGGACCGCACCACGCCCAACGTGTTTGAAGCCTTCAAGGCGGCCGTACAGGTCCACCCGGAGATCTCCGAATGCCACATGGTGGCCGGCGGCTTTGACTACCTGCTCAAAACCCGCATGGCCGACATGGTGGCCTACCGCTCTTTTGCCGGCACCGTGCTGTGGCAGCTGCCGGGTGTGCGCGAAACCCGCACTTATGCGGTGATGGAAGAGGTGAAAAATACCACCCGGCTGGCGCTGGGGGTCTAAGCCGACACCCGTGCCCGCCTGAAAAAGCCGTATTGGCAGCACTTTTCTCACGAATTCCCGCGCAAATCCAGCCGCACCCGGACTAACCGCGTTGCCAAGCCGTGCGCATTGGACTACCTTGCAATGCACACATATGCAATGAGTTGCATATATAGATGGCGAAACCATCGCCACAAAAAAACGGAGGTCCCTGATGAAAAACAAGCCATGGTGGCGTTTGGGCGCAATGCTGGGGGTGCTTGTCGCCACCGCAGTGCAGTCGGCGGAAGTCGGCGTGACGGATACCGAAATACGGGTCGGGCAATTCGCCGCCCAGACCGGCCCCGCCGCCGAACTGGGCAAGCGCATGCAGCTGGGCATATTGGCGCACTTCAATGCCGTCAATGCCGCCGGCGGCATTAACGGCCGCACCCTCAAGCTCGTTTCACGGGACGACGGTTATGAACCTGAAAAGGCCGCTGCCGCGGTCAAGGCCCTGATCGAAGAAGACAAGGTGTTCGCGCTGATCGGTTCGGTCGGCACACCCACCACCCTGGCCGCGGTGCCGGCCATCAACGCGGCAGGCATCCCGCTGGTGGGCCCGTTCACCGGCGCACAGGGCCTGCGCGAGCCTTTCAACCGGAACCTGTTCCACGTGCGCGCCAGCTACTTTGACGAGACCGAGCGCATCGTGCAGCACCTGAGCACCGTCGGCATCACCAAAATCGCGGTCTTCTACCAGAACGACTCTTATGGCAAGGCCGGGCTGGAAGGCGTGATGCGGGCGCTGACCCGGCGCAACCTCAAGCCGGCTGCCAGCGTCACGGTCGAGCGCAACAGCGTGGATGTTGCCGCACCGCTGGCAGAAATACTCAAGGTCACGCCCGAGGCCGTGATCCAGATCAGTGCCTATAGGTCCTGCGCCGCGCTGATCCGGCAGGCACGGGCCAAGGCCTACGGCGGCCAGTTTTTCAACGTGAGTTTTGTCGGCTCGAAGGCGCTCGCTGAAGAGTTGGGCGACACCGGGGCGGGCGTGACCATTTCGCAGGTGATGCCATTCCCTTACACACCCTCATCGGCCATCGTGCGTGAATACCAGCAACGCATGGCTGAGGGTGGCCACAAGGACTTTGACTTCTCCAGCATGGAAGGCTTTCTGGTGGCCAAGGTTTTTACCGAGGGCTTGCGCCGGGCCGCCGGCAAGAACCTGACCCGTGAGAGCCTGGTGACGGCGCTGGAGTCCATGCGCGACTACAACATGGGTGGCTTCACCGTGAATTACAGCCCCCAAAATCACGAGGGCTCCCGCTTCACCGACCTCACCATCATCGGGCGCGGCGGAAAATTCATGCGCTGACGGCACCCGAGCTTGCAAAACGGCCCATGCTGGCAATAATGCGGGCTCATCCCCTGTTTGCCATTCACCAGGAACACCCATGAAGCTTTCCACCCCCTTTCCAGCCGCCCTTGCCGCTTTCACGCTGGCCCTGTCCGCCGGGGTTTCTGCACAGACCACCAAACCAGGCCTGTGGGAAATGACGAGCAAGATGCAGTCAAGCTCCGGCGAGATGGAAAAAGCCATGGCCAACATGGAAAAGCAGCTGGCCAGCATGTCCCCCGAGCAGCGCAAGCAGATGCAGGACATGATGGGCAAACAGGGCATGTCCATGGGCCCCGGCGGCGGCATGAGCATGAAGATGTGCATCACCAGGGAAATGGCCGAGCGCAACGAAATGCCCCAGCAGCAGCAAGGCGACTGCAAGACCACCCAGTCGCCGCGCAGCGGCAACACCGTGAAGATCTCTTATGTGTGCACCCAACCCCCTTCCAGCGGCGAAGGCGTGATGACCTTCAACGGCGACACCGCCTACACCATGAAGATGAACACCACGACCACCGTCAAAGGCAAGCCCGAGAAGATGACCATGGATGCTGCAGGCAAATGGCTGTCAGCTGACTGCGGCAACATCAAACCCATCGCGCCACCCAAGAAATAGCCTGATCAGAAGATCGCATGGGACGCTGTGCCAGCAGCGAATCCACAGGGCATGTCTTCACCAGCAGGGGCCGAGGAACCGGCTTTGCCGGGCCTCAGGCGCAGCGGCCCCCTCGGGGGGCAGGGAGCTACACGAAGTGAGCGACCGTGGGGACCTATCTCTTGCCGAAGATCGCAGTGCCTACACGGACCATGGTGCTGCCCGAATGGATGGCGGCCTCCAGGTCGGCGGTCATGCCCATTGACAGCGTATCCATGGGTGCAGGCAACGCCCCTGAAGCATTGATTTCGTCAAAAATGGCTTTTGTCCGCTCGTGGACGGCGCAGGCAGCTACAAAATCGATAGCAGGCTCCGGTATCGCCATCAAGCCGCGCAAGGTGAGGTTCGGCAGCTGCACAACCGCCTGCGCCAGCGCCAGGACATCCTCGGGCGCCACGCCCGATTTGTTGGCGCCGCCATCCACATTGACCTGCAGGCAGATCTGGAGCGGCGGCAAATCAGGCGGCCGCTGCTCGCTCAGCCGCTGGGCGATTTTGAGGCGATCGACCGACTGCACCCAGTCAAAATGCTCAGCCACGAGACGGGTCTTGTTGCTCTGAACCGGGCCAATGCAATGCCATTCCAGCGCAATCGCAGTGCCCTGCGCCCCGGCGCCTTGCCAGGCGCGGAGGGCGGCAATTTTCTCTACGCCCTCCGTGACGTAGTTTTCGCCGAAGGCACGCTGCCCATCCGACGCGGCGTCGATCACGGCGTCCGCACCGAAGGTTTTGGAGACCGCCAGCAGCCGCACGCTCGCCGGATTGCGCCCGGCGGCTACGCAGGCCGTGGTTATCCGGTCACGGACAAGCTGGAGATTGCGCACAATCGTGGTCATAATCGAACTGTAAACTTAGTTTGAAAACCATTTTCAAAGGGTCCCGGGATGGATATCACGCAGTTGCTGGCTTTCAGCGTCAAGAACAAGGCGTCTGACTTGCATTTGTCGGCAGGCTTGCCGCCCATGATCCGGGTTCACGGCGACGTGCGGCGCATCAACATCGATCCGCTGGACCACAAGCAGGTGCATTCCATGGTGTATGACATCATGAACGACACCCAGCGCAAAACCTACGAAGAGTTCCTGGAGGTCGACTTCTCGTTCGAAATTGACGGACTGGCGCGCTTTCGCGTCAATGCCTTCAACCAGAATCGCGGGGCCGGTGCGGTGCTGCGGACCATTCCATCCAAAATCCTGACGCTGGAGCAGCTCAACGCTCCCAAGATTTTTGGCGACCTGGCCATGAAGCCGCGGGGCATGGTGCTGGTCACCGGCCCTACCGGCTCGGGCAAGTCGACCACACTGGCCGCCATGGTCAACTACCTGAACGAAAACGAGTACGGCCACATCCTGACGGTGGAAGACCCGATCGAATTCGTGCACGAATCCAAAAAATGCCTGATCAACCAGCGC
Organism: Polaromonas sp. P1_E11; assembly: GCF_056405995.1. NCBI lineage: Bacteria > Pseudomonadati > Pseudomonadota > Betaproteobacteria > Burkholderiales > Comamonadaceae > Polaromonas > Polaromonas sp. P1_E11. Next base: position 233,374 of record NZ_JBFUBA010000004.1, read on the forward strand.
GAGGTCGGCCCGCACACCCTGAGCTTCAACGCCGCGCTGAAGTCGGCCCTGCGGGAAGACCCGGACGCCATCCTGGTGGGTGAAATGCGTGACCTGGAAACCATCCGGCTGGCCATGTCAGCCGCCGAAACGGGCCACCTGGTCTTCGGCACGCTGCATACTTCCAGCGCCGCCAAAACCATCGACCGGATCATCGACGTGTTCCCGGCTGAAGAAAAGGAAATGATCCGGTCCATGCTGTCCGAGTCGCTGCAGGCCGTGATTTCGCAGACATTGTGCAAAACCAAGGACGGTACGGGCCGCGTGGCCGCACACGAAATCATGCTGGGCACCAGCGCCATCCGCAATTTGATCCGCGAGGCCAAGGTCGCCCAGATGTATTCATCCATCCAGACCGGCAACAGCGTGGGCATGCAGACGCTGGACCAGAATTTGACGGAGCTGGTGAAACGCAATGTGATTTCCGCTGCGGAAGCTCGCGGCAAGGCAAAAATCCCGGAAAACTTCCCCGGCTAGAAGCTATGGCCCCCACGCTTTTCACTTCGAGCCTACGGCGCGCTGCCCCTTTCCTTACGCATGGGGCCGCTGCGCCTGCGGCCCGGCAAAGCCGGTTCCGCGGCCCCTGCTTGATTAAAGAGAGAACCACCGTCACCCATCCTGCCGAGTTTCCGGCAACGACAGAGTTTGTTTGAAAGGAGTCGCAAATGGAACGCGACCAGGCCAGTAAATTCATCAATGATCTGCTGAAACTCATGGTCAGCCGCAATGGCAGCGACCTGTTCATCACGGGCGACTTCCCGCCGGCCATGAAAGTCGACGGCAAGGTGACCAAGGTGTCGCCGCAGCCGCTGAACGCCAACCACACGCTCGCCCTTGCCCGTTCCATCATGAACGACAAGCAGGCCGCCGAATTCGAACGCACCAAGGAATGCAATTTCGCCATCTCGCCGCCCGGCGTGGGCCGCTTCCGTGTTAACGCGTTCATTCAGCAGGGCAAGGTCGGCATGGTGATGCGGACGATTCCGGCCGTGCTGCCCACCATCGACGGGCTGGGCGTGCCCCAGGTGCTCAAGGAAGTGGTGATGAGCAAGCGCGGCCTGACCATTTTGGTGGGCTCTACCGGTTCGGGTAAATCCACCACGCTGGCGGCCATGGTCGACTGGCGCAACGAGCAGTCGTTCGGCCACATCATCACGATTGAAGATCCGGTGGAATTTGTCCATGCGCACAAGAACTGCGTGATCACGCAACGTGAAGTGGGCCTGGACACCGACAGCTGGGAAGCGGCCCTGAAAAACACGCTGCGCCAGGCGCCCGACGTAATCCTGATGGGAGAGATCCGCGATCGCGAAACCATGGAACACGCCATCGCATTCGCGGAAACCGGCCACCTGTGCCTGGCCACCCTGCACGCCAACAGCGCCAACCAGGCGCTGGACCGCGTGATCAACTTCTTCCCAGAAGAGCGCCGCACCCAGCTGCTGATGGACCTTTCGCTCAATCTCAAGGCCATGATTTCGCAGCGGCTGGTGCCCAAGCAGGACGGCAAGGGCCGTTTTGCGGCGGTGGAGGTCATGCTCAACTCGCCGCTGATCTCCGACCTGATCTTCAAGGGCGAAGTCTCCGAAATCAAGGAGATCATGAAAAAGAGCCGCAACCTGGGCATGCAGACTTTCGACCAGGCGCTGTACGACGCCTTCGAGAGCCACTTCATCACCTACGAAGATGCCTTGCGCAACGCCGACTCGGTGAACGACCTGCGCCTGCAGATCAAGCTCAACTCGCAACGCGCCAAGTCCGTCGACCTGGCTGCAGGCACAGAAAACTTCGCTATCGTCTAAGCCGCTGAACTGCCGGCGTTGTTCCGGCCAGAGGCTGAGTTGGAAGGGCTAAAGGCCGCGAAGCAGACCTGAAGGTAATCGATAGTGGCCCGGATTTTGGGAGCCCGATGTCGTTCGGCCAGAATCACCGCATCAATAGAATAGGCACCGCTCACCGTGTGCCGGGCCAGCACTGGCTTTAACCGGCCTTGCGCCACCAGCTCGCGGCCGATAACGTCGTTGATCCGGGCAATGCCGGCTCCCGCCAAGGCCAGTGAAACCACCGCGGCGCTGCTATTGACGCGCAACTGCCCCTGCACCGCCAGCGGGATGACGACTGCGTTTTCTTCGAAGGTCCATTGATTGTGGGTAATCGAAGTGGTATTTGATATCAGACTGTGCAATTGAAGATCTGCCGGCGCACGCGGAACGCCATGCTTCTTGAGATACCCGGGTGAGGCGTACAAGGCACGCCCATGGCTTCCAAGATTGCGGGCAACGGCCGTCTGCGCAGGTGCAACACCCGCCCTCACGACGATATCCATCGCCTCATCGGCCATGCTGACAAGCCGATCATCCAGATGCAGGTCTATTTTCAATTCCGGGTGCAAGGCTCGCAGCTTGCCCAGCCGGGGAATCAGTACGTATTCAGCAAGAATCTGGCTGATGCTCAAGCGGACCGTTCCCACCACTGAACGGCTTCGGCTGGCGAAGCTGTTTTGCAATTGCCTGTGTTCGGCAAGGATGCGCTGGGCATATTCAAGGAAGACCTCACCTTCGTCAGTGAGAGAGAGGCTGTGAGTGGTGCGGTGCATCAGCCGCAGGCCGCATTGAGCCTCCATGCGCGCGAGCGAACGCGACATATGGCTGGCCGCGACGTTGCGCTCCCTCGCTACTGTCGAGAGCGACTGGGCAGATGCAAGCTGCGCAAACAGCGAGAAGTCGTCAAGGCTGAGGTTTTTCATGCTTGTGCAGATTTGACACAAGCATTATGCATTCAGAGGGATTTCCAGCCGCCGTCATCCTGGGCACAGTTCACTTCGCACGGACATGTTGCGCCGTCGTTCATTAAAGGATTTTTATGCCCATCTCCATCCAGCTATCGCAGGGACTTTTAACGCCGGCCGGCGAGCGCGAGGTTTTCTCCAGAGTCGCGGATGCCTTGCTGCAGGTACACGGCCTCAGCGGAAACGCCTTCATGACTCCCGCAGTCATCGGGCATGTCAACATTTACCCTGAAGAGCACAGCTATGCCGGCGGCAAACCCCAGTCGCTTGCGGTCATAGAGATTAAGGTCCCCTCTGTCACCTTCCCCGATCAATCGGTAAAAGACAACTTCGTCAAGGCGGCAACAGACATCATTGACGACCTCAAGGCGGGGAAACACCCGAGAGAGCGCACCTTCGTCAACGTGACCTACGCGGTGGAGGGCGCATGGGGAATTGCCGGCAAAGCCTATACCAATGCCGACCTGGGAATTGCCATTGGAGCTGCCGCAGGCTAGGCAAGTGCGGGACCGGCATGCGTCCCACGTTCACCTTCGTCACCCGCACAGCGCACCCACCGATTAACCCAAAAGGAAACTTCATGCCTCTCGTACGAATTGACCTTCCTGACACCACGCCGGACGAAGAGCTTTCGGCCGTGTCGGGCCTTGTGCACCAAGCCCTGGTAGACACTTTCAATGTGCCGGCGCCGGATCGTTTCCAGACGCTCACGCGCCATACACCGCGCCAGCTCATTTGCTCCGAAGAATTCCTTGGGGTCACGCACTCCGCCCACGTGGTCTTTATTCAAATATTCTGTGCGCCCGGCCGGTCGCTGGACATGAAGAAAGCGCTCTTCTCGGAAATCGGAGAACAAATCTCGTCGAATTGCAGCTTTAGTGCGGCCGACGTCATCATCAATCTGGTCGAAACGTCGCGTGAGAACTGGTCTTTTGGAAACGGCATGATGCAATTCAGTTAATGAATGGGGCGGGATGGCCTGTTTTGCATACCCCAAAACGCACTGAGATGCGTCATGAATGTGAAGCTGCTCCTTCATGGGAGAACAGGGAGGTTCACTGGGCAAAGCGCGCAATCAAGCCATAATCATTCCTGCCAAACCCCCTTGCCCGACGGGCCTCAAGAGATTTAACTGTGTCATCAATTCACCCCAAAACCTACGAAACTTCCGATTCACGTACCGTCGCCTTCCTGGGCCTCGGCGTCATGGGCTTCCCCATGGCCGGCCACCTGGCGCTGGCGGGCCACGACGTCACGGTCTACAACCGCAGTGCCGCCAAGGCTGCGTCCTGGACGAGCGAGTTCAAGGGCCGTGCAGCCGCCACACCGCGCGAGGCGGCTGCGGGCGCAGACATCATTTTCTGTTGCGTTGGCAACGATGCCGACCTGCGCAGCGTGGTACTGGGCAACGACGGCGCGCTGGCCGGCATGAAACCGGGCGCCATCTTCGTGGACCACACCACGGCTTCGGCCAATGTGGCGCGCGAACTCCATGCTTCGGCCGCCAAACTGGGGCTGCATTTCATCGATGCGCCTGTGTCGGGTGGCCAGGCCGGCGCGCAAAATGGCGCGCTCACCGTGATGTGCGGCGGAGACACCGCAGCGTTTGATGCCGCGAAACCAGCGGGCATGGCTTTTTCAAAAGCCTTCACGCTGATGGGCCCAAGCGGCGCAGGGCAGCTCACCAAGATGGTCAACCAGATCTGCATAGCCGGCCTGGTGCAAGGCCTGAGCGAAGCGGTGGCGTTTGGCCAGAAAGCCGGCCTGGATGTCAACCAGGTCCTGGACGTGATTGGCAAGGGCGCAGCGCAAAGCTGGCAGCTCGACAACCGCGGAAAAACCATGGTGGCCGACAAGTTTGACTTCGGGTTTGCCGTGGACTGGATGCGCAAGGATCTGGGCCTGGTTCTGGACGAAGCCAAGCGCAACGGTGCGCGCCTGCCCGTGACGGCCCTGGTCGACCAGTTTTATGCCGACGTACAAGCCATGGGCGGCCAGCGCTGGGACACATCGAGCCTGATCAAGCGCCTGAAATAAAAACTGGGCCAGACCCGGAAAAAGCGGGCGGAAAGCAGGACGGCAGTACTGACGTGGCCAGCACTGCCGGCCGTAGCTTCAACTCCCGGCGGGTTTGGCGCCTGCGGACGGTTCTACGGGTTTTGACGGCAGCATGCGTGCCAGCTCTTCCTCGCTGATGATTTCAAACATGCGAATGACTTTTTGCACGCCCGGGGTGGAACGGACCACTTCGGTGGCGCGATCCGCCTCGCGTTGCGTAACACGTCCCATCAGGTAGGTCGTACCACGCTCAGTCACCACCTTGAAGGCATTCAACGACAGGTCGCGGGCATCCACCAGCATCGCCTTGACACGGCCGGTGACGAGGGTGTCGGACGAACGCTGCGTCAGGGTGGAGCTGCCCATGATGGCGAGTTCATTGACCACGGAATTCACGTTCTCCACGCGCGAAACAATCTGCTCGACGAGTTGCTTGTCCTGGACGCTGGGGACTTCACCTGTCAGCAAGACCTGCCGGTTGTAGCTGGTCAGGTTGACGTGAACACGATCGCCCACATTGCTGCGAATCCGGCTCAGCGCGCGCAATTCAATGCCTTCGTCTTCCAGCTGCGCACCCGACGTGCGGCGATCGGTGGCAACAAGCGCCCCGCCCGCCATGCCGCCCACCACCAAAGGAAAGCAGGCTGTCAGGGCGCTGCCAAGCAATACCGACGTACCAATGGCCAGAGTGAGTCGTTTCAACGGGGCATATGTCATACAGAGGTCTCCTGATCGCCAAGTAACTGGGTGTCCACACCGTCGCAAATGCAATGGAGGACAAGAAGGTGCACTTCCTGGATACGCGCGGTCCGCTCATGCGGCACACAGATATGTACATCGGTTTCGCGCAACGCATGGGTCATCTTGCCGCCGCCGCGCCCTGTCAGAGCCACCACGGTCATCTCGCGCTCATGGGCGGCTTCGATGGCGGCCAGCACGTTGGCCGAATTGCCGCTGGTGCTGATGGCCAGCAATACGTCACCGGCGCCGCCCAGGGCACGCACCTGCTTCGAGAAGATGACCGTGAAGTCATAGTCGTTGGCAATGGCGGTAAGGATGGAGCTGTCGGTCGTCAGCGCAATCGCACCCAACTCGGGCCGCTCGCGCTCATAGCGCCCCACGAACTCCGCCGCAAAATGCTGGGCATCCGCTGCCGAGCCGCCGTTGCCGCAGGCCAGGACTTTGCCGCCGCTGGTGACACTGGCCAGGATGGCCTGCACGGCGGCCGCAATCGGTTTGGACAAGACCTGTGCCGCCTGGTATTTCAGGTCGGCGCTGTCAATGAACTGCTGTTCGATACGTTGTTCAAGCATGGGGTCAATGATACCGGGTCGGACTGCGCCGCCGGTTCCGGAGGGGTTTGCGCTGGCCGGCAATGGATGGTTACAAATTCCGCCGTCCGTCAGGAGGCGTCGAAAGCCCCGGGGAGCCATTCAATGACAGGGGCCGCCCCGTCGTCCTGCGGTCCGTTGACCAGTACCACGTCGAATCGACAAGGCGGTGGGCTGCCGAAACGCATGAGATAGTGCCTCGCGGCAAAGATGATTCTCTGTTGCTTGGCGGGGCTGATGCTGGCGCCGGCGCCGCCATGCGAGACGCCGGTGCGCTGGCGCACTTCCACAAACACCAGAGTACCGTCAGGTGCGCGCATGACCAGGTCGATCTCGCCACCACCGCGGCCCGGCGTCCGATAATTGGCATCGACCAGCATCAGCCCGGCCTTGGCCAGATAGGCTCGCGCGGCAGCTTCCGCAGCATCGCCCTTCGACTTGGTGGTAACCTGCCCGGGCGAGGCTTGAGCCTGAAGGGCCATCGCTTTTGACACCGTCCCGGCAACCTGTTTTCTGGAAAACCACATTGAACGCTTCCTTCGACCTGGCTCTGGATGCGGCACGCGCCGCAGCAGGCATGCAGCATTATCCGGAAAGAGCGCTTTATGTGGTGGCGACTCCGATCGGGAACCTGGCCGATATCAGCCTGCGCGCCCTGCAAGTACTGCAACTGGTAGACGCCATAGCCTGCGAAGACAAACGACATTCGCAACCCCTGCTGCGTCAATACGGCATCGACAAACCCTTGCTGGCAGTGCACGAACACAATGAAGCTGAGGCCGCAGGCTTGGTGATCGAACGCCTGCAGCGGGGTGAACGCGTGGCCTATATCAGCGACGCCGGCACGCCGGCCGTGAGCGATCCCGGCGCCCGCCTGGTCGCCGCCGTTCGTGCTGCTGGACTGGCCATCATGCCCTTGCCGGGCGCCAGCAGTGTCACCGCGGTGCTCAGCGTGGCCGGGCTCAGCAGCCCGGGCGGTGACACCGGGTTCGTATTTGCCGGTTTCCTGCCAAGCAAGGCCGGCGAACGCGACCAGGCCATCCAGCAGCTGCAAACCGATACCCGGGCCATCGTGATTCTGGAAGCGCCGCACCGCATCGAGGCGCTTGCGAAAGCACTGGCGGTGCTGCAAGACCGCCTGGTCACCGTTGGCCGCGAGCTGACCAAGCAGTTCGAAGAGATTGCAACCGTGCCGGCGCAGGATTTTGCCGGCTGGCTGGCTGCTGGCGCCCAGCGTACACGCGGCGAATTTGCGCTGGTGCTGCATCCTTGCGCCGCTGCCGACAGCCCTGAGGATGGCACACGGGTGCTGCAGTTGTTGCTGGCGGAGTTGCCACTCAAGACCGCCGTAAAGGTCGCGGCAGAAATCACCGGCGTGGGGCGCAACGAGCTTTATGACACCGCACTCAAGCTGAAAAAAGAATGAACCCCAACGCCGACGAACTCTGGCGCGCCCCACGCTGGACGCTTGCCGCCCTGTTGGCTGTGCTCGGGATGCTCGGGCCGTTTTCCATCGACACCTACATTCCCGCCTTTTCCGGCATGGCGCGGTCGCTGGGCGCATCGCCGGTAGAAATGCAGCAGACGCTGTCGGCCTACCTGTTCGGTTTTGCTTTCATGAACCTGTTTCACGGCGCGCTGGCCGACAGTTTTGGCCGCCGGCCGGTAGTGTTGTGGGGAATCGCGCTGTTCACTCTGGCGTCGGCCGGTTGCGCGCTGTCGCAAAGCATCGGGCAACTGGTTTTTTTTCGTGCCGTGCAGGGCTTGTCGACAGGTGCGGGCATTGTGGTGTCGCGCGCCGTCATACGCGACATGTACCCGCCGGCTCAGGCCCAACAGGTCATGAGCCAGGTCACCATCTATTTCGGGGTGGCCCCAGCCCTGGCGCCCATTGTCGGCGGCTGGCTTTTTGTGCACCTGGGCTGGCACAGCATCTTCTGGTTTCTGACGGGGGTGGGCGTGATCCTGTGGGCCACCAACTTCCGTTTCCTGCCCGAGACACTTCCGCCGCTGGAACGCCAGCCGTTTGAAGTCAGGCACCTGATGCGGGGCTACTGGCAGTTAGGTTCCAGCCCCCGCTTTTTATTGCTGGCGCTGGCCAGCGGCGTGCCATTCAACGGCATGTTTTTGTATGTGCTGTCGGCGCCCGCTTTTTTGGGGGAACACCTGGCACTGCAGCCTACCGAATTTTTCTGGTTTTTCATCCTGACAATCTCCGGCATCATGTCCGGCGCGTGGCTGAGCGGCCGCCTGGCAGGAAAAATTGCCCCCAAGCAGCAAATACGGCACGGCTTTGTCATCATGCTGGTCACTTCGGTGCTTAACCTGATTGCCAACATACTGTTCGCTCCGCATGCTTCGTGGTCCCTCTTTCCGATTGCAGTGTTTGCATTCGGGTGGGCGCTGATGGTGCCGGTTGTGACGCTGCTGGTGCTGGACCTTTATCCTGAGCGGCGCGGCATGGCTTCTTCCCTACAGGCCTTCGTGGGCTCAACCGCCAACGGAATTGTTGCCGGTGTCATCGCCCCGCTCGCAATGCACTCCACCCGGGCATTGGCGGCAGTCTCGCTCGGTATGATGTGCATCGGGTTGGTTGCCTGGGTGTATCTGCATCACCGGTGGCCGGATATCGGCCGCTCTGCAACACCCGACTAGCGTGCAATACTCCCATCAGCGATCATTGACCCGCATGGGAAATTCCATGCCTTGCCCGATGCGCTGCACCACGTTGTTGCCGTCCAGGTAAGCCCAGAAAAACATGGGTTGATCGCTGTCTCGCCAGCGGTAAGTCATGATGTCGCCGGACCATGACGCTACACGGTCAATCTTTGCCGGCCGGCCGAATTCGCGTTCCATATCCGAGCGTGTCCACTTGCCCGGTTGGACTCTTGAGAACTCCGCTGGCGTCAAGACCTGGCGGACGCTGACCACCTTGCCAGCGGCATCCAGATCCACCATCGCGGCGAACTGGCCAAGCGGTTGGCCCGAATACTGCAGCCGGGTTCCCGCTTCCAGCGGCACCACCCGGGACGGCGCCCCGCGAAGCGCGATGACTTCATCGCGGGTCATGCCGGGCTTTATTGCTGTCAGCGCGCAGCCGGCGGCACACACCGCCGCGGCAACAAGACCGGAAACTAATTTAAATGCCCTCACGGTTACTCCTGCCTGAAATTGAATTGATCACGAGACTTGGGACTCCATCACGGCCAGAACGTTCCCGCTGGATGGCACCGTAGTCTCTGCCTTAAGGTTGAGCCCGACCGATCGTCCTGCGCGGGCCGAGTAACGGATTTTTGCATCATGCCGCTCTCACCGAAGCCGTATGGACCGCCGCTATCGTTGTTTCTGGCATCCATGGCGCAAGGCAACTCACGGTGTTGTTGGCAATTCTAGGAAAGCAGTTGCCGTCTGTAAAATATTTTGATTCTTATATGTTGATACTTTAAAAGTATCCTCCGAGCGGGAATCCGGCAACGGGATCAGCACGACACGCAATGGACGTTCAGCGCACATTCGGCGCGGGACGTGTCTGGGCTTCAATGCTGGAATGCAGGCTGGCGCCACCCCGTGCGCTTACGCGCTTCGACCAGATTCACGTCAGTTCCAGCGCAACCAACTCAACTTGCATCTGCGGATGTTGCTTCAGGAAAACGGACATCGCAGCAGCCAGGTTTGGGATGCATCGCCGTGCCGTTCGGACAAGAAAGCCATCCGCGTCCGGTTGCCACTTCGCGTCGCTGAGTTGCCCTCCCCCAAATGGAGGATGGCGTCAACCACCCTGAATGGATAGGCTTCCACCAGAGGACAAAGCGCGACCAGGCAAGTACATACGTGATCGGGGGTTGGCGCAGCTTCTCGAAGAGGGGGGAGATGCTCAAGTCAAAATCAAGCGCCCACATCCGGGCCGTCGCTTTCCCTGGACGCCTGACTATGGGTGGCCTAATTCAATACATCGCCGACCGCAGGGGCGGTCTTGTCCCGGCGCTGCTCATGCTGTTGTCACTGGGTGCGCCACCTGCTTCGGCCAGCGAAGCGGCCAATGGCCAGTTCCGCGCCTCCCGTTCCTGTGACGCCTACCTTTCCTTTACCAAAGGTACCAACCCAGGCCTGGTCAAGGTAGCGCCCGGTGCGGACTACGAGATTCGCGAGGTCAACACGCGCGAAGCGCGTTGGTTGCGCATCCGGATTCCGGACGTCAACGAACCGCTGCGCTGGGTGGCCGCGGAGTGCGGCGTAGTCAGCGGTTTCGCGTTCGGCAGCGCACCGACTGCGGGCGGGTCCTGCAGCCACCAGCCAGGCCTGCATGACAGCTACGTGCTGGCCGTGACCTGGCAGCCTGGATTCTGCGAGCACTTCAAGTACAACGGAACCAAACCCGAATGCGACAACATGGCTGACGGCCGCCTGGTGGTTTCCAACCTGACACTGCACGGGCTCTGGCCCAACCGCAAACAGTGCGGCACAACCTATGCGGATTGCGGCAATACTCCGCCTGTCCTGTCCGAAGACACGGTGTCCTACATTGCGCCATGGATGCCGAATTTTTTCTTCGAAAGGACTTTCGGAAACTACGAATGGAAGAAGCACGGCACCTGCCAGACCACGATGGACGCAAACAGCTATTTCCGACGCGCGGTAAACGCCGTCCGTACGGTTAATGACTCCGTAGTGGGTCAATACATTCGCGCCAACATCGGCGGCAGGATTTCCCGGGCCGAGTTCTTGAAGCGCTTCGGGGAAGCAACAGGGCTTCCCGGTCCACAGGATCACGTTGGCCTGCTATGCGCGGGCGAATACCTGCAAGAAGTCCGCATCCGTCTGCCGCTGAACTTCCGAGAGGATGCCGGCATCCGCGAGCTGGTCGGGGCATCAACCAGCGAGGAAGGCATGGGTGCCTCGTGTCCCGAAGACATCCGTATCGAGGCCAGCGGCAGGAACTAAAGCCGCCTGGTACCAAGGCTCAGCACGCGAGAACAAGCATGGCAAGACGTTTCAAAGGAGTCAAGTATGTCCGGTGATTTCCAAATAGTCGCAAAGAACGCCAGCGCCCCGTTTACCTTGAAACTTCACCGCGGCGATGGCATGGTTCTCCTCGCCATGAATTGGAAGCAGGCAAAACCCCCACGCGATTTCGTTGGCTTCGCTCTCGAATACAAAGAGCCTGGCGGCGACCGCTTCTGGACGATCAAGAACCGCATCAACTTCCCGAATCCCGACGGCAGCGTGAATAAGGAGCGCACCTCAAGCCGCCTCTCGCCCATTCAAAAATTCCGCTGGGCCCACTTCCCCGTGAACGCTGAAAAGGAAGGGCAATTCATATACCGGGTCACGCCAGTGTTCATGAGTGCTTCAAACGAGCTCAGTTACGGCGAGGCTCAAGAGACAGGCATTGTCCTGGCTCGTGAAACTTATCCCGGGAAACTGAACGTCGCGTTCACTCGAGGATTCGTCTCTTCACAAGCTTTCGTTGATCGCTACGTTACTGCAATCTATGGAATGGAGACTCTCATCCCCGCTACAGCCGACGAGGGTCTCCAATTCGTGCCTACCCATCCGAAAGCAAACGAAGCCCTTGAATGGATGGGATTCGAAGCCCGCGGTGCAATTCTCGAAGTCCTCGATGCCGCCATCGCCGACAGGACCGCACTTGTTCAGGTGGTTTGCTATGACCTCAATGACCCTGCGATAGTTTCTCGCCTGGAGAAACTCAAGACGCGGTTGCGCATCATCATCGACAACAGCAAGGATCACAAGCCCGACAGCTCTGCCGAATCCCAATCTGCAGATCGCCTTGTCGTCACGGCCGGAGCCGATCAAGTCAAACGCCAGCACATGAGCAACCTGCAGCACAACAAGACAATTGTGGTCAGCGGCAAGGACGTGAAAGCTGCTATCTGCGGCTCCACCAATTTCACCTGGCGCGGTCAATTTGTGCAGTCCAACAACGCCGTTATCGTACGCGGCAGGAAGGCCATTCAACCGTTCATTGAAGCCTTCGAAAACTATTGGGAGAACGATTTCGTCAAAGGCTTCGGTCCGACGGAGTCCACTGATTGGCACAGCCTCGAGTTCGCCGACATAGACGCCAAAATCACTTTCTCGCCCCACGCCAAGGATGACGGCGTGCTGCAATCCATTGCCGATGACATTCTCAGCGCGAAGTCTTCGGTCTTTTATTCATTGGCATTCCTGAATCAGACTGGCGGTGCCGTGACCGACGCTATTAAGGAGGTTACCAAGAGGCAGGGCATCTTCGTTTATGGCATTTCCGACAAGAGAACTGGTGGCCTGGACGTTCATCTGCCTGACGGCAAAATTGCCCCCGTTTTCGCCGCCAACCTCAGCGAAAATCTTCCCGAGCCTTTCAAGAGCGAGCCCACTGCGCTGAACGCCAAGGGAGGAGGCACGCGCATGCACCACAAGTTTGTCGTCATCGACTTCGACAAACCCACGGCCCGCGTCTATACGGGTTCCTACAACTTCTCAAAGCCGGCCGACAACGAAAACGGCGAGAACCTTCTCCTCATAAAGGACCGCCGCATCGCGGTGTCCTACATGATCCAGGCCTTGACCATCTTTGACCACTACCATTTCCGAGTCCTCCAGGCCAGGGCCCACACTTCCGGCAAGCCCATCCAATTACAGAAAGCACCAAAGACCGGCCAGAAACCGTGGTGGGATGAAGACTACACGGACCCGCGCAAGGTCCTCGACCGAAAGCTGTTCGCGTGACAACCCAAAAATGGCACTTGGGATTGGAGGCACGTAACACAGTCTGGGCCTGACGACATTGAGTCTCATCAGCCATTGCGAGAACAGATCGGAACCCGGTTTTCCACCAAAACCCGTCGGAAACATAGCCGTGCCGGTTGAGGACGAAGCATAAGCATGCCGAAACGGCACAGTTATGCCTCCAGGGACACAGGGCATGCGATTGAAAGACATGATTGGTGCGGCTGGCGGGGATCGAACCCACGACCCTTGGCTTCGGAGGCCAATACTCTATCCACTGAGCTACAGCCGCAACGCTGGAAACGGTTTGCGCCGGAATACGCGGCCAAGGGCGCGAAATCAGGGCAATTTGCACTGCGCGGGCGCTTCACGCCGCGCAACGTTGCCGATTCTACCAGCCAGCCACGGCGCTCCCCGGCCTCCGCAAGCCCCCAGTTATAATGTGAGGTTGCTGAGCAAGCGCTGCCCAAGAGCGCCATATCACCACGCGATAGCCCCCCGATTCTTAGTTTTTTGAGGACGCCATGAGCGCAAACGACCACACCACGGCCCACGAAGAAGCCCATACTGGCCCCATCAAGACCCCCCAGCAACTGCTGGCTGCGGTTTTTTTCTCTTTTGTCGTTCCTGTTTTCGCCATCATCGGCCTGGTGTATTACGTCGCTTCGGCCAACAAGCCAGCTGCGGGTGCGGACGAAGGCGCCAAGGCGGTTGCGCAGCGCATCCAGAAGATCGGCGCGGTTGAAATCCGTGATGCCAATCGCCCGCTGAAATCCGGCGAAGAGGTCTACAAGGCCCAATGCGTGACTTGCCATGGCACGGGCGCGGCCGGTGCGCCGAAGTTTGGCGATACGGGTGCCTGGGCAGCCCGCATCAAGACCGGTTTTGACGCGCTCTGGCACTCGGCCCTCAAGGGCAAAGGCGCCATGGGAGCCCAGGGCGGCGGTGATTTTGAAGACGTCGAAATTGGCCGCGCAGTGGTTTACATGACGGCTGCCGCAGGCGGCAAGTTTGCAGAGCCAGCCGCCCCGGCAGCTGCTTCCGCTTCGGCACCCGCAGCAGCAGCCGCACCGTCGGCAGATGTGGTCGCCGCACTCGCTGCAGCCAACAAGACGGCAGCGCCGGCCGCCGGCGCAACGCCGGCTGCTGCCGGTGGTGCCGCCCCTGCGCTGTATGGCCAGGTCTGCGCGGCCTGCCACGCGGCCGGCGTTGCCAATGCGCCCAAACTGGGCGACAAGGCCGCATGGGGTCCCCGGATTTCCGCAGGTGTCGAGGCGCTGACAGCCAGCGCCATCAAAGGCAAGGGTGCCATGCCTCCCAAGGGCGGCTCGGCCGCCTCCGATGGTGAAATCAAGGCCGTGGTGCAGTACATGGTCAATGCGTCCAAGTAACCGCTGTCGTGCACTCCAAAAAAAGCCGGTCAATGACCGGCTTTTTTAATGAGAATTTGATGAAAATTCACAAGGAAATGGGCTGCAACCAATCGTGACCAGCGCGAGCAGCTACTTTTTTTGTAGCAACTGCGGGCTTCGCACATAGCCGAACCGGCGCGATAAATCGCTGGCCAGGACTTCCTCGGGCACCCACAGGCCCTGCTCTATCGCGTCGGCCGCATGCGTCATGTCCTGGGTATGAACGAGGCCAAAACCCAGGTCGGTTTCCAGGTAGACCCTGCCGGATTCGTCCACGATGCAGCGCTGCGGCCGCGCCGTTTGACCGGAATGGGCCGTAACCTCAAACGTAGGTGCGGGGGCGACGCGCCAGATCAGCGGCGTCGCTTCGAGCTCCACATACACGCGCTGTGGCCCATTCTGGAAGAACCACTGGCCGGCAGCGTCGCTTTCATAATTCCGCTGAATGAAATCGATCAGCTTGTCGTGCCTGAGCAGCGATCCCTTGCTGGCCGCATGGCGCGCGGCATCCAGGCCAGGTGCGCCACCAAAAGGCCCGGCGGCCTGGGCCCTGTCATCACGCATGTACCAGTTGCCGCGGGCGTCCAGTCCCAGCCAGCCGTAGCAGTCGGGAACATTGGGCCATTTGGCAATGGCCTGCCTGACGATGTCATCCATACCGCTATTTTGCGCTGCGCACGGCAGGTGCGATGTGGGCAGGGTTATGGGTAAGCATCAGAGATGCGCAGCCAGGAAACCGGTAACCGCCTCCGGCATGGCACGCACATGGCCGGGAAATGGCGGAGAAGGAAACCCGACATGACCGCCCTGTGCCGGCTGCCAAAGCGTGACATGGCTGCCGGCGTCCACAGCTTGCGGCAGGCTGCCGGCCGGCACAAAGGGATCGTTCAACGCGTTCAGGGCCAGCGCCGGCACGGCAATGCTGCGCAAATGCGGCTTGGCAGAGGCACGCAGCCAGTAGTCGTCCGCATCCTTGAACCCATGGACAGGCGCAGTGAATACATTGTCGAAAGCATACAAGTCGCGCGCGGCCAGTAATTGGTCGCGGTCAAAAAGGCCTGGGTGCTGCTCCAGTTTTTTCAGCGCCTTCGGCACCATGGTTCTCAGGAACATGCGTGTGTAGACCTGCCGGTTGAACCCCCGGCCAATGGCCCAGCCACTGGCCGTCAGGTCCAGCGGCGAACAGACGGACGCAATGCCGCTGACCACCTGGCAGGCCTGCGCGCCGAGCTCGCCGGCCCAGCGCATCAGCGCATTGCCGCCCAATGAAATGCCCACGGCAACGACCGGCCCGGCATGGGCCTGCGCAAAGCGCCGCAGTATCCAGTCGATCTCCGCAAAATCCCCGGAGTGATAGGCGCGCGGCGCCAGGTTCAGTTCACCGGAACAGCCGCGGAAGTGCGGAATGGCGCAGCCCCAGCCGCGTTCGCGGGCCACATCGGCAAGCGCTTCGGCGTAGTGGCTGGCGGATGACCCCTCAAGCCCATGAAATACCACAAGGAGCGGCACTTCCTTGCGCGCTTCCTTGCGTCTCACCTCGATGGATTCGCTTCCCGCAGGAGAACCCGCCATAAGCCCCGACGAAGGCTCGTTTCCATCGAGCATCCAGTCAACGTCGACAAAGTCCTGATCGGGGGTATCCCAGCGCTCGCGGCGAAACACCGGCGGCGGGCCCAGGTAGCGGCGTGACCGCAGCGCAGCCCAGATGGTTTGCAAATTGCCGCCCGGCAGCCACCAGGGTGCTGCGTATTTCATCGCAGGCCCTTCAGTGCAGGACGGTCGGTGTTTCCGACACTTCCTGCATTTCCCGCGGCGTGCCGGGACTGGCATGGTGGGCCACCATGCGCCAGCCTTGCGCACCCTTGTGATACACATTGGTGGCAATCACGTAGGCATGCCGTGGCCCTTCATCGGTCAGCACTTCGATGCGTTCCAGCACGCTGTGCACGCAGGCGCTCATGGTCTCGACCTTTCGCACCTTGATGGCCTGGGCATTGATGGTGCCATTGGCAAACATGGCGTCGAAAGTGGCGCGTATGGCCGCCGGGCCCACCAGCCGGGCGCCACCCGGGTGCACACAGACGATGTCGTCGTCATCGCCCCAGCAGGCCATGAGTTTTTCGATGTCGCCGCTTTGCAGCGCCTCATAAAAAGCCGCCTCGATGTCATCGGCGTTGCCGCTGCTGGCGGGCGGGACTTTGGGTTTGGGCATGGGAAGGCGTCAGTCCGGCTTGGCGTTGGGTGGTGAATTCTGCTCGGGATTGAGCCTTGCAGCAAGCCACGAGCGTACGACACCTTGCATGCTGTTGTCTTGCGGCCCGGCGCGCCGGCCGTTTCCACCGCTCTGGTTAGCCTGCCAAAGCAGCTCAGGAGCGGCCACATGGGTGCCAGGCGGCAAAACCTGCAGCGCGGCGTCGATAAATTCCGCCAGCTTGGCGGGGCGCACCGGCTGTTCGGCTGCGGGAATCATGAACTTGAGGGTCGACAGCATCCACGACGCCGTCTTCTCGAAAAAATTGGCACCCGCAATACCTTCGGCCTTGCGCGCCGAGCGCACCAACAACACGCGTTCAAAACCCAGCGAAGCCACGGCTTGCTCATCGAGATCGGCCAGTCCGCGCTTGAGGGCATCGGGTAAACGCCCCGAAGCGTGAGGCACCACGACAACCAGTGTCTGTGCGCCGCAGCGTTTCAACCAGTGGGCCAGCACCGGCAGTTGTCCCGGCACGGGCGTCCACAGTGTGCGCTCACGCCCATAAAAAAGCCGCGGCGGCTCAAACATGACCAGGCCGGTATGAACCGGCTGAGGCCGCGCGGGCCATGCCTCGATCGCTGAAGCATCACCTGCCAGCACAATCCCCACACCGGCCATCCCCGTGGTCATGGTTTCAGTAGCCAGCACCTCTGTGTGCGCATAACGGCCGCTGCCCACAAGGCGGCGCAGCACTTCATTGCCCAGCACGCCGGTCGCGCCGGCAATCATCAGGCGCGGTTTCGCGGCTGCCGCCGCCAAGGGGCGCAGGTTGGCCTGCAGGGCTCGCAATGCCTGCACGGAACCGGGGGAATGAGGCGTCATCGGCATTCGACTATGTTAGTGTTGCGGCTTGCATTTTCGAAAGACATCGCCATGAAATCCCGCTTTTTAAACCTGTTCCTTGTCAGCATGCTGGGCCTGCTTCTCACGGGTTGCGGCTACAACGACTTTCAGCGCCTTGACGAACAAACCAAATCGGCCTGGTCTGAAGTGCTGAACCAGTACCAGCGCCGTGCCGACCTGGTGCCCAACATTGTGGCTACCGTCAAAGGCGAAGCCGCCTTTGAACAGGACACCCTGACCAAGGTGATTGAAGCACGCGCCAAGGCCACCTCCATCCAGGTGACACCGGAAACCCTCAACAACCCGGCCGCCTTCCAGAAATTTCAGGCGGCGCAGGGCGAACTCGGCAGTGCACTGAGCCGTCTGATGGTCGTTAGCGAACGTTACCCCGACCTCAAGGCCAACCAGGGCTTTCGCGACCTGCGCGTGCAGCTGGAAGGCACCGAAAACCGCATCACGGTAGCGCGCAACCGCTATATCCAGGCGGTCCAGGAATACAACGTGCTGACACGCAGCTTCCCCAGCAACCTGACGGCGATGATGTTCAGCTACAACGTCAAGCCGAACTTCACCGTGGCCAACGAGGCGCAGATTTCCGCACCGCCCGTGGTGGACTTCACCAAGAAATAAGTCTTTGCGAAACTTGCCGTGCAGCAATTAGCGGGTTGGACATCGGGCCGCGACCTACGCTGGATGGCGGGCTTGTTGCTGGCCGTGTGGCTGCCCCTTGCGGCATGGGCGCAAGACGTTCAGCCGGTGCCGGCCCTCACGGCCCATGTCATGGACAGCACCGGCACGCTGGACGCCACCCAGCGCGCGGCACTGGAAGCCAAACTCGCTGCGTTTGAACAAAGCCGCGGCGCGCAGGTGGTGGTCCTCATTGTTCCCAGCACCCAGCCCGAAGATATCGCCGCCTATGCCCAGCGCGTGGGCGACACCTGGAAGATCGGGCGCAAGAGCGTAGGCGACGGACTGTTGCTGGTGGTCGCCAAAAACGACCGCAAGGTCCGCATTGAAACCACCAAAGCGCTGGAAGGCGCCATTCCCGACCTTGCAGCGCGCAAGGTGATCGACACCGCCATCACGCCGCGCTTCAAACAGGGTGACTTTGCCGGTGGGCTGAATGCCGCGGCCGACCAGATCATGGCGCTGATCAGCGGCGAAAACCTCCCAGCGCCTGCGCAAAAAAGTGCTTCGGGCATAGCTGACAGCGGCTTCGAGTGGACCGACCTCGCGGTGTTCCTGTTTTTTGCCGTGCCGATAGGCGGGCGTCTGGCAGCCGGCGTCTTGGGGCGCAAGCTGGGCTCCATCGCCACCGGCGGCGCCGTCGGCGTGCTGGCCTGGGTGTTCACCAGCAGCCTGATTGTGGCCGGCCTGGCGACTGTGGCGGGTATGGTGTTCGCGCTGGTGACCAGCCTGGGTGCCCTGGGCCGGGGCGGCCGCTCTTCGGGTGGCTGGACCACCGGCGGCTTTGGCGGTGGCAGTGGGGGAAGCTGGGGCGGCAGTGGCGGCGGATTCAGCAGCGGCGGTGGCGGTGATTTCGGCGGCGGCGGCGCATCAGGGGACTGGTAGGCACATGCTCAACAAACTCGAGACCATCCTCAAGCACCTCTGGCTGGATGCCTCCGACGCCCAGCGCGCGATTGCGCCCGACATGCTCAACCGGCTCGCCAGCCGGGTGGCGGCCAGCGAGCGGCGGCACAGCGGCGAAATACGGATATGCGTGGAGGCCTCGTTGCCCATGAGCTACCTGTGGCGGCTGGGCAAACACCAGTCAATCGGCCAGCTCACGCGCCAGCGTGCGGTCACGATGTTTGGCAAGCTGCGGGTGTGGGACACCGAACACAACAACGGCGTGCTGATTTATTTGCTGCTGGCCGAACACGCCATTGAAATCGTGACGGACCGCGGCTTGGCGCGCCATGTGGATCAGGCGCAGTGGCAGGCCATGGTGGCGCGCATGGCCCAGGCGTTCAGGGAGAACCGGTACGAGGACGGATTGACACAGGCACTGGAAGAAACTTCGGCGCTGCTGATGGCGCACTTTGCGATCAACGAAGTGCAGGGTGAGGCACCCCACAATCCCAACGAACTGCCCGACGCGCCCTGGCTGCAATAGCCGGTTGGCAGGTATCGCAGGCCTGGCGTCGCCAAGGCCGCGTCAGGGTGCCAGAACCACGACCAACACAAAGAGGGCGACTGCCGCGAGGACAACCCGCGTCAGCCAGGCTTTGCGCGCGCGTCTGGCCCGACGCTCCGGCGACGCTTCTTCTCCCCATATCAGGCTGTCTAAAAGACTGTCCATTTCGCACCTCGTTGCTGGCTTGAACCCACCACAACGATAAGGGAGCAGCCTGGGCCATGGCTGTCATTTAGCGTGTCCAGTTGTTACCTTGCCAACTCGGGCCAAGCGTTTTTCCGGAAAACGCTCCCTATTTGATAGCTGCTTGCGCCCGTGCCGTATGAGCTGGCGACCTTTTCCCTTGAGTATTGGAAGTGCGTCTGGTTTCCGCATGGCGCAATGGGAACGTCGCGCCGCAGCCACTCATGGCGAGTCCATCGCCGTCCCCTTCCGCTCGCTGCGCGCCGATTGCACCACCTTCTCGGTGATGTGAACGCCGCGGCTCCGTTTTCAACACGCGGATGGTCCGCGCCGAGCGCGTGGATGTTGGCCGCCATCCACGGTAGATATTGGCAAAGGCTTCAATGAAGGCTTCGGGGCCCGCCGCGCCGAGAGACACAGCCAGGGGGGCCCGTGCGTCAGGAAGCTGTGCGGCCCGTCCAGCGTGGAATCGGCCAAACTCGACTGTCACCCACGAGGTACAGGCGGCGGCCGGGCTGACGCGGCACACTCCAGCCACCGGTGAACTCGCCGAAGGCCGGCAGGATGGCCTGGCCGGCTTCCATGGAAAAACAGGGCTGCCGCACATGATCAAGTCCAGGGCCCCGAAGGCTCAGTGCCGGATGCAGATGACCAGCGATCACAGCCAGCGTCTCATGACGCTGCGGATGATGACAGGCGGCAAATGGGCCCAGCACAAAGGGCTC
This sequence comes from Polaromonas sp. P1_E11, assembly GCF_056405995.1. Taxonomy (NCBI): domain Bacteria; kingdom Pseudomonadati; phylum Pseudomonadota; class Betaproteobacteria; order Burkholderiales; family Comamonadaceae; genus Polaromonas; species Polaromonas sp. P1_E11. Next base: position 253,879 of record NZ_JBFUBA010000004.1, read on the forward strand.
GTCGACCACCTGGATACCGAGCGAGGCTGGCGGATCGCCGGCGCGGCTGTCGTGGTTGCCGCGCACCAGCACGCAGTCAAGTGCGGCGAAGTTTTCGCGCCAGTCGGCCAGCGCCCCCAAAACCGAAGGCGTGCGAGCCTGGGCGGCGTGCAGCAAGTCTCCCAGGAATACGAGCTGCACCGGCCGGTAGTGCCGCAGCAACCGGCTGAGGCGGGCCAGGTTTTCACGCGTGGTGCCCGAAGGCACGGGCTGGCCCAGGGCGCGGTAAGTGGCCGCTTTGCCCAGGTGAAGATCCGCCACAAACAGCACACGGCCGGCGGGCCACCACAGCGCACGTTCCGGCAGCAGCCAGACCGTTTCGTCCGCGTAGGTCACAGGCAACGGCGTACCCGGCGGCGTGTGGTCCTCTTCATTCATCACAGCAATGGTAGCGGCCGGGAAGGCTTGCGCTCACGACGCGGGCGACCGTTTGACTTGCCGTTACTGGAGAGAGCGCTCTCTTGCCCAAAGGCCAGGGAGCCCTTGACTTGCTCCACGCTGCCTGCGGCGACAGTACCGCCAGCAGCTTTCTCCAGCAGCGCCACCATGCGCGCTATGCGGTCAGCCAGGTTTTCATTGCTGAGCTTTTCACGAAACAGTTCCACCATCAATGGAAACGCAAAAGGGGTGGGCCGCTCCAGCGTCTGCAACACCAGTTGCTGGGTATTGATGCGCGCCAGGCTGGCGCGCAGCCGGCCGATTTCAAGCTCCTGCGCCAGCAATTCCTGTTCGGCCTGCATCAGCAGGCGATTGGCCGGGTCATATTTGCGGAACACCTCCCAGAACAGGGATGAAGAAGCCTGCAGCTGTTTGTTGCTGCGCTTTTCGCCGGGGTAGCCCTGGAAGATGAGGCCCGACACGCGCGCGATTTCACGAAAGCGGCGCTGCGCGAGTTCGCTGGCGTTCAGGCTTTGCAGCACTTCATGCAGCAGCTGCGCATCGGGTCCGGTTTTGAGCACCTGCGGCAGCAGGGTGGGCCAATCGACCCCGGTCGCGCTCAGCAGCTCAAAGCCGTAATCGTTGACCGCAATGGAAAAAGTGCGCGGCGCATGCTGGGCCACGCGCCAGGCGATCAGGTTGGCCAGGCCCATATGCACATGCCGGCCTGCAAACGGATACAGGAACAAATGCCAGCCCTCGCGTGTCTTGATCGTCTCGGCCAGCAGGGTCTGCGGCGTGGGCAGGGCAGACCACTGTTGCTGGATGTCCAGCAACGGCCGCACGCACTGCAGTTCAGGGGTGTCGTAGCGCCCTTCGCCAGCCAAAGCGAGCTGCTGCACCACCGCATCGGCCAACGTGGTCGACAGCGGCATGCGCCCGCCGTTCCAGCGCGGCACGGCCGGCCGTTTGCCACTGGCACGCCGCACCCAGGCCGTCATGTCGTGGATGCGCACCAGCTCCAGCAGCCGGCCGCCAAAAAGGAAGCAGTCACCAGGCTTGAGACGCGCGGCAAAGCTTTCCTCGACGGTGCCGATGCGGCCGCCGCCCAGGTACTGCACCGACATGCTGGCGTCACTGACGATGGTGCCGATGTTCATGCGATGGCGCCGCGCCAACCGCGTATCGGGCACGCGCCAGACACCGCCCTCGTCGGGTACAGCGCGCCGGTAATCAGGGTAGGCCGCCAAGGAAGGTCCACCCTGACGCACGAAGGACAGGCACCATTCCCAGTTCTCCCGCGACAGCCCGGCATAGGCCGCGGTACCGAGCACTTCCTCATAGAGCTCATCCGGCACAAAGCCGCCGCCCAGAGCCACCGTGACCAGATGCTGCACCAGCACATCGAGCGGCTGCTGGGGAGAGTTGCGCGCTTCGATGTGGCCGGCGGCAATGGCTGCGCGTGCCGCAGCGCCTTCGACAATCTCAATGCTGTGTGTGGGAACCAGCGTGATGCGCGAAGGCCGGCCCGGCGCATGGCCCGAGCGCCCGGCACGCTGCAGCAGCCGCGCCACGCCCTTGGGTGAGCCAATCTGCAGCACGCGCTCCACTGGCAGGAAGTCCACGCCCAGGTCCAGGCTTGACGTGCAGACCACGGCGCGCAACTCGCCTTTCTTGAGGCCGGCCTCCACCCACTCACGCACCTCCCGGTCCAGCGAACCGTGGTGCAGCGCAATCAGCCCGGCCCATTCGGGCCTGGCCTCCAGCAGGGCCTGGTACCAGATTTCCGATTGCGAACGCGTGTTGGTGAAGACCAGCGTGGTGCTGCTGCCGGCAATCTCTTCAATCACCTGCGGCAGCATGGTCAGGCCCAAGTGACCGCCCCAGGGAAAGCGCTCGGCGCGGCCCGGCAGCAACGAATCGATCACCAGCTTCTTGGGCACCTGTCCCTGGACCAAGGTGCCCTCACCACTGCCCAACAAGGTATGCATGGCCTCCTGGAGATTTCCCAGCGTGGCGGACATTCCCCAAACACATAAGGCCCCCACGCTTTTCACTTCGTGTAATGCGCTGCCCCCCAAGGGGGCGCTGCGCCTGCGGCCCGGCGAAGCCGGTTCCGCGGCCCCGGCTGATGAAGGCGGGGCTTCCGTGCGCTTCCACGCTTTGAGTCTTGCCAGGGCGAGTTGCACCTGCACACCGCGCTTGTTGCCGAGCAGTTCGTGCCATTCATCGACGACCACCATCCTCACACCGCCGAGGACATCTTTCGCATCGGCCCGCGCAAGCAGAAGTGACAGGCTTTCCGGCGTGGTCACCAGCACAGTGGGCAGCCGCTGGTTCTGCGCGCTACGCTCGGCCGAGGCGGTGTCGCCGCTGCGTGCACCGGCACTCCACGGCGTAAATACGCGCGTACCGTCGTCGTTCTCCAGGGCGTTGAGAAGCTCCAGAGGCTGCTGCAATGCGCGCAGCGTGTCGGCCGCCAATGCACGCATGGGCGTGATCCAGAGCACCGTCAGCGCTTGGGCGGGTGCAGCCTTGGTGGCTGGGGCACCGGCATTCACTATCATTTTCATAGCTGCTCGCGCGCGACCATTGGGCGCCAGAGCCCTAAAACTCATAAGGGCAGCCAACCATACGGCATAGGTTTTGCCGGCGCCGGTGGTGGCATGGAGCAGGCCTGATTGTCCTTGCGCCACGGCTTTCCAGACATCGCGCTGAAATTTGAAGGGTCTCCAGCCGCGCGCCGCGAACCAGGCGTCCAGCGCGGCTTTGGCAGCGGAACGGCCGGTGCTCATGACGGCAGCAACGCAGCCAGCGTTTCCAGGGTGTCGGCTTCTTCCACCGGCTTGTCTTCTCGCCAGCGCAGCATGCGGGGAAAGCGCACCGCGATTCCACTCTTGTGGCGCGTGCTGCGTGCAATGCCTTCAAAACCGAGTTCGAACACCAGCGTGGGTTTGACGCTGCGCACCGGGCCAAAGCTTTCGACCGTGGTCTTGCGGATGACGGCGTCGACGCGGCCCATTTCTTCGTCGGTCAGGCCCGAATACGCCTTTGCAAAGGGGACGAGCTTGCGCCCGGGCGCCTCGGGCGGCGCATCCCAGACAGCAAAGGTGTAGTCGCTGTAGAGGCTGGCGCGCCGGCCGTGGCCGCGCTGCGCATAGATCAGCACGGCGTCTACGCTGAGCGGGTCTATCTTCCACTTCCACCAGGTGCCGACGTCCTTGGTGCGGCCCACACCGTAGGCGGCTTGCCGCTGCTTGAGCATCATGCCCTCGACGCCCATATCGCGCGCGGCCTCGCGCTGGCGCGCCAAGTCCTGCCAGCTCTCGCCGCTTAGCATGGGGCTGGCGATCAGTTGCGGATGCTGCAGCTGCGTGACGAGATCATCCATGAGCACACGGCGCTCGGCCTGCGGCAATGCGCGCAGGTCACGGCCCTGCCACTCAAGCAGGTCATAAGCGAGCAGCACCACCGGGATGTCGCGCAGCAGCTTGGGGCTCAGCGTCTTGCGGCCTATGCGCTTTTGCAGTTCGGCAAAGGGCCTGACCTTGTCTTCACGCCACACCGCGATCTCGCCGTCGAGCACCGCGCCGTCAGGCAGCGCTTCGCCCATGGCCGCGAGTTCGGGAAAACGCTCGGTCACCAGTTCCTCCCCGCGCGACCACAACCAGACTTGGCCTGCTCGCTTGACGAGTTGTGCGCGTATGCCGTCCCATTTCCATTCAACCAGCCAGCCGGCGGGCGGACCCAGCAAGGCATCGAACTGCTCGACGCCGACGTTGAAAGGGTGCGCGAGAAAGAAGGGGTAAGGCTGGCCGCTGGTCTTCTGGTTCAGCTCGCCGCTGCTTTCGGCGGAGACCAGCGCGGCATAGTCGGCGGCCGTGGGCTGGCCGCTGATGTGGGTGTAGCCCATGAGCCGCTGGGCCACGCGCTTGGCGTCGATACCGGCCACGGCTGCCAGCGCCTGCGTCACCTGCAGGCGCGAGACACCGACACGGAAGCTGCCGGTCATGAGCTTGAAGTAGACAAGACGCTCCTCGGGCGCGAGGCGGCGCCACTGCGCACGCAATGTATCGGACAGTTTTCCCGGATCAGTTTTTCCCAGTGAGCGCAAAGGCAACAGGTGCTCCTCCACCCAGGCAGCGAGTCCGAGATCGTGCTGCTCTGTAGGCTGGGGTAAAAGAAGGGAGATCGTTTCGGCCAGGTCCCCAACCGCCTCGTAGCTTTCATCAAACAGCCATTCTGGCAAGCCTGCAGCCTCTTGCGCGAGCAGACGCAGCAGCTTGGTCGGCACCAGCTGGCGCGGCTTGCCACCGGCCAGAAAATACACCGCCCAAGCGGCGTCGGCAAGTGGCACGCTTTGCAGATAACGCTGCAGCGCCGCCTGCTTGGCGAGACTGGACGTGGTGGCGTCCAGTTCGCTGTAGAGGGCCGCAAAGGCTTTCATGCGCCGGCTTCATTTACAGGAGCGGCCTCAGGTTGAGGTGCGGTGGCTGCCTGGTCACTCACATCCTCATCTCCGTATTCGGTCTTGAAGCCTTCGGCCTGCAAGCCGTTTTCTGTGAGCCACCGCACCAGCACCGCGACGCTGCCGTGCGTGACCATCACACGCGCTGCGCCGGTGCCCGCGATCGCACTTTGCAGGCCTGGCCAGTCGGCGTGATCGGACATGACAAAGCCGCGGTCCACGCCGCGCCGCCGCCGCGTGCCGCGCAATTGCATCCAGCCGCTGGCAAAGGCGTCCGAGTAGCTGCCGAAGCGGCGCATCCAGGGCGTGCCTTGGGCTGAAGGTGGCGCCAGCACGAGGGCGCGCTTGAGCAATTGCGGAGTGACGCCCGCATCGGTCACACGCACAGTTTCTGGCAGGGGTACGCCGGCCGCGCGATACACGGCATTGAGCGGCTCCACAGCGCCGTGCACAACTATGGGACCAATGGCATGGTCTACACCGTGCAGGATGCGCTGCGCCTTGCCGAAGGCGTAGCAAAACAGCACAGACGCGCGACCCTCATCCGCATTGCGCCGCCACCATGCGTTGATCCCGGCGAAGAGCACCTGCTGCGTGGGCCAACGGTAGATCGGCAGGCCGAAGGTGGACTCGGTGATAAAGGTGTCACAGGGTACGGGCTCAAAGGGCGTGCAGGTACCGTCGGCGTCTAGCTTGTAGTCGCCCGAGGCGACCCACACCTCGCCGCGATGCTCCACCCGGACCTGCGCCGAGCCGAGCACATGGCCGGCAGGGTGCAGCGATATCTTCACGCCGTTGCGCTCCTGCACTTCGCCATAGGGCAAGGTCTGCAGAGTGATCTCGCCGAGCCGCGTACGCAGCGTGCCCTCGCTGTCGGTGTGCGCCAGATAGTGGCCATGGCCGGTGCGCGCGTGGTCGGAATGGGCATGCGTGATCACGGCATGGCCGACGGGCCGCCAGGGATCGATGTAAAAATCACCCGCTGTGCAATACAGGCCTTCCGGCCTCGCCACGATCAGGTCCATGCTTGCGCTTGCTCCGTGCCGGCCCGGAAAAGCCGGATGAGCAGCCATCCTAAACGCGCCTGCCGGGGCATGCTGAACGGCGTCAGGCGTTTACGCTGTCAGCAAGGGCTTACATTGCAACGGCCGCGCCATAAAAAAAGCCCCTGGCTTGCGGCAGGGGCTTGATGCAGTCCGGCAAAACCGGAAAGGCATTTTTATTTCTTCTGGCGGTACTTGCGCAAGGCGGCAATCTGCGCGGCCATGACGGCCAGTTCAGACTGGGCCATAGCGATGTCGATGTCGCTCTTCGCGTTCTTAAGCGCTTCTTCAGCGGCAGCCTTGGCTTCCATCGCCTTGGCTTCGTCCAGGTCTTTGCCGCGAATCGCGGTGTCGGACAGCACGGTGACACAGTTAGGTTGTACTTCGAGCAAGCCGCCGGCCACGAACACGAATTCTTCGCTGCCATCGGCCTTTTCGATGCGCACGGCGCCCGGCTTGATACGGGTGATCAGCGGGGTGTGGCGCGGGTAAATGCCCAGCTCGCCGGCCTCGCCTGGCAAAGCGACAAAGTGCGCTTCACCGGAGAAGATGGACTCTTCCGCGGAGACCACGTCGACGTGAATGGTGGTTGACATAAACGTTCCTTAACTTTAAAAGTTTGGAGAAAGCAAACAATTGGGATGAGCCGCTAGGCGCTGCGCGGAAATGTGCAAATGCACATTGAGCACAGCAACAACGCGGATCGCCCAAATGTGCTGCTTTATCAAACTTTTTTCGCCTTCTCGAATGCTTCGTCGATGGTGCCGACCATGTAGAACGCCTGCTCTGGCAGGTGATCGCACTCGCCGGCCACAATCATCTTGAAGCCGCGAATGGTTTCAGCCAGGCTGACGTACTTGCCGGGGGAGCCGGTGAACACTTCAGCCACGTGGAAAGGCTGCGACAGGAAACGCTGGATCTTGCGGGCGCGGGCCACGGCCAGCTTGTCTTCAGGAGCCAGTTCGTCCATACCCAGAATCGCGATGATGTCGCGCAGTTCCTTGTAGCGCTGCAACGTACCTTGCACGGCGCGGGCCGTGGCGTAGTGGTCTTCGCCCACGACGTTCGGGTCGAGCTGGCGGCTGGTCGAGTCGAGTGGATCGACCGCAGGGTAGATACCCAGCGAAGCGATGTCACGCGAAAGCACCACGGTGGAATCCAGGTGGGCAAAGGTCGTGGCAGGCGACGGATCGGTCAAGTCATCGGCAGGAACGTAAACGGCCTGGATGGAGGTGATGGAGCCGACCTTGGTGGAGGTAATACGCTCTTGCAGGCGGCCCATTTCTTCGGCCAGCGTAGGCTGGTAACCCACGGCGGAAGGCATACGGCCCAGCAGTGCGGACACTTCGGTACCGGCCAGCGTGTAGCGGTAGATGTTGTCCACGAAGAACAGCACGTCGCGGCCTTCGTCACGGAAAGATTCGGCGATCGTCAGGCCGGTCAGCGCCACGCGCAGACGGTTTCCTGGGGGCTCGTTCATCTGGCCGTAAACCATCGCAACCTTGGACTCGCCGAGGTTCTCGAGGTTCACAACACCGGAATCGGCCATCTCGTGGTAGAAGTCATTGCCTTCGCGGGTACGTTCACCCACACCGGCGAACACGGACAAGCCCGAGTGCGCCTTGGCGATGTTGTTGATGAGTTCCATCATGTTCACGGTCTTGCCGACGCCGGCGCCGCCGAACAGGCCCACCTTGCCGCCCTTGGCGAACGGGCAAACAAGGTCAATCACCTTGATGCCGGTTTCCAGCAGTTCCTGCGATGGCGAGAGTTCGTCATAAGCAGGCGCCTTGCGGTGGATAGGGGCAGTCAGGGTCTGATCCACTGGACCACGTTCGTCGATGGGTGCGCCCAGCACGTCCATGATGCGGCCCAGCGTGGCCTTACCCACGGGAACGGTGATGTTGGCGCCGGTGTTGTAAACCATGTTGCCGCGGCGCAGGCCGTCGGAGGTACCCAGCGCGATGGTGCGCACGATGCCGTCACCCAGCTGCTGCTGGACTTCCAGCGTCAGCGCGGAGCCTTCCATTTTCAGCGCGTCATAAATCTTGGGCATCTGGTCGCGCGCGAATTCCACGTCAACCACCGCACCAATACACTGAACAATCTTGCCTTGAGCTTGAGCCATGATTGAATCCTCTTTCGTTTCTTTAAATCTTTAAATCGGGTGTGGCGGCCTAAACCACGATCAGACCGCTGCAGCACCGGCAACGATTTCCGAAAGTTCTTTCGTGATCGCCGCTTGACGCGTTTTGTTGTACACCAGCTTGAGTTCGCCGATCACGCTGCCGGCGTTGTCCGTGGCAGCCTTCATGGCCACCATGCGGGCAGACTGCTCGGACGCCATGTTCTCGGCAACCGCCTGATAGACCAGCGCTTCCACATAACGGATCAGCAGATCGTCGATTACGGTCTGTGCGTCAGGCTCGTAGATGTAATCCCAACCGTGCTGGTCCTTGTCGGCTTGCAAGTGTGCGGCCGTCAAAGGCAGCAGTTGCTCGACCACAGGCTCCTGGCGCATGGTGTTGATGAACTTGGTGTAGCACAGGTACACCGAATTGATCTTGCCTTCGCTGTAGGCATCGAGCAGCACCTTGACGGGGCCGATCAGCTTTTCCAGGTGAGGCTTGTCGCCCAATTGTGTCGCGTGCGACACCACCTTGGCGCCCACACGGTTCAGAAAACCGAGGCCCTTGTTGCCGATGGCCACAGCCTTCGCATCATGGCCAGCGGCCTGTACTTCCTTGAGCTTTGAGGTGACGGCGCGCAACACGTTGGTGTTCATGCCGCCGCACAAGCCCTTGTCAGTCGTCACCACGATGAACCCGGTGGCCTTGGCGTCGTTGGACTCCATGAACGCATGGGTGTATTCGGGGTTGGCCTGACTCAGGTTGGCCGTGATGTTGCGGATCTTGTCGCTGTAAGGACGGGCAGCGCGCATCCGCTCCTGCGCCTTGCGCATCTTGGAGGCGGCCACCATCTCCATGGCCTTGGTGATCTTCTTGGTGTTTTCCACCGATTTGATCTTGCCGCGTATTTCCTTGCCTGCTGCCATATGGGTTCCTAAGGGGTTCCTGAGGGTTGCTTAATTACTTGCTTGACGATACGTCAGGCGAGATCAAGCAAACGACTTCTTGAACTCGGCCACAGCCGCGTTCAGTTCAGCCTCAGCATCCTTGTCCATGGCCTTGTTGGCTTCGAGCTTGGCCATCAGGGCCGCGTTCTTGTCCTTCAGGAAGGCATGCAGGCCGTGTTCGAAAGCCAGGACCTTCTTGACTTCGATGTCGTCCATGAAGCCCTTGTTCACTGCGAACAGCGTAGCGGCCATGTTGGAGATGGACAAAGGCGAGTACTGGGCCTGCTTGAGCAGTTCGGTCACGCGGGCACCGCGGTCCAGCTGTTTGCGGGTGGCTTCGTCCAGGTCGGAAGCAAACTGCGCGAAGGCAGCCAGTTCACGGTACTGGGCCAGGTCGGTACGGATACCGCCGGACAGGTTCTTGATCAGCTTGGTCTGGGCAGCGCCGCCGACGCGGGACACCGAGATACCGGCGTTAATGGCGGGACGAATACCGGCATTGAACAGGCTGGTTTCCAGGAAAATCTGGCCGTCGGTGATCGAGATCACGTTGGTTGGCACGAAAGCGGACACGTCGCCGGCCTGCGTTTCGATGATCGGCAGCGCGGTCAGTGAACCGGTCTTGCCCTTGACCGCACCCTTGGTGAAGTCTTCAACGTATTTTTCGTTCACGCGTGCTGCGCGCTCAAGCAGGCGGCTGTGCAGATAGAACACGTCGCCGGGATAGGCTTCGCGACCTGGCGGACGGCGCAGCAGCAGCGAGACCTGGCGGTAAGCCACGGCCTGCTTGGACAAATCGTCATACACGATCAGCGCGTCTTCGCCGCGGTCGCGGAAGTATTCGCCCATGGTGCAGCCAGAGTAGGCGCTCACATATTGCATGGCGGCGGATTCGGAAGCGGAAGCTGCCACGACGATGGTGTATTCCATCGCGCCGGCTTGCTCCAGCGAGCGCACCACGTTCTTGATCGACGAGGCCTTCTGGCCAATCGCGACGTAGACGCAGGAAACGCCCTTGCCCTTTTGGTTGATGATGGCGTCGATGGCCACAGCGGTCTTGCCGGTCTGGCGGTCGCCGATGATCAGTTCGCGCTGGCCGCGGCCGACAGGCACCATGGAGTCAATGGACTTCAGGCCGGTCTGCAGGGGCTGGTCAACGGATTTACGGGCGATCACGCCGGGCGCAACCTTTTCAATCACGTCGGTGAGTTTGGCATTGATCGGGCCTTTGCCGTCAATCGGCTGGCCCAGTGCGTTGACCACACGGCCAAGCAGCTCAGGACCCACAGGCACTTCCAGAATACGGCCCGTGCACTTCACGGTGTCGCCTTCGGCGATGTGCTCGTACTCGCCCAGAATCACGGAGCCGACGGAATCGCGCTCAAGATTCAGCGCCAGGCCGTAGGTGGGGGTGCCGTCGGCGGTTGCGGGGAATTCCAGCATCTCGCCCTGCATCACATCGGACAGGCCGTGGATACGGACGATACCGTCGGTCACAGACACCACGGTGCCCTGGTTGCGGACATCGGCACTGGCTGTCAGGCCTTCGATGCGGCTCTTGATCAGTTCAGAAATTTCTGCGGGATTGAGTTGCATGACTCTTTCCTTCTTTCTATGTTGTTGGCTAAAAACCGGGGTCGCGCCTGAACGCAAGCTCAGGAAATCAGCGCCACTTTCATTTGCTCTAAACGGGCTTTCACCGAGGTGTCCAGCACCTCGTCACCCACCACGACACGTACGCCACCGATCAGCGCCGGCTCAAGCTCGACCGAAAGGTTGAGCTTGCGGCCAAACCGCTTTTCCAGCGTCGCTGCCAAATCGGCCAATGCAGCACCTTCCAGCGGAAATGCGCTGTAAACGGTGGCGTCCGAAGAACCACTCTGCGCATTCTTCAATGCGCGGAACTGTGCGGCGATTTCCGTCAGGACGCTGATGCGACCGTTCTCGATCACGGTCCGCAGGAAGTTTTTGGCGGCTTCCGGCAGCTTCGTCTTGGCCACACCGGAAATCACGTCGAACGTCTGGTTCACCGTCACGCTCGGGTTGCCGGCAAACTGCTGCAACTGCGCGTTGGCGGCAATGGCTGCAAGCTCATCGAGCCAGACGGCAGTACCGCCCAGGTCGGAACCAGAGGCCTTGAACAACGCTTCAGCGTAGGGACGGGCAATGGTGGCTAGTTCGGCCATGTTTTACGCTCGCTTAAAGTTCGGTCTTCAGGCGACCCAGCAAGTCAGCATGCACACCGGCATTGACTTCCTTGCGCAGAATCTGCTCTGCACCCTTGACGGCCAGTGCGGCGACCTGCTCACGCAGGGTCTCGCGGGCCTTGACGGATTGCTGCTCGGCTTCAACCTTGGCGGCGGCAATGATCTTGCTGCCTTCTTCGGTTGCGCGGGCTTTGGCCTCTTCAATCAGGGCTTGGCCCCGACGTTCGGCTTCAGCCAGGCGCACGGCCGCTTCGTTGCGCGACTTGGCCAGCTCTTCTTCCACGCGCTTGTTGGCGACGGAGAGTTCAGATTTGGCTTTATCGGCAGCAGCAAGGCCGTCAGCGATTTTTTGCGCACGCGCGTCCAGGGCCGCCGCAATGGGTGGCCACACAAACTTCATCGTGAACCCGACCAAAATCAGGAACACGATCAGCTGGACAATAAGGGTACCGGTAATGCTCACTGCTCATCCTTTCCCTTGGGGCCCAGCCAAAAGCCGGCCCGAAGGAATGACATTCTTGGGACTTTGATGATTGCTTACTTGGGCAGGTTGGCGATTTGCGCCAGGAATGGGTTGGCAGTGGCGAACCACAGCGCGATACCCGTGCCGATAATGAAAGCAGCGTCGATCAGGCCGGCCAGCAGGAACATCTTGGTCTGCAGTTCGCCCATCAGCTCAGGCTGGCGTGCAGCTGCTTCGAGGTATTTGCTGCCCATGATGCCGATACCGATACAGGCGCCAACAGCGCCGAGGCCGATGATGAGGCCGGCGGCCAGAGCGACAAAACTAATAACTTCCATGATGACTCCTTAGGACTTTGGTTACGAGAGAAAAAGAAAAAACGAAAACGGTGACAACTGATTAGTGGTGATCGTGCGCCTGGCCGATGTACACCAGGGTCAGCATCATGAACACGAACGCCTGCAGCGTGATGATCAGGATGTGGAAAATCGCCCAGGCCGAGCCCGCGATGATGTGGCCGATGGCCAGGCCAATGCCAGTCGCAGAGAGCGACCAGGCACCACCCATCAAGGCGATCAGCAGGAAAATCAGTTCGCCGGCATACATGTTGCCGAACAGTCGCATGCCATGGGAGACGGTCTTGGCGACGAATTCTATGATCTGCATGGCCAGATTCAGAACACCCAGAATCAGCGCAAAGATGGGGTTCTTGCTGGTGCCGAATGGCGCTGTAACGAGTTCGTGTGACCAACCACCCACGCCCTTGATTTTGACGTTGTAGACCAAACAGGTGATCAGCACGCCCATGGACAGGCCCATGGTGATGGAAAGGTCGGCGGTGGGCACGGAACGCATGTAAGCGTGGTGCGCATCATGGCCGGCAGCACCGTAAACCCAACCCCACAGCACCGGCAGCAGGTCGACCGGCAGCAAGTCCATGGCGTTCAGCAGGAAAATCCAGACGAACACGGTGAGCGCCAGAGGAGCGACCAGTTTGCGGCTTTCGGCGTTGTGCACGATGCCCTTGGCTTGCGCGTCGACCATTTCGACGAGGATTTCAACCGCAGCCTGGAAACGGCCGGGAACGCCGGAAGTGGCTTTGCGGGCTGCTTTCCAGAGCAGGAAGCAACCAATCACACCCAGCAAAATGGTGAAGATGGTGGAGTCAATATTGATAACGCTCAGATCGAACGGGCCAACAAGTTCCTTGTTGCGCCAGTGCGTCAGATGGTGAAGGATGTATTCACCAGCGGTTGGACCGCCATGTCCAGCAGCATTCTCAGCAGCCATTTATTGCTCGCCTCAAAGTTTATTTTTCCTGACCGCGAACAACAGCGCAAGCCAGGACATTTTCATTGTCACCACCAGGCCGACCAGCATGGCCGGCCAACTCAGCATCGAAACCACCCTTGACGCGGCAAACAGCATTGCCACCGTCAAGGCGATCTTGACCATTTCCCACAAAAAGAATCCAGCCACCGCAGTGCCTGGATTCATTGACCACACCTTGCCGGTCAGGCCGCGCGCAAACAGCGCCGCCGGAACCACGACCGCCAGCCCTCCGTAGAGTGCCGACCAGCCCACTGACCGCTGGCCGGTCAGCGCCCAGGCGGCACATGCCACCAGAACTCCAACCACCAATTGCCCTGCCAATACCGACCAGGGCGAGATAGACGGGCTCGTTTCACGAAGCTTTTGGGCCTCTTCACGCGTCAAGGGCTTGAAACCCTCATCGCCAGTCTCCATCTCTTCTGTGACACTTCGCCCTGTCGCACCCGGATTTCCCGGGTTTTTCACTGACTTCGCCGAATTTGCCATTTTGGTCGTCACAAATTACGGAAAAGTTACGGGGCCGTTATCAGCAAAGCCCTTGATTATACGTAGAAACCCCTGCGTATCCGACAAAACCCCCGGCTTGCATATGAATTAGGGGCGATTCGCATCATTTGGGTGCGGCTCGCAGCGGGTGGTTCACAATTGTCCGGCGACTGCGGCGCGCCGACCCTCCTACGTAGTTGCACGTGATGCTCCACGATGGCCCAAGCCCCCGCATCGTCACCTCCCATTCACCGAAAGATGCCATGCCCGCCCTGATGAAATTCCTGCACATTGCCGCCGCCATTGCCTGGCTGGGCGGGGTGGTCTTCATGCTGTTCGCCTTGCGGCCTGCCGTCGCCGAACAGCTGGCGCCACCCCAACGCCTGCCGCTCATCACAAAGGTCATGCAGCGATTTTTCGCTCTGGTCTGGGTCACCATCGGCGTCCTGCTGGTGACAGGCCTGGCCATGCTGCTGGTCGTGGGCATGAAAACCGCCCCACTGGGCTGGCACCTGATGTTCGGCATCGGCCTCTTGATGTTCGCGCTGTTCGGGCATCTGTATTTCGGCCCTTTCCGGCGCCTGAAGCTCGCCGTCAGCGCATCCGACTGGCCCGAGGGCGGGCGCCGCGTCGGGCAGATCGCCACCCTGGCCATGGTCAACCTGGTGCTGGGCGCGCTGGCGATCGCCGCCGTTATCTTTATTGCCTGATGCCGGAGCGAACCGGTCATCTTGAACGCAGCCTGGCATGAGCGTCCCTAAAAAGAAGGCGCCGCAACACCGGCACTGGACGGACCGGCTGAAAGCATCCGTGCCGACACGTGAAGTCCTGGCCCAAAACCGGTGGCTCAAGCCGTTGGCCCACCGGCTGCTGGAGCCGCAGCTGTGGCGGCTGCAGCACGAGGCCGTGGCGCGCGGTGTGGCCATCGGCATCTTCTGGGCATTTGCCCTGCCGTTTGCACAAACCGTGGCGGCCGCCGCCCACAGCGTCTGGTGGCGCGCCAATATTCCGGTGGCCGCCGGCATCACCTTCATTACCAACCCTTTTACCGTCGGCTTCTGGCTCTGGCTGGCCTATCAGGTGGGCGATCTGCTGCTGGACGCACCGCCGCCCATCCGCATTTCGGAAGGCGCAGGCATCGTGGCGTGGGCAGCCTCCTTCGGCGGGCCTGCCATTCTGGGCATGGGCATCTTTGCCGTGCTGGGCTCGATTACCGGCTATCTGCTGGTCAAGCTGGGCTGGCGCGTTCGCATCTGGTTCAAACGCCGCAACCGGCAAACGGCCAGACGTTAGACAATCCGGTACAGGCCGTCCACCAGCAACCGTTCCGACGCACTTTCATTTCCTTTTCAAACCGATCCATGACAACGCCTCTCGCCAACGCCCTTCCCGACACCCCCTGCTACCTGAACGGCGAATTCACCCCGCTCAAGGATGCCAGGATCAGCGTGATGGACCGCGGTTTCATCTTCGGCGACGGCATCTATGAAGTGGTGCCGGCGTATGCAGGCAAGCCGTTTCGTTTTGAGCAGCACATGGCACGGCTGGAACGCAGCCTCACCGAGCTGCGCATCACCAACCCGCTGACCCGCGACGAGTGGCTGACTATTGCTCTGAAATTGATAGCTGCTTGCGCTCAGTCTGCGGGCGTTCCGACCGAAAAAGGCAATCAACTCGTCTATATCCAGATCACCCGCGGTGTGGCCATGCGCGACCACCCCATGCTGCCGGGCCTCACGCCCACCGTCTTTGTGATGTGCAACCCGATGAAGCTGCCCAGCGACCAGGCGCGCGAAAAAGGTGTGGCCTGCGTCACCGCCGACGACTTCCGTTGGGAAAAAGCCCATATCAAAAGCACCAGCCTGCTGGGCGCGGTGTTTTCGCGCCAGATCAGCGTCGACGCCGGCGCGGTCGAGACCGTGATGTTCCGCGGCGACTACCTGAGCGAAGCCGCTTCCAGCAACGTCTGGATCGTCAAGGACGGCAAAGTCATGGGGCCGCCCAGGGACAATCTGGTCCTCGAAGGCATCCGATTTGGCCTGATAGAAGAGATGTGCCGCGCGGCGGGTATTCCTTTTGAGCTGCGCCGCATCACCCGCGCTGAAGTGCTGGCAGCGGACGAGCTGCTGCTCTCGTCGGCCACCAAGGAGGTTCTGCCCATCACCCTGCTGGATGGCCAGCCGGTCGGCCACGGAGTGGAAAAAGGTAAACCTGGCCCCATTTATGCAAAGCTGTACGCCCAATACCAGCGTGCCAAAGCGGCCTGAAAGGACCCATTGCCATGACGACTTCCCCCAACATTCCCAAAATCATCGGTGTTCCCGGCACGGAGCCCTCGCGCCAGGAATCGCTGATCGAGTACCCTTCGCAGTTCCCGATCAAGGTGATGGGTGAAAAGGTCGATGGCATGGTCGCGGCCATCACGTCCATCGCACACCAGTTCGACCCGGCCTTCGACGCCTCCACCATCGAGCTGCGTGAAAGCAAGGGCGGCAAGTACCTGGGCGTCACCATCACCGTCACAGCCACCAGCCGCGAGCAGCTCGACGAGCTTTACCGCACGCTGTCGACGCACCCGATGGTCAAGGTCGTCCTTTAATCACCGACTCCGCCTCCAGCAGGACCCGCAAAGCAACGCACATGCAAGCCGAAACACGCATGCTGGGCCGGGTCGATTACCTGCCCACCTACGAAGCCATGCAGGCCTTCACGGCGGCGCGCAGCGCCGGGGTTTCAAGCGAAAACGGGCTGCAACCCAATCAGGACGAGCACGATCAGCTATGGATTTGTGAGCATCCGCCGGTCTACACCCAGGGGCTGGCGGGCAAAAGCGACCATGTACTGAACCCCGGCAGCATCCCGGTGGTTCAGACCAACCGCGGCGGCCAGGTGACTTACCACGGCCCCGGCCAGGTGGTGGCTTACCCGCTCATTGACCTGAAGCGCGCCGGCTATTACGTCAAGGAATACGTCTACCGCATCGAGGAATCGGTCATCAAGACGCTGGCGCATTTCGGCGTCACTGGGCACCGGGTGGCCGGCTCGCCCGGCATTTATGTGCGGCTGGACGACCCGGCCTCTCACGCCGCCCTGACCGGCCCGATGCACCCTGCCGACCCTTTTCGCGGCCTGGGCAAGATCGCCGCTTTGGGCATCAAAGTCAGCCGTAATTGCACCTACCACGGGGTCGCGCTCAATGTGGCGATGGACCTGGAACCCTTCTCGCGGATCAACCCCTGCGGGTATGTGGGGCTCAAAACCACAGACCTTTCTACAATCGGGGTATCGGCAAGCTGGCAGGAAGCCGCAGATGTGCTGGGCCGCAAGCTCGTCACCTACCTGGCGCCCTGAGCATATTCCTTCAAAGAAATACACCATGAGCACCCCAGAAACCGTCAATCCTGTTGTTCGCGACATCCAGAGCCAGGAAGACTACAACCCGCTGGCCAAGCAAAAGGCCGCGGCCAAGCTGTCGCGCATCCCCGTCAAGGTGGTGCAGGGCGAAATGCTCAAGAAGCCCGACTGGATCCGCGTCAAGGCCGGCAGCCCGACCACGCGCTTTTACGAGATCAAGCAGATCCTGCGCGAAAACAAGCTCAACACGGTGTGCGAAGAAGCCAGCTGCCCCAACATCGGGGAATGCTTCGGCAAGGGCACGGCCACCTTCATGATCATGGGCGACAAATGCACGCGCCGCTGCCCGTTTTGCGACGTGGGCC
Organism: Polaromonas sp. P1_E11; assembly: GCF_056405995.1. Taxonomy (NCBI): domain Bacteria; kingdom Pseudomonadati; phylum Pseudomonadota; class Betaproteobacteria; order Burkholderiales; family Comamonadaceae; genus Polaromonas; species Polaromonas sp. P1_E11. Next base: position 271,090 of record NZ_JBFUBA010000004.1, read on the forward strand.
ATGGCCGACCCGACCCGCTGGACGTGAACGAGCCGCTGAACCTGGCCAAAACCATCGCAGCGCTCAAGCTCAAATACGTGGTGATCACCAGCGTGGACCGCGACGACCTGCGCGACGGCGGCAGCGGCCACTTTGTCGAATGCATCCAGAAGATCCGCGAGCTCTCGCCCGCCACCACCATTGAAATTTTGGTGCCCGACTTCCGCGGCCGCGACGACCGCGCGCTTGAAATCCTCAAGGCCGCACCGCCCGACGTGATGAACCACAACCTCGAAACCGCGCCGCGCCTTTATAAAGAAGCGCGTCCCGGCAGCGACTACAACTTCAGCCTCAACCTGCTCAAGAAGTTCAAGGCCCTGCACCCCGATGTGCCGACCAAGAGCGGCATCATGGTCGGCCTGGGCGAAACCGACGAAGAAATTCTGCAGGTCATGCGCGACATGCGCGCGCACAACATCGACATGCTGACCATCGGCCAGTATCTGGCGCCCTCCACCAGCCATCTGCCGGTGCGCCGCTATGTGCACCCCGACACCTTCAAGATGTTTGAAGAAGAAGCCTACAAGATGGGCTTCACGCACGCCGCCGTGGGCGCCATGGTGCGCAGCAGTTACCACGCCGACCAGCAGGCCCACGCGGCAGGCGTGGCCGACAAGGCAGACGCGGCCATCGCCGCCCTTTGATCCACGCACCATGAATCTGCCGCAAGGCTCCCTGTCGCTGCGCCACTACGGCGCGTCGCACGGCAGCCATGCGCATGATCATTTCCAGGTACTGCTGGGGCTGAGTGGTGTGCTGGAACTGGAAGTACGCGGACGCGGGCGGCGCATCGCGGCTGGCCAGGGCTGCGTGATCACACCCGGCGACCGGCATGACTTCGAATCACGTGAAGGCAGCCGCTGCCTGGTGCTGGACACCGCACAACCTGATTGGGCCCGCTGCGCAGCGGACCCCGCCAGAACCGGGCAAGCGTTGGCGCTGGCCCATTACCTGGCCGAAGCACTGCAGCAACCCGGCGGCTTGGCCCAGCGCCATGGCCCGGCGCTGTTGCTGGAAGCCTGGCAACCCACAACACCTGCATCAACGCCCTTGCGCCATGCACGGCCCATCCACTGGGAACAACTGGCCACCTGGACGCAGCAGCGCCTGCACGAACCACTGAGCGTCGCGCAGCTGGCCGCGCAGGTGTTTTTAAGCCCGACTCAGTTTGCCGCACGCTGCCGGCGCGAGACGGGCCTCAGCGTGATGCAGTGGCTGCGCCGGCAACGCCTGGCGCTGGCCATGCAACTGCGCAGCCGCGGCATGAGCGTGGCCGACACCGCGCTGCACTGCGGCTACCAGTCGCCCTCAGCCCTGACGGCCGCGATGCGGCGCGCCGGGCCGGGCAGCGCCTGACCTTTACGGATTTTCAATAGCGGCTCGGGTCGTTCGGCCGGCGGTCGTAGCGGTTGCGCACACCGTCGCCATCGCGGTCACCCCGGTAGCCGGGGCCGTAGCCCGGCGCAGGGGCGGGCATGACACGGTATTGCGGTCCGTTGTCATAGGCCACCGGGTAAGCCACGCAGCCCGACAGGGCGGCCATGCCGGCCAGGGCCAGCAAGAGGATGGAAAGCTTTTTCATGAGTGTCTCCTTGGGTTTCATGCGATTTCGGTGAAATCTGCCATGCCATTGCAACTGAAGCCCGTGCCGGAAAAGTGTCTGCGGCACCCCTCGCACGTGAAGCTGGTTACCGGATGTAGGCCTGCGCGTAGGACATACGCCTGAATCCCTGAAACCGTCGTTGCGCGACCACAAAGCGTTGCCCTGCGACGACGCGCCCGGCGCGCGCCCCTATGCTTGCCGCCATGCCAGCCAATCTGTACGCACTGGGCGCCATCGCCCTCTGGACCCTGCTCGCCTCGCTCGGGGTCTCGCTCAAACACGTTCCGCCCTTTCTGCTCACTGGCGTTGCGCTGCTGACCGGCAGCCTGCTGGCCCTGCCTTTTGTGCTGCGGGATCGCAGGCAATGGAAGATACCGGCCGCCACGCTGGCGTTCGGCGTATACGGCCTCTTCGGCTATCACTTCCTGCTTTTCATCGCGCTGCGGCATGCACCGGCGGTCGAGGCCAACCTGGTGAACTACCTCTGGCCGCTTTTTATCGTGGTGCTGGCGCCGCTGTTTCTTCGTGGCGTGCAACTGCGCGCCGTGCATGTGGCTGCGGGCCTGCTGGGATTTGCCGGCGCCGCCATTGCCATATTGGGCGCGGGCGGTGGCGGTGCAGCTCCCGCGGCAGGCTGGTCGTGGGGTTACCTGCCGGCGCTGGGCTCGGCCTTCATCTGGGCCAGCTACTCGCTGCTGACAAAACGCGTGCCGGCCTTTCCCACTGCAGCCATCGGCCTCTTCGGCCTGGTCTCCGGCGTGCTTTCGCTGCTGTGCCATTGGGCGCTGGAGCCTGCCGCCACACTGTCGGCGCAAGACTGGCTGCTGCTGGCGGTGCTGGGCGTGGGGCCGCTGGGCGCGGCGTTTTTTCTCTGGGACAAGGCCCTCAAGCTGGGCGACGCGCAGCAGATCGGCATCCTCAGCTACCTCACGCCACTGGGCTCGACTGCCCTGCTGATGGGGGTAAGCGGCCGCGCGCTGAGCTGGAGCATCGCCCTGGCGGCGGTGATGATCATCGGCGCCGCGCTACTGGGAACAAGAGCCAAATAAGCCTGCAGCCCTTTAAATATGAGCGCGAGCAGCTCCTGATTCAATAGCAGGCCACAGCACACACACGGCCAGGCCCGGCTCCGCATTGCGCACCTGCAGCTCGGCGCCATGTGCTTCAGCCACCAGCCGGCACAAGTACATGCCCAGCCCCACGCCGCCCGTTGCGCGCTGGCGTGCGCCGTCGGTTCGGTAAAAAGGCTCGGTCAAATGCGCCAGTTGCGCGGCATCCACGCCCGGGCCGAAGTCGCGCACTTCCAGCATCACGCCGCTCTCTGCCGGCTGCAACGACACCTGCGGCGGCCGACCGGCGCCGCTGCTGTAACGCAGGGCGTTGTCCATCAGGTTGCGCACCAGCAGGCGCACGCGCATGCGGTCCAGCGCCAGCGGCGCAAGGCCGGCCGCCAGGTCCAGCACCATCTCCGACGCACCCGGCACCTCAGTGGCCGTCTCGCGCACCAGCGCCGCCAGGTCCACCGGCTCGCGTTGCAGCGCGGCGTGCGGGCTGGCCAGGCGCTCGCTTTCGAGCAGGTCGCTGATCAGGTCACGCATTTCGCCCAGGTCGCGCAGCAGCGCCTCGCGCTCACGCTCGCCGGCACCGGTACCCTCGGGCGTGGTGGGCAGCAGCTCGGCATTGAGCCGCGCGCGTGTGAGTGGGGAACGCAGCTCATGGCTCAGCGCCAGCAGCAAGGCACGTTTGGCGTTCAGCATGCCTTCAATATCGTGCGCCATGGTGTTGATGCGCCCGGCCAGGTCGCCGAGTTCGTCGCGGCGGCGCAGGGGAATCGGCGTTGCGAACTCGCCGCGGCCAAAACGCTCGGCGCCTGCGCGGATGTCGTCCAGCGGACGGAGCAGGCGCCGCACGTAGGCATACGCGCCTATGAGCAAACCCAGCAGCAGCGCCAGCGTGATCCAGCCAAACACGCCGTGGGGCGCCGTCTGCCAGGGCGCGGTGCCGGGGCCAAAAATCACGCGATGGCCGTCGGGCGTGGTCCGGCTCAGCCAGTCTTTGGCGCGGGCGTCGAACACCTTGCGGTCGGGCCTGTCGGGATGCGACTGCCAGTTGACCTGCGGGCCTTCAATGCGGATGGAAATCGGCAGCCGCGCGGCCAGCGCCTGGGCGCGGCCCACATCGGGCGGCGAACCCAGGTCGGCCACCAGCCGGTCCATGTAGTCGCTGATCAGCGGCTTGGCTGCGTCGCGCCAGCCGGTTGAAAACGCCCGCTGCATGCCGCTCATGAACACCGCGCCCATGGCCAGCGCCAGCAGCAGGAACACGGTGATCAGCCGCAGTCGCAGCGAATGCTTCCAGCGGTGGCGCCAGCGCTCGGGCCGTGAGCGTTCGCGGGCCCGGCAGTCCCGGCGTGTTTTCCACCGTCTCATGGCGTACCCGCCTTGCCGGCGGCAAGGGCATAGCCCGCGTTGCGCAAGGTCTTGATGCAGTCCAGCGGCTCGAGTTTTTTTCGCAGCCGGCTCACCACGATGTCGACGGCGCGCGTGTACAGCTCGGCCTCATGGCCGCGCAGGCGGTTGAGGATGTCGTCGCGGTTGAACACCTTGCCGGGCTCGGCCGCCAGCAGGGCCAGCAATTCAAACTCGGTGCCGGTCAGCTCGACCTTTTCACCCAGGCGCAGCACCTCGCGCGTTTCCACATCGACCACCAGCCCCTGGAACACATGGCGCTGGGTAGCCGCAGCCGGTGCGCTGCGCTGGCGCCGCAAAATGGTCTGCAGGCGCGCCACCAGCTCGCGCGGCTCAAAAGGCTTGGGCAGGTAGTCGTCGGCGCCCAGCTCCAGTCCGACCACACGGTCCATCACGTCGCCGCGGGCCGTCAGCATCACAATGGGAATGTCGCTTTCCTTGCGGATCTCGCGGCACAGCGCAAAGCCGTCCATCTCGGGCAGCATGACGTCCAGGATGGCCGCGTCATACGCGCCGGCGCGCAGCATGGCCAGGCCTTCACCGGGGCGCAGCGCGCTTTCGAGCACAAAGTCAAAACGGGCAAAGTAGGCGGCCAGCGGCGCAGCCAGGTGCTCGTCGTCGTCGATCAGCAGGATATGGGGCATGGGATTGGCTACATTCGCTTCGGAAAACTCGCATCGACCTGGAGTTGCTCCTGAAAAAACATCAATGCATCGCGGTTCACATTGTCATGCACAGCAGCCCGATTGACGCCTTGTGGATCCGTACACAGAGCGGGCGCGACGCCGCGCATCTCCGACGTGCACGGCGCGAGAAACACGAAGTGGTCGGCTGCGGGGATCTCGGTGTATTGGGCCAATGAGGGGAGCAGTTCTTTCACTTTGATCGCGTTCTCCTTGACCGGGAGCACGGAATCGGCGCCGGCCGCGTACAGATTCACCAGCCTTGAGACCTGCGACAGGCTTTCGCGGTCAAAGAAGGCTCCCGGCGGGCTCATGACGAACGCGGCGCGGATGCGGTCATCGGTCTTCGCGATCAGCGGGGGAGACGACAGGGAAACCTTTGCGCCACCGGCACATAGAACACTTGCCGGCAAGGCTTTGCAATAGGCACTCAGCAGCTCGAACTTCGGTTTGGCGCCCATCAGCAAGAGGGCCGAATAGCCGCCTGCCGAAAAACCCGCGACGCCCACCCGCCGGGGATCGATCAGGCCCGCAGAGGCTGGAGCCTGCAACAGGAAATCCAGCAGTGCGGACAGTTGCAGCGCTCTTCCAATCAGCACCCGATCAGTGCCGACCCCGCTGCTGTCGCGAAAATTGTCGCCCGGATGCTCGATTGCGGCCACCACGTAGCCATGACGCGCGAGGAATGTCGCTGTATCGTGGTGACTGAACCGGCCGGCACCATTGCCATGCGAGAGCAGCACCAGAGGATGGCGCGCACCCATCGGCGCCGCATCCTTCACGGCGGACACAACGACAGCCCCCATCCTGGTTGTTTCAGACGTGGGCGCTGCCGGATAGAACACCGCCGCCTGCATCGGTTGCTGCGTGACAGGATCGGGAAGCTGAATCAAACGAAAGCCGGCGCCACTGGAAAGTTCCGTGGCGTCCACCACGCCGGCGATCGACGCCAAAGCAACGAACATGCTGCAAGCCAGCGATTTCAGCATCGGGTTCCTTTGAAGCGGAGAAAGGCGCTGTTCACCACGGATCGGCCCTTCCGATGCGCCCGAGGTGCGTCTGGCCAAAACCCGCCGCGTACTTGAGCCCGTAGCCCAGCGCACGGTCAAAGCCGATATGCGCACACCAGACCAGGCCACCCGCCACCAGCATGGGTGCAGCGCCCAAAACGCCAGCCGCCAGCAGGGCAACGGCGCCGAAGTAGGAATGCATGGCGTTATAGGCCACAGCCCCAATACGCGGCCCGGCCAGGTAAGCCAGGAAAGACAGGTCGGGCACCAGGAAAAGCGCCGCAAACCAGCCCCACCCCGCGCCGAACTGGGCGTAGGCCGCCGCAGCGGCGGCCACTACCACCAGCCCTTCGGCGCGCAGCATCAGGCGCACCCCGCCGTTGGCGCTGCCCGGGGCAGCCACCTTGGCGATGCGGCGCACAGCGGTTGCCGCCGTTCGGCCCACCGGGAAGAACAGTGCCTCAGCCACGGTAACCCCAGCGGCGGCCGCGCTCCATGAAGTCGCGCACTTTTTGCTGTTGCTCAGGTTTGAGGTTGTCAAAGAAGTCCGCCGCTGCGGCGATCACTTCCGGGCTGCCGGACTGGATCGCGGCGGTTTTTTCCTCGATCAGCTTTTTGGCGCCGGCCTGGTCCAGCTTGTTGCCGGCAAAGAGGCCGCGAACGGCTTCCCGTGGCTCACCGCTGCCACGCAGGGCCGCGCGCTGTGCCTGCAGCTTGTCGGCCAGCACGGCGAGTTTTTGCTTTTGCGCAGCGTCCAGGTCCAGGCGCGAGCCGATTTTTTCGACCATGCGGGCGCGCGCCTCAGGGGAGCCGGCATCGCCGCGCCAGCCATGGCCGCCGTGCGAGCACGCACCCAGGCTGCCGACGATGAGCGCCCCGCCGAAAAGGCCGAGCAGGATTTTTTTAACGCGATGTTTCATGAAGAGCCTCGAAGAAGGAGTGAAGGTTCCTCATGGTGCCTGCGGGGGGCCCGGGGCTGTTTGCAGCGCGGTTGCGGCGTGTTTCGCTTTGTTTCAGCCGCCCTGAATGGGCAGATGGGCGAGATTTAGCAATGTTTTCGGGCCTCAGCCCAATCAGGGCGGGCACGAGCAGCTATGTTTTTAATAGCAACAGCAACCTGGCAGCCGTCAGCCTTGCAGCATCGTCGACGGATCTTCGCAGGCCAGCACCTGCTCGGCCCAGGGCTGCAGCTTGGCGGCATCGGCGCGCAGGATTTGCTGCTTGACCGCCAGGATCTGCGAAGGGTGCATGGAAAAGCTGCGCAAGCCCATGCCCAGCAACAGCCGCGTCATGGTGACGTCACCGGCCATCTCGCCGCAAACGCTGACACCCTTGCCCTGCGCGTTGCACTCGTTGATGGTGTCGGCAATCAGCCGCAGCACGGCCGGGTGGCAGGGGTTGTACAGGTGGGACACCGCCTCGTCGGCGCGGTCGATGGCCAGCGTGTACTGGATCAGGTCGTTGGTACCGATGGACAGGAAATCGAAGTACTTCAGGAACAGCTTGAGCGTCAGCGCCGCGGCCGGGATTTCGATCATCGCGCCCAGCCGCACCGGCCCGTACGGCACGCCCTTGTTGTCGAGCAACGCGCGTGCACGGTCGATCAGCGCCATGGTCTGGCGGATTTCACTGCCGTGCGCCAGCATGGGCACCAGCAGGTTGACCTTGCCATGGGCGGCCGCACGCAAAATGGCGCGCAGCTGCGTCAAAAACATCGGCGGATCGGCCAGGCTCCAGCGAATCGCGCGCAGCCCCAGCGCCGGGTTGAGGTGGGTGTCCTGCGCTTTGTGGCGGTCCAGTTGCTTGTCGGAGCCGATATCCACGGTGCGGATGGTGACGGGCAGGCCGTGCATGCCTTCAATCGCCTTGCGGTAGGCCTGGTATTGCTCTTCCTCGTCGGGCAGCTTGCCACTGCGGCCCATGAAAAGGAATTCACTGCGAAACAGCCCGACGCCGACGGCGCCGGCAGCCACCGCGCCGGCCGTGTCTTCAGGCATTTCAATGTTGGCCAGCAGATCGACTTTCTGCCCGTCGATGGTCAGCGCCGCGGTGTGCTTGAGCCGGTTCAGGCGCTGGCGTTCCAGCTCGCCCTGGCGCTGCTTGAAACCGTATTCGGCCAGGATGATGGGCGACGGGTCGACGATCAACACTCCGGCCTCGCCGTCGATGATGACCCAGTCGTCCTGCTTGATCAGCTGGCTTGCGCTACGGGCCCCGACCACCGCCGGGATGTCCATGCTGCGCGCCACGATGGCGGTGTGCGAGGTCTTGCCGCCCACATCGGTGGCAAAGCCGGCAAAGAGGCTCTGCTTGAACTGCAGCATGTCAGCCGGGGAAATATCGTGCGCGATCAGCACCAGCGGCACGTCGGTGGTGTCGTCCAGCAGCAGGTCTTGCTGCGACTGCTTGCGGCTGGCGCCGGCCTGGGCCGCGGGCTGCACCGGCGAGGCCACGCCTTTCATGTGGCGCAGGATGCGCTCGACCACCTGTTCCAGATCGGCCTTGCGCTCGCGCAGGTACTCGTCTTCCATGTCGTCGAACTGGCGCGCAATGATTTCGTACTGCGTGGTCAACGCCCATTCGGCGTTGTAGTGGCGGTCGACGATCCAGTGCTTCACGCCGCTGATCAGCTGCTCGTCCTGCAGCAGCATCAGGTGCACGTCGAGCAGCGCAGCCAGCTCGTGCGGCGCGTCCTTGGGCAGGTCTTGCTGCAGGCGCGTGATTTCTTCCATCACCGCATTGCGCGACACCCTGACCCGCGTGATCTCATCCGCCGTCTTGGCATCGTCCACAAAATAGTGCGCCACGTCGGCACGGCTGGAAGCCACCAGCACGGCACGGCCAATGGCAATGCCACGCGAGACCGCCAAGCCGTGGACCGAGAAAGTCAAATCACTCTCCCTCGCCGAACTTGTCTGCTATTAACGCAAGGATTGCATCCATTGCGGCTTGTTCGTCGTTGCCGTTGGTCTCAACCTCGACAATGCTGCCCACGCCGGCAGCCAGCATCATCACGCCCATGATGCTTTTGGCGTTGACGCGGCGCTCGCCCTTGCTCATCCAGACCTCGCAGCCAAAGCTGCCGGCGAGTTTGGTGAGCTTGGCGGAGGCGCGGGCATGCAGGCCCAGCTTATTGCTGATGTTCGTGCTGGTCTTTATCATGATTTCGGCGTACCTGATTTTGCGGTGCGGTGATGGCCACCTGCATCACGCCCTGCGTGGCGCCGATCAGCGCGCGCGCCACCAGCGCATCGAGCGACTCGTGGCGATAAGACACGGTGCGCAGCAGCATGGGCAGGTTGATGCCGGTGATGAGTTTGGAATGAACGCCGTCCACCAGCTTTTGCGCCACATTGCAGGGCGTGGCACCGAACACGTCGACCAGCACCAGGGCATGCGAGGTGCCGAGCTGCGTCAGCATGATGCGCGCCTGGGCCAGGGTTTCTTCGGGCGGCATGTTGGGCTGAACGTCCAGCGCGGAAATACCCGCGGCGTTGTCCGGAAACACATGCAACACGCATTGGCGCAGGGCAGAGGCCAAAGGAGCGTGAGCGATGATGAAAATGCCGTTCATTGCGGTGAATTATCAGCTTTCACACTGAGGAAATACCCATATGAGGCGATACAACAACACAAAAACACGGACATCGCCGCCTGAAAGCTGGCCACCCGTGCCAGGCCCATGGCGGCAAACACGTCAATCAGCAAGCCGATTCCCCACTGCACGGTGAACACGCCGGCAAAAATCATCAGGTTGTAGGCCGAGAGCGCCCGGCCGGCGAGCGAGGCCCTGAACGCCATGCCCACCGCGGGCTGCGCCAGCCCCATGACGCTGCAACCCATGCAAAACAGCGCCCAGCCCAGCCATCCGGTGGAGGTGCCGGCCGCGATATTGACCGCCAGCACCGTGAGGCTGAAGGGCACACCCCAGGTGATCAGACGGGTGGCGCCCCAGCCGAGCCGCGACAGCCAGGGGTTCACCATGCCCCAGCTCCAGAAGGTCACCAGCATGGAAGCATTGATATAGAAGAGACCGGTGGCGGCCTCAAGCGGCGTATAGCCCGCGACCCTGATCATCCAGGGGCCGGCCCACAGGGTCTGCACCGCCACCAGCCCGCCGTAATTGAAGAAAGCCAGCGGCGTCATCTTGCGGAAGTAGCGGCTGCGCCAGATAGGCGCATAGCCAGCTTCGGCCGGTACCGCCGGCGCGGCGGCCTCTGTGCTTTCATGCTTTCTGTTGAGGTGCCATGTCGGCACCACCCAGGCGAGCGCGGCCATCGACAGCAAGATCATCGCGGCCAGTATCCAGAAGAGGGGCCGCCAGCCCGTCAAGGGCATCAGCCACTGCACCGGCAGGGTAGACGCCAGCATGCCGAGCGAACCAGTCATCAGCATCCACGAATTGGCGCGCAGCACCGTGGCCGGCTCATACCAGCGGCGGTAACCCGTGAGCGGTGCCATCAGGCAGGCGCTGACGCCCATGCCCACCAGCACACGCGACGCCAGCAACCAGGCAAAGCTGGTGCTCAACGAAAAAGCCAGGCAGCCCAGCACCGACAGCGCTAGAAAGCACAGGATCACGCGCTTGGGGCCATGGCGGTCCAGCCAGGTGCCCAGCGGCAGCTGCGTGGCGGCAAAGCCCAGGAAATATCCACCCGCCAGCAGGCCGAGGTCGCGCGCATGCAGCGAAAACTCCTGCGTCAGCACCGGCGCCAGCGTGGCGGTGATGGCACGTACCAGCGCCGAGCAGAAATACGCGGCGGCAAACGCCAGGAAAACAATGGCGCCGGTTTTTGCATCCAACCGGCCCGGGTGGGAACTGGCAGCCGGCGCAGCGGTATTCGGGGAGGTCGGCAAGGAAGCTTCTGCGCTGGTCATGAAAGGCAAGCCACTTTATTCAAACTTGAGGCTGGAGAAAAATGTCTCGGCCACCTCGGGCGCGATGCGCGGGGCATACATCACCACCTGGAACACCTGCGGGCCTTGCACAAAGTAGGCGGCCTGCCCGCTCACCGGTTTGCCGTCGGGGCCCCGCCCCTCGGCCTTGACCAGCGAGGCCGGCGGCAAGGCGGCGGCGCCGGGTAACTTGAGCGGCGACACTTGCGGCACAGGCCCGGCTTTCATGTTGGCCAGCGTGAGGCTTTGCCACTGTGCGAGCACGGGCGCCGCTTTTGACGCGTCGCCGAGGTCGGCCACCGCCACAGCAAAAGTGGCGCCGCCGGCATCACAACCCAGCATGCGCAAGGTAGTTGCCGGGCCGCCCAGTGGAACCACTTTTTCGGCTTTGTCAGGCTTGCAGGGCAAAAGCAGCGCCAGGCGCGTGCCCTCGGGCCGCACTTCGCGCCAGTTCAGCGTGGGGCTACAGGCCACGAGCAAAACCAGTACTGACAGGAAAAAGGCGGCGACCGGCCGCGGAGAGAGGTGCGCAGCGCCCCCGAAAATCGTAAGCATGCCTTGGACTTTACAGGGAATCAAAAAAAGCAGCCCGTTTTGGGGCGAACCTGGGGCAAGCCGCTCCGTCCAGCCCGCTTCAGTACCGATTTTGGGTTGATACAGTCCCGGCCACGCACCAAGCTGGGCACGATGTTTGCTCATGCCCGCATGTGCAGTATGGAAAGAACTCAGGCTTTGCCATGCCATGATGCGGTCCAACAATCACAACCGTTCAATGATGATGGATTTCAAAACACACCGATTACTGGCTGCTCTGCTGCTATGTGCTGCAAACCCTGTCTGGGCTTTGGAGCTGCAGAATCAAAACTTTAGCGACGACGAAATTTTCTCGGCTGTCGTTAACCGGTTTAAAAAGCCGCTTCAACACCGGTTCAACCCTGCCTCTACGGATGAGCGAAAACCTTTGCTGGTGCTGGGTCCGGCGCTGAAGTTCGGCAAAAAAATGCAGTCCCAATCGTTTATCCACCTGACGCAGCAGGAGCTGGTTGAGCAGCAACAGGCGGTTTTTATATTGGTAGAGAAGGCGCGCCCGAACCCTGAGCGGACCGAACTCTATGTTGATTACGACATACCGAGCAATGCGTCTTTTGGCGTGCTGAAGGTTTACCCCAAGGATGGTGTGCTGGTCGTTGAAAGCCTTGACAGCTTCCGGTCATCTTCGGGCGCCAGAGCCACTTACGGCAAGCTCTACAAGGGCGTGGCTTGCCAGGACAACACGGAAATGGCTTACCGCTGGAACTACTACGAGCGCAGTGGCTCCGGCGGGCGTTGTCCTGACAAGATGTTTACCGAATTTACGGATTACGGCGGTTAACCGAACTACGCCATGCCCTCGCCTGCACACCTTCCCGGCACCAATCAGCCCGTCTGGCGCGACAAACTATCGCAGCTGCTCGAGTCCACCGGCGAGGGCATCTTCGGCATCGACATGGACGGCCGCTGCACTTTCATCAACCGTGCCGGCGCCGAGCAACTGGGCTATGCCCCCGCCGACGTGCTGGGCCACAACATGCATGAGCTGGCGCACCATTCCCATGCCGGCGGCGCGCACTACCCCGAGCACCTCTGCCCCATCTTTAACGCCTTTCGCAAGGCGCTGCCCTGCCGCATCGACACAGAATTCTTCTGGCGCAAGGACGGCAGTGCGTTTGCGGTCGAATATTCGTCGCACCCCATCGTCGAAGGTGGCGTGGTACAGGGCGCGGTGGTCACCTTCGTCGACATCTCGGCGCGCCGCCAGGCTGAAGACGCGCTGCGCCAGGCGCACGCCGTGCTGGAGCAGCGCGTGAGCGAGCGCACGCAGGCGCTGTCTGAAGCGCTGCAGCACCTGCGCGAGCTCACCGCCTACACCCACACTGTGCGCGAGGAAGAACGCACGCGCATCGCGCGCGAGGTACACGACGAGCTGGGCAGCCTGCTGGTGGCGCTGAAGATGGACGTGGGCTGGCTCGACAAACGCCTGGGTGAACAGCAGCAGCGCGAGCCCATCGCCGCGCAAGCCATGCGAGACACCATGCGCAGCAAATGCCAGAACATGGGCCGGCTGATTGAAAGCGCGGTCGACAACGTGGGCCGCATCATCACCGACCTGCGCCCCAGCATCCTGGACCACCAGGGCCTGTGGGCGGCGCTGGACTGGCAGGCGCATGAATTCGTGCAGTCGGCCGAACTGGCGCTGGACTGGCAAATGGACGTGGCCAATGCGGCACCACTGCCCGAGCCTTCAGCGATTGCCATCTTCCGCATCTTCCAGGAAATGCTCAGCAATGTAGGCCGCCATGCAGCCGCCAGTCGTGTAGCTATCACCATACGGGCCACGGCCAAAGACATCAGCATCGCCGTGCAGGACAACGGCCGCGGCGCCGAAGCCGCCGCCTTTGAAGCGGCCAATGCTTATGGCGTGATGGGCATGCGGGAGCGCGCGCGCCACCTGGGCGGCAGCCTGGAGATCACCAGCCAGGTCGGCCACGGCTCTCTTCTTCACCTTCGGATCCAGTTATGAGCACCCTCAAAATCCTGATCGGCGACGACCACCGCATCGTGCGCGAGGGCCTGAAGCAGGTGCTGGCCGACGCACCCGAGATCGAAGTGGTGGCCGAAGCGGAAACCGGCCCCGACATCCTGCAGCGGGTCGACGCTTTGGGCGGCGACAAAGGCCTGAGCGCCGTGCTGCTGGACATTGCCTTGCCCGAGCGCGACGGCCTGGACGTGTTGCAGGCGCTCAAAAAAAAATGGCCTCGCCTGCCGGTGCTGATGCTCAGCACCTACCCTGAGAAGCAGTACGCCGTGCGCTGCATCAAGCTGGGGGCGGCAGGCTACCTGAATAAAAGCGCCAACCCCGATGACATGATTGCCGCGGTGCGCAAGGTGGCGGCCGGTGGCCTGTACGTTTCAGCCGCCACGGCCGAAGCGCTGGCCAGCGCCATCGGCGGCAGCGGGGGACGCAGCGGCGCAGAAGCCCTGTCGCACCGTGAACACCAGGTGTTCCGCCTGCTCACGGCCGGCAAGTCCGTGGGCGAGATCGGCACGCAACTGGGCCTGGCGTCCAACACCGTGAGCACCTACCGCTTGCGCATCCTGGAAAAAACCGGCGCCAAAAACGACGTGGAACTGGCACTGTATGCCGAGCGCCATGGCAGGGCGCCTGCCGACAGCTGACCGCAACACGTCAAACGGCCTTGTCCTACGGCCGCTCGGGTGCCCATGACCCGAAAAAACACGCACGCACAGGGCATGCTGGCTGCAGACGGCGATGTCGTTCCGATATCGCTCAGCCCAGACCCAAGCTCACCCATCCAAGGAGTATTTTTATGACGACCGTCACCGACGTGATGACCCGCAACGTGCGAACCATGGCCCCCGGCAATACCGTGGCAGACGCCGCGAAAGCCATGCGCGAGCTCGACGTGGGCGTGATCCCAGTGTGCGAGGGCGACAAGCTGCTCGGCATGGTGACCGACCGCGACATCGTGCTGCGCGCCGTCGCGGAGGGCCTGAACGGCGGCACGCCGCTGTCTACCGTGATGAGCACCGACATCCATACCGCACGTGAAACTGACGACCTCGACACGGTCCTTGCAGACATGGCGTCCCGCCAGATTCGCCGTCTCCCGGTGCTGGACGGCTCGAAGCGCCTGGCCGGCATCATTTCCATCGGCGATATCGCGGTCAAGGGACAGGACGAAGAGGATGTGGGCCAGTCACTGGCCGACATCTCGTCTCCGGCCTGAGCCAGCAGAGGTAGAGGCAGGGCCCGCGCCCTGCGCGAATTTGGTGCGTGACGAAAACTGTGCGCCACCGTGAGCCCGGCGCAACGCTGCTGAAGGTGAAAGAAACCAGCTGACGTATCGGCCTGCGCGCTGCCATAACCAGTATGGCGGCACCGTTGTTGTTGCTTGCGGGCCGGTTTTTGTAGTGGACGCCCTACACCCTGTCATGGCATCCACAGCGAAATGCGGCACCTGCCGCGCTTTCGCCCCAATTGGCCAAAATTGGCCCGCTGCTTGCAAGACAGCCGCATCTTCCAAAGAAAGGTGCGCGCCATGTCTGACCTCTTTTCTCCCTACGACGCCGACCAGCCCCTGATGCTCAAATGCAGCTGCGGCAGGGACCACAGCGCGGCCGATCACCCTGCCGCCGATGCGTCTGCCGCCTGCCCGCAAGCGCTCTCGCACAGCTTTATGGAGGCCAGCCTGGTGAAGGCGCTGTTCCCGGTTGACAGCGTGCGCCGCAACTTCCTGCGCGCAGTAGGTGCCAACACGGCGCGCGCGGCGATTGCTTCGGTGCTACCGCTCGGCGCGCTGGAGGCCATGGCGCAAGACCGCGTGCCCCTGGAAAAGAAGGATCTGAAGATCGGCTTCATCGCCATCACCTGCGCCAGCCCGCTCATCATGGCCGACCCGCTGGGCTTTTACAAAAAAGAAGGCCTGAACGTCCAGCTCAACAAAACCGCCGGCTGGGCGCTGATACGCGACAAGATGATCAACAAAGAGCATGACGCGTCGCACTTCCTGTCACCCATGCCGCTGGCAATGACCATGGGCCTCGGTTCCAACCAGGTCAACATGAATGTGGCCAGCATCCAGAACACCAATGGCCAGGCCATCACGCTGCATGTGAAGCACAAGAACAACCGCGACCCGAAGAACTGGAAAGGGTTCAAGTTCGCGATTCCGTTCGAGTACAGCATGCACAACTTCCTGTTGCGCTACTACCTCGCGGAGAACGGCCTGAACCCCGACACCGACGTGCAGCTGCGGGTTGTGCCGCCGCCCGAGATGGTGGCCAACCTGCGCGCCGGCAATATCGACGGCTTCCTCGGCCCTGATCCTTTCAACCAGCGCGCGGTGTACGACGAGGTCGGTTTCATCCACATCCTCTCCAAGGAAATCTGGGACGGCCACCCCTGCTGCGCCTTTGGCGTCAGCGACGAGTTCATCCAGAAGAACCCCAACACCTTTGCCGCGCTCTACCGCGCCGTGCTGGGTGCCTCCTTCATGGCCAGCCAGCCGAAAGACCGCGACCTGATCGCCAAGGTGATCGCGCCTACGCAATACCTCAACCAGCCCGAGGCCGTACTGCAGCAGGTGCTGACCGGCAAGTTCGCCGACGGCCTGGGCAATATCCGCAACGTGCCGGACCGCGCCAACTTCGACCCTGTGCCGTGGCAGAGCATGGCGGTGTGGATGCTCACGCAGATGAAGCGCTGGGGTTATGTGAAGGGCGAGGTTAACTACAAACAGATCGCCGAAAAGGTCTTCATGCTGACCGATGCCAAGAAGCAGATGGCGCTGGCCGGCTTCAAGCCGCCCGAAGGCGCGTACAAAAAATTCAAGGTGATGGGCAAGGAGTTTGATCCGGCCAAGCCTGACGAGTACGTAAAAAGCTTCAGCATCAACAAGCTTTCATGAAATCCCTGAACCTCAAGGCGGGTCTGGTCTCGCTGCTTATCTTTTTCGCCTTCCTGGGCATCTGGTACGTGGCCACGCTGCCCGCATCCGGTACGCCGGCAGCCAGCACGGCGGGCCTGAGCGCCGAGCAGATCGAATACCAGAAGATGATGGGCAAGGACCCGGGCAACACCAAGACCACCGGTTTCCCCACGCTGGGGCAGATGGGCACAGCGATCTGGAAGCAGGTGTCCAACCCGCTGTATGACAACGGCCCCAACGACAAGGGCATCCTGATCCAGCTGGGCCATTCGCTGGCACGCGTGGGCCTGGGCTTTCTGTTGGCGTGTGCGGTCGCGGTGCCGCTGGGTTTTGTGATCGGCATGTCGCCGCTGCTGCGCCGGGCGTTTGACCCTTTCATCCAGGTACTCAAACCCATCTCGCCGCTGGCGTGGATGCCGCTGGCGCTCTACACCATCAAGGACTCATCGATCTCGGGCATCTTTGTGATCTTTATCTGCTCGGTCTGGCCCATGCTGATCAACACCGCCTTTGGCGTGGCTTCAGTCAAACGTGAATGGCTCAACGTAGCCAGCACACTCGAAGTCGGCCCACTGCGCAAGGCCTTCCAGGTGATCCTGCCGGCGGCGGCGCCCACCATCCTGACGGGCATGCGCATCTCCATGGGCATTGCCTGGCTGGTGATTGTGGCGGCCGAGATGCTGGTGGGCGGCACCGGCATTGGCTACTTCGTCTGGAACGAGTGGAACAACCTCTCACTCACCAACGTGATCTTCGCCATCCTGGTCATCGGCATCGTCGGCATGCTGCTGGACCTGGCTTTTGCTCAACTACAGAAGGTCGTCACTTATGTGGAGTGAGCCTATTGCGCGCGCCCCTGTCGCCACGCCAATGAAAGAACACAACATGCAGCAGGGATTCCTCAAGATCGAAGGCCTGAGCAAAGCCTTTACGCCCGCCCGGCCGGTGTTTGCCGACGTGTCCTTCACCATCAGCAAAGGCGAGTTCGTCTGCATCATCGGCCACTCGGGCTGCGGCAAGACCACCATCCTCAATGTGCTGGCCGGACTCGACAGCGCCACCGCCGGCCACATCTTCATGGAAAACCGCGAGATCGGCGGCCCCAGCCTGGAGCGCGGCGTGGTGTTCCAGAGCCATGCACTCATGCCCTGGCTCACCGTGCGAAAGAACATCGCGTTTGCGGTGGTGTCACGCTGGGCCGACTGGACTTCGGCGCAAGTCAATGCGCATGTGGAGAAGTTCGTCGCCATGGTGGGCCTGACACCCGCCATCGACAAAAAACCGTCGCAGCTCTCAGGCGGCATGAAGCAACGCGTAGGCATCGCACGCGCCTTCGCCATCCAGCCCAAGATGCTGCTCCTCGACGAACCCTTCGGCGCACTCGACGCGCTGACGCGCGGCACCATCCAGGACGAACTCATGGCCATCGTGCGCGAGACGCAACAAACCGTCTTCATGATCACCCACGATGTGGACGAAGCCATTCTGCTGGCCGACCGCATCTTGCTGATGAGCAACGGCACCGACAACGACGGCGTCTACGCGCCCGGCCGCATCGCCGAAGAAGTCATCAACCCGCTGCCACGCGAACGCACCCGCGCCGGCCTGCACCACCTGCCCGGCTACTACGACCTGCGCAACCACATCGTCGATTTCCTGGTCACCCGCGCCAAGGCGCATTGACTATTTCCGCTTTCACTTCACCCATCTCACATACAGGAGCAAACCATGAACCGCAACGACATCACCGAAAAAATCATCACCGTCAAAGTCAGCAAAGGCATCACCTGGGAGTCCGTTGCCAAGAAGGTCGGCCTCAGCAAGGAATGGGTCACCGCCGGCTGCCTGGGCCAGATGACCTTTGACGCCAAACAGGCCAAAGTGATTGGCAAGATTTTTGGCCTGACGGCTGAAGAACAAAAATGGCTGCAAGTCGTGCCCTACAAAGGCTCACTGCCCACCCCCGTGCCCACAGACCCACTCATCTACCGCTGGTATGAAATCGTCAGCGTTTATGGCACGACGATCAAGGAACTGATCCACGAAGAGTTCGGCGACGGCATCATGAGCGCCATCGACTTCAGCATGGACATCGTGCGGCAGCCGGACCCAAAGGGGGATCGGGTGAATGTGGTGTTGTCGGGGAAGTTCTTGCCGTACAAGACGTATTGAGCCGACGGCGTGTGGCCCGTCATCTAAGCCGCGCTTACGCCAGAAAAGTCAGATAAACAAAGACAACGGCGGCAACGGTGCAAGCCAGGACCACTGCCGCAACAACCTTGAGAAGACTTGAAAGGCGTTGCCACCCGTCACAAATCTGATCAAAGGTCAAACCCGTGGCCAGTTGAATGACGAAGTAAGGGATGAAATACAGCGGGATTGCCTGCAACCCACGCCCGCGCCCGGGTCGCAAGTAGCCCGCATCCACCAACCAGGCGACGGGTTTGAGTAGCGCAACATAGATGCACCCGACGATCACCAGAACGAGGATCGCAAAGACTCTTGGAGACAGGGGTTTCAAAGATTTCACAGGTCGGTCCACTGTTAACCCTTTGTCGGGTCGCCAAGCGTCTTGTTAAGTCGCACCGCCTCTTTGGCGAGGCGGCGAGACAAGGCGGTGTTGACCTCATCACCTTCGTGAAATTCTCTCGTCGCCATTTCGTACTTGCCGCCGGGTTTTAGCAGCGGGTCCATCTCGCAAAGGCGCTGCCCTCGCCAGAAGCCGAACAGCACGCGGGTTTCCTCAGCTCGGATCAGCAGCACGGGGCCGTCCGACAGATAGACCAGGTGGCCCCACTTGATGACTTCTTCCAACGCGGCGCCACCCAGGACAGCGGTCCGTAGTTGCTCAACCGTCGCGCGCTGCCAGCCGGACAGTGCGGCGACATAAGCATCAGGACTCGAAGCAGGGACGGTCTTTTTCATCATGGCGAATTCCAAAGTTATCTGTCCATCGCTTATTTTGTGCCCGTGCAGCTCACTCAGGCCTTGACCGGATGCTCTTGAAACTGTCTGGCGACATCACAAATCTCATACCAGGCCGGTTTGTTCGCAACAAACTCGTGAAACATGTTGCGAACCACAGGATCGTCATCCAGGCTGTTGGCGGCAACGGGAAAGGAGTCCTGCTGCGATTCCACTTCACCGAGCGCCGTACCGCACTTCTGGCAGAAGCACCTCGCGTACTTGAACGGCGGTTCCGGCTCATAACGGGATACCAACTCGCGGCCTCGAATCCAGTGAAAAGCGTTCTTTTTGACAAAAACAAAAGTGCTCGCACCTACTTTCCTGCAGCGGGAGCAATGACACGTGCCCATCATGCTCGGAACCTCTGACAACTCAAACTGAATGGCGCCGCAGCAGCAGCTTCCTTTGATCATCTTTCTTTCTCCCCTATTGTTTACGTCAGGACGATACTGTACAAACATACAGGCACACATCAAGAGGAGCGTGAGTGAATGGGGGCCGATAGCGCCCAGAGCTAAAGGCAAAATGCCCTCATGAACTCTTTAGACGGCATCCGCATCCTCGACCTCTCCCGCGTGCTCGCGGGCCCCTGGTGTACCCAGACGCTCGCCGACCTGGGCGCGGATGTCATCAAGATTGAGCGGCCCGGCACGGGCGACGACACGCGCACATGGGGTCCCCCGTTTTTGAAGGATGCGCAGGGGGCCGATACCGAAGCCGCTTATTACCTGGGCACGAATCGGAACAAGCGCTCTGTGACCTGCGACATCGCACAGCCTGCGGGCCAGGCGCTGGTGCGTGAGCTGGCGGCGCATTGCGATGTGTTTGTGGAGAACTTCAAGGTCGGCGACATGGCGCGCTATGGGCTGGACTATGCGTCGCTCAAGGCCATCAACCCGCGCATCGTGTATTGCTCTGTCACCGGCTTTGGGCAGAACGGGCCTTATGCCGACCGCGCGGGTTATGACTATGCGATCCAGGGCATGGGCGGGTTGATGAGCGTGACCGGCGAGCGCGACGATCTGGGGGGCGGGCCGCAAAAGGTGGGTGTTGCGGTGGCGGATTTGATGACGGGGATGTATGCGACGGTGGCAATCCTCGCCGCGCTGCGCCATGCCGAGAAAACCGGCGAGGGCCAGCAGGTGGATATGGCGCTGCTGGATACACAAGTGGCCATGCTGGCCAATCTGGGCGCCAACTATTTAGTCAGCGGCAAGGCGCCAGGCCGGGCGGGCAATGCGCACCAGAACATCGTGCCTTACCAGGTGTTTGAAGTGGCCGCGGCCGCGGATGGCAGCAAAGATCACTTAATCCTCGCGGTGGGCAATGACTCGCAGTATGCGAAGTTTTGCGCGGTGGCCAACATCCCGGAGCTGGCGACCAACCCACTGTTTGCCACGAACCGCAACCGCGTGCAGAACCGGGGCCAGCTGGTGCCGATTCTGGAAGCGGTGATGAAAACGCGCAGCAAGGCCGACTGGCTGGGTGCGCTGGAGGCGGCAAAAGTGCCGTGCGGTGCGATCAACAGCCTGGCAGAGGTGTTCGCTGACCCGCAGATCGAGGCGCGCAAGATGGTGACCGAGTGGAAGCACCCGGTGAAGGATGATTTGAAGCTGGTCTCCAGCCCCATCCGCATGAGCGCCACGCCGGTGCGCACCGACCTGCCGCCGCCGTTGCTGGGCCAGCATACGGATGAAGTGCTGCGCGAGGTACTGAACTATTCAGACGCCCAGCTATCTGAACTGAAGAGTGGCAAAACCATTTGATGCAGCAACCTTCCACAAAGAGGTGACTCGATGAAACACAATTTTGTTCTGGTGCACGGCGCGTGGCATGGCGGCTGGTGCTGGCGGCGCGTGGCGCAGGCACTGCAGCTGGACCACCACAAGGTGTTCACGCCGACACTGACCGGCCTGGGCGAGCGCGCCCACCTGCTCTCGCCTGCGATCAACCTCGACACACACATCAATGACGTGATCAACCTGATCGAGGCGGAAGAGCTGCATGAGGTGACGCTCGCGGTGCATTCCTATGCCGGCATGATCGGCACGGCTGTCACTGACCGCATGCCCGACCGCATCAAGCACCTGGTGTACGTGGATGCGGTGGTGCCCAAGCCCGGCGAGAGCTGGAGCAGCACGCAGGCCAGCGCCACGCAGCAGCAGCGCATGGCGGCGGCGCAGGCTTCGCCCAGCTTCAGCTTTCCGGCGCCCGACCCGGAGGTGTTCGGCCTGCACGATGCCGACCGTGAATGGGTAAAGCGCCGGCAGACGCCGCACCCCGGCAACACCTACCAGGCACCGCTGCACTTTGATATGCAGCGCGTAGCCGCCGTGCCGCGCACTTTTGTGAATTGCACCGAGCCCGCATTGGCCACCATCGAACCCAGCCGGCTGCGCGTGAAGGACGCAAAGTTCTGGGACGGTGCATGGCTGCCGAATTCGCGCGTGGTGGAGATCAAGACCGGCCATGACCCCATGATCAGCGAACCGGCTGCGCTGACGAAGATTTTGCTGGAAAGCGCTGAATGAGCCAGGTGGGCCGCCGCCAGTTCACTGCCGCGCTGGCAGCCGGGCTGGCCGTGCCCCAGCTTGCGCTGGCCAAAGACACGGCCTTGCCTGTGCCGGCCTCTTTGCGGGCTGCGGCGGGAATCGCCTTCGCCAAAAATGAACCACTCGTGCTGTTGGTCAGTCTGCCCGGTTGCCCTTTTTGCGAACTGGTGCGGCGCAACTACCTGTTGCCGGGGCAACGCGATGGCAGCCTGCACGCCTGGCAGCTCAACATCAGCGACCGCACGACGCCGCTGACCGGCTTTGACGGCCAGGTGACGACGGCTGCGGCGCAAGTGGCCGCATGGAAGGCCGGCTTCACCCCCACGGTGCTGTTTCTGAGCCCGGCCGGGCAAGACCTGGCGGAACGGCTGGTTGGCCTGGCGTCTACCGACTTTTATGGCGCCTACCTGGAAGAGCGGCTGGCACAGGCGCGCAAAGCTGTGCTGGCTCTCAGGTAAATGAAATGCGGGCCGCCAAATTCGCAGGCGTGGGGATTTCTGGTTGCTATTGTTTTGGTAGCTACTCGCGCCCGTTCTTATTGGGCTGAAGGCCTTTTTCATGCTCAAAAATGCCCTAAAAATGGCCCCGCAAAGGATTTTGGCGTGCTGCGCAGCGTGTTTCGCCCCTGTACAACAACCTGCCCGCCGTCACGCGCATGACTGACCAGGAATCGCTGCTTGCCGCTATCCACGAGGAGGTGGCCCTGCAGGCCTACAACCCGGCCTGGCCCCTGCAGTTTGTGGCTGAGCGGGACCGCCTGCTTGCACTCTCCCCCCAGCTGCCGGCCCGCCTGATCGACATCCAGCACATCGGCAGCACGGCCGTGCCCGGCCTGGCGGCCAAGCCGGTGATTGATATGCTGGCCGGCGTCGAATCAATGGTGGCGGCCGAAGCTCTTGCAGCGCCACTGTGCGCCAACGGTTACACGACCTCCGCTAAATTCAACGCGGCACTGACCGACCGCAAGTGGTTCATGCGCTGGGCGAACGGACGGCGCACCCACCACCTGCACGTCGTGGTGCACGGCGGCGAGGTGTGGGCGCAGCGCCTGCATTTTCGCGACGCCCTGCGTTCGGACCCGGCACTGGCGGCGCGCTATGCCGCGCTCAAGGCGGAACTGGCAGCCAGGCACCCGGGTGACCGGGAGGCCTACACCGATGCCAAAGCCGCGTTTGTGAACGCAGCGAGCGAAGGCTAAACCTCCCTGCTTCCTACTATTAAGCCGCTGAATCAACCCGCTAGACCTGTACTGAACGCCGCATTCACGCTTGGCAAAACAGGCTTCGGTGGTAAATTCAAACCCGTTCAAGCAGGAGAGCGCTGCCCCCACAAGGCAGCCACCGAAGGCGCAAACTTCCATAATCGCTCAGGTCCCGTACTGCCCGGAACACACAGCCGTCTGGAGAGACGCCGCACGCAAGGTGCAGCGCACCGAAGGAGCAAAGCCGAGACCTTTCATCGACATGGAAGCTGCGGCTGAATCTCTCAGGTAACAAGGACAGTGGAAGCGGCCGCAAGCATGCTGACAGGCGATGCTTGGCGGTTGCCACGTTTCTTTTTTGATTCAAGCACCCCCAAGGTACCGCAGCACTTGCGCAACTGCAATGTTCTGCTTGAATGAAAAGGAATCGCCATGAAAGTCATGGTTTTGGGGGCTGGTGTCACGGGTATCACCACGGCCTGGTATTTGGCGCAGCGCGGCCATGAGGTGACAGTGGTGGAACGCCGCAACGCAGCCGCGATGGAAACCAGTTTTGCCAACGGCGGGCAAATATCCGTGAGCCATGCGGAACCCTGGGCCAACCCGGGTGCACCGCTCAAGGTGTTGCAATGGCTGGCGCGTGAAGACGCGCCGCTGCTCTTCAGGCTGCGCGCCGATGTGAACCAGTGGCTGTGGGGGCTGGAGTTTTTGCGCAACTGCACGCCGGCGCGCACGGCACAGAACATCCAGCAGATCGTGAACCTGGGCATGTACAGCCGCGGCGCGCTGCAAAAGCTGCGCGCCGAGCTGGGCCTGCTGTACAACGCGCAGACCAAAGGCATCCTGCACTTCTATACCAGCCAGGCCGAGTACGACGCGGCGCAGGAGCCCGCACGCATCATGCGCGAACACGGCTGCGAACTCGACATGAAGACGGCCGACGAATGTGTGGCGATTGAGCCCGCGCTGGCGCAATGCCGCGGCAGCATCGTGGGCGGCAGCATGACGCCCAGCGATGAATCGGGTGACGCCCGCGCGTTTACCGCCGCGCTGGCCGCGCGCTGCGAACAGGCCGGTGTGAAATTTTTGTACAACACCACGGTGCTGGGCCTGGATGCCGCAGAGGGGCAACTGAACGGCGTGCAGGTGGCGATGGGCAGCGGCGAGGCCGGCGGCAAAGTCGCGATGTTGAAAGCCGATGCGTATGTGATGTGCCTGGGCGCCTTCAGCGCGCAGTGGGCCAAGGTGCTGGGGCAAAGCCTGCGCATCTACCCTGCCAAGGGTTACTCGGTCACGCTGCCCGTGATCAACGAAGCCGCTTCCTATCAGGTCAGCCTGACCGACGACGAGTACAAGCTGGTGTTCTCGCGTTTTGGCAACCGCTTGCGCATTGCCGGCACGGCCGAGCTCAACGGCTACAACACCGAGCTGAACCTGGTGCGCTGCAACGCCATCGTGCGCCGTGTAAAACAACTCTTTCCCGACATGACGGACGGCGAAGGCGCGCAGTTCTGGACGGGCCTGCGGCCGGCCACGCCGAGCAATGTGCCTTACATCGGCAAAAGCAAGGCCTCCAATGTTTTCCTCAACACGGGCCACGGCACGCTGGGCTGGACGCATGCCTGCGGCTCAGGCGCGGCGATTGCCGACATCGTGAGCGGGCGCGTGCCGGAGGTCGACTTTGCGTTTACCGGGATGCCGGCGCCGGAGCGTGTGATGGCATTGCCGGGGATGGCGAAGGCCTGAGCAAGGCCTGAAAAGGGGGTCTGGAGCACAGCGTCCTGCAGCAGGTGGGCGGAAACGGTAATATCGCCCTCCGTTCATCAGCCGCTTGCCGCCATGACATCACCCGCCACCACGCCCCCCGACGGTCTCCCCACCTACAGGCTCCTTACCGGCCCGGATGACGCGAGCTTTTGCCGCCGCGTGAGCGAGGCGCTGGCGCGGGGTTACGAGCTTTACGGCTCGCCGGCGGCGACCTTCAATGGCGAGAACGTGATCGTGGCGCAGGCGGTGCTGTGGCCTTCGCTGCGCAAGGCCGGCTGATGAGCCCTGCCCTGCCCCTGAACCCCGCAACGCTTCAAGCCATGGCGGATTTTCCGCGCCAGCTGGAGCAGTTCTACGACGCAATTCCTGAAAGCCACAAGGCCTGGACGCCGCCGTCGTGGGAAGGCATTCCGAGCGAACACTTCACGGCCATTGCGCAGGTCTGCCACATCAGGGACATCGAGACCGACGGCTATCACGTGCGGTTTCAGCGCACCTTGTCGGAAACCAATCCGGTGCTGGAGTCACTGGACGGCTATGTGGTGGAAAAGGAACGCAACTATGCGGCCGCTGATGCGCAAGAGGCCATCGCGGCGTTTCGCGCAGCGCGCACCCGGACGATGGCCATGCTGTCGGGCATCACGCCCGAACAACTGGGCCGCACGGCGGAATTCGAAGGTTACGGCGCGCTCACCTTGCGCAGCCTGGTGCATTACCTGTGCAGCCATGACCAGCAACACCTGGCCGGTCTGCAATGGCTGCTCGGGAAGGTGGATGCTGCTCGCATGGCGGATGCCGGGGGCGATTTGTAACGCCGCATATCAGGAAAGGCATTTTGCGCGCTACCTCAGCGCCCTCCGTTCAACGAAAAAACCACAAACTTTCTGACGCAATCCCACTTTATGACCCTTTAGAGTCGGTCTACCTGTAAGTAAACGTTAGTTTGGAAGCACACTGGGGTTAACCGGCGTCTCTGCCGCGCGACCGCAAATGCGGTTCTATCCACAACTACCGGGATGATCAACATGAAGTTTTATCTGCGCCACGCAGCAATATTGGCCAGCGCCGCTTGCGCCCTGGGTTCGGCAACAGCCCAGACCGACGAGGCGAAGCCTGCACGCAAGGCGAAAGCAGCGGCTGCTACCCCCGCGCCCGAAAAATATTCCGGCCCACGCGAAAAAATGGTCGTGGCCATGCCCAAAACCTACGGCAAGAGCGAAACCATGGCCTTGTGGGGCGACTACTTCAGCCACCTGTCACGCTGCGGAAACATCGACCTGCAAAACGCGCAAGGCGAATCGATGGACAAGACCAGCAACATCGACATCCTCGGTGAAAAAGAGCTGATTGAAGGTATCTCGACCGGCAAGGTTCAACTGGCACAGGTCAACCCCGGCCTGGCTGCGCAGTTGGTCACCGCCGGCCAGCCGGCGCCGTTTGGCGTTCCCGGCAACAAGGCCACGGGCCTGCGCAACTCCTACAAACTGATTCTGATCACCCGCATCGACAGCCCGTACAGGGAGCCCAAGGACCTGATCGGCAAGAAAATCGCGCACACCACGCCAACCTCGAACTCGGGCAACCTCGCGCCGCGCGCGCTGTTCCCGGCGCTGGGCCTGACGCCGGACAAGGACTACGAAGTCGTGTTCTCCAACGGCCACGAGCGCTCCGTCACGGGCGTGATGCATGGTTTTTATCCGGCCGCAGCCGTGGCCAGCGATTTGTACCAGCGCATGGTCGTCAAGGGCGACGTCAAAGGCTCAAGCATCCGCACCATCTGGGAAAGCCCGCCTTTCATGACGGAAACCTGGACCATGAGCAAGGACGTTTCGCCCGAACTGCAGGCACGCGTCAAAAAGTGCTCGTTCAGCTACGGCTTCTCGCCCACACTGAAAAAGCAGCTGCCCGGCAACGACACCTTCCTGCCTATCAACTTTGATCGCGACTTCGCGACGGTGATGCAGGTCTACCGCGCCAGTCAAAAGAAGTAGAGCCCCCACGGTCGCTCACTTCGTGTAGCTCCCGAGGCCTTGCAGGCCGCGGCTCGCGAGACGCTTCGCCTCTGTCGCCCGTCCAAGCCTGCGCAGGCAGGCTTGGAGCCGCGGGCTCCAGCCCCTCGGGGGCCGCCCGCCTGCGGTCTGGCAAAGCCGCACAATGGGCACACCCCTATCGGGCTCACTGCGTGTAGCCCTTTTCCCCTTGCAGGGGACGGCGCCTGCGGCCCGGCAAAGCCGGTTCCGCGGCATCCGCTGGCTTGAAGAGTCCGATGGCGTAACTAACGGGGGTATTCCACCAGCGGGGGCCGCGGGTCCGGCTTCGCCGGCCCTAGGCGCCGTCCCCTTGAGGGGAAACAAGCTACACGCAGTGAGCTTGGACAGGGGGATCAGATACTTAGAGGTGGGTGAACCGTTCCCCACAAGCTTTCATCAAGCACTCGCTGCAGGGTTCGAATCAGTTCTTCGTTGGAGGTGTGTGCCTTGACCAGCACTGCTTCGGCGCGCTGGCTTTGCTTCGACTCCACATCGTGCGCAGAAAACACGACCACTGGCGGGACGATGTCCAGCGCTTCAATGGTGTCCAGCAACCCCCAGCCCGAGCCGTCCTTCAGCGTCAGGTCGAGCAGCACCAGGTCGTAGCGGCGGCGCGCCAGCTGGTCGCGTGCCTCGCGCAGCGTGGCGGCAAATTCAAAGGTGGCAAAGTCCTGGGCAATGGCTGCGGCAATGCGCTGGATATCGAGGTCGTCCTCGACGTGCAAAATGCGCGGCCGGCCTTCGGCCATGTTTCCGATGGCACGGTGCAAACTGAGGATCAGCAGGTTCTCGTCGATGGGTTTTTCCAGCCATGTTGAAACCGCCAGCGGCTGGGTATTGAACTCGAGCTCGCCTTCTTCGGCGTTGGCCGAGACCACCACGATCGGCAGGTCTTTCGTCGCCTCTTCGCGGCGCAGTGCCCGGATCAGGCTGATGCCGTCCTGGTCGGGCAGGTTCAGATCGACCGTCATGGCTGCGTAGGGCATCAGCATGACTTGCTCCAGCGCCTGCCCTGCGCTGTGCACCATGTCCGAGTCAAAGCCGCCTTTATCAAGCATCAGGTTGATCAGGCGGGCAATGTCGGGATCGTCTTCGCAGACCAGGATAAGCGGCCTGGTCGCTGCGCCGGACCTGATGCTGGTTTGAATCGGCGCCGGCACCGCCTCGGGCAGCTCAAAGAAGAAAACAGTTCCGACGCCGGTTTCCGTCGTGAACCCGATTTGGCCGCCCATCCGCTCCACGATGGCGCGCGAGATGTTCAGGCCCAGGCCTGTGCCACCCATTTTTCGGGTGTCCGATGTGTCGGCTTGCGAGAATTTCTGAAAGATGCGTTTTCGAAACTCTTCGGGAATGCCGGGGCCGCTGTCGGCGACTTCCACCCGAACCCTGCCGGTCTTGCACAGCAGCCGGACTTCCACGCGGGACTGGGCTGGCGCGAATTTCACGGCATTGGACAACAGGTTCGTAATGACCTGGGTCAGCCTGTCGCTGTCGACGCTAACCCTTACCGCTTCTGCCGGGGCATCCAGAACCAGCTTGACATTGTGCTGGCCTGCGAAGCCTTCGTTGGCTGTCAGGGCTTGCGCCAGCAAAGGCTGCAGTTCCATCTGCTGGAAGTCAAAACGCATTTTTCCGGATTCGATTTTTTCGCTGTCCAGAATGTCGTTGATCAACCTGATGAGCCGCTCGCAATTGCTGGTGGCGATGCCAACCAGGTTTTTGGCCATGGCCGGCAGCTCTCCGGCCACGCCGCCGGCGATCAGGCCCAGTGAGCCGCGAATGGAGGTCAGCGGGGTGCGCAACTCATGACTGACGGTAGAGACAAACTCGCTCTTCATGCGGTCAATGCGCTTGAGTTCGGTCACGTCGGTACCCAGCGAGAAAAAGCCGACGACCTTGCCTTCGTCCTCGTTTTCGCCGTAGCGTGGAAAGTACTGCATGACGTAGTCGCGCAGCTGGCCATCCGACGTGGCCTGCGTGCGGTCGTATTGCGCCGCGTAACCAGCAAGCGCCTCTTCAATCTTGCCCCGCTCTTTTTCGTGGAGCTCGTCGCCCATCAGCTCGCGCATGGTCTTGCCGTGAATCTGACCATGCTTCAGGCCAAGAACTTCCTCGTAGGCAAGGTTATGGAACTGAAAGCGCTGCCCGGCGTCGATATAGGCAATCAGGGCGGGCACGCTGTCCGTGATCTGGCGCAGTTGTGATTCGCTGTCATGCAAGGCGCGGGTGCGCTCCTGCACGGCTTCCTCCAGGCCGCTCACCTGCGCGGCCGCCTGCTGCGCCAGCTCCCATTTGGTGGTCAGCATTCTTGCCAGCTGGCTGACCTCAACAGGGTCAAACGGTTTTTTCAGAATCAGCAGGCGATCCCGTGCTTGCAGCCGTGCGAATACGTCTTCCCAGGCGTGGTCGGAATAGGCGGTGCAGATGACGATCTGTATCTGTGGATCTACACGCCAGAGCCGTTCGATGGTCTCCACACCGTCCCAGCCCGGCGGCATGCGCATGTCCACAAAGGCCATGGCATAGGGTCGCCCGGCCCGAACGGATGCCTCGACCTTGTCCAGACCTTCACGTCCCTGGTAGGCCGAGTCCAGCTCAAAGCCATCATCGGACACCGGCGCGGCGTCGCCAAACAACAGGGCTTCGGCATCATCCAGCTCATGCGCAACCGGCCTGGACGCAAGAATTTTCCGGAAGTCTTCGTGGATGGACGGCATGTCGTCGATCAGCAAAATGCGCCGGTTCTGCAGTTGAGTCATGGCTGGCTCCTGTGTTTTTTCGCATCAGCCGGGCTTTCATCGGGCGAATGTTGCCGCACAGGCGATGGTATGGTGAAGAAGAATGTGGCGCCCTGCCCCACCGCGCCTTCGGCCCAGATACGACCGCCGTGACGGGAAATGATCCGGTGAGCGCTTGCCAGCCCGATTCCCATTCCTGCAAACTCACCCGGCGAATGCAGGCGCTGGAAGGTACCGAACAGCTTGTCTGCATACATCATGTCAAACCCGGCACCGTTATCACGGACGAAATAAACCGTACTTTCGTTGTCGGGCTGCTGCGCCCCAACCCAGATCTCGGGGGCAGTGGCATGGGCGGTGAACTTCCATGCGTTGGAAATAAGGTTTTCCATTACCTGGCACAGCAACGCGGAGTCACCCACAGCGGTAAGGTTGGGCGTTATGTGGACTTTCACATCCCGCGCGGTATTGCGTTTCTGGCAGTCAACGCGCACGCGCTCGGCTATTGCCGTGAGGTCGACTGTCTCGACCTTCAGGTTGGTACGGGACACCTGGGCCAACAAGAGCAGGCCGTCCGTGAGCTCACCCATTTGCCTGACCCCCTCGCGTATCCGGCTCAGGTAATGCCTCGCGCGTTCCGCCGCATCACCGCTGACGGCCTTTTGAAGCAAATGGCTGAAGCCGTCAATCGAGTTCAGGGGAGAGCGCAGGTCATGCGCGAGTGAATACGAGAAGGCTTCGAGTTCCTTGTTGGACTGGCGCAAAGCCGCTTCGGTTGCCCTGAGATCCTGCACGGTATCTTCCAGGCTGCTCACCTGCGCTGCCGCCCGCCGCGCGAGTTCCCATTTGGCGGTCAGTGTTCTCGCGAGCTGGCTGACTTCGATCATGTCGAATGGCTTTTTGAGCACCAGCAGACGGTCCTGCACGTCCAGCCGCGCCAGCACATCTTCCCAAGGGTGGTCGGAATACGCGGTGCAGATCACGATCTGTACATGCGGGTCGACACGCCAAAGCCGCTCGATGGTTTCCACACCGTCCCAGCCCGGCGGCATGCGCATGTCCACAAAAGCCATGGCATAGGGCCGCCCGGTCTGGATGGATTCCTCCACCTTGGCAACACCTTCAGCGCCCTGATAAGCGGAGTCCAGTTCAAAATCACCGTAGGAAATCTGCGTGGCCTCACCAAACAACTCGGTTTCGGCAGCGTCCAGATCACGCGCCGGCGGTTTCGCTGCGAGGATTTTGCGAAAGTCCTCATGGATCGACGGCATGTCGTCGATCAGCAGGATGCGCTGGTTCTGGAGCTGCGTCATGATTTAGTCTGCGCAATATCCATTGGCAGCTCCAGTGTGAAGGTGGCGCCCCGGCCCGGCCCGTCGCTGTGAGCGGAAAGTGTCCCGCCCATCTGGCTGACCGCCAGCGCGCAACTGTGCAGCCCAAAGCCGTGGCCTGTTTTGCGCGTCGTAAATCCGTGCGAGAAAATCCGCGTGAGGTTTTCTGCCGGTATTCCCTCTCCCACATCCATGACGGAGACCCGCAAGGTCGAGTCGCCAACAGGCTCCACCCGCAGCGTGATCTTGTGCGATCCGGGCGACATGCCTGCCATGGCATTTTTGGCGTTGCTGATCAGGTTCACGAGAATCTGCAGGACCCGTGAGCGGTCCAGCAGTGCTTCTGGCACCTGCGCGAACTCCTTCACCACAGTGACTCCGTGGCGCGCCAGTGAGACACCGTTCATCCGCAGCGCGTCCTCCACCAGGTCGCTGATCTGCACCGGCTCAACGATGCTGCTCCCGCCTGCGTACGATTGCTGGGTGGCGACGACGTCCTTGATGTGGTCGATGCTTCTGGTGAGAAGTTCCAGCTCCTTGAGCATGCCCTGTTGCTCCTGCACCAGGGTCTGGGAGATTCCATTCAAATAGCCCGGCAGTATCTTGCCCTTCTCGTCGTGAACCAGAAAATGGGCCAGGTCTGCGGCGTGCTCGTTCATCAGCTGCACGCCCCGGGAAAGCCCCTGCACCCTGGATTTGTGCAAGGTGCTGCCGATGAGGTCGGCCGAGACGTTGACGCTGTTGAGGATGTTGCCCACGTTGTGCAGCACATTGGTGGCGATCTCGGCCATGCCCGCCTGGCGCGCAGTGGTCATCAGCTCGCTTTGCGCCTGGCGCAGCTCCTGCGTCCGTTCCTGCACGCGCTGTTCGAGGTGTTCATTGGCCGCCTGGAGTTCCGTGTTGACGCGCCGGATCACGGCATGGCTGCGAAACACGTGAAGGGCTGCATACAGCAGCAGGGCCACCAGCACCGCCGAGAAAATCAGCAGGTAGCGGCCGTAGCGCTCGCCCTCCACCCCCGCGCGCTGCTGCTCGATCGTCGATGCATCGTTGGCCGCATCGAGCAATTTGGCGGTCGGTGCCGAGGAAATACCCGCGAGAAGTTCATTGACTGTTTTTTGTTCGCGCAGGATGGTCTGCACATGCGCGCGGAAGATCCCCAGCCTGTCGGCAATGCCCGGCGGAGTATGGCGCAGCTTGCCGTCAAGCCGGCCCAGTTCCTCTTCTATCTCGGCACCCTTTTCGTCGGTCGGGCTCTGGCTGTACAGCATGCTCGCGAGCAGCAGCCTGCTGACGTCAGACGAAATCTGCCGGAGTGCCAGCTCTGTGGTACCGCGGCCGGGCCCGAGCGACTGCTGGACATCTTCCGCTGCGGTGGGAAGAAAGGCCAGCGAGTTTCGCAGCACAGAGTTGTGCGACTTGAATTGCTCGATCAGGACGGCTTTGTCCTGCACAGCGCGTTCCAGCGCCGCGAGCTTGTCCGCCTGTCCGGATGCATCGTGCTTGTGGGCGTCGGTACCCGACTCGAGTTGTTCCATGAGCCGGGCCATCTCGCCCTGGTTATCGGCCAGCGCATCGTAGTGCGTGTTAATCCCGATCCTGGACTTCAGCACATCCAGCTCCCACTGCGCGTCCAGCTGCTTCAGGTGGCGCATCACGGCCATATCCTCAAAGTAGTGCGACTCGTCGAAGCTTTGGGTTTTGCTATACAGGAACACCAGGATGAGCAGCAGCACGGCAGTGATCGTCGCCATAGGCGCCAGGGCAAGTTGATTCTTTTTTTTCACGGTTTGAAGTCCCGTTCGCCGGTGAGCGTATTGAGGAATTTGACGATGGACGCCTTGTCTTCCCTGGAGGCAACGCGCCCGAGCTGGTACCTGAACATGACATCGACGGCATCTTCCAGCGTCTTGGCCGAGGCATCGTGAAAATAAGGCGCCGTCAGCGCGATGTTGCGCAGGCTCGGCACCTTGAAGACGTGCTTGTCGCTTTCCACCTTCGTGACGAGGTACCGGCCAAGATCGGCCTCCGTCGGGTTGCCCCTCTTTGCGAAATAGTCGCCCATGACACCGAACTTCTGGAACATGTTGCCGCCCACATTGACGCCCTGGTGGCAGGCGACGCACCCGTACTGCTTGAACCTGGCGTAGCCAACCTTCTCCGCGTCGGTAATGGCGCTGGCGTCGCCGCGCAGATATTTGTCAAAGCGTGAGTTGGGTGTGATCAGCGTCCGCTCGAATGTCGCGATGGCGTTCTGGATGTTTGCTTTGGTCACGCCGTCTTTGTAGGCCGCGGCAAACGCGCTTTTGTATTTCGTGTCGTCCGCTATCTTGCGAACCACTTCTTCCCACTTCGACCCCATCTCGATCGGGTTCAGCATGACGTGGTCCACCTGGGACTCCAGCGATTCGGCGCGACCGTTCCAGAATTGCCTGAAATTGAGCGCCGCATTGAACACCGTTGGGGCATTGACGCCCGTCAGCCCGCCGTTGAGCCCGACGGAGCGGTCACGGCCGTCACCGCCGCCCTTTGTCAGGTCATGGCAGCTGAAACAGGACACGCGCCCGTTTCCGGACAGGCGTGGATCGTGAAACAGCTGCCGCCCGATTTCGGCACGGGCCGGGTCCTGCTTCAGCGTGAGGGGGATTGGCTGGATGGGCTCATTGAGCAAGGGGGCCGCGAAGCCGGCATGAGAGGCGAACATCAGCACAGCCAGCAATAACTTCCGCCGCACACCCGATCCCGTGACTGCCGACACCGTGGCGGCAGAAGGGTCTGGGCCGGCGCCTCTGGGGCATGGATCGGGGTGCTCGTTCATGGCTCACCTCGTGGGTTTCGTGCGGGAGTGCGAAGCGCGAATCCGAACCGGACACAACCCCGAAGCGTGAACCGCAAGGTTGCCACACACCGGGAAGCGATGGCTGTCCTTCTTGATGATAAATCCTTGTTTCGGCATTTGTCGGATTTGCTGACGTGGCGGCGCTTCATGCCGGCGTCCATCCGTTGCCCCCCAGCCGCGGGATGAAGCCTGCATAACCCAGCTTGGCGGCTTGAGCGGCATTCTTCACATACCGTCGGTAATCCGCGGTATCTGCAGCCGCTCCAGACCGTTCGCTGCAACCTGATCAGAGCACGTTTATCGGCGAGGCTGTTAAGGCATTTCCCGCGTGGTCATATTTACCAACCGCATGTAAGCAAATGCGTTTTTTCGGAGCCGCCCGCCCCAATGCGAACGCCGTCCTGTTCCTGAATCAGATCCCGCCGCCCTGCCCTCTATACCGCTCACTTTTTGATAGCTGCTTGTGCCCGCCCTATATGGGCTGAAAGCCGATTTGCGCTGCAATACTTCAGCAAAACCGTTATTTCATGGATCCGAAGACCTTCTTGAGGATGGCGCTGCCCGTGCCTACCGGGTCTTGCCGGATCTTCTTTTCTTCCTCGCCGATGATCAGGTACAAGCCATCCAGCGATTTGCCGGTCACGTACTGCTGGATGTTGGCGTCTTCTTTCTTGACCAGGCCAAAGCCGGCGGCCCTGCCGGCGAATTCGTTGTACTTGTTAGCCAGGCCGACTTTTTCGGTCGCCTTGGTCACCACGGGCAGAAACTTCACGCCCAGCGGGGCGCGGGTCTTTTCAGCAAAGAAGCTGGTCACAGAGGTTTCACCGCCAGTCAGGATGTTCTTGGCGTCGGAGACGTTCATGCCCCTGACGGCGCTGACCAGCAAGTCCTTGCCCATGGGCACGGCGGCTTCGGCGGCGCGGTTGATGGAGGTGACCAGCTCGTCGATTTGCCTGCCCTTGCCGAGGGTTTTCAGAATTTTCGACGCGTCTTCAAGATATCCGGGCAAAGGAATGCGAACTTTTGGGTTGCCGAGGAATCCATCTGTCTTGCCCAGCAGGGCGACGGCGGCGACAGCGCCTTTCTCGAGGGCTGTTTTCAGGCCGGCGCTGGCGTCGGCATTGCTGATGCCTGACAAGTCCCCGAGCGAGAGTGCGTGGGCCTGGTGGTAAGTGGCCAATATCAGTGCGCCCAACGCGCTGACGCCGGCCTGGTTAAAATTGCGACGTTGCATGATGAGGTCCTTCCAATGAAATTGACATCCCGCCTGACAGTATGCCGCACGGCACTGGCCGGTATTTTGGCTGTGGCGGCCCTTGCCTGCCTGCCGGGATGTGGCGGCGCTGAGGCCGCCCCGGAGTCGACCTTTGTGCTGCTGGACGGCAGCAAACAAACCACCGCCGACTTGAAAGGCAAGGTCACCCTCGTCAATTTCTGGGCCACCAGTTGCGTGACTTGCGTGGCTGAGATGCCCAAGGTCATTTCGACGTACAACAAATACAAATCCCAGGGTTACGACACGCTGGCCGTGGCCATGAGCTACGACCCGCCCAGCTATGTCGTCAATTACACGCAGACGCGCCAGCTTCCTTTCAAGGTGGCCATCGACAACACGGGCGCAGTGGCCAAAGCATGGGGCGATGTGCAGCTCACACCCACCACCTACCTGGTCAACAAGCGCGGCGAGATCGTCAAACAGTACGTGGGCGAGCCCGACTTTGCGGCGCTGCACCAGCTGATCGAAAAGCTTCTCAAAGAGACCTGATAAGCGTTCCCCGCCCGAAAAAAAGGCCTGTTTCAGCAATGAAACAGGCCTTTTTACCATATGGGATGGGGCAACCTGCTATAAATTTAATAGCAGAACCTACATCCCCGATTTCAGCCAGCAGGGGCCGCGATCCGGCTTCGCCGGTCGCAAGGCGCCTGTCCCCCTGAGGGGGAGAGGAAGCTACACGAAGTGAGCTTCAACAGGGGGTTACTTACTGCGCCCTGAACGCGTCGTGGCAAGCCTTGCAAGTGCCGGCCGTGGACGTGAATGCGGTCTTCAGGTTATCAAGGTTGCCGGTTTTGGCTGCGGCGGCCAGCTTGGCAGTCTCTGCGACGAGCTTTTCATGGCCTTCCTTGAACTTGGCTTGTTCGGCCCAGATTTCAGGCTTGGCTTTGGTGTTGCCACCCTTGTCGGTGCCGGGGCCAAAGCCGGCCCACGGAAGCTTGGCCATGTCGGCCACGATTTCTGCATTTTCCGCTGCGACTTTGGCATCGAAGGGGACACGGCCGTTGGCCATGGCGCCGACGCGTCCGAAGTGCTGGGCCATGACAAACAACGCGCTCTGGCGGTATTTGATGGCGTCTTCGGGTTTGGCAAACTGCGCGGAGGCCGGAGCAGCCATGGCCATCAATGTGGCGGCCGCGGCGATACAGGCAAAAGCTTTCATGGGGTTCCTCGTAGGTTTTTTCTTAAGATGGGGCAATGGCAACACACTTTGCCTGTTGCCATAGGGCTGAGTTTAGCCAGACCTGATAAGTTCCGCAGGAACTTATGCGCTACGGGAAAGCACCAAGTGGCAGCGAGGCCGTATAAAGAGCACCGTTGCATAAAACAACCAGCAAGAACGAGGAGTGAGCATGTACACCAATAAAAATCTTCACAAGGTGCGCGTCTGGGATTTCCCCACGCGGTTTTTTCACTGGGCGCTGGTGGCTTGTGTGTTGGGGCTGGCCATTACCGGCACCATCGGTGGCAACGCCATGGTCTGGCATTTCCGGTTTGGCTATACCGTGCTGGCCCTGCTGCTGTTTCGCATTGTCTGGGGCCTGGTGGGTGGGCGCTGGTCTCGTTTTGGGGCGTTCATCTATGCGCCCCAAAGCGTCATCAGCTACCTCAAGGGCCAGGGCAAGCCCGAACACGGTGTCGGCCACAGCCCGATCGGCGCTGGTTCGGTGTTCGCCATGCTGGGATTTCTGGTGGCCCAGGTCGGCACGGGCCTGCTGAGCGACGACGAAATTGCCTTTGCCGGCCCGCTGACACGTTTTGTCTCCAATGCCACCGTTGGCCTGGCAACCAACTATCACAAGAACATTGGCAAGTGGGTGCTACTGGCCCTGGTGGTATTGCACATCGCGGCCATCGTTTATTACCTGACCCGCAAGCACAACCTGGTCGGCGCCATGCTGCACGGTGACAAGGAGCTGGTGGTGCCGGCCCCGCCATCGCGGGACGACACGGTCTCGCGCCTGGCTGCGGCGCTGATCCTGGCGGTCTGCGGCGGCGTGGCTTACTGGGTGTCTACACTGGCCGCGCCTGCATTTTGATGCCTCCGGCCGGGGCGTCCCGGGCCTGCTCTCCAGTTGCAAATCACGGTAAACTGGTTATCGACTTCTCCCCCGCCGATCCGTGCAACGCCCCTTCATCCAGTTCATCACGCCCGACACGCCGGAGCAGCTGGCTGCCACGCGCCTGATTTTTCGCGAGTATGCGGAGCAGCTGGGCATTGACCTGTGCTTCCAGAACTTTGAGGCCGAACTGGCCGAACTGCCCGGGGAGTACGATGACCCTGAGGGTGCGCTGCTGCTGGCCCTGGTCGACGGCGAAGTCGCCGGCTGTTGCGCGCTGCGTGCACTGGACTCGGTCGACTACCCGAATGCCGGGGAAATGAAGCGGCTGTATGTACGCCAGCCCTTTCGCCGCCTCGGCCTGGGCCGGCAGCTGGCAGAGGCGATTTTGGACGCGGCGCGCGTGGCGGGTTATTCCTCGGTGCTGCTGGACACGCTGGACGACATGGAGTCAGCGCGTGCCCTGTATGCCGAGCTGGGATTCTCCGAGATACCGCCCTACTATCACAACCCGATCCCGGGCGCGCACTATCTCAAGGTCGACTTGTAGCCAGGACAGGCTACAGACCAATAATGCCGGGCGCAAGCAGCTATGGTATTGATAGCAAGGAACGGACCGAAGTCAGCCCGCCATAACCAGCAGGACACAAAAAAGCCGCTGACCGGGAGACAGCGGCTTTGGCAGGCCCTTGAGGGCCAGGGCAGCGTGATCAGCCTTTGGCTTGTGCCAGCAGCGTGGCGGCATCACTGACTTCAAACTTGCCGGGGCCTTCAACATTCAGGCTGGTGACCTTGCCGTCTTTGACCAGCATGGAATAGCGGTTGCTGCGCACGCCCATGCCGCGCGCCGTCAGGTCCAGTGTCAGGCCCGTGGCCTTGGCGAATTCCGCGCTGCCGTCGGCCAGCATACGAACCTTGTCGCCGGTCTTCTGGTCGCGCGCCCAGGCGCCCATGACAAACGCATCGTTCACGCTCAGGCACCAGATCTCGTCAACACCTGCGGCCTTGAACTCGGCAAATTTCTCCACATAGCCAGGCACATGCTTGGCCGAGCAGGTGGGCGTGAATGCACCGGGAAGCGCGAACAACGCGATGGTCTTGCCGGCGGTGGCCTTGGCCACGTCGACCGGGTTGGGGCCAATGCTGCAGCCGTTGCCTTCAATTTCAGAAAATTCCATCAGCGTGGTGGCCGGAAGGGTGTCGCCTACTTTGATCATGGTGTGCTCCTCAAATAATAAATGGGTTGAAAATCAACTCCCGCAGTTTAGTGCGGAGCTGAAAAGCGTGCGCTCACTGTGCGAAAACCGACCTGACCTTGAAGGGCATACCAGGGAACACAGCGTACACATCGCCGGCGCAAACAAAAATGGCCCACCAAGGTGAGCCATTTTTTAGAGAGTGACTTGACGTCAGCCTTGAGGTAAACCCAAGACTTAAACGATCGCAGCCTTTTCAACCAGACGGGTCACAACCCAGTTCTTGGTCTTGGAGATCGGGCGGCTTTCGGTGATCTCGATCACGTCACCCGTGTGGTACTCGCCTTTTTCGTCATGGGCGTGGTACTTGCTGGACAGCGATACGATCTTGCCATACAGCTCGTGCTTCACACGACGCTCAACCAGGACCGTGACGGTCTTGGCGCGCTTGTCGCTGACCACCTTGCCGATCAAGGTGCGCTTGAGGGATTTTTTAGCTTCCGTCATTTTTTGGCTCCTTGCTTGACGATGGTTTCGGCCAGGATAGTCTTGGCGCGAGCGATGCTGCGACGCGTGGACCGCAGCGTGGAAAGGTTGGTCAGTTGCTGCGTGGCTTTTTGCATGCGCAGGCCAAAGTGGGCTTTTTGCAGCTCTTTGACTTCGGTTTTCAGGCCGGCAACGTCTTTTTGGCGGAGTTCAGTGGATTTGGTCATGGTCATTTCCCCTTACTGGCCAATCATGCGGCTGACGAAGGTGGTGCGCAGCGGCAGCTTGGCAGAAGCCAGGCGGAACGCTTCACGGGCCAGCTCTTCGGGCACGCCAACGATTTCAAACACGATCTTGCCGGGCTGGATTTCAGCCACGTAATACTCTGGGTTACCTTTACCGTTACCCATACGCACTTCAGCAGGCTTTTGGGAAATCGGCTTGTCCGGGAAGACACGGATCCAGATACGGCCGCCACGTTTGACGTGACGGGAAATCGCACGGCGTGCGGCTTCAATTTGACGGGCCGTCAGACGGCCACGGTCAGTGCATTTGAGACCGAAGTCACCGAACGCAACCGAGGAACCCCGGGTTGCGATGCCGGTGTTGCGGCCTTTTTGCTCTTTGCGGTATTTTCTGCGAGCGGGTTGCAGCATTTTGATTCTCCGTTAATAGACCGATTACTCGGTCTTGGCACCGTCAGCTGCTGCAGCTGGCGCGGCTTTACGGACGCGCTTAACGGTGGTTTTCGGGGCTTCGCTACCAGGAGTAGCTTCAGCCGGCTTGTCGCTTCCATCTACCGGAGCGGTGTTGGTCGCACCTCGTGGTGCACGGGCACCGCGTGGAGCAGGACGGTCGGAACCAGGGCGATCGCCAGGACGGGCATCACGGCGTGGGCCGCGCGGCTTGCGTTCTTCGTCGGCTGGTGTTTCCACCATCTTGGCGCCTGGTGCATCGTTGCGGCCCAGCGTGTCGCCCTTGTAGACCCAGACCTTGACGCCGATCACACCATAGGTGGTCTTGGCTTCAGAGGTGCCGTAGTCGATGTCGGCGCGCAGGGTGTGAAGGGGCACGCGACCTTCGCGGTACCACTCGCAGCGAGCGATTTCAATGCCGTTGAGGCGGCCGGACGACATGATCTTGATGCCCAGGGCACCCAGACGCATGGCGTTTTGCATGGCGCGCTTCATCGCACGGCGGAACATGATGCGTTTTTCAAGCTGTTGCGTGATGCTGTCAGCGATGAGCTTGGCATCAATTTCAGGCTTGCGAACTTCTTCGATGTTCACGGCGACCGGCACACCCAGCTGGCGGCTCAGTTCTTTCTTGAGGTTCTCGATGTCCTCGCCTTTTTTGCCGATCACGACGCCCGGACGTGCCGAGAAAATCGTGATGCGGGCGTTCTTGGCGGGGCGCTCGATCAGAACGCGCGAAACCGCAGCGTTCTTGAGCTTGGCCTTCAGGTACTCGCGAACCTTGATGTCTTCGGCCAGCATGCCGGCGAAGTCACGGTTGCTTGCGTACCAGCGGCTAGACCAGTTGCGGCTAACTGCAAGGCGAAACCCGGTTGGGTTGATTTTTTGTCCCATATCCTGCTGCCTTTAGTTGCCAACGACCACGTACACATGGCACGTGGGCTTGCTGATGCTGTTGCCGCGGCCTTTTGCGCGCGCGGAGAAACGCTTGAGCGTGGCACCTTGTTCGACGTAGATGGTTTTCACCTTCAGTTCGTCGATGTCGGCGCCATCGTTGTGTTCAGCGTTGGCGATGGCGGACTCCACAACCTTCTTGATGATTCCAGCAGCTTTTTTCTGCGTGAAATTCAGGATGTTGAGGGCTTGATCCACTTTCTTGCCGCGGATCAGGTCAGCGACCAGACGGCCCTTGTCGACCGACAGACGAACGCCCCGGAGGGTTGCACGTGTTTCCATGGTCTTTTCCTTACTTTCTCACAACTTTTTTATCAGCCGGATGACCTTTGAAAGTCCGGGTGAGTGCGAACTCGCCCAGCTTGTGGCCAACCATTTGATCGGTGATGTAGACAGGTACGTGCTGCTTGCCGTTGTGCACGGCGATGGTCAGGCCGATGAACTCGGGCAGGATCATGGAGCGACGCGACCAGGTCTTGATCGGCTTTTTGTCCTTGTTGGTAACGGCCTTGTCGGCTTTGGCTACCAAATGATGGTCGACAAACGGACCTTTTTTGAGTGAACGTGTCATGGGTTAGCCTTACTTCTTGCGACGCGAAACAATCATCACTTGCGTGCGCTTGTTGTTGCGGGTGCGGTAGCCCTTGGTCAGGTTACCCCATGGATCGACAGGATGACGGCCTTCGCCGGTCTTGCCTTCGCCACCGCCGTGCGGGTGGTCAACCGGGTTCATCACCACACCGCGAACGGTCGGGCGAATACCCATCCAGCGCTTCACACCGGCCTTGCCGAGACGGCGCAGGCTGTGTTCTTCGTTGGCGACTTCACCAATGGTGGCGCGGCATTCGATGTGGATCTTGCGAACTTCACCGGAGCGCATACGCACCTGGGCGTAGGTACCTTCGCGGGCCAACAAGGTTGCAGAGGTGCCGGCGGAACGGGCGATTTGCGCGCCCTTGCCGATTTGCATCTCGATGCAGTGGATCGTCGAACCGACAGGAATATTGCGGATCGGCAGGGTGTTACCCACGCGAATCGGCGCTTCCGAACCGCTGATCAGCGTGGCGCCGACTTCAAGGCCGCGAGGGGCGATGATGTAGGTGCGCTCGCCGTCGGCGTAGCAGAGCAACGCAATGTGGGCCGTGCGGTTGGGGTCGTACTCGATACGTTCGACCTTGGCCGGAATGGCGTCCTTGTTGCGCTTGAAGTCGACCACACGGTAGTGATGCTTGTGACCACCGCCTTTGTGGCGAACAGTGATGT
This sequence comes from Polaromonas sp. P1_E11, assembly GCF_056405995.1. Classification (NCBI taxonomy): domain Bacteria; kingdom Pseudomonadati; phylum Pseudomonadota; class Betaproteobacteria; order Burkholderiales; family Comamonadaceae; genus Polaromonas; species Polaromonas sp. P1_E11. The sequence goes on from NZ_JBFUBA010000004.1 coordinate 312,630, forward strand.
GCCCGTTGTTGTTACGGCCGGACTTCTGGAATTGTGGCTCCAGCAGCGGCGCGTAAGGCTCACCCTTGTGCAGGTGATCCCGGGAGATCTTCACCATCCCGCGCATGCCGGGAGAGGTGGGTTTCATTTTAATGACAGCCATTACGCAGACTCCCCACCGAGGTTGAGCTCTTGACCTGGCTTGAGCGTCACGTAAGCCTTGCGAATGTTGTCGCGGCGGCCCACGGATTTGCCAAAGCGTTTGGTCTTGCCTTTGATGTTGAGGACGGCAACCGACTGGACGTCCACCTTGAACATCAGCTGCACAGCAGCCTTGATCTCAAATTTGGTAGCGTCCTGCAGCACCTTGAAGGTCACGGCATTGGTCTTGTCCGCAATCATCGTCGCCTTTTCAGACACGATGGGAGCGACCAGAACCTGCATCAGGCGGCCTTCGTCGAATTTCAGTTTTGGAGAAGATGGGTTACGGGCGCTCATGCGAACATCTCCTTGAGTTGGTCCATGGCAGCCTTGGTGACCAGAACCTTCTTGTAGTGAACCAGCGACACCGGATCGGCGTAACGGGGCTCAACCACGAGGATGTTCACCAGATTGCGGGAAGCCAGGTACAGGTTTTCATCAACCACATCAGCGATGACCAGCACCGAGTTGAGGTTCATGGCCTTGAACTTGTCAGCCAGGACTTTCGTCTTGGGTGAATCCACAGCCAGCGAATCAACCACAGCCAGGCGGCCTTCGCGCGCCAGTTGCGAGAAGATGGACGCCATGCCGGCGCGATACATCTTCTTGTTGATCTTCTGCGTGAAGTTTTCATCAGGCATGTTCGGGAAGATACGACCGCCGCCGCGCCACAGTGGCGAAGACGTCATACCAGCACGAGCACGACCGGTGCCCTTTTGTTTAAAAGGCTTCTTGGTCGAGTGACGAACCTGCTCACGGTCCTTCTGGGCCCGGGTACCCTGGCGGGCGTTGGCCTGGAAGGCCACGACCACCTGGTGAATCAGGCTTTCGTTGTATTCGCGACCAAACACGGTATCAGGCACATCCACTTTGGACGAGGCCAGACCTTGGTCATTCAGGAGTTCGACCTGCATCAGTTCGCTCCTTTAGCAGCGGTGGTGGGCTTGGCCTTGATCGCGGCACGAACCGTGACAAAACCGCCTTTGGAACCAGGCACAGCGCCGCGAATCATCAGCAGCTGACGGGCTTCGTCGATGCGCACGATGTTCAGGTTTTGCGTGGTCACGGTGACGTCACCCAGATGGCCCGTCATGCGTTTACCAGGAAACACACGACCAGGATCCTGCGCCATACCGATGGAGCCGGGAACGTTGTGCGAACGGCTGTTACCGTGCGACGCGCGCTGCGAGCTCATGTTGTGGCGCTTGATGGTGCCGGCGTAGCCTTTACCAATGGAGGTGCCCTGCACGTCCACCAGCTGGCCCACGGCAAACACGTCGGCTGCGGGCACAACAGTACCGGCAGCGTATTTGCCTGCGACATCAGCCGTCACGCGGAATTCTTTCAGGATTTCACCAGCTTCAACGCCTGCTTTCGCAAGGTGGCCGGCGGCCGGCTTGGTCACGCGCGATGCTTTGCGCGCGCCAAATGCCACTTGGAGGGCATCGTAGCCGTCATTTGCTTCGGTTTTAACCTGGGTCACGCGGTTGTTCGATACATCCACCACGGTGACAGGAACTGTGTCCCCATCATCCGTAAACAGACGCATCATGCCAACTTTGCGGCCCAGCAACCCGAGGGAGTTGCTCAGACTCATGATGTGTTCTTTCGTAACTTTCACCGCTGCGACTTCAATTGGCCACAGACGTTTTGATGTGAAAGACAGTTAATAAAACTGTCCAATCCACAAAGGCACGAAGCCAATATGCAAAGGACAGCCCAAGAGTATAGCCCAGGCTGCCAAAAATGGCAAACCCGGGCTAAAACCTGTCGCTTTGGGGCCCGGCTTGTGGCCGAAACCCCGATTTCTTGCTTACTGCAGCTTGATTTCGACGTCCACGCCAGCCGGCAGGTCGAGCTTCATCAGGGCGTCCACGGTTTTATCCGTAGGGTCCACGATGTCCATCAGACGCTGGTGCGTGCGGATTTCCAGCTGGTCGCGGCTCGTCTTGTTGACGTGGGGCGAACGCAGGATGTCAAAACGCTTCATGCGCGTTGGCAGGGGCACGGGGCCCTTGACAATCGCACCGGTGCGCTTGGCAGTGTCAACAATTTCAGCTGCCGACTGGTCGATCAGCTTGTAATCAAACGCCTTCAGGCGAATGCGGATTTTTTGCTTGGTGGCCATGGTAATTCCTTATGGTTTGCGGAAATTACGCAATGATTTTGGCAACGACGCCGGCGCCGACGGTCTTGCCGCCTTCGCGGATGGCAAAGCGCAGGCCCTCTTCCATGGCGATCGGGTTGATCAGCTTGACGGTGATCGACACGTTGTCGCCTGGCATGACCATTTCCTTGCCTTCTGGCAACTCGATCGCACCGGTCACGTCCGTCGTGCGGAAGTAGAACTGGGGACGGTAGTTGTTGAAGAATGGCGTATGGCGGCCGCCTTCGTCCTTGGAGAGAACGTAGATCTCACCGGTGAAGTG